>JBFLZS010000016.1:0-52550 GCA_040756135.1 Nitrospirota bacterium
TTTTATTAAACAGTTTTGCAGGAGAAGTAATTGCGTTCATAAGTGTCTCTCTAAAGGTCTTATAAGGCAATCTTATACCTATGCGATATTGTTTACTAAGGTTTTCGACAGAAATGATTGGGTTCATTAATTTTTAGTTTAAGTAGCTCGAAGAGGTTTTACTGATCAAGAGGAAGACATGGAAATATTATACTTAAAAAGGAAACTACTATATGATTTTAAATCACATCTGCAAAGGAACGCTCGACCTTCCTGAAATAAAGCATCCCAGTAAAAAATATCAACAAACCAATTCCAGATGAAATAATCAGCAGATGCCAGTTAATCGGCTGATACCCAAGAGTTGAAGTACGGAACGCCTCTATGATGCCTCCCATGGGATTGAGTGAAAGTAACCAGCGGTATTTTTCAGGGAAAAGTGTTACCGGGTAAATCACAGGCGTGGCAAACATCCATATCTGTACAAGAAATGGTATTACATACTGAAAATCCCTGTATTCAACATTTAGTGCTGAAAGCCATAAACCACAGCCAACAGCAACTATAAAAGTCAGAAAAACCAGAATTGGAATTATGACTATGTCAAAAGCATTAGGAGTAAAATGATAGAAAAACATCATGCCTATTAAAATGATGGAGGCAATTAAAAAATCTAAAAGACACGATAGAGATGCACTTGCAGGTATGATAAGTCTCGGGAAATAGACCTTTGTAATAAGATTTGAACTTGCCACAAGGCTGTTACCCGAACTGCTAAGAGCAGAAGAAAAATAATTCCACGGTAAAAGTCCTGCGTATACAAAAATAGGGTATGGAATACCATCCGAAGGCACTTTTGCAAGTTTCCCGAAAAGTATAGAAAAAACTATCATAGTAATAAATGGTTGCAAAACTGCCCACGCCGCACCCAGTACAGTTTGCTTATATTTAACCTTTATGTCTCTCCATGAAAGGAAATAGAGCAAATCACGGAACTGCCAGAGCTCCCTTAGATTTACAGGAATCCAGCCTTTATGAGGTCTGATTACTATCTCGTGATTTTGAGGCATAATAATTCGATAAAAGTTTTAAAAAATTTTCTCTTACGCCTTTATTATCTTCCCTTTTGTAGAACCAGAGATCCCTTTCATCGCGTTTCTCGTATCTATTACAAGCCTGCTGTGTCTGGCTATAAAACCATAATCATAAGAAGAATGGTCGGTTGATATCACAACACAGTCGTATTTTTTGAGGTTTTTCTCTGTGAGAGGCACAGAGGACATCTTAAGGTCATAATGCCTCATTTTGTGTGTCCTGGCAACATAAGGATCATTATAGTCAACCTTTGCACCTTTATTCCTTAGCTGCTCAATAAGTTCAAGTGAAGGTGACTCCCTGACGTCGTCCACATCCTTCTTATATGTAAGACCGAGTAAAAATATCTTTGAATCTCTTATGCTTTTCCCTATACCATTAAGTGCATCCGTCACTTTTGTTACCACATATTGAGGCATTGATGTGTTTATCTCACCAGCAAGTTCAATAAATCTCGTTGGGAAATCGTATTCCCTCGCCTTCCATGTCAGATAAAAAGGGTCTATGGGTATACAATGTCCCCCCAGGCCAGGACCTGGATAGAATGCCTGAAAACCAAATGGCTTTGTCTTTGATGCCTCTATGACCTCCCAGACATCAATCCCCATCCTGTCAAAAAGCATCTTCATCTCATTAACAAGTGCTATATTTACTGCCCTGTAAATATTTTCAAGGAGTTTTGTGGCTTCTGCTACCTTTGTTGAGGAGACAGGTACTGTATTTATGACAACAGAATCATATAACGCCTTTGCAACCTTCAGACAATTTCGGGTATAACCTCCGACAACCTTTGGAATCCTGGAGGTCGTAAAATCTTTATTAGCAGGGTCTTCTCTTTCAGGTGAATATGCAAGATAAAAGTCCTTTCCTGCCTTAAGACCTGTCTCTTCGAGTATCTTTTTCATATCTTCGTCAGTCGTTCCCGGATAAGTAGTGGATTCAAGAACAATAAGCTGCCCTTGCCTGAGATGTTCAGCAATAGACCTTGCTGTATTAAATACAAAAGATAAATCAGGCTCTCTGTGTTTATTCAGCGGTGTCGGCACGCAGATTATGATGCAGTCCATATCTTTAAGTTTTGTGAAATCTGTTGTTGCCTTGAACCTCCTATCGGCTATGAGATTCTTTATGTACTCCGAGGGGATATAACTTATATAGCTTTTAGCGCTATTAAGCATATCCACCTTTTGCAGGTCAATATCAAAGCCTGTAACAAGAAATCCTCCCCTGTGAAATTCCTTAACGAGGGGAAGACCTACATAACCGAGACCTATAATTCCAATGGATGCCTTCCTCTCCTTGATTTTTTTTAATAAAAGACCTGCAGTGTTTTTTTTATTCATAATCATATCCCCCTTGATTTATAGTTAACGACATTTAAAAGTTGTCATGGTTCGACAAGCGTTCGACTGAGCTCACGCCGAAGGCTCACCATGACAAGTCACCCTGAGCTTGTCGAAGGGTGACTATTTACTTATGTCATTCACTATAATTTTTAAGCAGGCTACCGCCATTCAGGTTTTTCAGCCCATAATGTAATCCAATGCTTTTCATTTTATAAATCCCAAGAGTCTAAGACCTTTGGGAAACTACAGCTAAGAAATTTCAGACGATATAGGAAATATGCTACTTATCCTCTCGGGCGATATATTTGCTTCCACGAGTTTTTTATAAACCTCATCTCTTTTTAAGAATGAGGTTATGACTATAAAATCCGCGTCTATCTCTTTGATTCTCTCAAAAGGCATTATTTTGTATTTAAAGAAATCTTTACCCGCACGATCATTGTCCACAATGCCAGCAAATTCTATATCAAATTCCTGCAATGAAAGATAGGCGATTTCTGCGGCCTCATCAACACCCGCAAAAACAACACTCTTTACGTCATCTTCGGAAAATCTGTTGAAAAGCTCTTTGAAGTCTCTTCTTGCCACTCTATAGAGATTTGTGAAGTTCTGGAGATGATGATATGTTAATCGTGTTTTTTCTGTAAAGCCTTTTGGAGTGAGATAATACACATATCTTTTTGCCGGTATCGCCTTTATAGTTACATATCCTTTTGAGACAAGGTTTTTGATATATGAGTTGACAAGACCGAGCGCTATGTTGAGCTTCTTACTTAAATCACGCTGAGAAAGAGGTTCTCCTTTTGAAATCTCGTCAAGCAACAAGAGAGACTTGTATGTATCCAGATTCTCTTGTTTCTTGTTGTTCACTTTTTGAACGTTCATATTTTGAACATACCAGAACCTTTATATTTTGTCAAGCGGGATTTCAAGTTTTACAGTAAGCCTTCAGAAGGGTGAAGCTTTGCTGTCATAGATTCGACAAGCTCACCATGACAAACCCACAATATGTCGCGCACTGTCACCCTGATGGTTCGACAGGCTCACCATGACAATGTCATCCTGAGCTTGTCGAAGGATGTCGAAGGGTGCTTCACTGAATGATTGCAGATTTACAACTCTTTGAATATAAGGGGAAAATAGAGTCAGGAGGAAGTTTCTAAACGATCTTCTCTAAGGCCAAATATCCAGAGCCATATGAATTTCGAATACTCATTCAAAACCTCTGCCCTATCCCTTCTCCTTTCCCACCATTCATCAAAACTGAACCAGCTTTTTTCAGCAGGAGTACTTATTATCATTATTTTATCTCCCATAATCTTTCTGAATATCTTATTCGCCCTCCTGCTGTGATATGGAGATGTTACAAGGATACAGGACTTGTACCCATATTTATTAAAAATCTCTTTTGTAAACCTTGCGTCTTCTTCTGTGGTTCTTGATTTGTCTTCAAGCAGTATGGCATCTTTTGGCACGCCAAGAAATATTGCGTGTTCTTTCATAAGAGATGCCCATGTATATTTCCAGACAAGTGGCCCCCCAGCTAATATTATTCTGTCCTTTCTTGCCCATCCTTCTCTAAAAAGTTTAACACCATATTCAACCCTCTCAGTTTCTTCGCCTCCGAGTATCACGATGACATCGGCTGGTTTCATCTCATCCTTGTAATATAAGCACTTACCTGCTTTTTCGAATATGAAACCATGACTAACATAAAGAATGCCTAACAAAAGAGCAAAAATAATTAAAATTTTAATAAATTTCAACATTATTATTTAAGAAAAACCACAGAGAGCACAGAGATACTTTTTAAATCTTTAACCACAGAGAAACAGAGAATTGACTTTATTAAAAATCTTTTTATTTTTAGCCTTATTCATGTCTTCCTCCGTGCCCTCTGTGTTCTCTGTGGTTAATTGCATTATTTGGGTTAAGATATTTTTCAGTATTGATTAACTATGGATGACTGTTTTGCAGGATTTATTACCCATACATTTCCAAACTCTCTTTCCTGATATGCCTTAGCCAGACCAAGTTTGATCAGTTCAAGGAGTGCAATGAACGTGACTATCAGTTGTATCCTTGTTATACCTTCTTTAAAAATCTCCTCGAATCTGATGGCCTCCTTTCCTTCAAGCATCTCCATTATTACAGACATCCTGTCTTTCACGGTCAGTGTTTCTTTTGTGATAGAAACAACATCTGGCGGAGCTTTATCAAGTAATCTTTTGAATGCGTCGAGGAGATCAAAAAGACTAATATCAAAAAGATAAATTTCTTCCCCATCTGATACCGGTTCTTTGCAAAACACCTTCATCCAATCCTCTTCTCTCTTCTTGAGGCTGAGTGCTGCTTCTTTAAATGTCTGGTATTCAAGCAGTCTCTGAACAAGCTCACGTCTCGGGTCTTCCTGTACTTCTGAAGGTATATCTTCATCAGGCGGAAGTAACATCCTCGATTTGATATGGATAAGGGTCGCAGCCATAACAAGAAACTCCCCTGCTATTTCAAGATTGAGCTCTTTTATCATTTCGATATATTGAAGGTACTGACCTGTAATTAAGGCAATAGGTATGTCATAAATATCAATCTTATTTTCTTTGATAAGGTGCAAGAGGAGATCAAAAGGCCCTTCAAATACAGGGATTTTTATATTGTAGATCTCTTCCATAAATTAAATTGAGTCATAGTATTATACACCAAAGGGTAATCAAAAATTTTTCCACGCCGCCTTATTGAAATATTTGTTGCCCGAATGCCCTTTGTGTATATTTTTAATATAAACCCCGTACCACGCCTTTACAGGCGTGGCATTGGGGATGTGCCTCTCGGGAATTTTGTTGGCTTTCATCCCCGACTTCACAGTCAGGGCTTTCTGCGTTGGTACGGGGTAAAAATCCCTTCATAATTTATTCATATTCTCTTCACTGTTTCTTCATAAAATTCTTGTATCGTAAACTTACTAATAAGGTCATAAGTATGAAGACATTGATTATAAAATCCCTCCTACCCTCCCTTTGCCAAAGGGAGGAAATGTACCCCTCTTTGGCAAAGAGGGGAGAGGGGAGATTTTTCAATAATGATGCCTTACTTATGAACTCCTTAGTAGGAATGGATTTTATTGAGGTTTGGTACGAAAGAGTTTATGACCGAATTTATATGAGCAATAATGAACTACCCCTCGCAAGCTGCGAGGAATTCTTTAATTAAGATGGAGGAGAATATGATATTCAGAAAAAAACCATTAGTTATTGCTACAGTATTTACTATTGTAGGACTCATTATCGGGCTCGGTATCTCATCGAAATTCAACCTTAATTCTAATGGGTATGCGAAAGATATAACGATACCAAAAGAGGCTGTCGAGATACTTTCAAAAACGAATCAGGCAATGGTTGAAGTTGTGGCTGCGGTTAAGCCTTCTGTTGTTAATATATCATCTACAAAAACAATAAAACAACATGGAATGCGTTCACCATTTTCTAACAACCCGTTTTTTAAAAGATTCTTTAACGATGAATTTAAATTTTTTGAAATGCCCAGAGAATACAAACAGTCAGGTCTTGGTTCAGGAGTTATAGTGGATAAAGACGGCTATATCCTTACAAACAATCATGTTGTCAAGGATGCTGATGAAATAAAAGTGAAATTATCGGATGAAAGGGAGTTTAAGGGGAAGGTAATAGGGGTAGACCCAAAAACCGACCTTGCTGTCATCAAGATAGATTCAAATCATCTGCCCGTAATTAAGCTTGGCGACTCTGACAAATTACAGGTTGGAGAGACAGTAATAGCCATCGGGAATCCGTTTGGATTGAGTCATACTGTTACATCCGGGATAGTAAGCGCAACAGGAAGGGCAAATGTCGGGATTGCCGATTATGAGGATTTTATTCAAACAGATGCTGCCATTAATCCTGGCAACTCGGGAGGTGCACTGGTAAATATAAGAGGAGAACTGGTTGGAATCAACACGGCTATCTTCAGTACAACCGGCGGGTATCAGGGTATAGGGTTTGCAATACCGAGCAATATGGCAAAAGTCGTTATGGAGAGCCTGATAAAAAAAGGAAAAGTCATCAGAGGATGGCTTGGGGTAACAATTCAGCCCTTAACCCCGGATCTTGTTAAGCAATTTAATCTTGGAGAAAAGAAGGGTGTTCTTGTAGGGGACGTTGTAGAAGACAGCCCTGCTGAAAAGGCAGGAATAGAAAGGGGAGATGTTATCGTTGAGTTTGACGGTAAAAAAGTTGAAGATGTCACAAACCTCAGAAATATGGTTGCCAATATCTTACCGAACAAAGAAGTGATGATTACAATTATACGTGATGGGAAACCAAAAACAGTGAATGTAAAAATAACCGAAATGCCGGCAGATATTCAAACACTTTCAAAAACATTTGATAACCAGCTTAAAGGTATCAATGTCCAGAGCCTCACTCCAGAAATGAAGAAGAATCTTAATGTTCCAAAACGCATCACCGGTGTTGTAATTACTGATATCGAAGACGGCAGCCCTGCTCAAGGTATTCTGATGAACGGAGATATTATAATGGAAATCAATAAGAAAGATATACATAACATAAAGGATTATGAATCAATAGCTTCAAGTATCAAATCTAATGAGAACGCACTCCTTCTCGTATACAGGCAAAATTCAGCCTTCTATGTAACGTTGTCTGGGAGGTAATGTTTAAAAGACAAAAGGCATTATTAACAGTCTTATAATAATGACTACATATATTTATAAAATCCCTCCTAACCTCCCTTTGCTAAAGGGAGGAATAATCCCCTCTCGAGAGGGGTGTAGGGGTGTGTAATGCCCCTCTTTGGCAAAGAGGGGGCAGGGGAGATTTTCAGGTAAATGTCTATTCAATTATGAGAACCTTAATAAAAGTGCAAAAAATTTCAAAAGGGGGTTACAGAAAATATGAAAGTTTATAAATGCATAAAATGCAACAATAAAACACATCAAGAAGATAGCATTTGCGTCATATGTAAAATCGGTATCACACAGATGTTTTCAGAGTTAGTAGACTTATTAAAGAAAGATAACAGAAGGAAAATTCAACTATCAAAGACAGCAGGAAGAAGCTAATATATATCTAGTAGTTAGATTATATTTGCATACATCATGGAACTTCTTTATAAAAGTATCAACACCAAGGACAAGACAGCCGAAGAACTTATTGCTGCTGATTTTAAAGAATCAATGATAGACGGGAAAAAACTCGGGGTCAGCCAGATGATGGTGCTTGACCACAATGAGGTCGATAACCGCAAAGAAGCGATTCTTTCAGAACTCGAAAAGCTCAGGATTATAAACAATTATGACCTTATAGCCATTCTTGTAACCAATCCAATTAGTTCTTCACATGAGTACGTCTTTCTTAATGGTGAAACATGGATAGTTGAGAAGGCATTTGATGTAAAAGTGAAAGACGGAACCTGCATCTTGCCTTGCGTCATGTCAAGGAAACCGGACAGAGTTCTGTCATATCGGGCCGGGAAAGGGAAATGAGGTATAGATAAAAAAGGATTATCTCTGTGACCTTCTTCATGAAATGTTGTTTTTCAATTTTTACTTTTCAATCCAACATTACTAATGGAAATCAATAAATCTTTGTTCATGAATTGACACCATTTGACTCCCAGTGACATAGAAAAAGATAATTTTAACAAAGCATCCATATTGACATGGCCTAATCCCTTTGTTAAAATCACGCACACAGTTATGTTATTTGCCGAGTAACGACAAGAATTCTTACATAGACAGTAATATGATTCAGGTGATTCAACTCACCTAAAGAACGCCACAAGGAGGAGATGAAATGAAAAGAGTAACGATTGTTCTTTTGCTTACACTGGCGCTGATATTTAGCTCTATTAGCTTTGCACGTGCGGTTACCGATGGAGAACTGGATGGCAAAGGCCATCCCTATGTAGTTCTTTTGGTTATGGATGTCGGTGGCGTACCAGCATTTCGTTGTAGCGGAACATTGCTGTCCCCAATAGTTCTCTTAACTGCTGGACATTGCACCAATAACTTTCCAGACTCTCAATATACTGGCATGCGAGTCTTTACGGAATCGGATGTAGAAAATGGGGATAATAATTATCCATAATGCCGGCCCAAACACCGTAGAAGCAAGTTCATGGGCCGCTCACCCACTATATGAGACCGCTCCCTACTTTTATCACGATGTTGGTGTTGTCATCCTCGCTGAACCCTTCGTTTTGGACAAGTATGGAGTGCTCCCTGCAGTTAATCAACTCGACACCCTAAAAACAAAACGTGGTCTGCAGAAAGTGACCTTTACTTCCGTTGGATATGGTCTACAGGAAAGCTTTCCAGATCCAGCATCCTTCTTGGAGCACAACAGTAAAGTGCGCATGGTAGCCTATCCCCATCTGATTCAGATTAACGTGCCGGCGTCGACGGGCGATTTCTCTCTACTTTTGTCTAACAACCATGCGACCGGTGGCACATGCTTTGGCGACTCGGGTGGCCCGAATTTCCTGGGCGATAGTAACATAATTGCAGGGGTTACATCCTTCGGTATGAATGGCAATTGCGCTGGTACCGGGGGTGTCTTCCGCATGGACAGACAGGACGTCCTGGATTTTGTTAACTCATTCCTAAGTCCATAGACAGATTTCAACACAGAGTGATTGCTATGGCGGTCCCAAGGGTTGCTCTCGACCCTGCAATAATTTCGTTTGCGGGTGGGCTCCTTAACAGAGAATATTTTCCTGCTGAGGAGCTTGAGGCGGCAACAAATAAGATATTTCGTATACGCAGGCGTGATATTTTCCAATACAGCAATTCAGAAGGCTACCTGAAACTGAGAGAATATATCGCAGAGCGTTATCGTCAAAAGAATACCCTCGACATACCTGTCGAAAGCATTCTGATTACAAGTGGTTCTCAACAAGGGTTAGATCTGTTGGGGAAAATTCTCCTCAACGATGGTGACGGAATGATAATAGAAGAGCCAGGTTACTTAGGAGCAATCCAGCATTCTCAGTTTACAGGCCCAAGTTTCTCCCTATTCCGCTTTCTGAAAATGGAATCGATACACAGAAACTACAGGAGATAATTTCACTGTCTTTTACGTTTATAATGCTCCATCAAAAGCTCGGCATGAAAAGATTTGAGATAGCCTGTTAGGGTAAAATGTATTTGTATAATCAGAAAAAGGTAAAATGAGCTGAAAACTCGGTATTCTCAAGAGCCTGAAGAGAGCTTCAAACTCTTAGGCTTAATAAAATGGTAGAAAGAATATTAAATCTTTTTCTTAAGGTGAGAGATAGTTTTGGAGATGTGAAAGAAGAAGTATCTCTTATTAAACCATATCTGGAACTCCATTTCGACGAGATTGAAGATAAGGTATTACTGCTCAGATCATACTATGAGCTCCATGCATGCTCACCAGGCTGGGCCATGAAAATCGAGGAATTTGAAAGAAATCTTGGTTTTCAGCCGGAGCTTATTTATGAAAGCGCAGAGAAGGTTTATGCAATTTCGGTCTTCTATAGAATAGATGATGAAATAACAACGGGAATCATTGCACATGAATTTGCCGAAATAGTAGCGATGAAAAAAAATCTTCGGGAACATGAAGCGATTGATGAGATATGTGTTGGGAGGGGATTTGGAAAACATCTGCTCCGTGCACTTCAGTGTGATATCATGCCCGGAATGCTATGGAGGTTCTTTACAGATATGGCTGATGTTGAGAAGAGAATAGAATATCTGAAGAGCCTGTTGTAAAGCCCTGTGGCCTGGCGGCATCCTTTTTAAATTTAGACTTCACCCTTTCCTTTTCCACCACTTTTCTGTTTCTACTGCAAAGAATACTACAGTCGAGAAGGCGAGTGTTATTGTCAATTCACCAAGGGTTAAGGACTCTGTCTTGAATATTGGATTCAAAAATGGCACATATATAGTTGCTAACTGAAGAGCAACAGTGAAAAGGACTGCCCCGAGTAGATATTTATTTGAAAATAACCCTATCTTGAACAATGATTGTTTTTCTGACCTTATGGCAAGTACATGGCCAAGCTGTGAAAGACAGAGCACAGTGAATACCATTGTCTGCCAATGAAAGTGGCCTGTTTTGATAGACCATGCCTGAACAAATAGAACAATTACTGCCATTAAAAACCCGACCCATATCGCATGAAGTCCTAATCCGTGGGCAAATATACTTTCTTTCGGATGTCTTGGAGATCTACTCATTACATCACCTTCTGCAGGCTCAACAGAGAGAGCGAGGGCAGGAAGTCCATCTGTCATCAGGTTTATCCAGAGTATATGAATCGGCAAAAGCGGTATAGGCAGACCCAAAAATGGTGCGAGAAAAAGTGTCCATATCTCACCTGAATTGGTTGTGAGGAGGTACTTCACAAATTTTCTTATATTGTCATATATCTTCCTTCCCTCTCTAACTGCTTTTACAATTGTGGCAAAATTGTCATCAAGAAGAACCATATGAGATGCCTCTTTTGCTACGTCAGTGCCTGTAATACCCATGGCAACACCTATATCGGCTCTTTTTAAAGCAGGTGCGTCATTCACCCCGTCGCCAGTCATTGAAACAAACTGCCCTTTATCCTGAAGTGCCTTAATTATCTTTAATTTCTGCTCAGGAGCTACTCTTGCATAAACCCTGATATGCTCAACCCTTTCCTCGAATTCCTCTAATGGTAATTCCTCAAGCGCCCTTCCTGTAATTATTGCTTTTGAGTCATCCTCAAGTATGTCAAGTCTCTCTGCTATTGCCTTTGCCGTAAGTGGGTGATCACCGGTTATCATCACAGGTTTTATTCCAGCAGTCTTACATAAAGCTACCGCTTCTTTTGCCTCTTCCCTCGGTGGGTCTACCATACCAACAAGACCTAAAATAGTGAGGCCTGTCTCAACATTCTCAGGTGAAATATCCTCGGGCAGGCTTTCCCACATTTTCACGGCTATGCCAAGAACCCTCAATCCATCCGTAGCCATTTTTTCGCTTGCCTTGAGAAGTTCCTGCGCATTTAGATTTTTCAATCCATCGGATGTTAAAACGTTGTTTGATTTTTCAATTAATACTTCAATTGCACCCTTTGTGAAGGAAAAGAAACCTCCTTTACCCACATTTTCAAAAGGAATATAATCCCCCCTTCCCCCCTTTACTAAAGGGGGGTGAGGGGGGATTACTAAATGTTGGTGGGGAAGAATTTTATGTATCGTCGTCATACATTTTCTATCAGAATCAAAAGGTATCTCGGCAACCCTCGGGAAGTTTTTTACAAGTACATCCTTTTTAAAGCCGGCATCCTGTGCTCTCATATAAAGAGCAACCTCTGTTGGATCGCCTATGACTTTACCATCCTTATCTACAGTAGCGTCATTGCTTAAAGCTAAAGCAGTCATAAAAATCCCCTCTATCCCCCCTTTACTAAAGGGGGGGAAGGGGGGATTAATCAATTTTTCATCTGTATAAATCTCTTCCACTGTCATTTTATTCATGGTCAGTGTGCCTGTTTTATCAGAGCAGATATATGTAACAGATCCAAGGGTTTCTACTGCAGGAAGTTTTCTTATAAGGGCATTCTGCTTAACCATCTTCCTTGCACCAATAGCAAGAGAGATAGTTATGACAGCAGGAAGTGCCTCAGGTATTGCAGCTACAGCAAGTGATATTGCTGTAAGCAACATCAAGAGGGGGGATTCTCCTCTGAAGATTCCTATAATGAATATAACAGCGCAGATTACCAGAACAGCTATTGCAAGTTTCTGACCAAATACCGCAAGTCTTTTCTGAAGAGGTGTTTTCACCTCTTCTTCCTCTTGAAGCATCGTAGCGATCCTGCCGAGTTCAGTGTTCACACCGGTTGCAACAGCAACACCCATTCCCCTTCCATATGAAACAATCGTTCCTTTATAAGCCATGTTTTTTCTGTCACCCAGAGGGATCGTTTCATCATGAAGAACTTTGATATGTTTTTCCACAGGAATAGATTCACCCGTAAGGGCTGCCTCTTCCACCTTTAATTGGGCAACCTCAATAAGTCTCATATCCGATGGCACAATCTTCCCTGCTTCAAGGGTCACTATATCACCAGGGACAAGCTCAGATGCCGGTATATCTGAAGGTTTTCCATCTCTTATCACAGTCGCACTTGGTGCAGCCATTTTCTTGAGTGCAGCCATAGCCTTTTCTGCACGGTATTCCTGGACAAAACCTATTATGGCATTGAGGACAACGATAACAATGATTGCAATGGTATCAGAAAGCTCACCGATGATTCCTGAGACGATTGCAGCAGCAATCAGGACAATAATCATAAAGTCCTTGAACTGATCAAGGAACATTATAAAAGGGGGTTTTTTCTTCCTTTCTTTTAATACATTTAAGCCATATTCCTCAAGCCGTTTCCTGGCCTCATCCTCTGAAAGTCCGTGAGGAGAGGAGCGTAATTCATGAATAATATTTTCTATTTCCTTTTGGTGCCAGCGCATATTACCTCTCGAAAGGACAGCAGTCTTAATGGTCTTGCCTATTTAACTTACAATTCACTTTAGCAGACTACAAATTTCTTGGTTCTTTCTCATTTTTAAGTGGATTATTCCCCCTTAATAAAGGGGGTGCAGGGGGTTGTAAGTTCCTTGTTTTCAATCCAACCCTCTAACGCCATCAGGACATTTTAACTGATTCCAAAGCAAAATCTCGGACAGAACACCTTTCTTACGTAGCTCTTTGCATGAGATTTCAATTTTGGATTGTAATATATCTTTATAATAACCCCCTTATTCCCCCTTTGCTAAGGGGGAATTGTTATCAAGCTTCTACGGCTCTACTCACTTTAATTTGAGAAGGAACCACTTATGAGATATTACACTATGTATATTAACGATACAGAAATCAATCAAAAAGATCTTCAAGAAATGATTTCCGTTTATGTTTCTTATGCTCGTAATGTTCATCTTTACCGGCACTCCCTCTGTAGTGCTCATGCTTTTCTTTATGCCCTTCATAGGGCATAGCAGATGATCTTTCTATAATTTTATCAAGCTCACCTCGATCCAACCATACCCCCCTGCACTGAGGACAATAATCGATCTCAATCCCCTGTCTTTCAGAGATTGTTAAATCAATACTACAAACCAGACACTTCATAGCAACCCTCCTTCTTTAAAAATTAGGTTATTAAACCTTTGGCATCGGAAGTTCAGCTCTTTGAGCAAGCCGTCTGACTATACTGTAAAGCTCCGGTGACTCAGCCTCGCTTACCTGTCTTGCGCCGTACATTCTAAGGACTATCTTGTCACTGAACCAGTAGGTGATAAAGTTCATACCAAAGGCCATGATAAGGGCAATTGTCATGCCTGATTTACCACCCAGAATACCCCCGATTCCCACCAGCATCAAGGTTAGTGTTACCATTAAAACCATTGTCTTTAATCCGTTCATTTCATACCTCCTTAAATAAAAAGACCTTTACCGCGATAAATACTCATCGTGGTAAAGGTCTCACTTGTTAGATCACCTAACCAGTAGCACCGGCCTGCATATCACAGACGTGTTGACGATAGCCACTGATTCAGCTACTCCCCTTTACTATAAACTAATCTATCTGAAATAGGAAGATTGTGTCAAGACCTATCTCAACATATAAAGCAACATTAGATTTATCAGATATATCAATAATATCCCGATGGAATCCCACGCTAAAAACAGTGGTTTCTTTTCTGCACGATATGTCAAACCGACAATAGCAATGGTCGTCATAGCAATTGCGGATAAGGCAGATATTATATGATTAGGGTTAGCAAAGGAAAGAAGAGGACCCTTGATGAAAAAGATATCGTCAATGGCAAGAATAAGGATGTTAAAGATATTGCTTCCAAATAAATTGCCAATCGCAAGGTCTATGGCATCTATTTTTACAGCAGCCATGGAAACTACAACCTCTGGAAGGGATGTGGAGAGTGCGATAAAAATATTGCCTACAAATGTCTGGCCCAGATCTGTAGTCTCTGCAATGCCTTCGCCTATTTCTGGTAGAAAAGTAGCAGCAATAATAACGACTACAGCATTAAGACTATAATTGACGATAGCAGTTTTTGTTGAAATATCTTTATATCTCAATTCAATAGCCTTTTCCTTTATAAGGGCAGAAATCTGTCTTTTTTCATAAGAATAGACCAATCTTATAGCAATAAAATAAATAATTATGAAAAATAAGCTATATGGACCGATCCAGCCTAAAGGGTAAATATATTTCCCTAAAAAGATGCTTGCAGTAACCATACTCAAAAGAAGTATCCCAAAGCCGGCAGAAAGGATATTTCCCTGATGAGCTTTTGCAGATATCGGCATTATGCGATATAAAGCATCAAGGATGGCGATAATTAAGATATTAAATACGCAACTTCCAAGCACATCACCAACGGCGATATCAGGAACCCCTGCATAGGTAACAGAACTGATACCTGTAACAAGCTCTGGGAGGGAAGTAACTGATGCCATAAGTACCAATCCTATCCATGCCCTTCCAAGACCCGTTTTTTCAGCAATTATATCGCCGTATTTAGAAAGCCTCGTGCCGGAATAAACAATTGCAAGAGTACAGATTAAAAATCCAAGCCAGAGAAGCATTAAAGCTCCTTTTCATTTTAGAGATGGCTTATTTCATCCTTCTTTTCTTCGCCCTTTATCTTCTTCTCAAGATATTCCTTTGCTATATCCCTTCCCCCAAGACCAAAGGCAATTGCAATTGCAAGGACTACGCCGCCAAATATTATTGCAAAGGCAATAACTATAGTCTCTCTTCCAATTCCAAGCTGCTCAAGTGCCATCGTAACAGCGAGTAAAAATACAGTCAATTTGACCAATCTTCCTATCAGTCCAGATACCTTCCATCCTGCATTCACTGCAGCAATCAATGCTGCACGACCAAGAAAATTACTGAGTAGATAACCAAATAAAAGGATAACAGCAGCTACAAAAACATTTGGCAGATAAAGGATAAACCTTTCAAGTACTCGCTCTATCGTAGGGATGTTCAGGGATTGCAAAGATAAAAATAAGAAACTGATTATGATAACCCAACTTATTAACTTAGATAGAATAAAAGATAGAGGTTCTTTTACACCACCTTTCTGTAACATTTCGACCACTCCGGATCTCTCTGAAAACTTATCCAGTTTTATGGCATGGAAAAATCTCTGGAATAAAGCCTTGAGAATCAAGCCCAGGATAATTCCAGAGAGCAATATCAATATAGAACTGAGAATGTTCGGTAGAAATTGGAGTAATTTTTCCAAAAATTTATCAAAGGGCTCAATTATTATCTTCTGAAAAAGATTATTCATCTATGACTCCTTTCTTTAATCCCATTGATTTACTAAATAATCCTTCTTTTCTTCGAAGGTCATGCCTAATTGTTCATTCTTTTCTTCTACCTTTTCTGCACTGCTTTCCCATGTCTCTATGACAAAGGACGCAACTCTGCCAAGATAGAGAGGTGTAAGAGATTTTAAAAGATGTTCTCTGTTGAGAACCTGACGATGAGTTGCTAAGGCAAAATTGTAAATAATCTCGACCCAGATATCATCAGGCATAAAAAATTTTTCTTCAGGCATTTTCTCTGCCTTATAGAGAAATTGAATAACGTCCTCTGGAAAAAATTCCTTCCATATCTCCATTAACTCTTTTACACCAAGCTTGAACCTTTCAATCATCCTCTGAAGATTCACAGAAACAGATTCAAGTCCTACAGCATATTGAAAGCCGAAAGTAGGCACCGGTTCTGAGCCTTTTATGGTCCTCCAAACATCTGAATATGTCTCCATGAGGTCAAAGGTTGCCCCTACTACCTGATAGAGCATTGCGCTCAAGTCAGCAGCCGGGTCTTTTGGATCATGAATCTTTGCCCCTAAGAATGACTGGCAGACTTTAAAATTATTGGCTATGGCAGTTGTTGTCATCCATATGTCAATCCCGTAACGTGCAACATCTGTTTCCCAGACATCCTTGGTGAGATAAAATTTTGCCAATTCCCCTGAAAAACCAAAATCTCCTCCTATCGGTTGTCTCACGCGTTTGCCATATAACGCCCTGGTTAAGGGATATATGATGCTGTTGGTTATTGTTCCATCGTATTTATGCCTGTGGTAAAGAGGGGAAACATAGTCATAATTACCATCAATGATAGGTTTGATAAGTAGCTCAATCCATTCCGGGGTTATGCTCCGGAGGTCGGAATCCACAACTGCACAGGCTTTTACATCAAGGGCATCTGCTATCTCGAATATCGTCCTGAATGCACTTCCTTTCCCGGGAATCCCATGATAAGGGGTAGCTATCTTAAAAACAGGTTCTATCCTGTGATGGAGAAGAACAGACTGGAAATCTTCAACAGTCGTGTTCTGTACAACATCTATTGTTCCATCTGTTGACCCGCCATCAGAGTTCACAAGAACAGATTTCTTCTCCGGAAAATACTTGGCAAGCCCTGATTGTACTGCTCGTACAACATGGCCTATTGTACGGGCATTATTGTAGCTCGGGATCCCAACAAGGATGTCAGCCTTTTTTATTTGTTCAAGTGTCTCTTGAATCTCTTTTCTTAGAACGACACTTTCCATGGTCAATCATAAATCCTTTCCAGCATTGCCACCGGGAAATTCGAAAAAACTTCTGAAAGATGTAATGCGGTTGCATCCCTGTATTCCCGGGCCGTTAACACCTCTCCGGTGAAGATATTGTTATACTTTGCCCCGGGTTCAGCTACGGGTACTACAATAAATGTATCACTCCAGACATGTTCTCCAAATGGTAAATCATCCGGTCGCGACATGAGGCGTGTAAAGAATCTCGGTGTGACGATTATTACCCGGTTATTACCGATCCGCCTTATAAAGGCACAGGCATTTTCTGCCTTCTGTCCCATTATCTCAAGTGGAAGATACTCCCCCCTCTCAAAAAGCTCCCTGTTCTTTTTACGGTAATTAAGGGCCTTATATATCAGATAAAGTTTGATCTTTCCGTTCTCTTTATTCATAGTTAATTCCCTTACAAACTCTGGCAGCGTAATCTCTGTCTTCCCTTTTTTCAATTCTTCAATCATTCCAATTCTAAAATTGTAATCCACAGGTCTCCGGTTATCAGGGTCAACAAGACTGTAATCCCATATCTCTGTCCCCTGATAAAAATCAGGAACGCCAGGGGAGGTTATTTTTAACAAAGTCAGTGAAAGAGAATTGTACATACCGTAGTGTGAGATCTTTTTGTGAAATGCTGTAAAATCTTTGATGAACTTATTGTCAGGTGCATTACTCATAATGGTTTCAATGAACATCGTCACGGCATCTTCATAAAGGGTGTTAGGACTTATCCAGCTTGTATTAACCTTTGCCTCTCTTATTGCCTTTAACATGTAATCTTTAATTCGTTTTTTGAAAATTTCATATCCGGGTTCATCCATCTCGCCGATAGGCCATGCGCCAATGAGGGTTTGATAAAGATGATATTCTTCATTCAGATCAGGCACTCTCTGACCTTCAACAACAGGTTTTTTCTTTTTATTCAGTCTCCTCCAGGTTATTAAACATCTCCTCCATTCATCTGGAATTTCTGAAATGACGTTTATTCGGGCTCTAACGTCTTCACTCCGCTTTGTGTCATGTGTGGAGGTAGCAATCAGGGCATGGGGCCAAAATTTTATTCGCTCTATATTCTTTCCATGAAATGTTTCAAGAGATGTCCCAAACCTGTCCGGGCTTCCCCCTACTTCATTAAGGGAGATAAGCCTGTTGTAAGCATAAAATACTGTATCCTCGAATCCCTTGGCCATAACAGGACCGGTAATCTGCTGGAATTTCATTGTAAAATTAATCCATTCATTTTTATCCGTTTCTGTGAAGTCAGCACCATAATTTAGCAGGAGGACATTTTTTAAAAAATCAAAGATTTCCCTACTAATAGCTGGATTTTTTCTCTTTGCCTTTGATACAGCAAGGTCTATATAATGGCGATCTCTGTCAGTCACACCTGATGAAGTGATATATGTTCTATAAACCGGGAAAAATGCAATAACTTCAATAATAGCAGCAATTAGGCTATTAAGGGTAAAATCCCGTGTATGTCTGTTCTTTTCTGAGAGCATATTCAGATAATGTCCAAGGGTGTTTATTTCGCTCGACATGGCAACCTGCATTATCAATTTCTTTTTCTCATACACAATATCCTGAAAATTAGCCTTTGATTTTGTAAATCTCTCATATATATCATCAAATGCCTTTGCATTCTCGGTTTTAACAAAGATTCCATTCAATGCATTCAGAAAAACATAGCCTGTCGTACTGAAGATAGGCCAATCTGCGGGCATCCTTTCATCTTTAATAAGAATTTTCTCTCCAATTATATAAAAAGGTTTATATGCCGGGTCTGAGGACACGATTTCATCATATAGTTTTGTTATTCCTGACTTGACATGGTCATATTCATCATAGAGAAGGTCATCCTCTTTGAGACCTTGCAAAACATCTTCAGGGATACTCTCTATTGATTTTTCTAAATGGCTGAGCCTCAATTGAATAAAACAACTCCGTTGTAACCATTGAAAATATTCCAGAGGATTATATAGGCCATCAGGATGGTCAACCCTAAGCCCTGTAACCGACCCTTCTTTAATAAGCCGTAGTACAAGTCTGTGAGTATTTTTAAAAACGATAGGGTCTTCCATGCGAATTGCTGCAAGGTCATTAATATCGAAAAATCTACGGTAATTTATCTCCTCGGTTGCAACACGCCAGTAAGATAGCCTGTATGCCTGTCCGTTGAGAAGTTTATCAAGAAGATCGAAACTCCTTGGTTCACCTTCAATACCGTTAAATGCAGTGATATTTTCATCAATGAATGTCTTGATATCAGGGCTCTCATTATAGATACTCCATAACCGTTTCTTTATAATCTCTTTTTCGCGGCATCTCTCTCTGATTTTTTCGGGATCTCTTTCTGTATAAGGGGGCAAATGGCTTAATGCAGTAATAATGCTTAAAAGCTCAATTAACTGGGGGGTTTCACCGGGTAGAGATTTTTCAAGTTCGTCCAGACGGTATTTTAGTATCTGTATATATGTTTGAGGTCTTATTGGTAACTTATTATCATAGTAATTTATAAAAAAAGCTCCTTCTTCAAGACCCAATTTCAATTCCTGATTCTCCAAAACCTTTCCATATTGATCTCCTAAAATAGGCAGAAGCAACTTGTTTTTAAGTTCATTCTTAACAGGGTCCCAGTCAATATCGAAGAAGCATGCATGAATAGAGCTCGGGCCATTTTCAAGAACATCCATCCACCAGACATTATCTTTACTTGTGATACACATGTGGTTGGGAACAATATCGAGGATTTGTCCCATGTCATATTTATGGAGTTCATTTATTAGATCTTTATACTCCTCTTCTGTGCCAATCTCAGGATTCAATGTGTTGTGGTCAACAATATCATAGCCATGAAGACTTCCCTCCTTCGCCTTAAAATAGGGTGAGGCGTAAATGTCAGTTATACCAAGTTCATGTAAATAACCAATAATATTTTTCGCGTCTACGAATTTAAAATGTTTATTAAATTGCAACCTGTATGTCGAAATCGGTATCCTCGGTAATAAAAAATTTATTTTCTCCATTGCCTATTCCCCTCTTTCACGTACAATGCCAAACTATTGCTCCTCACAGTTATTTCCTTATCTTTGGTCATCTTTTCCGGCAGTAATGTTCCCGGGCCATTCCATATATTCTCAGAAGAATCCAGAATCTTTCTCCAGCCTCCGGTCAGAGGCGCTGTGAGCCTCGCATCAGCGTTGTTAAAGTTGAAGATAGAAAAAACTTCACTTTCTCCTTTCCATCTTCTTATAAACAAGACCTTCTTGTCTTCAAATCCAAAAACATCAAGACTATCTTTATCAAGATTTGATAGGGCTGGTATTTCCCTCCTCAATCTTATAAGATGTGTATAAAAATCTAATAATACTTTATAATTATCTTTCTCTCTTTTTTCCCATTTTATCTTCGATTTCAGAAACGTTTCTATGCTCTGAGGATCTGGTATAGCTCCCTGCCATTTAAAAGCCTTAAACTCTTCTTTTCTTCCTTTTCTAACAGCCTCAATCAAACCGGGATCAGAATGACTGACAAAATAAAGAAAAGGAGCATCCTCTCCATATTCTTCACCCATAAATAGAAGAGGTATATAAGGTGAAAGTAAAACTATGCCGACTGCAAGCTTCAGAGATTCAAATGATACAAGACCGGTAAGCCGCTCACCGAGTGCCCTGTTGCCAATCTGGTCATGGTTCTGTGAGAAAACAATAAACTTTTCAGCAGGTCTGTCCTTTGAAGAATTACCATGATTTCTCTTTCGATACTCAGAATACTGGCCAGCATAGACAAACCCTTCCCTGACGGATTTTATAAGGTGCTCTGTTTCACCGAAATCAATATAGTATCCTCGATTCTCTCCTGTGAGAAGGGTATGGATGGCATGATGGAAATCATCACACCATTGTGCATCAATGCCATAACCTCCCATCTTTCTTGGCCTTACAATCCTTGAATCATTTAAATCACTTTCGGCTATAAGATAATATTTCTTCCCTTTATTGGTTGAAAATTCTTCGACTCTTTCTGAAAGCTCTTGCAAGAATGGCTTTGCACTAAAATCATATATTCCATGAATTGCATCAAGACGGAGAGCATCTATATGATAATTCTTAAACCAGTGCAGAGCATTCTCTATGAAAAAGTTTCTTACCTCGTTGCTGTATACATCATCAAAATTTATAGCGTTACCCCATGGAGTTTTATATTTATCAGTAAAATATGGTCCAAAGTCCCAGAGATAATTCCCTTCAGGTCCAAGGTGATTGTAAACCACATCAAGTATAATTGCTATACCCTTTTTATGGCATTCATTCACAAGACGATTGAGTCCGTCGGGACCTCCATAGGAATTTTGAACGGCAAATGGATACGTGCCATCATATCCCCAATTCCTTTCGCCTGGAAATTGGGCAACGGGCATTATCTCGATAGCATTTATACCAATATTAACAAGTTCGTCAAGCCTGGGGATGATAGCATCAAAGGTTCCTTCAGGTGTAAAAGTTCCTATATGGATTTCATATATTATCATTTCAGAAAGCGCTATTCCCTTAAATGTACTGTCTTCCCAGTTGAATACAGTGTGGTCTATTATTTCCGAAGGACCATGCACTCCTTCTGGTTGAAAACGCGATGCGGGATCGGGCCTATCTCTTTTTCCATCAAGGGAATAAAAATATAAATTTCCGGGAAAAACTCCTTCCACCACTGCCTCCCAATAGCCTTTTCCATCCCTTGTCAGAGAAAATATCTTTTTCTCTGTTGATACTATCTTCAGATCTACTTTATTCAAAAATGGAGCCCAAACGACAAACTCACATCTACCTTCTCCTATATAATTAGACCCGATTTTCATTCAGGGTTCCCTCCACATACTTTTGCCTTCAAGGGTTATGACATAGAACTGATGTTGTTCATCTCCAATAATTTTACCTCGTTGATATTTGAATAGAGATTTACACGCAATTAAATTCTTAAGGCTTCCTGCTGTTTGCAATGTTTCATATGATAGTAAATGAACCCGGAGCTTATGAAAATTGATCTGTTTCGATCTTCACAGTATCATAGTTGAATAAAACTATATTACTTCATACTGTTTTCGTTATCTTCTTGAAATTTTTTTCTTTTTCTCATGACAGGTTTTTTTAGCTCTTTTCTGGCTTTTTTATACCCTTTGATAATTCCGCCTGTTATGCTTCTTTCCCTCACCTCAATATCTATATCAGGGATATCCTTTATCTCGCCTCCGGTAGTTACCGTAATGGAGGCAGACTTTTTCGTAGCAAGCACCTGACTCGGATAAACACTCCTGTGTCCTGTCATGAGAAAACTGATGATAGATGCTACCGCTGCATAGGGCGCAACCTGAGCACCAAAAAGTTCTACAGCCATTATGCTTGCAGAAATAGGAGTATTTGCGGCACCGGCAAGGAGGCTTACCATGCCTATGGCAGAAAAAATTGCCGGATCGAAGCCCGGTAAATGTCCAAAAGCATTGCCTGCCGTTGAACCGACAAAAAATATCGGCGTGACTATGCCACCGCTTCCGCCGAAATTCAGGGTAATAGAAGTAAAGAGCATTTTTAATATAAAAGCTATAGGGGTAAGATGTTCTCCTTCCAAAGAGTCCTTGATTGTCTCTAACCCTAAACCTAAATATCTTGTGGAGAAAATCAGCGCAAGGATAATTAGGAAAGCCCCACCTAAGATTCCCTTTAAAGGGATCCATATTTTGATTTTCTTGCTTATATATTCAAAGAAATTCAACATTTCTATAAAGAGAAGTGAACATATGCCGAAAAAAACTCCACTTAAACAAACCTTGATGAAAAACTGACTGCTGAAGCTTGGAACAAAATTAAGAGGCTCATAGAAATACATTATCCCCAGTGAAGATGATACCTGGTATCCCACTATTCCTGCTACAAAAGAAGGGAGGAGAACATCATACATGAGGCTGCCTATAAATAACACCTCAACACCAAATATTGCTCCTGCAATAGGTGTGCCGAACACTGTGGCAAAGCCGGCGCTGATCCCACATATGACAAGTTTTTTCCGGTCTTTTTCATTGAACCGGACCAGATCAGAAAATGATGAAGCAAGCCCTGCACCTATCTGCGCACAGGGGCCCTCCTTTCCGACAGACCCTCCCAGGGCTATTGTAATGACAGTAGCAACAAGTTTCACCGGAACAACAAGAGGGTTGATTTTACCTGAACGTTTGTGGACTGCTTCAATCACCTTTTCCGTTCCGTGCCCTGAAGCTTCAGGTGCAAAATATTTTACCATGAGACTGCTGACAAATAAGGCAAGGGGAAGAAGGAGAAAATAATATTTTAAACTACCTGCATATCTTGAACTTACATCGAGGGCTTTCAGGAAAACCGTTGTTGAGATACCGACAATAATCCCGATAAAGATTGCAATGATAAGCCATTTGAAAATACTGATGAAGAGAACCGATTCTTCTTTTAATATTTTCTTTTTCATTGAAGAAAAAATTCCATAATTTTCTCAGAGTTCCAGTATACTTTTGCCCTTATTTTCCATGGCAAGCCATATTGATAGATAATCCCGTATCTGCCGTGTAATGAGAAAATTTCTTCTTACGTGTTCTCTGGCACCTTCGCCCATCTTTTTCGCCATATCTGGATTATTGAGAAGTTGTCTTACCCTGAACGCAGCACCCTCTACTGAGTGTACAAGAAAACCTGTAACACCATGTACTATCTGCAATGGGATACCTCCAACAGCACCACCTATTACCGGCTTTCCCTTCCACATTGACTCAGAAACTGTAAGACCAAAACCCTCCCTAATAGATTTCTGGAGAATAACCGTAGCTATATGCTGCAAAGCATTTATATCCTTATCACTGAAGGGTGGTAATAAAAGAATGAATATATCAGGGTTATTGGCTGCATATTCCCTCACTTCGTTTAAGACTATTTCTCCTTCTGGATCATCCGTGGCAGGACTTCCTGCGAGGATAAGGATACAATCATTATATTTTTTAACAATTCTATACGCCTTTATCACTCCTATTGGGTCTTTAAATCTGTCGAATCTCGAGACCTGAAGTATTATTGGTCTGTCTGTAGGTATCTGGAATTTGCTCAATGTCTCATTTATCTCTTCCTCTGTTAAATCCTTATTTTTTTCACTGATAGGGTCTATGGATGGGGTGACTACAAATTCATCTATAGCCATTGCCCTTGCAAATTTTGCCACAGAGAAAATAGCAGCATCATACTTTTCGCAATACTGACCAAGATGATCCCATACCTCTCTTTGAGGATTTGATAGATCAATGTGACATCGCCATATCCACAACCCTGTTTTTCTAAATTCAATAAGAGGGGCTGGCTGGGGGTCGTGTATTAAAATAGCGTCTGCCTCGAGTTCGATCTTTTTTGCATTTTCCCTGTTGATTTCAAAGTGATACTGCCACATATCCTCTGTAATTTCTTCTATATTTCCCTGAAGGGCATTATGAATCTTTTTTGTTATGTCAAAAAATCTTGAATCTCCTTCTATAACCTCCCATCTTGCATCAATGCCGAGTTCTTTGAGTATTGGAATCATCCTCTGCAATATCTCAGCCACTCCTCCACCTGCACGGGTGGAATTTATGTGAAGAAACGGCCTCCCTTTCAGTTTTGCAGCAAGCATCTGCAGAAGCAATAAATCACTTTTAGGAGATACCCCTACATACTGATTAAACATCTATCTATAACCTCCATATCCTTCCTGACCTCTTCTTCAACTGCCTCCACTATGTGTCCCCTTACTCCTTCCAGGTCGTGCATGAACGGGTCTATAGCTTTCAACATTTCTGAGAGTTCCTTTTTTCCAAAGGCATCTTCAATCCACTTTGAAAAGTCATCTATTCCGCCACCAAGGCGTATCCTTGCCTCATAGAAATGATAGTATATAGAGCCCTCATCAACATATTTTATGGCGGTAAGAAACTCTGCAAGATTCCTGGCCCTGATTCCCACAGGGAATATTAATGTTACTGTCTCATTAAAACAAAATTCATCGCCGGGCATTGCCTCTCTTGGCTCAGGAAATTTTTCGAGATAGTTACCTATTACATTCACCACTTCACTTCTTAAATCATTAACATTTTTGAAATCATAGGGATCTATATTTGAGAGGTGTTCTGATAGCGCCCTTTCTTCAAGACTCTCTCCTGCCCAGTGGGCAAAGTCATTGGTGTATTCAAGAATATGCCCTTTTAAAAAATATTGATAGGTGTGATGAAAAATACAATCATCGCTTATTACCTTAATACCATCCCTTAGTTCATGAAGGTCTTTTGCCTTCTTGCCTGTAGATTTAAGAATACTTATACATTGCTTAAACTCAAAGGGCTCGATTATTTCTGCCATTCCTTCTCCTCTCTGAGATAAATTGTTCTATGTGGGAATGGTATCTCTATACCTTCATCCTTGAATCTCTTAAATATTCTTTTTCTTAATTCATGCTGTGCAAGATATTGATCAACAAATTCTTTAACCTGACATATGAGAGTGAAATCAAGAGAGCTATCGCCGTATCCTGGAATGAACCGCACAAAAGGCTCAGGTTCTTTGAGCAATCCAGGAACCTCGCCTGCGGCCTTCTTAGCTTCTTCAACAAGTATTTTTTCTACCTTTTCAGGATCAGAAGAGTAACTCACACCTATGGGAATTAACAGAGACATCCTTTTCTCAGGTAGATAATAGTTTGTTATAACACTTTGGGCGAGCTTGCTGTTGGGAATCACAACTATGTTATTGGGTAGCATCCTTATCCTCGTTGTCCTCCATGTTATATCCTCTACATAGCCTTCCTGGCCTGTCTCCAGTTTTACAAAGTCCCCGACCCTGATAGATTTTTCCATGAGGACATGAATTCCAGCAAACAAGTTTGCCAGCGTGTCCTGAAGTGCAAGGGCAACAGCGAGACCCCCAACACCTAAAGCAGTAATAAGAGGTGTTATCGAGACACCAAGGGTGCTAAGGATAATCAACAGTCCTATGATAAGTATTGTCCCCTTTAATAATCCATAAGCAAGACCTGTTGTTGGAATGGGTAAATCTAATTTTTGTATGTAATTTTTAAATATTTTGCCTGACAGGTTTGCTGTGGCAACAGTGATAGAAAGTATTACAATTACATGAATGGTCTTGCTGAAATAAAATACATATCTCTCTGGAAGCCCTGAGATTGCAACTCCGATATATAGCCCGATAGCAATGCACCAGTAAATAGATGGCGTTTTAAATGCCTTGATTATTATGTCATCTAACTTCGATTCAGTCTTCTTTGCCCATCTATGAAGAATCTTGAATGACAGACCTCTAACCGTAAGAAGGATAGTAATTGAAATAATAAAGATAACGAGAGGTAATAATAAATGTCCAAATTTAAAGGTCATTAATTCCCTCCTTTCCATATATATGTATATCTCTTTGAGGAAATGGTATCTTGATTCCCCTTTCATTGAACTTCTTAATTAAATCTTCCATCGGCCTTCTTTCTTATTTTCTTCCAAATGTGTTGATGCCGGTATCAGTATAGAGGCGAACCTTTGTGTCATTTTATCCCTCATTTTAATAAACTCAGCCAATAGTGTTTTTGGGATAGAGTTTCCTCGCGGTAATTTTACTGCAAATGGATTAACAGGTTTATTATTAACCCTTATCTCGTAATGGAGATGCGGTCCTGTTGCAAGCCCTGTTGCACCCACATAACCGATAACCTGACCTTGCTCTACTTTAACTCCGCTTTTCATTCCTTTTTTGATTTTTGATAAATGACCATAATATGTTTTGTAGCCATTTGGATGTTTTATTATTACAAGTCTGCCATACTGTCCTTTATATCCAGCAAACATAACTTTCCCGTCTCCTACAGTAGAAACAGGCGTTCCTGCAGGTGCGGCATAGTCAAGTCCGTGATGTGGCCTGTAAATCTTTAATATTGGATGAAACCGGCTTTTAGAAAAGCCTGAGCTTATACGTCTGAAACTTAAGGGAGCTTTAAGAAATGCCTTCCTCAGCGATTTCCCTTCATCATCATAATAGTCAGCCCTTCCATTATGTTCAAATCTGTATGCCCGATAGGTCTCGCCATTATTTATGAACTCTGCAGAAAGTATATCACCATACTTTTTGAATTCACCATTTAGATAAAAACCTTCAGCAGCAATCTTAAACGTATCACCATTCCTGAGGTCTGTTGTAAAATCTATATCCCATGCAAATATGTCTGAAAGCTGGAGTGCCAACATCAGGTTTTCCCTTCCTTGTCCAATTGATGAGATGAGGTTATCCTTTATTCCACCTCCAATATATTGCACCCTTTTTTCATAGTTTACAGGTACCTTTTCAGCGCTAAAACCTGATTCGGTGCGGGTAATGTTTAAAATGGTATCATCATCTATCCAGTAAACGAATGAATTTATCTGGTCATTATCATCAATTTTTATTTTATAAAGCTGGCCAGGCGATAATTTCCTTAATTTATGAATATCTGCAGATGCCTCTTTTAATTTGAATAATTCCCTTAAATCAAGCTTGTATTTTTTAAATATATCAAAAAGGGTCTCTCCTTTCTTAATATTTCCTACTATTTCGCGATATTCTTTCGATTTTGAAGATTCAACTATTTCTGGTTCATGAACGATATTAAAATTGCTTCTTATTATGAAAAAAGCTGCTAATAGAAAAATAGTTGCTATAAGTATCTTCCTCATCTTTTCTCCTTATAGTTTTCAAATTTATTTCTTCTCAATAGAACGCAAACGTTATAATATTCAAATTTTTCATAAGGAGTAGAACCTTGCACAAATCATTATTTGTCACCCTGAACTTGTTTTCAGGGTCTCGTATCATGCCTTTCTCAATAATTTGCCCATTTCGTGCCATAGAAGATCAATTTTATTGATTGCCGCTGGTAAATCAGTATCAATTTCTGTTCTTGCCTTTTTAAGAGTTGATTGGAGTTCCTCTATAACTTTCTTGTTTTCATCAGAGGCTGATGTTTTTGCCTTTTCAAATGCTTCATGTATGAGGTCAAGCTCATTCTTTGCAGTACCCACATTTTTAGCTGCAATTTCTACCCGTGCCTTTAAAATATGTCCCCTGATGTTTGCCATTGCAGCATCGAACATAATCATATGTGTTGTAGCTTTTGTCTCCTTATTAATCTTATCAAGGGATTCAGCCTGTCTTTTCAGTGCTTCTTCAATTGTTGCCTTCTGGTTTTTTATTGTCTCATTCGTTACAGATATGCCTTTATTAAACGATGACTCAAGGGAGTTCACCTTATGATAAATAGCATTTACAGTCTTGATGACCTTCTGGACATCTGCATCTGGTTTCAACGGGGCAGATTTTGCTTCTTCCTCTATTTTCTGAAGCCTTTGATTCAAATCTTTAATATCGGTTCTTAGACCGGTGGTTTCTTTCTCTATAAGGATTGGTAAACCAAAGTAACATGCCCCTATTATGGCGACGATTAATATTATTGAAAAGATTATCCACACCCTGGTTTTCATAGTATTCCCCCGTCTGTTTCAGATATTATTTGCTTCTCGATTTTGTGATACGTTTTGTGGCTGCCTTCCCTGTTGCCACTTTCTTTCCCTCGAGTTTTAAAATCTGGGCCTCAAGTCTTTTGACTCGTGCAACAATTGCCTTCACCTTTTTGTCGAGCATGGGATTCTTGATTTTTGAACTCAGGTCATAGACCTTTCCTCCAAGCTCCGCTATCTCTTTTTGAACCTTTATCTTGAGTTCGAATATCTTATACTGTCTTTTCCCTTCTTCGGTGAGTTCCTCTGTCTTTTTCTTCATGGTAGCAGCCCCTTCTTTAATAAAGGCGATTCCTGCTTTAATCTCTTTTTGTAAATCTTTTTTTACCTTTTCCCAAAAGTCCATTTTCTTTCCTCCTTTGCATAAAATTTTCTGAGTGAGTTACTTATTATCCTCTTCCACTGCTTCCTTTATTATATTAAGTATATCCGGAATTGCTGATGTTACCCTGTCCCAGCTTGCAATGAGAGGGACGCCAAGCGGATCTTCGGTGATAATTTCAGCGGCCTTTTTGATTGCGCTAGTAAATGTTTCAACAGCAAGGCTTTCTTCGTGTCTGTCAAATACAAGACCATTGATTGCAGCGTCGTCCTCATACCTCTTGAGCATATCCTGGGCAGTTCTCACATATGTTGCAAAGAGTGTTTTAAAAAATCCTTCTGAAAAGACTATCCCTTCTGAGGCAAGTGTCCTGAAAAGTGTTTTGCATATATCAACGCACATTTTATGAAGACCCTTTGTTGCATCCTCAGGTGATAGTTCCTGATGCTTATGCTCATAGTTTTCTGCTATATCAACCTGACAGACTCTTCTTGCAGCAGTATTTCTATAAACTTCTGCAAGAACCCCGATTTCCAATCCCCAATCACCTGGAATCCTGTTGACCCTTGCAAGGTTGAGGTCCATAGAAAATTCGCCGGCCAGCGGGTATCTGAAGCTATCAAAAAAAACAAGCAGAGGATGATATCCGATAATTGTTTGGAACGTCCTGATAAGTGGCGTCACAAGGAGCCTCATTACCCTTCCATGCATCTTGTCCGTCACCCTGCTATAAAACCCTTTACAAAAGTCATAATCAAGATTTGGATTAGTAACCGGATAACACAATCTTGCAAGAAGATCCCTGCTATATGTGAGAATATCACAGTCATGAAGAGCGACAGCATGAAAACACTGGCATGAAAGAATATAACCATAAGATAACCATACAGATCTTCCCTTCCCGGGTTCGCCTATAGGGAGTTCCGCCTCCTCAATTGCCCTGTAAATTGCATCTATCCTTGGTCCCGTATTCCAGATTATTCTCATCTTTTGCGGTAGAAAAAAAAACTCTTTTGCAAGTTTGAATTCTTTCTCTGATGCAGGGCCAAGGGTTATCACAATTTCTTTTATATACTTTAGCTCTTTTAATTCCCTCACAATACCCTTCAAGGCATCTCCTTCAAGTTCGCTATACAGAGAAGGCAGCACAAGGGCGATTGGCCTCTCCTGGGAATACCATGTTAATTCCGCTTCGATCTTTTCGAGGTTAACCTTTCCAAGTCTGTGAAGGGTTGCGACGACACCTGTCTGATAAAAATCTGACATTGTACACCTCCTATCTTATAAAGCTTTAACTCGGTATTCTCTGTAGTCTTGCTACAAGATTTCCTATGTCATTCCCACAAAAGTGGGAATCCAGTAATAAACACTGGATTCCTGCTTCCGCAGGAATGACAACATACAGTATGGTTACAAAAAATATTTAGATACCCTGCAGTCTTGCCGCAGGGTTCTTCATTATTTGTTATATCTTTAAAATATAATACCTAAACCATACATATATAGTTGAGATAAATACAGTCATTATCATGATAGGCATTCCATATGCCATAAATTTTAAAAATGATATTCTGTTCCCTGCCTTTTCAGATGCTCCAACAGCAGAGCCATTTCCACCAAGACAGGCACCCAATGCCAATGACCACCAGAGTGGCATAAGGTCAGGATGGTGTAACAACTGAATACCTGAAAGGTTAGGCCATAACTGAGTTGCCATATCTATTACCAGGGGGTTCATTGTAGCAACATAAGGAATGTTATCTACTATCGCCGAGGCAAAGGCCGAAAACCATATTACCACCATTGATGTTGCAAACATATTGCCCTGAGTTAAATCAAGTACCTGGATAGACATCCACTTTATCAGACCGACCTTTACTACACCTCCAACTATAATAAAAAGCCCCATGAAAAAGAATATGGTTGGCCATTCAACCTCAGCAAGAATGTGATGAGGCTCGTGGGTTTTAGAAAGCAGGAGTAAAAGTCCTGCGCCAAAGAGTGCAATGGTAGCTGGCTGGAGATGCAAAACTCCATGAAAAACGAATCCTGTTAAAACAAGAGCAAGGACAAAAAGTGACTTTTTCAACATTATGGGGTCTTTGATTGCCTCATGCTCTTCCATTGCTATTATCCTATTTTTCAGTTCCTCACGTGTCTTCAGTTTCCTGCCCCATATGAGCTTAATGGTTAAAATATAGAAAATCATCATTACGACCACAATCGGTGTTAAATGATAAATAAAATCCATAAAGTTAAGTTGCGCCTTTGAAGCTATCATAATGTTCGGTGGATCTCCGATAAGTGTTGCAGTGCCACCAATATTTGATGCAAGGGCACATGAAATGAGATACGGTATCGGATCAACCTCCAGCGCATCTGCTATGAGTATTGTAACAGGAGTTATTAAAAGCACAGATGTGACGTTATCAAGTAAAGCACTAAGAACTGCTGTGACAACAGCAAAAATAGCCATTATTCTGAAAGGTTCACCTTTTCCCCACTTTGCACTTTTAATCGCAATATACTCGAATATTCCCGTAGGTCTCATCAGGTTTACTATCACCATCATAAAAATAAGAAGAAAGATTACATTCCAGTCAACCCCGAGTTCCTCCACGTGGAATGCTTCATGCTGTTCAAGGATTTTTAAAATGAGCATTAATCCAGCCGCAAATACAGCAATAACTGTCTTATGTACTTTTTCAAAGACAATTACGGCGTATGCTATTATGAATATTGCCGTCGCTGTCCAGAATGCGGTATCCATCACAAATGGCTGTGAAGTAGTGACTGTTTCATGTATCATTCAGCACCCCCTGTATTTTCAAATCCCCCCTCACCCCCCTGATAATCCCCCTTGGCCACCCTTTTCAAAAGTGCGGGTATGGGGGGATTCGAGGGGATTATTTTCATTAAGCATTGCCTTTGTAATGGAATAAAAAACATCTCTTTCATAAAGCATACCGACTACCTTATTTTCTTTATTTAAAACAGGAACCCTTTTTACATTGTTTTTTAACATATGGTCTATACATTCCATTAGTGGTGAATCTTCTTTAACCGTAATAACTTTGCGCGTCATTAATTCTTTTACTTTTTTCCCGGACATTTTTTTTGCAAGTGCCTCAACCATGCCATCCCATGTAAAATCTCCCAAATTCATCAGATACATATAACCAGGATATACTGCTTTTAATATATCTCCTATAGAGAGAATTCCTAACAATTTCCCTGTCTCATCAAGCACTGGAAGAGCCTTAACCCCTATTTTTTCTTCACCTCTCATAGCGATCCTCAGGAGATGTACAGCCTCTTTGAGGGTGTTCTCAGGAGTTAAATATTCCAGAAGAGGTATCATTAAATCTTTAGCTTTCATAATCCCTCCTATAAATGAATTCTTGTTTTATTTCCACTCCAAAAATCTTTTCAAAATTAATACTACAGCGAATCTTTTCGTCATCCCCGAAATCTTTAGTCGGGAATCCAGTGTTTTCAATACGTTATAGATTCCAATCAAGCCCGGAGTGACATCTGAAGGAGATGATTTCAGGTATTTTATTGAAAAGTTCGCTGTAGTATTAATATGAACACATTTAATGACTTTACATTGTTTGAGATTCCGAAACAAGTTCGGAATAACATTTTGTTGTTGTCATGCTGAACCCTGAAAGAGTTATTCTGAACTTGATTCAGAATCTCTTCAGAACAGGCTTGTTTCAGCCTGCACTTTCCAGCTAAAGGTATTATAAAAAAATATTGGTAAGGGCTACTTGATTATAGAAATTATTTAATTAGTAGGAAGGTGGAGAAAGACCCGAATATGAGAAATGAAAGCCTTTAAAAGACTCTGGTTCACTATTTTGAGCGATTAAGGTGATAAAAAAAATTTCAGATAAAACGATATGACTCGATTTCAAGGCGTAGTCTTTTATGGGTGTTAATGCATTTATTAAGCTATTTGATGGTAAAATTGCACGTTTTTTAAGAAGTAAAAACCGGACAGGAGAAGAATCTTCTTCTTGATTCTCCTTTTGAGTTATTTTTGAACGTAGAAGTTCTAAAAAAAGCAGCCCGTAGTTTTTTGAATAAGCCTCTGTTTGACCTAAGGTCGGCTCATTTAATTGTTCCTCGGCACGGCTGTAAGAAAGTGGAGATATTGCAAAGAAGAAAAAATAAATAAGGAATAAAACTTTTAAAATAGAATATTCCTTTATCCTGTAAATCATATCAATTATTTTCAGGGTCTTCGCGTAATTGAGTGGGTAATTCCAACAACCAAATATGTCATTCCCCGACTCGATCGGGGAATCCAGAGATTTATTTGTTATATGAATTCGCCTGCTCACAAGCATATTTATATTTATAGAGAACTCCTTCCCATCAAGACCTGGATTCTCCGGTCAAGCCGGAGAATGACGGAGAGTAGAGTAATCCTGCCAGATTTTTACCCTTATACAACTCGCTTTTCCCCTTGTTCCAAGCCATGTTGCGATCTCTTATCTATTACTTTTTACCCACTCGATTCCACGATGAGCCTATTTTCAGAACATGATGATTAGTACAATTTAAGCAAAAACTGAATAGCTTTTTTATAATTATAACATGAAATATAAAAAATTAGTCTCTGAAATATTTGATACCGCATTAAGAGCGGCTGATCCTTATGAGTCAGTAAAAATTTATATAGATCGAATCAACTCTGCCTATCACAGTGGCAATTACAATAGACTCCTTGTTACAGGTTTTGGTAAGGCAGCGTGCCTTATGACAAAAGCAGTTGAAGATAATTTTATGGCTCTGATTGCTAATGGGGTTGTGATCACAAAATACGGACATTGCGATTCTCTCTGCAACCTTTCAAAAATGACTGTCTACGAAGCAGGCCATCCTGTACCTGATGAGAACGGTCTTAGAGGGACAGAGGAAATCTTAAGACTCCTGAAAGACGCAGATGTGTATACGCTTATCGTCTGCCTTATCTCAGGTGGTGGTTCTGCCCTACTTGTCTCTCCCTATGAAGGCATTACTCTGAGTGATAAACAGAAGATTACAGAGCTGCTTCTTAAAGCAGGAGCAAATATTCAAGAACTAAATACAGTCAGGAAACATATCTCGAGAGTTAAAGGTGGAAGACTTGCGGAACTTGCCTATCCTGCATGGATAATCTCTCTAATTCTTTCTGATGTCATCGGTGACAGGCTTGATGTTATCGCATCCGGGCCTACATCTCCTGACATAACAATATATAACGAGGCGTTAAAGGTTTTAGAAAAATACGGTTTGATGGACATCTGTCCTCATAGTATTTTGGATGTCCTTTGTAGTGGGACAAAGGGCCTGATTCCTGAAACACCAAAAGAAGGAAATAAAATTTTTGAAAGGGTTGAAAATATAATTATTGGAAGTAACAGGATAGCCCTTATGTCTGCTAAAGAAAAGGCAAAAATGTTTGGATTTGATGTAGAGATAATTTCCTCTGAAGTTACAGGCGAAGCTAAAGAAATTGGGAAATGGCTTGCAAAAAAGGCGAAAGGGTTCAAGGGTTCAAGAGTTCAAGAGTTCAAAGGGTCAATGTGTCTGATTAGTGGGGGAGAAACAACTGTTACTGTAAGAGGCAATGGTCTTGGCGGAAGAAATATGGAACTGGCACTATCGTTTGCAATAGAAATTGAAGGCATCGATGGAATCACACTCCTTTCAGCAGGAACTGATGGTACAGACGGACCAACTGATGCAGCAGGTGCGATTGTGAATGGAGAAACAGTTAAGAAAGCAAGGGCTATCGGACTTAATCCCGATGAATATTTGAAAGATAACGATTCTTATAATTTCTTCAAAAAAACCGACGAACTATTCATTACGGGTCCTACAGGGACAAATGTTATGGATATGCAGATAGCAATTATAGAATGAAGAAACTAATTATTTTTACTGACCTTGATGGAACACTTTTAGATTATTCAACCTATTCTTTTGAAGCAGCACTACCCACACTTCAATTGCTCAAAGAAAAAAATATTCCCCTTATTATCTGTTCAAGCAAAACAAGGAAAGAGATTGAGCATTACAGGAAAAGACTTGACAATCATCATCCATTCATATCTGAGAATGGAGGAGGAATATTTGTTCCAAAGAGCCATTTCAAGTTCAAAGTTCAAGATTCATATAATCCCCCCACCCCCCCTTTAGCAAAGGGGGGGGTGGGGGGATTTTCAGAGGAGAATAATTACCATGTTATTAAACTGGGAGCAAAATATTCTGACTTAAGAAAGGCGTTAACCCAATTGCATTCAGAAGGCTTTAAAGTCAAAGGCTTTGGAGACATGTCAGCAAAGGAGATCGCAGAAATAGCAAATATGAGCATCGGTGAGGCAGAGATGGCGAAAGAAAGGGATTTTGATGAACCATTTATATTTGCAGGGGCAATTCATGAATTGCCCCTACTATTTGATGCTATTAAGGCAAAGGGATTCAATTGCACCCAGGGAAGATTCTTCCATATTCTTGGTAATAGTGATAAGGGAAAAGCTGTATCCATTTTAATAAAGTTATATAAAAAGAAATTTGGAGAGGTTGTAACCATTGCAATCGGTGATAGTCCCAATGACATAGAAATGCTTAAAGAAGTTGATTATCCAATAATTGTAAAGAGACATGATGGGGGTTATGACTCAAAAATAAATGTTCTAAATCTCATCAAGGCAGAAGGTATCGGGCCAGAGGGCTGGAATAAGGCTGTTATGAAATTATTTGAATCATTTTAATTAGTATCTGTGTATAAAGTCGTATTTTGTCATTATCCGGCTTGACCGGATAATCCAGAACATATTGAAAATACTGGATTCCCCGATCAAGTCGGGGAATGACGGATTATCTGAACAGCAGTTTATACACAGACATTAATTAGACTTACATTTTTTCAATCACAAACAGAAGTTGCCCTTCAACGACTGAATCGAAAAGTTTAACGCAGACCTCGACTATCTGACCATCAAACGGCGCAATAATCGCATTTTCCATCTTCATTGCCTCAAGATTTGCAATCTCCTCCCCCTTATGGACAATATCACCAACCTTAAGTGTGCCTCTTTCGGGATTACCAATCCTCCAGATATTACCGGTTATTAGAGCCCCTATTTCACCCGGTGCTTTTGCAATCCTTATCTCCGCCTTTTTGGCCCTCGGAGTCTCTACAGTATAAACCCTTGTCTTGTTATTAACCCTCATAACTACGTGTATTAATCCTTCATGTTCGTCTCCTATTGATACAAGCTCAATACAATACGGTTTCCCCCAGAGCTCGAACTCAACCTTATCACCGTAGTTTTTCAGTCCTTCTCTCCATACATCTGTTGGTAGAACGAGTGGTGCTTCTCCATATTTTTCCCTGAACTCAATCATCTCCAAAGCATCCTTGGGGTGCATAAGATAGAGGATAAATTCCTCCTCTGTCGGCTTTCTGCCAATATTATCAGACAGGTCTTTTCTGAGCTTTTCGAGGTCATCGTCCTCTAATGAATCCAATGGGGAAAGTTCCTTACGTTCCCTGATCTTAACCTCCCAATCCTCACCAAATGCACTTTTATACACCCAATCCGGAGGCCAGCCCATGGGAAGTTTCCCATAACTGCCGAGAATGAGACTTTTGAAATCTCCAGGGGCATTTCTAAAAAAGTCAAGTAATTCTTCCTGTTCGTCCTTATCCATAGATTCAAAATCAAGTACTTTTTCTTCAATAAATTTTGTAAGAAGTTTGATGAGGTGTCTGACGCCCGATTCTCCCCTTTTCTTTGCATATTTATTGACAATTCCGCTGCAGGTGACCCATGTAATCTGTGAGCCGGGAGTAACATCGAAGTAGTGAATAATTTTGTTATATAAAGACATTACCTTTAATATGGCAGGCATAAAATGAAGAAATCCTCCTTTATATGCCTGCTCAAATGAACTGGGGAATGCACCTCCCGGCATCTTGTGAAGAGTTACTGTATGGTCATATCCTTTAAAAGGTGATTCAGCCCACTCATAGTAACCTATCCACTCGCGCACTCGCTGAACCGCTGCTTCTGCCTCTTCTCTATTGATATTAACAGGTATACCAGATTCTTCCAGATATGCATGAACACCTAATATAGGAGGCTGACCATAAAAGCGCACTAAGGAATCTTCCTCTACATCAAAAATCTTTGCCCCGGCTTTTGCAGCAGCTAAAATCGCAGGCAATGCAAGCCCGTCTGTTATATGACGATGATACTGGATGATTATCTCAGGATATTTCTGTTTAATAACATCTATGAGGTTGCTAATTCGCTTAATGCTACCTACTCCTGCCATATCTTTTATGCAGAGGATTATCTCGTCAGTACCTGCACAGAGATCTACAATTTCGCGAACAACGCTGAGATAATAGTCGTCTGTTGTCCAATCTGCTACTGTAAATGATATGGACGGCTCAAAGAGCCTGCCCCTTTTCATCACAACTTCTGCAACTGCATGCATATTCCTTATATCATTTAGAAAAGAGAAACATCTCCATACATCTATATCTGCTCTCGCAACAACATATTCAATAACATTTCTTGGATAGGGTCTGTATCCCCAAAGATTTGTCTCTCGTATAAGTGTCTGCAATAGGACATCTGGCATAAGTTCTCTCAGGATATTAATTTCTTCAAAAGGGCTTTCTCTCCTGTTCATTATTCCAACATGCCATCTTGCACCACCGTGACATTCGGCGCTGAACAGCCCCATTTTGTTATAGTATGGCGCAAGGGTTGCAAGGTCATATATACGATGGCGATTCTTGTAATCAGATTGTCCTGCATCACGCATTCCTGTCGAGGTCAAACAGATGCCCTTTAGTGAGCGGACAGCCTTAACCATCTCCTTGGGGGTCATACCCGGTCTTACAAAAATCTTATCTTCTGTGTTCAGATCCAATCTCACATCCATTTCTGTGGTCCAAGTGCTGATATTTCAGCAACATATCTTGCAATCTTTAGTACCTCGTCTTCGCTGTTCTTTTCCTTAAACATTGATATAAGCTCATCCATGTGTTCTTCTAAGAAACGCGTAGAAAACTCTCCTGCTATAAATGCAGGGTGTCTGATTATGCTTAAAAGCAATGGTGCCAAGGTTTTCACCCCCTCAACACGGAGGTTCCTGCTGAGGGCACGATCCATAACCCTTATGGCATCTTCTCTGTCTGCACCTGCGGTCATTAGTAACATGAAAAGAGAATCATAATATGGCGGTATGTCAGCACCTTCATAGACACCTGATGCTACCCTTACCCCGGGTCCTTGTGGTACCTGAAGACGGGTAATTGTTCCAAAGGAAGGGCTGAAATTCTTTGGATCTTCTGCATTAAGTCGAACTTCCAGAGACCATCTGTTTGGGAGTATATTAGACTGCTTGAAAGGCAATTTTTTGCCCATTGCAATATCAATCATTATGCCGACTATATCCAGACCTGTTATAAGCTCTGTAATGCCGTGTTCTACCTGCAAACGTGTATTTACCTCAAGAAAATAGAATTTCTTTGCGGGTGAGTCGAAAAGGAACTCCACTGTCCCTGCTGATTTGTAACCTATCTCTCTCATCAGGCGGGTTGCTGTATAGCATATCTCATGGCGGAGGTCATGATTGAGGGTGGGCGATGGTGCTTCTTCGATTATCTTTTGATTACGCCTTTGAATGGTGCACTCTCTTTCGAAAAGATGGACCACATTGCCATAGTCATCAGCAACTACCTGTACCTCGATGTGCCTGCCACGCTCTATGTATTTTTCTACTAATACCCTTTCGTCACCAAAAGACTTCATTGCCTCTGAGCGTGCTTGAGCAAAGGCTTGAGACAATTCCTTTTTACTCTCAACCTTTACCATTCCTTTCCCGCCACCACCTGCGACCGCTTTTACCATAATAGGGAAATCTACCCCTTCATCTTTCATCCACTGTTTGATTTGATCAATATCTGTAACATCAATAATGCCGGGAATGGTAGGGACATTAGCCTTCTGAGCAAGTCTTTTTGCATGTATTTTATCTCCTACAGCATGTATAACCTCAGGGGGCGGTCCGATCCATATAAGTCCTGCATCTATTACCATTCTTGCAAATTTAGCATTTTCTGCAAGGAAACCCCAGCCCGGATGTATTGCGTCTGATTTGCTCTGGATGGCCGCATTAATCATCTTTTCCATATTAAGATAAGACTCAATCGGGGGGGCTTCACCGATATGCACCGCTGAATCTGCCATAAACACGTGATGTGCAAGGCGGTCAGGAGTGCTATAAACAGCAGTAGTCGGGATCTTTCTATCCCTGCAGGTATGCATAATCCTTACAGCAGTTACCCCGCGATTTGGAATTAATACTTTTTGAATCCTTTTGTTCATGATAAACAACCCTTCGGCAACTCTATACACTTACAAAGGTTTTCATAATTGAATAGACATTTATCGGAAAATCTCCCCTTGCCCCTCTTTGTCAAAGAGGGGCATTACACACCCCTACACCCCTCTCAAGAGGGGATTATTCCTCCCTTTGGCAAAGGGAGGTTGGGAGGGATTTTATTATAATAATATTAATCCTCTTATCACTACAGCGGATTTTTCAAGTTTAATTCCCCTTAGTAAAGGGGGATTAAGGGGGTTATGCCTTTTTCAGCCTTTTACAACCCCCTCCACCCCCTTTTTTAAGGAGGAATTTCAGACATATAATGCATTGTCTGAAAAGTGCCGCTGTAGTATTATGAAATCCTTAATAAGTTTAACACAAAAAATTAAAATGAATGTGTGCAGAGGGCAAAAAATGGGGTAGGTTCGACATTAGTCAAATTGTATAAATGCTAAAGCCGATCCCTACCCCTTTAACTAAAAGGTCTTATCCCTCAGTCTATTTAATCTTCTTTAAAAGATATGTAATGATATCAGTCAGGGTAATAATGCCCGCCAGCTTGTTTTTATCCAAAACAGGAAGCTGTTTTACCCTGCGGAGTATCATCTGTGAACCAGCCCTTACAACAGGCGCATCACTGCTTACTGTGATGGGAGGCGTTCCCATTATCTCCTTTACTTTCACCTCATAAAGCTTATGAGCACGCTCCTCAATATATTCGAGATCGGTCATATGCCTCTCATCCTCAACAATATCAGGATAGCGCGGCAGTATTGCTTTGAAAATATCTGCCTTTGTGATTACCCCTACAACCTTTCCATCGTCTACAACAACCAGGCCATTCGCACGCTTTTTGTTCATTACTTCAGCACATTCCTTCAAGGTCTGAGTAGGTTCAATAATATGCACCTCTTTAGTCATAATCTGGCTAACTTTCATGTTTTTTCACCTCCTAATCTAAAAATAGTAAAGAAAACATTTTGTCCTTTTTATCACCTCCCTATCACCGAATCTTTAATGTATTTAATGTTACAGTTTTAGATTAATTTTGTAAAGAATTTCTCATTGCATAAAAGAAGAACCTTTTATCTTTTAATACATTCGATTTAAATGATAAACTATAAAATTATCTAAATAATAAAGGAGAAAGATTATGATCCCTTATTTCCTAATGGCTAAAACTATATCTGATGCATGGTTCCAGCTGATCTACAATCTATTTGATAATGCCTATGCACAGAAGATACAAAAAGGGTCATTTGAGAACGAGCAGTATCGCTTACAATATCCAGGCATAGCAGTGTATATCGAGCATCCCTACTACGATATGATACCAACCATGCCACCTAACTCAGGCATACCTGCTCCCACTACGAAGGAGTATATTGAGGATTATTTTGTCAATTATCTCATGGATCCTGAATTGGCCGAGAATGAGACCTACAAGTATGCAAGCAGGATACACTACAGTATGCCCAACGGTGGGACACAACTTGAACGCCTCATAGACATACTCAGGAAGACCCCCCTCACAAATCAGGCTGTTATCGAAATAGCAACACCTATTGACCTTGATGTCTGCTACGGCAAGGACGGGAAGCTTGATCCGCCATGCCTGAGGTTGCTGGATTTTAAGGTTATACCTACAGACAACGAGTTAGTACTGACGGTGAGCGCTTACTTCAGGTCATGGGACCTCTGGGCAGGATTCCCTACAAACCTCGGCGGGATAGAACTATTAAAACAGTTTGTTGCTTCTGAAACTCACCTCAAGAACGGACCTATTTATGCCTATAGTGCTGGAGCACATATTTACGGTTACCAGGAAGAAATTGCGAGATTAAGAACCCTGAAGGTGATAAAAAATTGAGCCTCAGGGTTTCTTCACAGGAAAATTTATAACAAAAGTAGTCCCTTTTCCAGGTTCGCTCTCCACAGAGATAGTTCCGTTGTGATCCTGGATTATCTTAAGTGTAAAGGTAAGCCCGAGTCCTGGTCCATATACCTTTGAGGTAACAAATGGGTCAAAGATATTTCTGAGTTTATCCTTAGAGATACCCTTCCCTGTATCTGATAATTGTATCTCCACATGATCTTCGCTAAGCCTGCTAACAATCTTCAAAACCCTGGTCTCTTCAACCATGGCCTCGATAGAATTTTTGATAAGATTACATAATGCCCTTCTAAGTAAATTTTTATCAGCAATTATCGGTGGGAGATTATCTTTTAATTCCGTCTCAATATTTATAGCTTTCTGTCCAAACTCCTGTTCAAATATTTTAAGGGCTTCCATGATTACATCATTGATATTTGTGGGTTCTTTAGAACTTATAGCCATAGTTTTTAGCTCAATAAGCTGTCTTATCATGCTCTCCAGTACTGCTACATTATGGATAATCATTTCCATATACTTTTTATTAGGGTCATCTTCTATGAGCCCTGCATAGACCTTGCGCGCAAAACCTCCTATTGAGGTAAGGGGATTTCTTATCTCATGTGCAACCTGATCCATCATCAGTTCCAATGCTCCAGTTTTTTCCTCTTCCACCAATTTTTCATGTGCTGCCTTGATAGTAAGCAATGACCTGACCCTTGCAGAGAGTTCTTTGTAGTCAAACGGCTTCGGTAAATAGTCATCAGCTCCGATATCCAGACCTTTTACCTTGCTCTCAACATCGCTTTTTGCAGTGAGCATGAGCACAGGAATATATCTGGTATTTTCATCCATTTTAAGTCTTTTGCACACTTCATAGCCGTCTAATTTTGGCATCATGACATCAAGTATAATCAAATCAGGGTTGTATTCAACAACCCTTTTAAGACCTTCTTCACCATCGTATGCCTCTGCAGTGTTGTATCCTTCAGAGCGAAGCCTTTTTTCCAAAAGTTCTACTGCATCAACATTATCATCTACAATCAATATCTTATTTTTCTTCTCCACCCGAACTACTTTTATCTCCTTTTCCTACTTTTTATAATGAGCGATATTATAAATACATTATTGATTCAAATCCCCCCTACCCCCCTTTAGTAAAGGGGGGTAGGGGGGATTACTTACTTGTCTTTAAGATAGGGTTTTATCTGGTTTGGTAGTTCATGAATATCAATGGGCTTCGATATATATCCTTCGCAACCAGCCTCCATGGCCTTTTCTCTGTCTCCCTTCATTGCATGGGCAGTTAAGGCGATTATAGGGGTATCCTTAAAACTTACCTGACTCTTCAATCTTCTCGTAACCTCATAGCCATCCATCTTAGGAATCGAGATATCCATCAGGATAAGGTCAGGGTTTTCAGCGATTGCCTTTTCTAATGCATCTTCTCCATCAAAAGCCTCAATCATTTGATAACCCATCTTCTTAAGTATCTTGACTACTAGCTCTCGACTATCCTGATTATCATCAACTACCAGTATTTTTTTGGGCAAACCCTCTTTCTTCCCTTCCATCTTCCCCCCAATTTATTCATTGCATTTTACCTGCCTTACTAATGGTGCTCTTAAGCTCTTTTAAAAGATCTTCCTTAGCAAGCACTCCTTTGTTTAATATCCCCTGTATCCTGCCGTTCATTTCATCTATCTCTTTTTCTGTCAAATCCTTGTGAGTAATCACGATAAGAGGGATACCCTTGACCCCTTCCTCTGTCTTAAGATACTCAATCACGTCGAAACCGCTAACCTCGGGCATCATCAGATTTAAGACGATCAGGTCAGGCATAAAATCCTTGACAGCTTTGATGGCATCCTTACTATTATTAGCTATTGTTATCTGATACCCTGCTTCCTTCAGGACATTGCCAATCGATTCTGTATCTGGCTCATTATCCACCACTAATACCTTTTTTATCACGGTCGTCTTTTCTAGATTTCTTAATTTTCTTAACAGAACCTGCCTTTCTACCGGCTTTACTATATATTCTGCCGCACCCAGGGTGAAACCCAATCTTTTATTATCTATGATTGAAAGCACCATAACAGGAATATCCTGAGTCTCTGGTGTCTGTTTTAACTCCCGTAATACCTGCCATCCATCCTTTTTAGGCATCATGATATCTAAGGTAATAGCCATTGGTTTTATTTCTTTTACCTTATCTATCACCCCTTCACCGCTTAAAAAACCAACTACCCTGTATTCATCTTCTAAAAATTTCCTTATAATATCAATAGCTTCTGGATTGTCATCGATAGCTAATACAGTCTTTTTAGCAACTCCCTCCTCTACTTCCAGAGGCTCATATTCCTCTTCTGGCCTGAGTAAGAGATTTTCTATAAGCTCGCACCCCTTACAGAAATCCACCTTTTCTGGATAGGCAGCTATTTTCATGCCAGCACAATGAGTCCCGAGGATTAGCCAGCATCGGGGTTCTTTACTCCCATACGCAGGACAGCTGGTCTGTCCACAATGTACATATTCCCAGCATCTTATCGGTTTACCCGCATATTGTGGCTCCTTTAAAAAGTTCTCGACCGGCTTTCCAAAATATTCGGCCAGTGCTTCAGCCATTCTTTGTTCAACTACAGGCTCAGCAGGCATTTCGAGTATCTCTTTCTTCAATGGAAGGGTAAAATAGAATTTACTGCCCTCGCCATATTTACTCGTTACCCAGATCATACCCTTATGCAATGCTACCAATCCTCTGGCGATGCTGAGACCGAGGCCAGTACCTTCATACTGACGGACGGTAGTAAGGTCCACCTGAACAAACTTGTCAAAGATCCTGCTAATATCCTCCTCCTTTATTCCTATTCCTGTGTCTTCCACGCAGACCTCTGCAAATAGAGGTAACTCTCCCGGTTTAATACCCCTTTCAGAGGGTTTGGCACTTATGGTTATCCTACCCTGATGGGTGAATTTAACGGCATTTGATAATAGGTTTATAAAAATCTGTTTGGCCTTATCATAATCACCATAAACCGGGGGCAAACTCTCATCAAGATTAATAGTAAGTGTAAGTCCCTTTTGTTTTATCAGAGGCTCAAAGGTGGGAATAAGAGACTCAATTAACGATCTCAGGTCGAGTTCCTTTGGCTCTATTTCTATCCTCCCAGACTCTATCTTGGAAATATCAAGGACGTCATTTATCAATTGCAAGAGATGTCTGGCATTAGCCGTTATTTTTTTCAAGCTCTTTTCCTGTTCTTCATTAACAGGGCCATCAACCTTGTCTAATAATAGATCTGAATATCCAATAATAGCATTCATTGGCGTACGGAGTTCATGAGACATGTTGGCTAAGAATGTAGATTTTAGTTTATCCAGTTCCCTGAGCTCTCTGTTGGCCCTCTCTAACAGTGTTATAAGTCGGTTCCTTTCATTTAATAAAGTAGTCTTTCTTGTTATTTCCTGTTCTAATGTTTTACTGGCATAGGAAACACTTTCGACCATATAGTTGAATGTGTTACCAAGAATCCCGATCTCGTCTTTCGTCTTTACATCCACAGAGGCAGACATGTCTCCTTCAGCAAATCTTTTTGCCTTCTCGGCTAAATTCTCTACAGGCCGCCTTACTAATTTGTTAACCAATAGATAGATTAAGGTAATTATGAGGGATATGCCGAATGCAGCTAATACCAGAGTTCGGTTTCGTTGAGCAGCAACAGTCGCATATGCCTGCTCAGCATCCATCCTTGTTATCATGCTCCCCAGAACCTTTCTGGAACGGCCATGGCAGTGATGACACTCCCCCTGATTCAGGATAGGCTGGAAGATGACAAGGTATCTTCTGCCGAAAACCTCATCCTCAAATGACATCGGTGTTTCAATACCTGTCTTTAATATCTCTGTTAAGTTCTGTAGGGCGGCTTTATTGTGAATATTATCTGCTACCTTTGTCTTTATCTTTTCCGCATGTGTGGAATAGATTATCTCCTGATCGCAATCAGAGATAAATACTTCAACACCTTTCATCCTTTTTCTTGTTTCTAATAATTCATTTTTAATAGCCTCAGCATCTCCCCGCGACATAGGATATTTTATGCCAGCATAGGTCGAGTTAGCCAGTTCCTTCCCTCCCTCAATCATTAGCACTATCCTGTCTTTAGCCCCGAAGTATATTCGCACATAGATTTCTACTGCCATAACCAGGATTATAGAGATTACTACAGCAGCCATAATCTTATTACCCAGTGACTTTTTTATAAAACCAAACATTTTATCTTCTGACTTCACATTCTTAATGTGCGCCTCCATGAATCATGGGCTTATACCTGAATGCCTTTACCCTTTCTTCGATGTGGCAGACCTCACAGTCTTCTTTGGTCAATCGCCTCTTTGTGTCCTTAGAACTCCCTGTCTTTACATGAAACTCCCCAGGACCATGGCATACCTCACAACCTGCATTTTTAAGGTAAGGTGTTTTTTCGGGACTTATAAAACCGCTTGGTTTGCCATATCCGGTAGTATGGCAAAAATAGCACCCTTTGATCTCCTCTTCAGTCAAGCCCTTTCTTACCCTTTCTATACTTTCAAATGATCTGCTCTTTTTTGCATATTTCATAAAGCTGTTATATTCCTTCTCATGACAATCCTTGCAAGCATCGGAACCAACATATTTGGGTATTCTACTTTTAGTTTCGCCAAGACCTAAAGGCAGGTTTATGATTGATACAAATAGAATGATTATAACAGCAGACCCCCTTAGAAATTTCTTATTTCTAAACGGGGCAGATAACAAATACCTTATTGAAAATCTAAGAAAATGGGCCATGTTATAACCTCAAATTTAAAATTATTAATACTACAGCGGCACTTTTCAGACAATGCATTATATGTCTGAAATTCCCCCTTAAAAAAGGGGGCGGAGGGGGTTGTAAAAGGCTGAAAAGGCATAACCCCCTTAATCCCCCTTTACTAAGGGGGAATTAAACTCGAAAAATCCGCTGTAGTGTTAAGATAAATCCATAAATGAAAACTTTATTTATATTTTCTATTATTATGTGAAAAAATTCAACTGACGCTTGATGTATAATATTTTATGGCATTCATAATCGCATTAGCAGGCAAAGGTGGTACAGGCAAGACGACTATTGCAGGTCTTACTATACGTTATATTATCGAGAGAAAGAAAATGTCTCTGCTTGCTGTAGATGCAGATTCCAACATCTGTCTTAATGAGGTACTCGGAGTAGATGTCCATGCAACGATAGGTAAATTAAGAGAAGAGTCCCTCCATGCGATAAGAAGTGGGTTAGAGAGACCAGGGGGCATGTCTATGGAGCAGATCTTCGACTATCAGGTACAGCAATCAATTATAGAATCGAATGGATTTGATTTGATAGTAATGGGAAGACCCGAAGGCCAGGGATGTTACTGCGCTGCAAACCATATTATAAGAAAATATACAGACAAACTCTCCGATACATATCCATATGTTGTTATAGATAATGAGGCTGGCATGGAACACCTCAGCAGGAGGACAACCAGCAAGGTAAATTTACTTCTTATAATTAGTGATCCATCTATAAGAGGCATACAGACAGCAAAAAGGATTAACAGTCTCGTTGATGAGCTTCAACTTGAGATAGATAAAAGGGTGGTAATAATAAACAGGATCTCAGGTGGTGAAGGTGATGAATTGAGAAATCTTGCAGAGGACTATGGTCTTATGGTTGCAGGCATTATTCCTCATGATGATTCAATATTTAATCTTGATCTTCAGGGAAAACCGATCTTTCAGCTCCCTGAAGATTCAAAGGCAGTAAAAGCAGTTTTCAGCATACTCGATTCTTTGAATATCCCGTGAATTACGACAGACGATGCCATCGGAGGGAAGGGAGTGCTTCTTTAAATCAGCTTCCTTATTCCATGATACTTTCAATCATGTTTAAATCAGACCTGCCAAGCAATTTTAAATCGCCCCGAAAAATTTATATTTTTCCTTCAATAATAGCTATTGACAAATTTCTCATATATTGTTTGATTGTTTCACCTGAAACAGGAGTTACCCATTTAATTTCATTATCCACAATCTCATAATCGAATTCATGAAAAATCTTTACAATAAGGAGAGGGGATATACCGGCAGCTTTGCTTTCAGCATCTGTTAAAGCCTTCTTTATACTGAGTCCATCCTTCAGGAGAAAAAAGATATCAACAATATCCTTAATCCTTAGGCAGAGTCCTGTCAACTATTGCAGTTACCTTATTCGCAAGGATATTTTCTTTAGAGTCCATAACACCCAAAACAGCATGATTGACTAATGTGCCAATATGTGAAGGCACATCATTTATCAATTCTATTTTCAGCTTTTCTTCTGCAACAAATATCCTGCAAAAATTGATATCCCTCAGGGCAATTTTCATATCTGTGAAGATCGCACCTATTCTTTCAATTTGCCTTTCGGAAATTCTAAGGAAATCGGGATGGTCATTTACAAAATAATCCAGATCATCGGAATACCTGTGTTTGTAATAACCTCTCGAAAGTGCAGTTCCTCCAGTGAGATAAAAAGGAGAGCCCTCAAATGAAGGAAATACTCTATCTTGAAGGGGATATAGCACTTTATTGTAATATTTTGCAGGCAAAATCCATCCCTTCTTTTATAGAGTTAAATCTTACAAAGCGTCTTGCTTCGGCCCATAAACTGCATATTTCCCGAGGTTCGACGATTTTTACAATATCAAACCAGTTCACGCTCTCCAGCAGCCTTGCAACGCAGAAAGCCCTTTCAGGCCATTTACGAGCGCTTTTGCCTTCAATAATCGCAAGAAACTCCTCTGGCGTGAGATTCATATCCCACAGACACTGTTTGAGTATCTTCCTCTGTTCTTCAGATAATATTTTATCTTCCATATCCGTCATAGACAATTATACCTTAAACTTTCGCTCATTATTAAGTTTCAGTTCCTACCGATAAGAATGTCCTTTCAGACATACTGGATGAAAACAAGATACTCGATGCTGGATATCGTTTCAGTTCCTACTGTAGTGTCTCACAAACGACTGGTGTTATGAACAGATCAAAAGGGATGTCATTCCCGCAAGCGAAGCGTGTCGGGAATCCTTCTGAGAGGACCAGAAAGATTCCGGACACCCACCCATTAAAAGGCCCTTTGTCAAGAGACAAACGATCCTAATCGGAAAATATAATAAAAAATACTTCCTTTTTACTCTCCATACAGTTGTGCATGAATGCTCTTTCGCACCCGTTATTTCTCTTTTGTAGGTTACAGAATATCGTTATCTATTCCGCACCAGACACCCATCAGGATCAAGACTTATAAGAATCTCCTGTCTCAAGGGGCGTAGAGACCTACTTCAGTCTCGAAGCCCCTGTAAGACAAATTCTTATACACCCCTGGCATATCTTTATGCCCCAGAAAATCTTCGGTCCCATGCCATGTCCATATGGTTTGTTATCAAACCCTGTGGCTCTATGTCCAATCCGTTGTGGCTCATGGCATGGGCGAAACAGCAAGCCAAACATATCTGTATGGCTTATATATATTAAGGATACGGCAGTCTTCCAATCAAGCCTGTGGCTTATTTCCAGTCCGGAATATGGTTCACTACCGTAACCATCTTTTATCCAAATGCCTTCTTGGGGACAAATACCTCCTGATCTTTCATTACGTAATAACTTGCCCTCGCCAGTTTATGTGCAACCGTCTTTATCGCAACTATTTTATTCGTTTTTGACATCTTCTTCTGATAATACTTCTTGATATAAGGGTAGGACCAGATCGCAAAGTTAGCCGCTTCCACATATGCCCATGATAAATATTTATTCCCATTCTTCCTGTTGCCCGTCCCCTTTTGTTTGCCGTTTGAAAACCTCGTGCTTCCCACGCAGCGACAATACGATGCATAGTTGCCAACCTCAGGAAATCTCTTGATCTCTCCTGTCTCATACATGATCGTTAATGCCAATATCTTCCCTATCCCAGGCACCGTCAGTAATTTTTTATACTCACCTTTGAGTTTTGCAACTTGTAAAACCGCCTTTTCTATCTCCTTTATCTTCTCCAATAAAAATCGCATCGCTGCTATATTCGCTTTCCCCGCTAATACAATATTTTTTTCCCCAAATATCTTCTCTACTCCTTCTTCCTTGAGTTTTTCTACCTCATCGCCATTCATCTTTGTGCCAAGGGTCCGGCTTACAAGATTCTGAAAACTCAATATATACGCTGTCTTGTGTCTGACAAGTAATAACCTCTTCCTCAGAAGATCCCTTACCGGCCTTTCCTCTTTCGGATAAATGTAGCCCTCAGGCAATATTCCCAACTTCAACAAATGAGCAAGATGAAACGATTCTTTCGTGTCATCTGAATGCTTCAATCCGTCATACTGCTTGATAGCACAGGGATTTGCTAAATGTACCTTGTAACCATTTTCCATGAGTCCATCTACAAGCCAATACCAGTTGAATGTCGATTCCACCGCTACCCCTTCCAGCTCCTTGCGGTACGGTTCCAATTCCTTCAATACCTCAGATAATGCGTTAGGCAGTTTCTTCTTGTACACTCTCTTGTCTTTCTGATCAATGATCCCAAGATAATTATTGTTCGAATGTAAATCCACTCCTGCATATAGTTTCACTTTGCACTCCGTTTTAGTTTTGCTGCAATTGTACTATTTGCAGCTCTTGAAGGTGCCTCCTCTTGGATGATATTATATCCACGCTGTTCTTCAGCAGCCTTTTATATGATTATCAAGCCGGAATGACAAAGTGTCGCCAATATTGGAACTTTATAGTCTTTTTGATAACACCACTTGTTTAAGAGACACTACACTACCGATAAGAATGTCCTTTCAGACCTACTCACTTTTGTGGTTTCTGGTGTTAAGATATTGTTTCAGTTCCTACCGATAAGAATGTCCTTTCAGACTCTTACATTATAACATATTGTTTTCAAAGAGCAAATATGAAAAAAATTCAGAACCTCCTCCACTTTTCCGACTTCCGGCGGGTTATCAACAGGGGTTTTGAACGGTTTCGATGTTCAGATTTTCGAGCTTCTGAATCAGATCCTCTTTCCCCTTTTTGTTCAGTCTGCATTCAAACACGCTCTTCTGCACCCTGAACCCGAAGGACTTCAGGGTCTTGTCCACTCTCGTCCTTTCAGCATCTGACGTAATATCATATACTACTGCATAATCGGATACGCCGCTCATATAAAAGGACTCTCGATTGAAAATATATTCATCTGAAAATCTCCCCTGCCCCCTTTTCCAAAGAGGGGAATTTCCTCCCTTTGGCAAAGGGAGGATAGGAGGGATTTTATTATTTTAATACTCTTCATACGTTCCACACATAAAAAGTCAGTGGCTTGTTTTCAAGGAAATAGTTTTTGAAAATGGCGGTCTGCACATATATGCTCTCCTTGAGTGAGAGCGTGTTCTTTGTATTCTTTCTCTCCATCTCAGCCTCATACTGGTTAAGAAAGCTTTTTACAGCCTCTTTCTTTAAATAAAACCCTCTCTCAGTTTCAGTGAAGTCCTCTTTTGTGATCGCCTTCAAATTGATCAAACGGATGACAAGCCGGTCTATCCTCGACCTGAAGAGTTTTTCAATGTCGCAGACAAAGGATTCATAGTTGTCTTCAGGGTTATGCAGAAACCCGAGATAGGGGTTCAGTCCTGCTGCCCTAACCGTGGCGTTGATGCGTGAAAAGAGGAGATAATACCCGAAGTTCAGAAGTGAATTGATGCAGTCAGGGTTCTTTCTGTCCCTCTTCACTATATGGAAAGAGGTATCGTCAATATGATCGTTCAGCCTCTGGTAAATCTTCTTTGCCGTAGAACCCTCGTAACCCCGAACCTCGTTCAGGTCCCCTGCCTGATTGATATATTTTACTACCCTTTCGAGTTCGCCGATGAAGAGGTTCTGATCCTTTACATATTTCTGTTTAAAGAAAGAGATATAGTTGTTTATCTTGCCTGCTGCGAATTCCTTGGCGATGGATAATATCTCCGTATCAGTAAGGGAATTATACCTCCTTCCCTGCTCGAAAGAGATATCATAATACCTCTTTGAGTCCGGCTTTATTGTAGTTACATAATATCCTGTATTCAGGGCAATGGTGAAGGGTATGTTGTTTTCTGTGCACTTGCTCACGAATGCTGTGGAAAAAACGGTCTTCTCCATCACCATAATCTCGCTTATCCTTCTGAAAGGGATGGTCTCGATGACAATCCTGTCTTTTTTAATATCCACCGCATCGCCGTTCAATGAGAGGAAGAGATATGGCTCTGTTATATATAGCGGCTTCTTCAAACGTTTGATCTCTTCTTCAGGCTCAACCCTGACCTCGGAGCGTTCAAACCTCATCCCTAAAAACTGAAAACCGTCTTTGATATGCCTGATTGAGGTCTTTTCCTTCTTTATCTTCAGCCCCAGATCCGAAAGGAACGTTTCCGTTCTCGACAGGACGTTTTCAGCCTCTTCCTTTGTCTTTGCCATGATGATAAAATCATCCGCATACCGTATCATCTTCACATCCCACTGTTTGATCTGTTCGTCAAAGGAGTCGAGATAGAGGTTTGCGAGGATGGGGGAATTAGGGCTCCCCTGCGCCAGACCCTTTGTCCTTTCATAGTATTTCCCTTTCAGGACATAACCGTTCCTGACCGATTTTTGTATAAGACTTTTCAGACAGGTGTCGTTCTGCGGGATACATGAGTTAAGGAGTCGTTCAAGAATATTGAGGTCTACAGACGGAAAAAAGTCCTCGATATCGGATTCGATGACGTATTGATAACCCTCTGAAATGGCAGTCTGCACCATGCCTACCGACTTCTGCCGTGATATGCCTTTCCTGAACCCGAGCGAGCCCTCTTCAAACATCCGGTCGAAGACCTCCGAGATTGTCTTCAGTATATACTGCTGTACGATCAGATCCCTGAAGTCCAGTTGTTCCACCATACGGGGGTGTTGGTCTGATATTACTTATCTAAACCCCTATAAACAATAACTTTCTAATCTGCAATCCAGACACTAAATTTAGGCCAGTTAGGATTTCTTCAAAAGGCATTACAACTTTTGAATAATTTGCCCACCCTGTAATTTATCCGAAAGTAATTATTGCACTTTTTATTTTCAGAATTATTTTCCTTGCATTTCTTGTATGTATATGTTATCATAGCATACATGATAAACAAAAAATCAAGGGAACATTTAAGTCGAGTAAGGCAAAATATAATCCAAGCACGGCAGTTAAGA
>JBFLZS010000017.1:0-52389 GCA_040756135.1 Nitrospirota bacterium
ACTGCCCTTATAGAGGCAGCTTCAAGCCTCTGTTGAGAGTATTCTTTACCGAGCCTCAGAATACCGAGGCATGATCTGAATCCCTGCTGAGGATGAGGTCTCGTCGAAAGAATAGTCTCTATAAGTTCCCCGGTTGCAGGGCCGATCTGCTCCGCCCAATTGATAATCCTCGACGGGGTCCACTCCAGGTGCTTCTGATGAGATTTCGGCATATGCTCGGTGAGGGTGGTGTACTTGCCCTTCTGATAGCTCCGTTGATGTGTCACTATGCGCCTGCTGCTATGGAATATCTCCACGGTATCGGCGCTGAGAAAGACCTCCACCTTCTTGCCATTAAGCTGGTACGGGACACTGTAGAAGTGCCCATCAACATCAACGTGATAGTCGATATTTACGGTCGGCCGCTTGAAATCAATGTATCGGTACCGTTGCTCAGGAAGTGGCTTCAACGACGGTCTCTCCAGGCTCTCAAAAAGCTCTCTGCGGCTGCTGTTAAGTTTCTTGAACTTTCTTGTATTCAGACGTTCCAGGAGTTCTCTAATTCTCTCGTTAAGCTCCTCTATGCTGAAGAAAGTATGATGCCGCAATGCCGCAATAATCCACCGAGTGACCAATAATACCCCGGCCTCAACCTTGGCCTTATCTTTTGGTTTTCCTGGACGCGCAGGGATAATGGCGGTGCCGTAATGCTGTGCGAGACTCAGATAAACGGGGTTCAGATCAGGCTCATAACGGCAGGACTTGGTTACTCCTGACTTGAGATTATCCGGGACCAATATCTCACTAATTCCCTGAAAATATTCGAAAGCATGAATATGTGCCCTGATCCAGAAAGGAAGGCTTTGTGAAGGCAGTGCTTCTGCATAAGTATAATTGCTCGCCCCCAGTACTGCTACAAATATTTCAGCCTCGGTAATCTCTCCTGTGGAAGGGTCAATGATTGGCACAGTCTTGCCGGCAAAGTCGATAAACATCTTCTCGCCTGCACGGTGCTCCTGCCTCAGACTGACCTCTAAGGTCTTGGCCCAACGGTTATAGTACTCACAAAACTGCGAATATTGATACCCCCCTAGGAACTTTTCCTTATACTCAAGCCAGAGTAGTTGCATGGTGACGCCCTTTTTTCGAAGCTCAACATGGATATCTTCCATGTCGGGAAGCGGGCGACGCACAGGTATTGGACTTCCCTTCTGTTCTTTGAGTATCTCTTCAAGCGCTGCATCATCAAGGTTTTCCGGAAGTGGCCAGGAAATGCCCGCCTCTTCAGCCATTTGGACATAATCAACTACCGTGCTTGGCGCTACACCACAGGCCCGGCCTATTTGTCGTTTCTTAAGGTGCAATCCAAAATACAGTCTTAATATCTCTCTTGCCATCCGCATGGATATACTCCTGTTTGCCATCGCTCCTCCTGTTCAAAGTTTTAGGAGAAACAATGACTTATTCCTATGGATTATATCCAGCTTCAGCTATGGTTATTTCGCCAGGCGGATTTAATGATTCCGTTCCGCTCGATGCCGAACACCTATTCCGGGATCACCCAAAAAGTGTTCGCCATTGTTCCGGAATCAGTGTTCGATTTCCACTGGAACAGGTGTTCGATTTGCCCCGGAATGAGTGTTCGATTTCCACTGGAACAGGTGTTCGATTTGCTCCGGAATGAGTGTTCGATTTGCCCCGGAATTCGCAGCTGGCTGCTAATTTTTTCTCTTGACTTTGTTAATACACTATAATACACTATGTATAATTATGAGGACACAGCTCAGTCAAAAACAAGCAGATGCAGTCCGATACATACGAAATTGGCTTATGCATAAAGGCAAAACACCGTCTGTGCGAGAGCTGATGACAGCACTTGGATATAAATCCCCGAGATCGGCTGCTTTAATTATTGAAGAATTAATCCAAAAAGGTATTTTGAGAAAGCGCTCAAATGGAGAGTTGCAGTTAATTAAAGATATTGATGGAGATTCAGTTCATGCGCGCACTGTCGATATTCCTCTAATTGGCATGGTAACCTGCGGCGTGCCTATTTTAGCTCAGGAAAACATTGAAGGATATATTCCTGTATCTGTCTCACTTGCAAAGCCCGGGTTTAAATACTTCTTGCTTAGGGGTAAAGGCGATTCCATGAACAAAGCCGGCATCAATGATGGGGATTTAATACTCGTTCGCCAGCAGTCAACAGCACAAAATGGTGATATAGTCGTAGCGCTGATTGATGATGAGGCAACCGTGAAAGAGTTTCAGCGTAATAAAAATTGTGTTGTTCTAATGCCAAGATCGAATAATAAAAAGTATAAGCCGATTATCCTGACTGAAAATTTTCAGGTTCAAGGAGTGGCTGTAACAACAATTCCAAAATTAGAGGTTTAGCTATGGCAAAGAATGCGCCGTACGGAGACAATCACAGGCATGGCGCAGTTAAAAATCGCACACAGGTTTATAACCCTCACAATAAGCGCTGGACAAAAATAGACAAAGAGACTAATTTATTTATTGATCAAAAGGCCGATAAAGAGCCTTTTAAAGGAGTAGGGAAGGAAAGGTAGAATGCACATTTCCACAATGAAAAAATATTTATATAATTACGAAGACGCTATTAAGAAAGCTTCCGAATACCTTATAAAGCTAAATGCTTCCTCTGCTATTGAATCAGCATTAAGAGACAGACTTAGGTTGGAGAATACAATGAGAGAGTTGGCAACCAGAGATTTTGAAATAATTAATAAGTTAACAATAAATCACGCCCATGAATCCTTTTTGAAAGAACTTCAGACAGCAGAGAAAATAAGGCAAGCTTGGAGTAAATACTCGGAAGTAGTTGCTTCTTATCGGCCAATGGCTGAGGCAGTTGCTCTTAAAGTCAAACAAGTTAATAGTGATTTTTTAAATGCCTATAAAGCGGGGTCTGAATATTTTGCTTCTATTGCAAAAGCCACTGAAGCGATTAGAGCTAACTTTTCAGCAATAAGTGATGCACAAAAATTAAATGACTACCTGAATTCCAGTGCATTACGACCTTCGATAGAACTCCACAGTTTTATCGAGAAATCGGATAATCTATTAAAAAAACAGCTTAAAGATTCCTTACTAATCGATGCAACAAATAGAAGTATTGAACTATCAGCATCAGAGTCTGTCGAAAGTACTAATCTTATTTTGTCAGCATCAGATATTTTTACATCTAAAGAAAACGCAGAGGATTTGGTTGATATATCAGTGACTATACCAACTTTCAATCTTTATTATTTTCAAAGGAAAGATATTTTGTTATTGGCACGACAGAGTCCAACTGGCTTCCAGAAAACAGAAAACATAGATAATCTCCCCAGCTATAGTTATCATAGAATTGCAATAGATTGCTGTCATTTAATAACTAAATGTAACCAAAAGTGTGGAGCATCAAGAAAAGAATCTATCTTTAAACTAACTAATAAATTAATGACTGCTTTAACAGCTATTCCAGAATTAATAGCTTTCAATGAATCAACATTTGGCGAATTTATTGATTATCTTTTTATCTTGCTATATGAAGGAGCAGGGGATGATAAATTGAGATTGCGAGATTACCTCACAGATAATGAACTCCGTCCTTTATGGGAAATAAAAAAGCTTAGAAATTACTTAGGGCACGATATTGAGCATGGAGATAACAAAGAAGCAAAGCATAAGATGCAAAAGGTTGGAGATATTTTCTCCGGTTTAATTGCAAAACGACTACCAGAAAATAGTCATGACTACAGAAAAGCTCAAACAGAAATCATAAATAATGTACTGGCGATGCTAAATTTGCTTTTCAAAAAAATAAATAATTCATGCAACTAACAATTCCAGCAATAGGCAATACTACAGACGTTAGAAGAAAAAATATTCTTTCTTCCCCTAAATTCGGCGGCTCATGCGATATTGACTCAACGCCTTACTTGAAAGAGTTAGGTATTGAAATTATCGAGCGACGTCAACCTATACAATTCACATCAAACTTCGGTGAGCATGTCCATCGGTGGGCTCCTTATATTCAAGGATTTTCTGCTTCATTTGTGCAATCAATACTCGATCAATACAAAAATGATTATGCCTCACCAGTAATACTTGATCCTTTCGCCGGTTGTGGAACAGTAATTACTCAAAGTAAGCTAAATGGCTATATATCAATAGGAACCGAATTAAACCCTCTGATTCAATTTATTGCTGACACTAAAGTTAATTCATGGGACGTTGATCCTAAATTATTAATGCAGACATTTTTAACTATTCCAAAAAATATAAAATCCCTCGCCCCTGCATTTCTTAAATCAGAAAATCAATTTAATAAAGGAGTATTAAACAATCTGGAATTTCTAAAAGGTGGGATTGACTCTATTCCAGTAAAAACAAAAAGGCAAATTAAGATAAAAAATATGCTTTTGCTTGCGTTTGCATCAATACTGATTGACTGCAGCAACCTCAAGAGAACTCCATGCCTTGGTTACTGGAAAGACAAAAAGGTTGCTGACGATGCTCCGTGGAAACTCATGAATCAGAAGATTGATGATATTTGCAACGACCTGATAATTCTTCAGAGCAAATACAAAAAAAACATCAGCGTAGAAAGTAATGTTTTACTTGCTAATGCAATGGCACATAAACATGAACATACTTTTAATCTTATTATTACTTCTCCACCATATATGAATGGTCTTGACTATATTATGAACTATAAGATTGAAATGGGCTGGCTTGGCTTTACAAATGGCTCAAAAGATGCAAAAAAAGTAAAGGATAACCTTGTCGTCTGTGATAATGTTTCAAAAGGGCTCATCAAGAAATTTTCGCAAGCCAATTCAAAATATACAAATGAATGGATCGAAGATATAAAGGAAAATATCGCTAAGCATATAGACAGAAGGGGTAATTATAGACGAGGTGATATGCCTTATATAGTCCATAAGTATTTTGATGATATGTACAAGGTCATGAAAATAGTTAAAGAATCTCTCAGGCGAAGTGGCAGGTTTATATTAGTTGTCGGTGACAGTCTGATTGCCGATGTCTATGTGCCAACAGATTTGATATTAGCGAAAATCGGCACTGAGCTTGGCTTGTCAATTGAAAAAATTGAAAAGGCAAGAAATAGACATTCGGGACAGATAAGAAATTATAGACTCAGGGAGACAATAGTTACTTTTAAAAAAGACTTCTAATGAAAGAGAGAATAATGGAAGATAAGTTCGGATACCATGAAGACCCTAAAAATGGGGATGACATAATCAGAGCAAGGACAATAAAGGGGCATCTCCGTTCATGGGATATTCCGAATACGCTTCGTGCTTTAGAAGTTCTTAAAAAAGAGTGGGGAAATCTCGAATATCCTGGTGTTTATATTTTAATTAGTTCGACTGGCAAGAAAGTATATATAGGAGAGGCAAAGGACATTAATAACAGGATAAAGACACATATGTCCTCGCCGGAAGATAAGATTAAAGGATGGCAGAGGGCTGTTATTATCAATGATGGCAGGTCAGCAACTCAATCTGATTTCAATGATGCGGTTATTAGAAGATCGTTGGAACTATATCTCATCTCTCTATTTAAGGCTAATCGCTACTCGGTTGTTGCTCAAGGAGAACCTCAAAAACATAATCCTCAGCAGAAGTCAATCTTCCAATCTCTCGCGGAAGAATTTGATTATTTTCTTAAGAAAAAAAATCTTATTACTAAGCTCCTCGGAAAATTAGGAGAGCAAGAAATTCATAGAGATGAACTGAAGAAAATATTAGAAAAGAAAGGCTACAGAATTGACAAATGGCACGCCAAGGAACCGATTATAAATGGAAAAATGGCATTTATCAGACCCGGAAGTCACAAACCCAGGGAAAATCCTTGGCATTGGCAGATTACGTTCCGTGACGTATTCAAAGATTCTTTGGAAAAAGGAGACGGGTATTTATAGTTCCAAGAGATGGAATCTTGTTTATACCATTAAAGGAAGCTTTAAGAGTTGTAGCTGATCCTTCAAAATTTGAACAAAATACAATAGATGTCTATATAAATTTCAAAGAAGAAACTGTTGAATTGACCTACCTTGAAAACACGATAGATGTAACGCCATTCAGGCTGATCAAATAAAAATAACGTGGGGATGGTATAGGACAGCCTATGAAAAGGAGTTAAACGATGAAGAAGGAAACGGCAGTTAGAAAAAATCTTGATCTTCTCGATACATTCATGAAATATGCCTTTGACTACCCGGATATTCTCGATAAAATCCCGCCTGATGCTGAGCTTGTCATCTTCCCAAAGGACGATCCGGAGCTTTTAAATGAAAACCGGAAATTAGCAGAATCTATGACAAAGGCAGGAAAGAAAGTTGTTATTGTAGAACTCAAAAAACCTCGCATTGCCAAACCTCATCTTGCAGTTGTTAATGCTTAATACACAGCAAAGCATTTTCTGAATGTTTCGGAGATTTATTTGCTTTTAAATAAACAACCGTCTTGACGGCACAGCCCAGATCCAGGGCCCGGACAGCTTTTTTATCTCGTCTCCCTGATAAATAACAAGCCCACCAAGCCACTTTACCTTTAAGGCTGCTGCCATTTCCTTCATCGGCCTAAAATCAGATGGTACAATCATCTTTCTGCTTTTTATCTCAACTCCTATAAAGCCGTTTTCAGTACTTAATAAAATGTCTAGTTCCATTCAGGAACGTGTCCTGTAGAAAAATATCTCCACATTTCTCTGTGCTGTTTTAATCCACTTGTATATCTCATCAACAACCATTGTCTCATAGATGTCCCCTGAAGGTTCTCCTTTTTGGCCGCTCAGCCTGCGTAAGAGTCCAATATCTATCCAGTAGAGCTTCGGAGTCTTAATTACAGAACTTACAATATTTTTATAATACGGCTGTAGGAGCATGACCTGATAAGAAAGCTTAAGATATTCCATATATCTGCGTGCAGTGTCAACACTTACAGCCGCATCACGGGCGAGCTCTGAGTAATTTAGCAACCTGCCCGAACGAAGGGCAGACAACCTCTGAAATTTAGTAAAAGAGTAAGCAAAACCAGACTTCTCTTGCTTGAGGCAGGCAGATAGGATGATAAAAACCGATATTTCTGCATATTTTCGCTCATTGTCGTAAAATATACAGCAAATTTTATGACTATACAAGAAAAAAATCAGGCATTCCTATGACGCTCTATAAATTTTAACAGCTCGTCATAAGAAATAGTTTTGACGCCGAAAGATTTTGCCTTCTGAAGTTTCGAGCCTGGATTTTCTCCGGCAACGACATAATCAGTGCTTTTTGAAACTGAGGAAGCAGCATGCCCGCCGAATCTTTCGATGAGTTCCTCAATCTCGTTCCTCGGTCTCGGCAATGTACCGGTTATAACAAAGGTCAGACCTTCAAACGGCCTTTCCCCTTTCTCTTTTTCTTTAAAGTCAGGATTCGTTATTTTCAGTTTATAATCTTTTATAAGGGAATCGAGTAAATCAAGATTTTTCTTATCATTAAAAAAGTCAGAGATTGAGTGTGCAATCTTTTCACCCATCTGCTTTATCTGCATAATCCTTTCAGGACTAATATGGTAAAGGTCTTCAAGGTTTTCAAAATTCTTCGCAAGGATTTTTGAAGCATATTCACCGACATGCAGTATGCCGAGTGCATAGAGGAATCTGGCAAGTGTTGTATGTTTACTCTTTTCGATCGCATCTATGAGATTCTGTGCAGATTTTTCTGCATACCGTGGAAGTTTTAGCAGATCTTCCTTTTTAAGCTTGAATATATCCACAAAATTATGCACAAGTCCCTGAGAATAAAAAAGTTCAACATTTTTTTCTCCAAGCCCTTCTATGTCTAATGCACCTCGAGAGGCAAAATGGAAAATCTTCTCCTGAACCTGTGCAGGACAATTCAAGCCGATACACCTGACAGCTACTTCTCCTTCCTCTCTTACCACCCGTGAGCCGCACACAGGACATTTTTCAGGGATAGCAAACCGTCTTTCCTTTCCAGTCCTTTTTTCTTTTATTACAGCTATTACATGAGGGATAACATCTCCTGCTCTCTCAACAATTACCGTATCTCCTATTCGTATATCTTTTCTTTCCATCTCGTCCCAGTTGTGGAGAGTGGAACGAGAAACAGTAACTCCACCGATCCTGACAGGATCAAATATAGCAAAAGGAGTTATTACACCAGTTCTTCCGACACTCCCCTGTATATCCTTTATCTTTGTAGTACCCTGATGGGCAGCGAATTTATATGCAATAGCCCAACGCGGTTCCCGTGTCTTCATGCCTAATTTTTTCTGCAATCCAAAATCATTTACCTTTACTACAGCACCGTCAGTCTCGAAAGAAAAGGTCTTGCGATTTTCTTCAATCTCGCTCACGACATCTATGACTTTATCAATCCCTTTTATGAGTTTTACAATAGCAGGAATGGGAAACCTTGCTTTTTCAAGCCATTTGATAAACTCCCATTGGCTTTTAAAATCGGTTCCTTTTACCGACCCGATTCCATAACATGCAAGGTGAAGTTTCCTTGCTGCTGTGATTGAAGAATCGAGCTGCCTTACTGAGCCAGCAGCGGCGTTTCTTGGGTTGGCAAAGAGTGACTCACCTTTCTTCTCTCTTTCCTTGTTTAGTGCCTCAAACTCTTCGATATCCATATAGACTTCACCACGAATATCAATCTCCTCGGGCACTTTTACTTCCTCTATCTTCAAAGGCACCGACTTTATGGTTCGAATATTCTGAATAACATCTTCCCCCTCATAACCGTCACCTCTTGTAGATGCCTTGAATAGAAGTCCATTTCTATATGTCAGCTCAATGGCAAGGCCGTCATATTTCGGCTCAACTGTGTATTCTATTTCCTTTTCAGACCTGAGGAGCCTCTTTAACCTGTTATCAAACTCTTTTACTTCCTCATGTGAGAATGCATTGTCAAGTGATAGCATTGGTTCAGTATGTCTTACCTTCTCAAATTTATCGAGAGGAGGAGCCCCGATTCGCTGAGTAGGAGAATCAGGCAGGATGTAATGGTATCGTTCTTCCAGTTCCTTTAATTTAAAATAAAGCCGGTCATACTCTTCATCTGATATGACAGGTGAGTCAAGGACATAATAATGATAGCAATGGTAGTTCAGTTCTTTAACTAGTTTCCCTATTTCCTCTTTGATATTATCAGGTATTTTGTCTGTCATATGATATTTTTATTTAAATTTTTTGTCGTCATTCCCGTGAAAACGGGAATCCAGTAAGTTTACAAATGGATTCCTGCTTCCGCAGGAATCGATATGAGCCAATGACTCACAAATGAACATGAAAATAGCCGAGGCATCCTGCATCGGTTGTCAGGCAAGATGCCTGACCTATTTTCGGTTCAATGACAAAATATTTGGCTTTAGACAGAATAATAATTGCAAATTTTTATTCCTCTACTGTTTCAATAAGAAACCTTAAAGCTTCTATAGATGCCTTTTCTTTGTTTTCCTCTCTATCACCTTTTAATCTCAACTCCTTTGAAAATGTCTTTCCTTTTCTACTTACTGCTATATGGATAAGTCCTTTCTCTTTGCCTTCAAGCACATCGGGCCCAAGATTGCCTGTTGTCGAAAGAGAGAAATCTGTTCTGGTAAGAGTTCTTATCTTTTCAGCCATTTCCCTTGCAGTTTTCTCGCTCACCACTCCATATTTTGAAATGACGCCGGATGAAACATCCAAAATCTTCTTTTTAGCCTTCGCAGAGTACGATACTACCCCTGCCTCAAAAAAGTTACTTGCGCCTGGGAAGGCTGTGATGTAGTGGCTGATAAGTCCACCGGTGCATGATTCAGCCACAGAAAGGGTTAATCCTTTTTTCTTGAAAACCTCATGCACTCTTTGAATAACATCAGATTTCTTTTTATCCATAACAAACTCTGTTCCAATGGTTGTAATAAATCCCCCTTTGGAAAAGGGGGATAGAGGGGGATTTTAAGGACAAATGATTCCATTTTTTATTTATAAAATCTCCCCTCTCCCCTCTTTGCCAAAGAGGGGTATTGTATCTGGGAAAAAGTAATACGTGAACTGTAAAAGATATTAAACAACTTTTATGATCTTTGAGAATTAATAGCATAGCGAATTCTATTATATTCTGAATTTTTTCGCATAAGACATGCTCTTACCAATCGAGCCTCTTCATAGCTTATCGTCCCGCCGAAGTGTTCAATAACAGGACTCAGGTTCCACTGCTTGAACTTCAAAAACAGTTCCTCGATTTTTTGTCTTTTCAGCCGGTCAACAAACCTGTCTATGTCAATATCATAGCCGTCTTGAATCAGCCGTTCAAGATGTCCTGCAATGGTTGAAACCGCCAGATTCCTGATCCTGGCAATATCTTCCAAGGACAATCCTTTCTTGTAAAGTTCATAGGTTTTCTCAATTGTTTCACTTATTTTTTTCTTAAAATCCTTCCTTTCCACCTTTGCCAAAGTGGGAGTCTGATCTATAGATTGCCTGTCAGGGATTGTAATTTTCGGATTATCGTTAAGATAATTTTGTATCTCACGGATAAAATATTCTCCGTAGCGTTCGAGTTTGGCATCGCCAACGCCGCTGATTCTTCTCATATCGGATAATGTCACAGGATAATACGTGCACATTTCATGTAAGGTCTTATCTGAAAAAATAACATAGGGAGGAACCTGCTGCTCCTCTGCAAAATTTTTCCGCAAAACACGCAGCTTTTCAAAAAGTGATATGTCATATTCTTCATAGACACCGCCCTTCACGACTTGTTTCTTTGCTTTTATATCCTCTCTCTTTAATGCTGTAAGCTGTTCATTACCATAAAGTACACCGAGACCCTTTTTAGTCAGTTTCAGCACAGGATACCGATCACCATCCACCTGGATAGCGGCCTGTGCAATCAATTCATCAACAAGAAATCGCCAGTGTTTTTTATCTTTATGTTTACCTGCCCCGTAAGTTTTAATTTCATTATGCCGTGATTCCCGAATTCGTTTTGTATCCGCACCTGTTACAATATCAATAATATGACCGGCTCCAAAACGCTGCTGCGTCCTCGAAATAGCCGACATTAGTATTTGAGCATCTATAGTAATGTCTACCTGTTCGACATTATCGGAACAGATATCGCAGGCGCCACAGTTGTCCGCCGGATATTCCTCACCGAAGAAGTTCAGTAGTTGCTTCCTCCTGCATACATTATGCGAAGCGTACCCGGCCATCTGATTCAGTTTCTCTATTGCAATGGTGCGTTCCATATCATCGGATATCTGATCAATGAAATAGCGGATTTTAGGAATATCTCCCCTGCTGAAAAAAAGAAGGCAATGGGCCGGCTCTCCGTCACGTCCAGCACGGCCTGTTTCCTGGTAGTAACTTTCAATGTTTTTTGGCAGGTCGGCATGGATAATAAAACGCACATTTGATTTATCAATACCCATACCGAAGGCAATGGTTGCTACAATCACCTGTACCTCATCCCTGTTGAATGCCTCCTGGTTTTTGGTCCGTTCCTCTGTAGTCAAGCCGGCATGGTAGGGAAGGGCCGCAATACCCTTTGATAACAGAAAATCAGATGTATCCATAACAGAATCACGGGTCGTTCGATAAATTATTCCTGATTCGCCGGGATGTGCCATGAAAAATTCAAGTATCTGCAAATCAACTTTTGATTTTCTTATTACCTGATAAAAGAGATTAGGGCGGTTAAATGATGCACGAACGATATGGGGAGACCTCATGCCTATCCTGCTGATAATATCCTCCTGAACCTTGAGAGTAGCTGTTGCCGTAAAAGCTGCAACAGGGATGCCGGGAAACATTTTTGGAATAACAGAAAGACTCAGATAGTCGGGACGGAAATCATGCCCCCATTCGGATATACAGTGGGCTTCGTCTATGGAAAAGAGAGAGACGGGAATGGTCTTCAATGTTTCAATGAAATGCGGCATTGCAAAACGCTCGGGTGCAATGTACAACAACTTTAATTTATTGTATTTCAGCATCCTATATATATCGGCAATCTCCTGAGTGTTGAGCGAGCTGTTCATAAATGCAGCGGATATCCCGTTTTCAAATGCAGCATCAACCTGGTCTTTCATCAGGGAAATCAGGGGGCTGATAACAATAGTGGTACCATGCATCATCTGGGCCGGCAACTGGTAGCAGAGAGACTTTCCACCGCCTGTAGGCATTACCGCAAAAACATCTTTTTTGTTAAGGATGCTCTTAATGATAGATTCCTGATTTGGACGGAATGCCTGAAACCCGAAGACGGTTTTTAAAACATCGAGCATCGCCTGCTCATTATTCTGAATTTTATCAGTCATCGCGGGTTATTGTAGCACACAGTTTACCATCCGCTTGTTAGGCGCTTTTCAACGTCAAAACTCTTACCTCTTTCTCAAGTCGCATATCCAGTTTGTCTTTCTCGACCTCAAGATCATATCGCGATTGAAGATTGAGCCAAAAACGCTCTGGAAGACCGAAATAGCGGGCGAGCCTCAGTGCAGTATTGGCAGTGATTGACCGTTTGCCCTGAATAATTTCATTGATACGGCGCGGCGGTACACTGATGTCCTTGGCCAGCTTGTACTGACTGATTCCCAGGGGCTTCAGGAATTCCTCGATCAGTATTTCCCCCGGATGAACCGGAGCCATCTTTCTAGTACCCATGATTCCCCTCCTAATGATAGTCGGTTATCTCAACGTCGTAGGCATCTCTTTGATGCCATCGAAAACATATCCTCCATTGATCATTAATCTGGATGCTGTGCTGGCCCTGGCGATCGCCAGCGAGCTTCTCTATCCGGTTGCCTGGCGGTACCCTCAGGTCTTTTAGATGCTCCACAGCATCCAGGATCAATAATTTTCTCAAAGCATTTCGTCGTATCTCTGAAGGGAATTTTGATGAAAATTGCCTTTTGAAAAGCTTTTCGGTGTCTTTACAACGAAAGCTTTTTATCATGGTAAATGATGACGCATGGCGATAATAATGTCAAGCGTTATTATATTCTGTCTAAAATTTTAACTTGACAATGACGTCTATCCATGCTAAAAATTAACTAAGACCAAGAGGTGAAACTCCACACAAAGCCAAACCCTTTCTGAGAAGGGGACAGAAAGCGGATATAACACAACAACAAGGAGGGGATAAAATGACAAATATGAAATGGATTTTTGGTTTTTTTATGATATCGTCAACGATCTTTTTTCTGATTTTACCAGCGTCTTCTGGGCGGGCAGAGACTTTCGACCTTCACCTCAGGCCGTACTGCCCGGCTGGATCCAACTGCGGGCACAATAGCTGGACGGATTACGAGGAATATATCTGCGAAGCCGTTGAAGAGCTTAACTTGGAATATAAAAAGTTGGGGTTTTCATTCCGGCCAACGATTTTTCCAAATGACCCCTTCACCACTGTCCAGGTATTTTACCCCGGGTTTGGATTTCCTCTGTTACCACCTGATAAGAACCAATATTCTGAAATAGATGTTGGGAACGCGTGTAGAGAGAAAAATGCACTCCACCCGGACAGGCTTTTGCAAACCCACTGGCGTGACAATGTTGCAGCGGCCAATCCCACAGCCATCTCAATGATGCTGGATGAGACGTGGGGGACATGCTGTTCGAATATAGCTAGGACAAACAAGCCTGGAGGTGAGTTATATGGGTTGTACTGTGACGCAAGCCCAGGCCGTACGGCCTACGGGACCGGAACTGTCTGGGCACACGAGATGGGTCACCACTGGGGACTTGGGCATACATTTACTTATCAAGATCCAGCAACTGATCCATCTCCTGACTATGATGGGGATGATGATGTTGTGGTGATCGAAGGTATCGCTGATCAGCTCCCCGTTGTTCACGACACACCTGATGATCCTGAGAGTCGAGAAGTATGTCCAAGATATTGTGATGGTGATAAAAACAAACAGCAATGCGGGAATGATACGGAATGTACCCCATATTTATGCCTACGTGTCTGTGAGGTGGGACATGATGAAGATATTTATGGCCATACTGTTGATGGCCATGTTTGGAATGAACTCTTTGTAGGTCCAAACGCAGCTGATACAAATAGCCCACATCCAGGTTATTGTACGCCTGTATGGGCCCATGATATTGGTCCATATGTAACTTGGGAACTCTCACCAACACACACCCATAATGCTATGTCTTATTATGGTGCTGCTTGTCGAGGACCTTATATAGAGCAAGGAATCCCTTACTACGCGTTTTCACAAGATCAAATTGGTCGCATGCATTTGGTAAGATCAGTCATTTCGGTACGAGACCCTCAGCATTTGCCTGATATGTGTGCTAATTACGGCGGAGACACTGATAATGACGGCATTTGCGATGAAGAAGATAGTTGCCCATCTATCATGAATCTATGTGATCAGGACGATAGTGATGGAGATGAACTCGGTGATCCTTGTGATAACTGTCGCTTTGTCAACAATTCTGATCAGAATGACCTTGATGGTGACTGTGCAGGTATTACCCTCCCCTACAATATAGATCCTGAATGCGGCGATGTCTGCGATGATGATCTTGACGGGGACGGTTGTTACAATGATTTTGATCAACATCCCGATCAACGATTCGTTGCTGCGGGGACAATACCGGTAATTCCAGGCACCTGTGGATCTGGTATCGAGTATGTAACAAATTATGAAGACGAGAAGGGAAACCTTGACGGTGATGTATTGAAAAATTGTGAGGATTGCGATGACGACGGCGATGGTCTCTGTGATCCCGGCTGGCCGCCAGCTAACTGGCAGGGCCCATCGTGCATCTGCACCGGAACAGACCCCTGTCCTATAGATTCTGATAATGAATTGTGTAAAATTCCTACAGGTAATCCTCTTATTTGCCCGCCGTCCTGGTTCGTGTGTGCAGGCGGGAACTGTGTTGAGTTTTTTCTCAAGTTCACGAGCGTGATAAATCCTGACCCGACTCGAGATGTTATATTCGACAGGTTTCAAAGCATAGGTAAAACACTGTATGCAGTGTCAGGCATCAAAGAGGGACTCACTCCCTCTCAGCAGGCTATGAAGATCGGAAATGTGGCACAGTCCTTTGTTGGTACAGGTATAATGCAATCAATGAGCCAGGAGGCCATTGGTGCTGATGAGTTTGAGGACCGAGTACGGCTCGAGATCTGGAGGCATGCAACGTCCTCAGCTGGTGAGACGCTTGCTGCTGTGGTGGGCGAATGGCCGACAAGTGCGATTCAAATAAGCGATATCACTCGTGGGGGTATCATCAGGATTATGCCTATTGATAGTGATACAGGCGAAGGTGAACTGAGAATCTCAACAACGTGGGCCATCGGCATCGAGGAAGGCATGGAATTACCTGACACAGACGGCGACAGATGGCCTGACATAGCGGATAACTGCGTAAACATCGCAAATGAGAATCAGTTTGATGCAGACAGTGATGGATTCGGCAATATGTGCGATCCTGATCTTGACAATGACGGCAAAGTTACAAAGGCCGACTTAGCGCGTGCGTATGCCTGTGAGGGAGCCGACCTCTCGATTAAGGTTCCGATCCTTGAGGGCGAGGAGCAGGGCGGTGATCCTGATGCCGTTATGCCTGACAGGGTAGCTGCTGAGCTCGCGGCTGCGTGCAGAGAGGCCGACGTTACAGGCGACTGGCTTGTAGATTCTACTGACACAGCCATAGTGGAGATGCATCTGGGTGATAAACTCGATCTTAACCCGAGCATTCAGCCACTGCCTGCATTTACGGTGCGTTGTGTTGATCCCCTTTCATTCCAGAAGACAAAGCTTGACATCTTGCATCTCAATAAGTCGGCAGGCAGGCAAGAACTCCACCTTAAGGGTGAAATGGATCTGCCATATCCATTTACACCTGCGCTCGATCCGGCAAACAATGGGATACGTCTCGTGATACGTACAGCACAGGGCGAAACATTACAGGATACCCAGGTAATACCAGATGATGATTGGAAGATTAACGCTGATGACACTCATGTCGAGTTTCATCGTAAAACAGATAACAGCCAGATGAAAATTTCTCTTGAATGGGGTGATCCTGAGAAGCCGGGTACGGTAAAGGTGAATATCATCGCAAAGAATGGTGATTTTCTGGTAGAAGCTTCAGAGTTGCCCCTCTTCGCCCAGCTTACACTGAACGCATCAACTGCCGCCTCGCGGCAGTGTGCCGAGACCAATTTCAAACCATCTCCAGAGTCTCCATCCTGCTCTTTGAGCTCGAAGGGAGACAAGGTGAAGTGTTACTAATGTTTGGGTCTGTGAAAAGGCGATACAGCAGGGTGCACTTGTTGAGGTCGTTACTGAGAATAAGAGTCTTCAGGATGCAGGAGGAATAGAGGCGTTTCTGAGATTTTGATTCATAAATAAGGTGTCTTTCGTATTTTAGTTGAAAAGGCTTCTGGATTCCCCGATCAAGTCGGGGAATGACACTTTTTATAAACAGTTTTGTCATTCCCGCGAAGGGGGGAATCCAGTCACTTATTATTTTCAACTTTTTTACGAATGAACCTAAATAAGTTATTTAAAATCTCATTCTTGCCCTGTATATAAGTTTCGTCTCTTTATCTTTTGGCACGGGGATATTGAATTCAGCAGTAAACGCCTCTGTCTTTGCATATTCATGAGATGAATTAAGAATCTTCCAATCTCCAGGTATTGGTTCAACAACTCTCACAACAACATCTTCCTTCTTATGATTCCTGAGCGAAATCTCAAAACTCGCCTCATATGTATCGGAGGCAATCTTTTTCCAGTCTGTCTGCTTTCTACTTCCAACCACATCAAATGCATCTCCAAGCTTTACCCTTACCTTCTCATCCTTTGGTGTATGGTCTATGGAATCCTCTCCAACGAATTGCAGGCTTCCTTCTTTATCATGCTTGTAGACCCTGACTGTACCTTTTGGAAGGGGGATGCCAAGATTATTCTCTTTCTTATTTGCAATCTCTACAAACACACCGACCTTCTGGTTTGTTATCACCTCACCGTGCTGGTTATAGTAATAATATCTTGCACCATGGTAGAGAAGTTCTTTTTTAACAGGGATATTGTCAGCATTTATAAGACTTATCTGTTTTGTCTGGTTTTCCTTGATCGTTGATGGTCTTTGAAGGGTGTATATATGATACTCAAAGAATTCTTCTTCCTTAAACTGCGGCTCTGCCTTTGCTGCTACTTCTGCCAGACGTAGCATTTTGTCTTTATATTCATATTCGTCTTTAACCCTGTTCACATCACCTGCAACGAGTTTCAGTTTTGCATTCTTATATGTTGCGCCACTCCTGTTATCTATGGTAACCCAGCCGGAAAGGTCTGCCTTATCATCTTCATCATTCAGTATTACAACATAGTCAGCCCGCCAGTTGATACCATTGGTTAGATAAGACGCCTCAACCTTCTGGGCTTTTGAGAGATCGTTTTCTATAAGCCAGACAAGGGTAGGTTTTGAGATAAGATTCTCTGGAACCCCGGGGAATATAATCCTTCCGGGATGGCCGAATGTTATCTCATCACCGATCTTGAATATTGGCCCTCCGTTATTCGACAGGAGTGTGGCTGTTACAATCTCTTCTCTCTCAGTGTATGGATTTTTGTAATAGAGTTTCACCTCTTTGCCTACATATTTATCAAGGAGCTTCTGGGGATTCAGCAAATCATATTCATAGTTCTGTTCAAGTATTTGAAGGCTCCCAGGGTCAACGAGTGATTTTATATAGACACTTGTCGGTATTATCTGTGATGCCACATCCATGAACCTCAAATCTCCAGTCCCTTTTGCGAGTTTTACCTCCCTCTGGTCTTTCACGAGTCCGAGATTAACATTATAGATAGTCAACGCCACCCCTGTCTGGTCTTCTAATCCGGTAGAAAGGACATCACGTTTGTTGACATCGGTATGAGTTGATTCCGAACTCTCCGAAAGTGCCATTGCACTATAACCAATCCCCATCAAAAACATAACTACTAAAGCAAGCAAAAGATATTTCCTTCTCATCTCAAACCTCCTTTGATGTTTTTTCGAACGGTCTAAATTGATTAGACAAGGGAGGGTTTTAAAAAGTTCCAGGGCGGGGATTATTCTATAATGCGCAAATCGAAAAGTTCTCTCAGCAAAAGAAGCCCTCAAGGTTTGGATGGTAATCTTTTCCGCCGTGTTAGGCGATGTGTGCCACTTTTTTGGGTTTTCTTAAATATCCATACTTCTTAGCCAAGAACTCAAGTTGTTCCTTTTCTGAGAGTGCAGATAACTTCTGTTCGGCTTCTTTTTGTAAACTGCGTTTCGAGCATTCTTCAAATAGAACAGTCCTCTTTTCCTCAGTAAGGAAAGTGTTCAGCCTCTGTTATCTGGCCGTTGTCTTCAAATGACGTACTTGATGTTTCGCTATAAGCTCTCTAACGGTAGATACTAATTGAACTGGGATTTCTATAATGGCCTGAGACTTATCTTCATATGCTGCTTCATCCTCGGCCAAGGCTTCTTCTTCGGTTTGTTTCTCATAATGGGCAAGAACTCTCTTCACCCTCTTTTCATCCCATCCTTTTGGAAATCTGCTCTTTTTCATTTTTTCTTTCGCCTCCTGCGTTTATATGCTGTTAATGGTTTGCCGGACAATTCAAAGGCAGTTATTACAAAAACACTCGCCGGCTTCGGGTCCGGAACATAAATGACCCTAAGATAACGTCCTCCATTTGTCTGCCCTAAAGCTATTCGTGACCCCTCTCTGCCAAGACGGTCTTCCCCCGGTTTTAATAAAACATCTTCCACCTCATTCTCAGACACATTGTGCTTATAGATATGGGGAAGACCCCTTTCAGGGTCGATTTAGTAACGAATATTCATAATTAGATCATATACAAATTATTGCCTTCATAACGATGGCCACACCGCTCGCTTAAGGTTGTAATTGTAGCGTGCAAGTGCTTTTGGTAAATGAAGTTTCGGGCATTCTCTAAATAGAACCCCCATCCCCTTTTTTTTACCTCCTTTCACGCCATTCCCGCATATCTTTATAGTGAGGGGACGAGGATGCCCTCTCTCTTACTTACTTATCGGTCCACGCATGCGTGCCAGTTTGTGCCTCTGCCGGTCCAGCTTTTGATGCTCTTCTTGCCTGCTCCGCACCCGCGCCGCGTTGAGCACGTGCAGTTGTTGACATTACAAAAATCTCTGCATGCCTGCTCGTTTTCCTGCGAGGCAAGCTGCCGGTCGCTCACACTGCACGCGTGCCAATTTCGGCCCCAACCCGTCCAACTCTTCAGCGTCTTCATATCCGGGCCACATCCTTTAAGGGTCGTACAGTGGACACAATCCGGATTTGAATCACACCACTCTTTGCATTCACGGAAATGTTTATCGGATGCTTCATCACGGCTGCTGGGCTCACGCCTAGCGCATGCATGCCAGTTATTGCCCTGTCCTGCCCAGCTCTTCAGATGGCGGTAATCCTTGCCACATCCGTAGATGGTGGAGCATTTGACGCATCCAGGATTTTCACGACACCACGCTTCGCATTCGAGGCGATTGCTTTCGGAATGCCCCGCACGATGCGTATCGCGCTTGCGGCATGCATACCAATTCTTATCCTGTTCTTTGAACGCTTTGATGGACTCATAGCCTGGACCACACCCGCTGTGGCTTGAGCACATAGCACACTTGTCCTGGTTTTGCTGGCACCATTCCTTGCACGCCTCTTCGTTCACATCAGAGGCCTCAGGGAGGGGATTTTCGCTCACCGTGATGAGAAAGATGTTCGTGACGGTGTATATCTGGCTTATGTTCCGGCCTACTTGGCGAGCTGAGATCCATTCCTGTTTACCATGGCCATTATTGATGTAATACCAGATGTCACGGTTACGCCACGAGTTACCGACACGCTCTTCTATTTTCTTTACCCCTTCAATAACACCATAGTGGTTTGTCGCACCATGACCTTCTGTATCGTAGTTGAGAATTACAGGTCGATCGTTTTCGAGATACCGCTTGATATGCTCGAACTTGTCAAACTCGCTTCCAGTGATCTTCCAGCACCGGGAATGCGGGTAACCATGACTTTGGGCATATTTTATGCCGTCACACATGTTCCTGGGACGGGTGCTCCCCGGTCTTTTTATGTCACCGTCATCGAACTTCTCATGGTAGTACGTCCTTATATGCTTGGCGATCTCAGACGTTGCTGTGACCACAGGAGGCGAACTCTCCTCTGTATTAATTGAGTTGCCATCAAATAGTTGGATTTTGCCCTTATGCTGCTTCCAGTAACCGTACACGATTGCCCATGCAGTGGCGCCACATCCCATTTTGAAGCCACCAATGTTCCTCGGCTGATCCCATGTGGGAACATGTGCGTTACGATTGTTGTTGAGATAAACAATAGTCTCACGATGGTCGGCGAGGGCCACGCCCATGGAGGTGAGAAAAATAGACATTGCGACTATGATTGCAATTGTCATTTTCTTTACGTTGTTTTTCACGACACTCCTCTCTTTAGATTGATATGATTTCATGATGTCCTCCTTCTATTGCATATAACTTTTAGCATTACCTGCCCGATACCCAAAATGGAGCGAAGCGACATTTTGGGTATCTTGTTCACATCCGAAATTATACGAACTTAGGTTCGGATATCCCCCTAATTTTGGGGTTATATCCGAAGTATTTCGGATATTCCTAATCTGGCTGAAGCCAGAAATCTCCTACCTTTTAACAATCTTAATCTTTATTTCTATATTACCCTTCAGACCCTCTAAATCCACCCCTTCCTCTTTAACCTCTCCAATCAGTTTCAATTTTTCAATTAACCCATTCACTGCTTTAGGGTGAATCTCTGCAAGAAGGACAATTTTATTTTCAAGAAATTCTGTTTTGATTACCTTTCCGCCGCACTGCATCAAGGTTTTTTCAATCTCCTTACTACAAGTTTCAACGTCTTTGACATTTACAGTCAAACTAATATTCTCTATTTTTCTCTCTGCCAATGTCTTTGCCTTCGGTGCGGCTGATAGGGTTTCCCGGCTCGGTTCATCTTTTGTTAAAGCGCCTGCAAAAGATCTGATTTCCTCCTGTTTTGTAACAAAGACAGGGGCTTTAGGTACTGCCAATTTGTCCATAGTTTCTGGTTTCTTTAAAGGCATAGTTTGTTCAGCCTCGAATCCCCTCTTATCTCCCTTTTCTAAAGGTGGGGATGGGGGGATTATATTCTTTTTGCTCTCATCAGTTGGAGGGGTTTTACCTTTTTCTTGTGACGGAATTTGAGTTGCTATCTCCTCAGAAGGTATTTTTGCAAGTTTTACCTCAGGCTGAATAGTTTTAAAGATATAAACCGCTGTCACTGCTATTAGGATTGCAGCGGCAGCCTCAAGGGGAATTTTTATATAGAGTGGATAAAACATTTTTTGAAGGATTCCCTTTTTAGGCTTGACTTCTGATCTCACTCTCGCTATAACCCTTTGTGTTAGCCAAGCAGGAGGCTCTATCTCTTCAAGATCCTTCACATACTCCATGGTCTTCCTCAGGTCAGCAAGAGATTCACTGCATTTCTGACATGACTTGAGATGCTCTTCAATAAGCGCCTTTTCTTCTGAAGAAATAATGCCTTCTATATAAGCTGACAGTTTTTCTTGAATATCCCCGCAATCCATCTATAAATCTCCGCCACCCGCCTTTAAACATTTCCTGAGTGTATCCCTTGCCCTGAAAAGTCTTGATTTAACAGTCCCCTCTGCTATTTTAAGCATATCACTTATCTCAGAATAAGAGAAACCCTGTATATCTCTTAAGATTAGCACCTCTTTGAATTCACCATCCAGAGAGTTTATACATTCCTGAACCTTTTGCTGGATCTCTTTTTCTTCAAGCTTTTGAAGGATAGAAGGCTCACTGGATGCGGGATCTATTCTTATCTGGCTGTCATCTGTAAGGACAGGATCATTGAGAGAGAAAACTTCACGGTTGCTCTGGATTTTTAGTTGTTTCAGACGGTTCCTCGAAAGATTAACGACTATGGTGTAAAGCCATGTGGAGAATCTGGCCTTCTCTTCAAAATCCTTGATATTTCTGTATGCAGAGACAAATGCATCCTGCACGATCTCGCATGCGTCCTCATAGTTTCCGATCATTCTGTATGCAATATTGAGCATCCTCTTCTGGTGTTTTTTTACTAAGGCCTCAAAGGCATCAACATCGCCTTCCTTACATAAAGATAATATCTCATAATCATTATTTTTTATCTGCTTATTTATCTTCATATTATTAGACAGTTTGACCAGAAGGTTTGTTCAACTGCCCTATAGAATCAGGTTATTCGGAAGCCTTTATCTTTTACTAATAAGGTCATAAGTATGAAGACATTGATTATAAAATCCCTCCTACCCTCCCTTTGCCAAAGGGAGGAAATGTACCCCTCTTTGGAAAAGAGGGGAGAGGGGAGATTTTTCAATAATGATGCCTTACTTATAAACTCCTTATTATATATCCTTTGATGGACAAATATCGTATAAGACGCATTCATCGTGTTTGGGCTTTTTTGCCTGGCATGTCTTTCTTCCATGAAATATTAAAAGATGGGACAGGTTCCCCCATTCTTCCCTAAGTGTTATGACCATCAAATCCTTCTCTATCTTGGCAGGGTCTTCATTCTTTGTTAGGCCGAGCCTGTATGCGAGTCTCTTAACATGGGTATCCACGGCTATCCCTTCATTAATACCATAAGCATTTGAAAGTACTATGTTAGCGGTTTTCCTGGCAACACCGGGTAGGCTCATAAGTTCGTCCATTGTCTTCGGAACCTTTGAATTAAATCTTTCCACTATCATCTTTGCAGACCCCTGAATATTTTTTGCCTTTGTCTTGTAGAAATTTATAGAACTTATATCCCTTTGAAATGTCACGGGAGAGGCATCTGCATAGTCTTTAACAGATTTGTATTTTTTAAAAAGTGATTCTGTCACCCTGTTAACATGTACATCAGTTGTCTGGGCTGAAAGTATTGTAGCAACGAGAAGTTCAAACGGAGTCTTGAATGTAAGGGCTGTTTTAGGCTCGGGATATTCTTTTTTCAATCTCTTTAAAATCTCTTTTAACCTTTCCTGAATCTTCATATACCCTCCCCCAAATTGAAAAATTTCCTTTTCAAACTATTATAATTATAGCATTAGCAAAGATTATTATAAAAAATAGGTCATACATGTGATAATCTCTATCGAGATATGAATAAACTAATTGAAGAAATTTCTCTAAGGGATAAACTGTATGTCTTTGAAGACAGAAAGGAGGCAGGCCGTCTTCTTGCTGAAAAACTAATAAAGTATAAAGGTTCTGATGCTATAGTCTTCGGAATTCCCTCTGGTGGTGTTCCTGTTGCTTCCGAGATAGCGAATGCCCTCAAACTCCCAATGGATTTAATTATAGTGAGAAAGATACAGATACCATATAACCCTGAGGCAGGCTTTGGCGCAATGGGGCCCGAGGGAGAAGTTATTTTAAATGAAAGATTGTTAAGTCAACTAAGACTGACTGAAGGAGAGATCAAAACACAGGTTCAGAGGACAAAGGATATCTTAAAAAAACGAAATCGGTTGTTCAGGGGAGAAAAGCCTTTTCCGTCTTTGAAAGAAAAGATTGTTATCATTGTTGATGATGGACTTGCTTCTGGCTATACAATGTTTGCAGCCATCAAGTTTATAAAAAGAAAGTTGCCCCTGAAGATTATTATTGCTATTCCTACTGCATCAGAGAGAACTGTCAATTTCATCCTGTCAGGGGTTGACGAACTTATATGCCTTAATGTTAGAAGCAGGTTTCCTTTTGCTGTGGCAGATGCTTACAGAAACTGGTATGACCTTACTGATGAAGAGGTTTTGGATATTATAAAGACAGCTAATATGAGGAATAAAACTTGACCGACATCCTTGCCATTATGACCCTTATCTTCTGGCCCATAATACCACTTTTCTGGATACCTGTGCATTTTGCTGCAAACTTTTTCAGGAAGCTCGCTATCCTTACCTTTATGATGCCCATGATTACATGGCTACCTCTTGCATATCTCATCTATCAAAATAAAGGTTTCCTTCTTAAATTTAAAATAGACTTTCCTATAATTTTAAATATAATCGGCATTCCTCTTTTTATCCTGGGGTCACTGCTTCACATCTGGACTGCTCGACTTCTGGGTTTATGGGGAATTACAGGCATACCAGAAATATCAACCAGGATAAAAGAAAACCTTGTGACAGGAGGGCCGTTTTCAATAGTCAGGCACCCAACCTATCTGGCGCATACCCTTATATTTTCAGGAGTCTTTCTCATAACAGGGGTAATAGCAATCGGCATCATTACATTGCTGGATTTTATAATAGTCAATATAGCGATTATTCCGTTAGAAGAGAAGGAGCTTTTAAGCCGTTTCGGTGAGGATTATGTTTTTTATAAGAAGAAGGTTCCTTCCCGATTTTTCCCTAAATTCGTAAAAAGGGAGAAAGGATGAATTCAAAAGGAGAAAAAATGAGGAAAAAGACCATCAGATTTCTACCAATATTACTTATATTCTTTTTGTTCAGTTCATCTGTTTATGCCAAGGATGCTGTTTTTAGGAATCAAAAAAACTTCTTATGGAAGGTTCAATCAAAAACATGCACTGTTTATGTATTGGGTTCAATCCATTTTTTCAAAAAAGATATGTACCCCCTCAACAAGAAAATCGAGGATGCCTTTAAGAAATCAAATATTTTGGTGGTGGAGGCAAATATTAATGACGTGAGCCAGATCGATGTCCAAAAACTCATCGAAAGTGCTTTCTATCCAGAAAATGAAGGTCTGGAAAAACATGTTTCAAGAGAAACGTATGAAATTATCAAAAAAGGGTTTGGGGAACTCGGGCTCCCCCTTGAATTTATTAATAAACAAAAACCGTGGTTTCTGGCATTAACATTGACATCTATGGAACTTGTAAAGTTAGGGTTTGACCCTAACTACGGGATAGAGGTGCATTTTCTATCGAAAGCCTCTGAAAAGAAGATACTGGAACTGGAGAGCCTTGATTACCAGATCAATATATTTTCCAGATTTTCTGACAAGGATCAGGAGTTGTTTTTACTTTATACATTAAAAGATTTAAACACACTTTCCCTGGAACTTGATAAATTGATACAAGCATGGACATCCGGGGATACAAAAACTATGGAATCAATAATATCTAAAAGTATTACAGAAGACAAAAGAATGTCTTCCTTTTATGAAAAACTCATCTACGAAAGAAACAGGAACATGGTTTCAAGAATTGAAGAATTTCTGAAAACAAAAGAGACCTATTTTATTATTGTTGGAGCAGGACACCTTGTGGGAAATAAAGGGATTATCGAGATACTCAAGAGAAAAGGGTATCAAATTGAGCAGTTGTGAGTATTTGACAAAGTTTCATTTTTCTTTTATTTTTAATGACTATATCTAAGTTTATAAGGTTTATTGGGTTTACTCAGTTTATTGAGTTTTAAAATTATTAACACAAAAGACCCAATAAACTCATGAACTAAAAAACTATATAGGGAGTTTGTTTTGAGACTGCCAGAGTGGATAAGGGCAAGAAACATTGGAGGGCTCCACCATGCAAAACATATATTGAGGAGGCATGGACTTTATACCGTGTGCGAGGAGGCAAGATGCCCGAATATGGGTGAATGCTTCTCAAGGCCAACTGCTACCTTCATGATACTCGGTTCAAGGTGTACAAGAAACTGTGGTTTCTGCTCTGTGGAATCTTTAAAGCCAGGGCCGGTTGACACTGAAGAGCCGGAGAGGGTTGTAATGGCTGCAAAGGAGATGGGACTGAAATATATTGTTATAACCTCTGTTACAAGGGATGATCTTTCCGATGGCGGTGCAGGACATTTTGCAAAAACTGTTTATGCTGTCAGAAGATATCTCCCGGATGCAAAAGTCGAGGTGCTTACGCCTGACTTTAAAGGTGATGTGGGCGCTGTGAAGATAGTAATTAATTCGATGCCCAATGTATATAACCATAATGTTGAGACTGTTCCGAGACTTTATCCTGTTGTCAGGCCACAGGCAGACTACAGGCGTTCACTTAATATATTGCAGTATGCTAAAAAGATTGCCCCTGAAATAAATACAAAGTCAGGGCTTATGTTAGGCCTTGGAGAAACATTAGATGAGGTTATAAATGTCTTGGAAGATCTGCGTAGAACAGGCTGTAATATTGTTACGATAGGTCAGTATCTGAGGCCTTCGAAATTAAACCTTCCAGTTGTTGAATATATTAGGCCTGAGATGTTTGAAAGGCTTCGTCTCAAAGCCTTATGTATGGGGTTTAAATATGTAGCTTCCGGACCACTTGTAAGAAGCTCAATGAATGCAGAGGAGATGTATAATAATTGAAAGATGTCTGATGTTAAATGTTATATATCCAAAATAAATGTCATTCCAGCTTGTCTGGAATCTTTCTTTAACCCCCCTTCATCCCCCCTTAAACTAAGGGGGGATGAAGGGGGGTTACCGAACAAGTCGGAATGACAGATTAAGTCAAATGGAGGGATAGTGTTTGAGTTCAACAGAATAAAGAGACTTCCACCGTATGTCTTCAGTATTGTTAATGCCCTTAAGATAGAGGCGAGACAACGCGGAGAGGATATTATTGACCTTGGTATGGGAAATCCTGATGGTGCAACACCAGGGCATATTGTGGATAAACTGTGTGAGGCTGCAAGAAACCCTAAAAACCACCGATATTCGGCATCGAGAGGGATAACACAGTTGAGGAATGCGATATGTGAATGGTATTCAAGACGCTATAATGTTATCCTTGATCCTGAGTTAGAGGCTGTTGTTACAATAGGCTCAAAAGAGGGTCTCTCTCATCTTGTGCTTGCAACCATCGGGCCTGGCGATGTGGTAATCACACCTACCCCTGCTTATCCTATACATCCATATAGTGTGATAATAGCAGGCGGCGAGGTGAGGAGCATCCCGATAGGCAAGGGTATAGACTTCTTCGAAGGAATGGAAAAAGCGTATAAGTCGTCATGGCCAAGGCCAAAGATGCTTATAATAAACTTCCCTCATAACCCGACAACACAGGTTATAGAGGGACTAAATTTTTTTAAAAAGGTTGTAGACTTTGCAAAAGAAAATGAGCTTATAGTCTTACACGACCTGGCCTATGCAGATCTTGTCTTCGATGGGTATAAGGCACCGAGCTTTCTTCAGGCTCCTGGTGCAAAGGATGTAGGTGTTGAGTTCTTCTCTTTGACAAAGAGTTATTCAATGGCAGGGTGGAGAGTTGGTTTCTGCGTGGGGAATCAGGAAATTGTTGGGGCATTGACCAAGATAAAGAGCTATCTTGACTATGGAATGTTTCAGCCGATACAGATTGCAAGCATTATAGCTTTAAGGGGTCCTCAAGACTGTGTTGAAGAGATAAGCAATACCTATGAGTCAAGACGTAATACACTTATAAAGGGACTTCACAGAGCTGGCTGGAATGTAGAACCACCGAAGGCAACAATGTTTGTATGGGCGGAGATACCGGAACGATTCAAGAAAATGGGTTCTCTTGAGTTTACCAAGTTGCTTTTAAAAGAAGGAGGTGTTGCGGTATCCCCTGGCATTGGGTTTGGTGAGGGTGGAGACAATTATGTGAGGTTTGCCCTTGTGGAAAATGAGCATAGAATTAAACAGGCGACAAAGGGCATAAAGAAGGTGCTGAATAAATATGAAAAAAGATAAAATTTCTGTTGGAGTAATAGGTTTTGGCACGGTAGGTACCGGTACTGTAAGGATTCTTCTTGAGAATAAGGATGTCCTTAAAGAGAGGCTGGGGTTTAAAGTTAACCTGAAGAGGATTGCCGACATAGATGTAAAACGGGACCGAGGCATAAATATCCCTGAAGGTGTTTTAACTACAGATGTGGATGCTGTGCTGAATGATCCTGATATAGATATAGTAGTTGAACTTATAGGAGGCATAAGGCCTGCAAAGGACTTTATCATTAAAGCGATCCAGAACAGAAAGCATGTCGTGACCGCCAATAAGGCACTACTTGCCACTGAAGGTACCGATATTTTTGATGCAGCGCGGGAGTCACGGGTTGAAGTCGGTTTCGAGGCATCAGTAGCAGGAGCCATCCCTATAATAAAGGTGATGAAGGAAGGGCTTGTTGCAAACAGGATTAAGGCCGTTTACGGGATAATCAACGGCACATCGAATTATATCCTTACAAAAATGACTGACGAAAACGTCGAGTTCTCAGATGCCTTGAAAGAGGCACAAAAACTCGGCTATGCCGAAGCTGACCCTACATTAGACATCGAAGGGATCGATACCGCACACAAGCTTACAATCCTTGCCTCCCTTGCCTATGGTATCCCACTTTCATATAAATCAATTTATATAGAAGGGATTTCAGGGATTTCTTCTCAGGACATTGCCTTTGCATCAGAGTTAGGTTATAAAGTAAAGCTGCTTGCTATCGCAAAGGAATCCGAAGGCGAGATAGAACTAAGGGTTCATCCCACGATGTTGCCCAAAGACTACCTGATCGCTAAGGTTGATGGCCCGTTTAATGCAATCTACGTTGATGGTGATGTAACAGGCTCCACGCTGTACTATGGAAGGGGAGCAGGTTCGGTTCCTACCGGAAGTGCTGTAGTAAGCGACATCATTGATATCGCACGGAATATACAGAAAGAAGCTGTAGGAAGAGTGCCAACCTTGCCGGCCAGTTCCGGCGATAGGAAGATTAAAAAGATTGACTATATAGTATCAAGGTATTATTTCAGGTTTTTCGCCCTTGATAAACCCGGAGTCCTTTCTAAGATTTCAGGGATACTCGGCAATTATAATATTAGTATTGCTTCAGTAATACAGAAAGGTAGAAGGATTGGCGAAGCTGTTCCGCTTGTGGTTCTTACACATGAGGCTAAGGAAAAGGATGTGCGGCAGGCAATTAATGAAATAGATCGGCTCTCTGTTGTTATGGATAAGACGGTTTTTATAAGGGTAGAAGGTAGAGAAGGTTAATGAAGGGAAAGGATTAATGGAATTTACAGAAGACCAACTCCAGCGCTATAGCAGGCATATTATCCTGCCCGAGGTTGGAGAGAAGGGACAGATAAAGATTGCAAAGGCAAAGGTTTTTATTGTCGGTGCTGGAGGCCTTGGTTCACCTGTTGGTTATTATCTCACAGCAGCAGGTGTCGGGACAATCGCAATAGTTGACAATGATAATGTGGAATTAAGTAATCTTCAACGTCAGATAGCTCACAGTGTCGAAACCCTCGGAAAACCAAAGGTGGAATCTGCAAAGAAGACATTTGAATCTCTGAACCCCGATGTGAATATCATTGCTATCAAACAAAGGTTAACAAAGGATAATATCCTTACTTTGATAAGAGATTATGAGGTTGTTGTTGATTGCAGTGATAATTTTCCCACAAGGTTTCTAATAAATGATGCCTGTATCATGGCAAAAAAACCACTTATAACCGGTGCGATATTTAAATTTGAAGGACAGTTGACATCCGTTATACCCGGTGATGGCCCGTGCTATAGATGTCTTTTTGAAGAACCCCCTCCCCCTGGTGTTCTTCCCTCTCCTCAGGAGGCCGGGCTTCTCGGAGTTGTTCCAGGTGTAATAGGTACACTTCAGGCATCAGAGGTCTTGAAACTCATACTCGGCACAGGTGAAATACTCAAGGGAGAGCTTCTGATATATGATGCACTTAAATCGTCCTTCAGGAAGGTAAAGGTACCGAAAAATCCTGACTGTCCTGTCTGCAGTGATAATCCAACAATAAAAGAGCTTATAGATTACAGCTAAGATACCGTGCAATCTGACACACAATTAGTTGTACCCAGTCATTTAGTCGCTGACATAATCGCACACTGCAAGGAAGTCTATCCAAATGAGGCATGTGGTATTCTTGCAGGAAAAAACAGGGTTGTACAAAAGGTTTATAAAATGACAAATATCGAAAACTCTGGTGTTAGTTATATGATGGAGCCCCGGGAACAGTTTACCATCATGAAGGAGTTGAGGGAACAAGGGCTTGAGATGTCGGCGATTTATCATTCTCACCCATATTCAGACGCCTATCCATCCCCAAAGGATATAAGACTTGCCTTTTATCCCGACTCAGTGTATGTGATAGTAAGCCTTATCTATAAAGAGCCTTTAATAAAGGCATTTGAAATAAAAGACGGGATAGTTAGAGAAGTAGAAATTATATCCATTTTGAAGTAAAATGGTTATTATATCTTTAACTGACGCGAAAGGAAAAAGGTGTTGGAATGGGATATGTTAAAGGTCTTAAGTGCAGAGAGTGCAGCAGAGAATATCCTGTCGCCCCTATTTATGTCTGTGAGTTCTGTTTCGGCCCCCTTGAAGTGATATATGATTATAAAAGTATAAAAAGGGTACTGACAAGAAAGGTAATAGAAGAGCGCGAAAAGAACTTATGGCGATACAGGGAACTGCTTCCTGTAGACGGTGAGCCTCGGGCAGGGTTAAATTCAGGATATACTCCACTTTTAAAGGCTGATAACCTTGCAAAGGAATTAGGTGTAGAGGAACTTTATATAAAAGACGACACAGTTGCACATCCGACACTCTCGTTCAAGGACAGGGTTGTAGCAGTTGCTCTCACCAAGGCAAAGGAATTTGGCTTTGATACGGTTGCATGCGCTTCGACAGGAAACCTAGCACATTCTGTCTCAGCACAGGGCGCAAAGGCCGGATTTAACAGATTTATATTCATCCCGGCAACACTCGAGGCTAGCAAGATAGTTGCGTCACTCGTTTATGAGCCTAACCTTATTGCAGTAGATGGTAATTATGATGATGTGAACAGACTGTGCAGTGAGATAGCGAACAAATACAGATGGGCATTTGTGAATATAAATATAAGGCCGTTCTATGCAGAGGGTTCAAAGACGCATGGATTTGAGGTATTAGAGCAGCTTGGATGGAGAGCTCCTCACAATGTTGTTGTACCGTGTGCAAGTGGGTCACTGTTGACCAAAATATGGAAAAGCTTTAAGGAGTTTAAAGATATAGGGATAATAAAAGAGCTTGATACAAAGGTTTTTGCTGCCCAGGCAACAGGATGTTCTCCTATAACTACAGCAATAAAGCAGGGTACAGATGTCATCAGACCGGTGAAGCCCAATACAATTGCTAAATCTCTCGCAATAGGCAATCCAGCCGATGGCTATTATGCAACTCAGGCAGTACTCGAGACAGGAGGCACCGGTGAAGATGTATCCGATCAGGAGATTATTGACGGCATAAAATTACTTGCAAGGGCAGAGGGTATCTTTGCTGAGACAGCAGGTGGAGTTACTGTTGCAGTAACAAAAAAACTTATTGAGTCAGGTAGAATTGGTAGAGATGAAACAACCGTGATATGTATTACAGGGAATGGATTAAAGACTCAAGAGGCATTAAATGGCCAGACTATTCCCCCGTATTACATAAAACCCCATATTGCCTCGTTCGAAGAAGTGCTTAAAAAAATAAGTGTCAGTGACAGTGATTAATGTAAACGCATTTATTATTTTACTTCTTGTCACCCTGAACTCGTTTCAGGGTCTCATATGTATTGGTTTGGGATGCTGAAACAAGTTCAGCATGACACTTTATATGATGCGTTTATATTAGTGCTTGGTTTTCTAACTGACACTGACACTGAAAACTTACACTGTTTATAAAGGAGGTAAATAGATGTCAGTAAAAATCAGGATACCAACCCCGCTACAGAGGCTTACAGAGGGTAGAGAAGAGGTAGAAGGAAATCCGGGGACTATTATAAGTCTCGTCAACGATCTTGATAGAAGATATCCCGGGATAGGCGAAAGAATATCTGAAGGGAGGAAGATAAGGAGGTTTATAAATATTTACTTAAACAATGAAGATATAAGGTTTCTTAAAAACGAGGAAACAGAGGTAAGAGATGGAGACGAGGTCTCAATCATCCCTGCGATTGCAGGAGGATGAGATAAGGAGGGCTGATGAATAAAAGGGTTAAACTGACATTTCCCCAGCATCTTATCCAAGAGCCTGTTATTTTTAGAATGGCTAAGCAATTTGATGTTATGCCGAATATTAGACGCGCAAGGGTAACGGAAACAGTTGGAGAGATGGTTCTTGAAATCGAGGGAACGGAAGAAAACCTTGAGAAAGGGATGCAGTCTCTTAAGGATCAAGGAGTTGATGTGGAACTTATTGAGGGAGACATCATAGAGTAATTCGAGGTTAAGAAATTGAGAAGTTCAGAAGTTGAGTAATTTAATAGCTCTTACCTTCATAATCTTCTAAACTTCTTAACTTCTATTTTAGGTGGAGACAGAATGGAAATAGGAGAGTATAAAAGTTCAAAAATTCTATGGAAAGGTATTATTGAAGAGTATCGAGAATTTCTTCCTGCTACTGATAAGACACCAATTGTAACCCTGAATGAAGGAAATACGCCGCTTATCAAGGTTCAGAACCTTAAGAAAAAGCTTGGCCTTAATCTTGAACTTTATTTCAAATTTGATGGTGCAAATCCAACCGGGTCTTTTAAGGATAGAGGAATGACCCTTGCAATTTCTAAAGCCATGGAGAACGGAGCAAAAGCAGTGATATGTGCATCAACAGGCAATACATCAGCATCTGCAGCAGCTTATGCTGCAAAGGCTGACATCAGGGCTATAGTTCTTATACCGGAAGGCAAGATCGCCCTCGGAAAGCTTGTACAGGCACTTGTGCACGGTGCACATGTCCTTCAGGTAAAAGGTAATTTTGATGAGGCATTGAGTATAGTAAAAGCCCTTGTGGAAAAATATCCCGTAACACTGGTAAATTCTATAAACCCGTTCAGGCTTGAAGGCCAGAAATCTGCTGCATTCGAGGTCTGTGACCAACTTGGTTTTGTACCTGAATATCACGCGCTTCCTGTGGGAAATGCAGGGAATATCACCGCTTACTGGAAAGGTTATAAAGAGTACAATAATGCTAAGAGGATTTCTTCTCTACCTGTAATGCTCGGGGTTCAGGCGGCAGGTGCGGCTCCAATTGTACTCGGCAGGCCAATAGAGAGACCGGAGACGGTTGCTACGGCAATCAGGATTGGAAATCCAGCAAGCTGGAAAGGTGCTGTTGCAGCGCGGGATGAATCGGGTGGAAGAATTGATGCAGTAACTGACGAAGAGATTTTGAACGCTTATAAACTTATTGCATCTACAGAAGGGATTTTTTGTGAGCCTGCTTCTGCGGCTTCCCTCGCTGGCGTAATAAAATTATATAAAGAGAATTACTTCAGACCCGGTGTCAGTGTTGTCTGCACACTTACAGGTAGTGGTCTTAAGGACCCGGATACTGTCTTTAAGGTGTCAATGGAACCTTTAAAGGTTAAGGCTGACATAAGGGCTGTTGAAAAGGCATTAGAGGGGATTATATGAAATAAGTAATCCCCCCACGCCCCCCTTTAGAAAAGGGGGGTGAAGGGGAGATTTGAGGTATTTTCAGATGAAATACATTGTTATAATTGGTGACGGTATGGCAGATAGGCCTATAGAAGATCTTGGTTGGAAAACGCCTCTTCAAAAGGCATTTAAACCAAATATGGATGATCTCGTGCGGAGGGGGATAATCGGCAGGGTAAGGACTATACCACCGGGTTTTCATCCTGGTTCAGACATAGCTAATCTAAACATCCTCGGCTACAACCCTCGCGAGTTTTATTCAGGTAGGGCTCCACTTGAGGCAGTTAGCATGGGGATAATGCTCAAAGAAGATGATGTAGCGTACAGGTGCAACCTGGTCACTCTCAAATTTAATAAAGACAAGACAAAGGCTGTTATGGAAGATTATAGTAGTGATCATATAGCAACGGAAGAGGCAAAAGAGCTAATTTATTACATAAATAAAGAGATTGGGACGGATCAGCTAAGTTTTTATCCAGGTGTGAGTTACAGACATATTATGGTCTGGTCTGCCGCCACATTGAATGTTGAATGCATTCCACCTCATGATATCACCGGCAAGGATATAGCAGACTACCTCCCTGTTGGAGACGGAGAAGACGTATTGAGAGAGCTAATGCTCAGATCAACAGGTATACTTAAGAATCACCCTATAAACAAAGAGAGGTTGAGAAGAGGTAAAAAACCAGCTAATAGTATCTGGCTCTGGGGGCAAGGTAAAAAGCTGAGCCTTCCGACTTTCAGAGAGAAATATTCGCTCGATGGCGCTCTTGTCTCTGCTGTTGACCTTATGAGAGGTATTGGTATATGTGCTGGATTTGAGGTACTCGAAGTCCCGGGTATTACGGGGTATTTAGATACTAACTATGTTGGAAAGGCAGAGGCGGCACTGAAGGCTATCGAGAAGGTTGACCTTGCCTATATTCATGTTGAGGCACCAGATGAGGCAGGCCACTCCGGTAATTATACGGATAAGATAAAGGCGATAGAGGATTTTGACGCACTTGTTGTTGGTACTATCCTGAAAGGAATAGCGTTCTTTGATGAATACAGGATACTCCTTCTGCCTGACCATGCGACACCGATTAAAGTCAGGACTCATACAGATGAGCCTGTACCATTTGTAATATTCGACAGCAGGCTCAGGATAAAAAATGAAGGTGCTACCTTTGATGAAAAACTTCTTGAAAGGAAGGATATAATCAATTTCGAAGAAGGTCATAAGTTAATGGATTTTTTCATTAAAGGGGAATAATGCCCTGAAAAACCTTCCTTGCCTGTAACCGTCTGGATGCTTTTCAACAATTATTTTGTATTGTCTCATTTCATCAGCCTCCTCTCATGAATAATAATACCATATTCCTTATTAATGGCAGCTTTTCAGTTTTACGCAAGTGGCGTTTGCGTGCTGACAAAAGACATGTCAGAAATGCAAGGCCATTGACAGGCCGTAAATGGTCTTTAGCGTTTGTGTTAGATGAAATAGCGACTCTCTCATCTTCTCAATCCTACAATTGCTTCCAAGCAAGAGTCCTTCTTTCCTAACATAAGCTTTGAACAGTGGAACGAAATCAAGGATTTCACCTTGAATAAACATATTCATGCCGCTTTATTCCACCTTTGTGAACATGAGCAGAGGGATAACCAATCCGAACAAAATAAAAAGTTTCTTGTGGATACTTCGTTCTTGCGTTTTTAAGGGCTTCAATAACATTCTTCCCTAAAAACCATTCGCCCGTTTCGGGTTCGATTGCTGCAATCGTTCCTTTCTCTTCTTTCAAAGCATGAATCCGAGAAAGAATTTCCTCTGATGGTCTCTTCACCTCTGGTATTTTCATTATCTTATCTTCCTCCTTGAGCCGCTATTTCATCTATGTTTGGATTGGCGAAGTCGGCAGGCTCTTTCTTTTTAAAATATGAAAATAAAGCCTGCCGATTTCCCGAAGGGTTTTGAAGCCAATGTTGTGTTATCTGTCCGTGCGGGCAAAATAATCTTTTTAGATTTTTATGATCATCCTGTCCTATGTCAAGGGCTGACTCCTTTCCCACTCTCTCTCCTCCTTACTATTGTGGCAATTGCAATCTTTATCCCAGAACGAAATTCATCGAGAGCAATTTTGACCATTTGTCAAACTCGTTATCAAGATAACCGCCTATTACTGAAGTATCTATATAAACCCTCGGTATCATCTATCTAAATATATCATAAATCAGCACGCATTTCAGATCTCATTCTCGTTGCAAAAGAAGCCCCAAGTGTTTGTATGTAAGTCTTTTGCAACGTTAGCCGTCCCTTGCAGCATCGATCAATAATACAAAATCATTCAATCCTAAAACCAAAATCTTTGCTAAATTTTATTGTGAGCCGAGATGAATCTACAGACAATGGCCCAAGATTTTTTCCTGTAAGATTAAATTGGTCGGGCAGTGTTGTACCTCCTGTAAGCGCCTCGCCACAACCCGTTATATTTACTAATTTGCCCAACTTTTTATCTACAGCCTGAGAAATTAGCCTTGCCTGAAGTGTAGCTTTTTTGTAAGCCTCTAATGCTAAAGTTTCAAGGTATTTGTCTGAATTCATTACGCCATAGAATATTGCACTTTTGTTGAAGGTATACTCAAATGGCATATCGAACTCAAACATAGAACTTTTGTCAAATGCGATTCCTTTTTCCGATAAAGCATTCATCAATTTAAGTATATTCTCATCTGAAAAATTAGATAAACTGAAATAAACCGTGGTAGCAGTTGTCATTTCTTTTTTTACAGGAGCCGTTTGTTCTTCGGGCATTTCTCCTTTAATTGCTTTGGCCATACCGACGATGAAGTCCTTTTGATAGGCATCTTCTATGGATTTGCTTTTGGGCTTATTTTCTACCTTTAGGATATTAAGTTCAGGCGAGTCCTGCAATATAGTCTTTAGTATTTCATTTAACTGGGAGATTTTATCCTTTGCTTTTTTGTTTGACAGATCATAATTTTCTCCCTCTCCCGTTATTCTTAGAAAAAAATGAGCGATGTCAGGCTTAACAACCATACTCGCTTCGCCCTTAACCTTAAGGATGTTTCCTTCTTCGTCTGCAAAGGAGCAGACAGGCATTAAAAATGTAGACAGAACAACGAAGATTACAAGCCGTGCAACCATATATCCTCCTCATAATAAAATAAATTTCTTAGCCTGCGCTGAGCAGATAACGGTTCCAGCACAAACGAAGTGCGTTAGCATTTGGGTGTCAACCGTTTGTGCTGTGTTAGTTGCCGTTGCGGGCATACAATAAACGCTTCTTTCATTTTTTTCTTAATTTCATCAATTGCCGATTTAAGCCTGGTGCACCGAATTTAAATAAACCTGCGTAAAACATTCGTATTCCTGTGGTTGGGTGGTATATCCTTGTTGGCTTGAGCAACTCATTTGGAATCTCGTCCCAAGATATGAATGTCCAGTCTTGAAATTCGTAATCGGTTCGGGGATGTTTATCGATAATCGCATTTAACTCGGAACGATCAAGCTTCAATAGTACGAGGGCCGCTAAGGCGAAATTTGCAATGTCGCCTTCCAAAAATACAGCCATGACTCGTACATTTTTAGGATTGAATCCAACATTTGAGATTCCTAATTCCTCCCATAGAGTCCGCTCCACCCAATTCAGAGCAAACTTCTCATCAGGTCCAGTCAGATCCTTCAAATCTAATTGTTCTGCGATGGAACATGCCCATTGATCTGGATAATAATCGCTTTTGTTAGTGATCTGAGTTAGCAGGAGATAACCATCGTTTGTTACGACCACTAGGTGTAGACAAAGGCTGTTTGGAAAATTGACTTGCTGGCTCTTAAGAATTCGATCGGTGTATAGAGTGCGTTGGTTTAGGTCTTGCTTCATCCATCTATGGAAGAACTGAACGTGGCTATATTTAGTTTCTTGCACTCGGAGCTGCAGCGTCGGTGCATCAGAAAAAGCAATAGGATTCTCCACTATCATCAAACGGGTTCGATCGTCTTTTCCACGAAAGACGGTATCCACATACTTTTTGTAGGAATCCTCCCACTCTTTGGGAACTACATACTGAGTTGTGTCATGCTGAATTCGTACACTTTCCATTAACCAACCAGCATGCAAATCAGGACAGGATTGCAATGTAAGTCCAAGACCCCATGCAATACGGCCACGCTGAAATGGTTGAAGAGATAAATCGACCTTATCACGGTACAACTCGGCCAAGCGAATATTATATGAACGTTTCCGAGAATACCATTGTAACGAATATCTACCTACTGATAAAAATAGGATAATAAAAACTGCGAACCATGAAAGCACATTCAGTGGGCGTGTTTGGACGTCAAACAACCTGTTCAATAGTACAGACCAAGTCTGAACGTTTGGATCCGTCCAAACATTGACAAATGAACCTGCCAAAAAAGCCCCAGCAATGCCAGACCACTTGGAATGACGTTCACAGAAATTACGAGCACGGTCGATCACCCAGTCTTTAGTATTAATGATCTCATTTTCTGAATCGATTTTTTCTTCCATATATACAACCCCTGCCCGCAATTGCAACTAACGGGCTGGCGGGTGAGCGAAGTGCCCCGGAGGGGCATTTTGGGCTTCAGCCGTTCAACCGCTTGATAGCCGAAGTGACGCTTCGCCATCCTTTATTGCTATGTATGCCATTTTTTCTTTCATTACACAAGGCTGAAGCCTTCTCACCCGCCAGCCCGATACCCAAAATGTGAACGCCGTCATTTATTTAACCACTTACATCTATCTACCATAATTACCTTTATAATGCCTATTACACCTGCTTCCCTTAAAGGCGTTCAAGCGAAGCGTCATTTTGGGTATCTTGTTCATAATTGCACTCAGGTGCAACTTTTGTCCGAAATTAGGGTGGTAGTTGCACTTCGGTGCGTTTATTTCAATTCTGGCCGCAGAGCGGCTTCTCTTTCCTCTTCATTACTTTTGCCTCTATCACCTCCCTCAATATCCAGGCTGTCTAAAGGACTTCTTATTCTGCCTATGCTCCTGGTACTCACATGGGTGTATATTTCAGTCGTCTTGCTGCTCGCATGTCCAAGTAATTCCTGAATATACCGAAGATCGGTTCCGCTTTCAAGCAGATGGGTTGCGAAGCTGTGTCTCAGGTCATGAACGGAAACGTCTTTTTTTATGTCGGCCCTGTCACGAGCCTGCTCGAACACCTTCTCAATCGTCCTTCTGGAAAGATATCGGCCCTGCCTTGCCCCTTCAAAAAGCCACTTCTTCGGTTCGTACCTCCTGATGTATCGGTCGATCAGTTCCAGTGCCTTTTCCGAAAGTAGGGTGTATCTGTCCTTCCGGCCCTTCGCCCCCTTGACGAAGATGAGCATCCTGTCTCGGTCCAGGTGCGCCAGCTCCAGCCTGGCCGTCTCGCCGAGCCTAAGCCCTCCGGAGTATATAGTCATGAGGAGGGCCTTGTGTTTTATGTTTTCCGTCAGGTTAATGATCCGCGTGACTTCCTCCCTGCTCAACACCTCCGGGAGCTGCTTGTCCTTGCGGGGCCTCTTGATCTCGTACAAGAAGTTCCTTTTCAGCATCCCTCCGTAGTAGAACTTGAGAGCATTTATCGCCTGGTTAAGGGTGGCGGTCGCGGATTCCTTCTCTTCGGCGAGATATACGAGGTAATCCTTTATGTCGTTGTCAGTTATATCATGGGGGGCTTTTTTGATGAAATTCAGGAAATTTCTGTTGTAATAAAGATAGCCTTTGACCGTCTTATAGCTGTATTTTCTTGAAACGAGTTCCCTACGAATGTCTTCAAAGTTGTGTTCCAGAACAATTGTGGAATTATTTCTATCGGAAAATCCCCCCTCGCCCCCCTTTTCCAAAGGGGGGGACTGAGTAGAAGGCTTTGCCAAAGTAGGGCTGTAGCTGATAGAAAAACTTGAAAGTTCAGCTTGCAATGCAGGATCAATATGGATTTCTTCGCCTTCAAAAACCTTTAAAATTTTCTCTATGGTTCCATCGGTGTTGGGGAAGCTCCAGTATTTCTCATCCTTATGCCATTTACGGCCTTCGATGGTTTTGACCTTTTCGATAAGCAAAGGATCATATTTGAAGGCAACAGTTATACTACCTAAGTCATTTTTGCTAAGACTAATTACCCCATAACCATTCACCCTCCCCTTGCCCCTCCCGTCAAGGGAGGGGAGATATAAATTAGATAAGGGTTTGGTTTGAATGGTTAATTATTGATTAAACCCTGTGCGTTGTCAAGGGATTTTCTTGATTGAGAAGAAAGGGTTTGAGTTTGGTATTTTTACATGTTATATTAAAAAATATTAGAGAGGTCTTAAGTTAATGCTGATTGTACAAAAATATGGTGGTACATCTGTTGGAAGCATAGGGAGGATAAAGGCTGTTGCGGAACGTGTTGTTGAAACAAAAAGGCAGGGCAATGATGTTGTTGTCATCGTTTCTGCAATGTCGGGAGAGACGGATAAGCTCATAGGGCTTGCAAACCAGATATCTCCAAATCCTGATGAGCGCGAGATGGATCTTCTGCTTTCATCCGGTGAAAGGGTAAGTTCTGCACTTACAGCAATCGCTATAAATGAACTCGGCTTTAAGTCTATGTCTTTTACAGGCAGGCAGGTAGGGATTATCACGGATGAGGCCCATACAAAGGCGAGGATAGAAAGGGTAACCGGAGAGCGGGTAAGGAAGGCATTAGATAAGGGGATAATACCTGTTATTGCAGGTTTTCAGGGTATAACAGAGACCTCTGAGGTTACAACCCTCGGCAGGGGTGGTTCTGACCTCTCAGCAGTTGCAGTTGCAGCAACACTTGGGGCGGACCTTTGCGAGATTTATACAGATGTTGAAGGCGTTTATACGACCGACCCCAATATTGTGCCTGACGCGAGGAAACTCGATAAGATCTCATATGATGAGATGCTCGAGCTTGCAAGTCTCGGGGCAAAGGTACTACAGACGAGGTCTGTTGAATTTGCAAAGAAATATGAGGTTCCGGTTGTGGTCAGGTCAAGTTTCAATAATAATCCTGGTACGCTTGTTGTTAAGGAGGATGAGGAGATGGAAAAGGTTGTTGTGTCAGGCGTTGCCTATGACAAAAATCAGGCAAAGATAACCGCAATAGCAGTTCTTGATAGACCAGGTATTGCAGCGAAACTCTTCAATGCGGTTGCTGCCGCACATATTGTTGTTGACATGATCGTACAGAATATAAGCAGTGACGGGAAGGCAACGGATATATCATTCACAGTCCCGAAGACAGATAGCAAAAAAGCACTTAAAATCACTGAAGAGATTGTTGCTGAACTTGGAGCAAAAGGGGTTGTCCTCAGGGAGGATATAGCAAAGGTATCTATAATCGGTGTTGGCATGAGAACTCATTCAGGTGTCGCAGCAAGGATGTTCGAGACACTTGCGAAACACGGTATAAATATTATGATGATAAGCACATCAGAGATAAAAATCTCCTGTGTTATTGATTCAAAATATACAGAGCTTGCGGTCAGGGTGCTGCATGATGCGTTTGAGATGGGAGAAGGCAAATAGTCATGCGTCAGATAGAAATCTATGACACGACATTGAGGGATGGCGCACAGGCAGAAGATATATCGTTTTCTGTTGAGGATAAGCTACGGATTACCGAGAAGCTTGATGAACTCGGTGTGCATTACATTGAAGGCGGTTGGCCAGGCTCTAACCCGAGAGACATAGGATATTTTAAAAAGGCGAACAAACTCAAACTTAAAAACTCAAAGATTGTTGCATTTGGGAGTACACACAGGCCAAAACACAAAGTACATGATGATGTCAATATAAAAGCCCTTCTCGATTCAAAGTCAAGGATTATTACTATTTTCGGAAAGACCTGTGATTTCCACGTGAAAGAGGCATTGAGGATATCATTAGATGAAAACCTTGACATTATTCATAATTCTGTTGTTTATCTTAAAAAGAACTCCGAAAAGGTTTTTTTTGATGCAGAACATTTCTTCGATGGTTATAAAAGTAATCCAGAGTATGCGTTAAAGTGCCTTCTTGCAGCACAGGATGCCGGTGCGGACTGCCTTGTTCTCTGTGATACAAACGGAGGAACGCTTCCCGGTGATGTAGAAAATATTATAATGAGCATAATAAAAGATATAAGCATTCCTGTAGGTATCCATGCACATAATGATTCAGAGTGTGCTGTTGCAAATTCAGTGATCGCTGTTAGAAGTGGCGTATCACATGTGCAGGGTACGATTAACGGACTTGGCGAGAGGTGTGGTAACGCAAACCTTTGCTCGGTAATTCCTAATCTCCAGATTAAACTTGGAGTTAGCTGCATCAGTAATGAACAGCTTAAGAGGCTGAGGGATGTATCGAGGTTTGTTAACGAGATAGCCAATCTGAGACATTTCAAGAGGCAGCCTTTTGTCGGAGACAGTGCGTTTGCACATAAAGCGGGTATCCATGTCAGCGCTGTAAGGAAAAGACCGGAGACATATGAACATATAAGGCCTGAGCTCGTAGGTAATTCCCAGAGGGTCTTAATATCAGACCTCGCAGGGAAAAGTAATATATTAAGAAAGGCAGATGAGTTCGGAATCCAACTTGACCCTGACTCTCCTCAGGTACAGGATATAGTTACCACCCTGAAGAATCTCGAAAACGAGGGTTTCCAGTTTGAGGCTGCAGAGGCGTCATTTGAACTTTTGATGAAGAAGTCCCTTGGTCTTCATAAAAGATTCTTCGATCTTATAGGTTTCAGGGTTATAGTTGAGAAGAGAAAAGAGGGAGAGGATCCTATCAGCGAGGCAACTATAATGCTAAAAGTTGGTGGTCGCATTGAACATACTGCAGCAACCGGGAACGGACCTGTCAATGCAATTGATAATGCCCTGAGGAAGGCACTCGATAAGTTCTATCCCGAACTTAAAGAGGTAAAGCTCCATGATTACAAGGTCCGTGTCCTTACTGCAGGGGAGGGCACCTCTGCAAAGGTAAGGGTACTTATTGAATCAGGGGATGAAGTAAAAAGGTGGGGCACTGTTGGTGTGTCAGAGAATATTATTGAGGCGTCCTATCAGGCACTTGTTGATAGCATAGAATATAAACTACTTAAAGAAGAAGATAGTCACTGATGGATGTTAAAGGCCAGAAGTTTAGACATAAAGATTTGATCCCTTCATATCATGAACTGATTGATGATATAAAATCCTTGCTCATTAACAATTCTGTTCTCGGCGCCCTCTATATTAATTGTTCAAGTCTTAATAAAATCGAAAAACTATTTGGCAAAAAGATATATAGCGATGTACTTGAACATGTTAAAGGCGTAATCATCGATATGAAGGGTAGAGAGATGAGGCATGCCGATATAATTGCCTCGATTGCGCCTGAAAGCGATGAGTTCCTAATATTTCTTTCAGGAAAGCGTGAAGACAGGGTTTTTTATCCAACAGACGTCGGATCTTTATGTGCGAGGGTCCTGGAGTCGCTTAATAACGTTCTCTTCCTTATAATCTTCCCGTATCTGAAGGGCATACCCAGAATAGGTGTCGGATATGCCGTTGTATTGCATAACCCCTTAATACAGAATGAGCGTCTGATAAATAAGCTTATCGAGGATGCGAAGCTTATGTCTAAATATCTGGAATTCAGGAGGTTGATACGCAATAAAGAAAAGATTCAGGAATTGATAATGAAGGAGGACATCAGGACGCTCTTCCAGCCGATTATTCGCTTTACAGATAATGAGATAATTGGCTATGAGGCTTTGAGTAGGGGACCTGAGGGCACAGAATACGAAAATCCTTATCGGTTATTTGATGCAGCAGCCGATGCAGGGCTTCTCTTCGAGCTTGACAGGCTATGCAAGAAAAAGGCATTGTTGAATGCGAAGTCAATAGGTCCGGCGCACAAGCTCTTTATAAACTGTCTTCCATCAATCGTTCATGACCCAGAATTCAGGGATGCATACCTTGATTCTTTTCTTAGTGAATTAAAGATTACGCCTGCAAACATCGTCCTCGAGATAACAGAACGAGAAGCTATAGAGAATTATAATTTATTTAAAGAAGCGGTCTTATATTATTCCGGGCTTGGATTTGCTATAGCAATAGATGATACAGGTACAGGTTATTCAGGTCTTGAGACCGTGGTTGAATTAAGGCCTAATTTTATAAAGCTCGATATTTCGATAGTGAGGGATATAGATAAAAACCCACCAAAGCAGGAATTGATCAAGGCTATAAAGGCATTTTCTAATGAGCTCAATTCAACTGTAATTGCTGAGGGTATCGAAACAGAAGAAGAACTACATACCTTAAAGGAGATAGGTATAAACATTGGGCAGGGATTCCTGTTTGCAAGGCCGGGACCCGCATTCCCTGACATCAAACGTTAACCTCAATCGTCAGTCATAGAGATATATCAAGCAAGGATTTTTCAAGCCCTGATATGTTAAAATTCAACACTGTTTATTAAATTTTTAGAGTTTCTTGGTTTTTGAGGTGTATTAAAACTGTAACTCAAGAAACCGTGTAAACTCAATAAACTAAATAGAGTCTGTCCATAAATTATGATTTAAGTAGGCTGTCATTCCTCGACTTGATCCCCCGATCAAGTCGGAGGACGAAATCCATGGTTCGACAAGCTCACCATGACAATTGTCACCCTGAGCCTGTCCCGTACTTGATATGGGAGTCAAGCCGGACAATGACAATATACGAGTTTATAGACAGACTCTAAATAACTATGATAAAGGGGGATTTATGACGACTATTGAGGTCGACAAAATACGTAATGTGGCTGTGATTGCACATGGAGGTGCGGGGAAAACCTCCCTTGTTGAGGCAATGCTTTTTGATTCCGGCTCAATTGACAGGTGTGGAAACGTTGAGGACGGAACGACAACAACAGATTATGAGCCTGAGGAGATAGCACGAAAGATAACAATTACTTCTTCCATTGCTTTCTGCGACTGGAATGGTCACAGGATTAATCTGATAGACACACCGGGGTTTATTAATTTTCTTGAGGATACAAGAGGATGCTTGCGTGTCATAGAAGGGGCTATTGTAATAGTCAGCGCTATCTCAGGTGTTAAAGCTGAAACACAAAAGATATGGAGGTATGCATCTGAATTTGAGATACCAAGGGTTGTCTTTATCAATAAAATGGATAAGGATACCGCAAATTTCTCAAGGGCATTAGGAGAGATCGAAAAGGCTTTTGAAACAGAGGCATTACCCCTTCAGGTGCCCATAGGCTCAGGTGAAAGTTTTAAAGGGGTTGTTGATCTGATAAAGATGAAGGCATATACGTTCACTAATGGCAGGTCAGAAGAATCTGACATACCTTCTGACGTTCTTCCTGAAGTTGAGGGATACAGGAAGAAACTTGTAGAAGAGATTGCGGAGTCAGATGATACCTTGCTTGAGAAATACCTTGAAGGAGAAGTTCTTTCAGAAGAGGAGATAATTAGAGGGATAAAAGAAGGGTCTTTAACAATGAAGTTCATACCTGTTACATGTGGTTCTGCACTCAGGAATATAGCGGTACATCAACTTCTTGATGCCGTTGTCCTCTGCCTTCCTTCACCAGCAGAGAAATCACGGATTTCTCCTGTCAAAGGGAAAAACCCAAAGGATGTAAAAGAGATAGAAAGAAAGCCTTTGAAGACAGAACCGCTGTCAGCATATGTATTTAAGACTGTAGCAGATCCTTTTGCTGGAAGACTCTCTGTATTCAGGGTCTATTCAGGTATATTCAGGGCTGACTCGAATGTCCTCAATACAACAACAGGTGCAAAGGAGAGGGTAGGCCAAGTCTTTTATCTTATGGGGAAAAAGCAGATTCCAGCACAGACGATAGGAACTGGCGAAATAGGAGTTGTGGCAAAACTTAAAGAGACATATACTGGAGATACACTTTCTGACGAGGCACATCCGGTCGTTTTTGAAAAGGTAAGATTTGCTGATCCTATAATCTCTTATGCGATAGCGCCTAAAAGTAAAGGGGACGAGGAAAAGGTAAGCACAAGTCTTAACAGGATACTTGAGGAAGACCCGACTCTGAGGTTTCAAAGGGATGAAGAAACAAAAGAGATGCTTCTTTCTGGTATGGGACAGGTGCATCTTGAGGTTACCCTTGAGAGGCTGAAAAGGAAATTTGGAGTTGAGGTTGTAATGAAAACCCCCAAGGTTCCTTATAGAGAGACGATCAAGTTTTCAACAAGGGCACAGGGAAAATATAAGAAGCAGTCAGGAGGCCGCGGACAGTATGGGGACTGCTATATAGAATTAGAGCCTCTTCCAAGAGGCGGGGGATATGAGTTTGTAGATAAGATTGTTGGGGGTGCTATACCAAGGCAGTATATCCCTGCTGTAGAAAAAGGAGTCATCGAGACTATGCGTGAAGGAGTCATTGCTGGCTACCCGATTGTTGACCTAAAAATTACTCTTTACGACGGCTCTTATCATACAGTAGACTCCTCTGAAATGGCATTCAAGATCGCTGGTTCTATGGCCCTAAAAAAGGCTATGCTGGATGCGAAGCCTGTATTGCTTGAACCAATAATGAAGGTTGAGGTTATAACCCCTGATGATACACTTGGCTCTGTAATAGGAGACCTGAATTCGAAAAGGGGTAGAGTTCAAGGGGTTGAACCTCAGGCCGGAGGAAATCAGAAAATAATGTCCCTTGTGCCTATGTCTGAAATGCTTACCTATGCAAACCAGCTGCATAGTCTTACTTCAGGCAGGGGGCTCTATTCGATGGAATTTTCACATTATGAAGAGGTACCCAGCCATCTTGCACAGAAAATAATCGCCGAACGTGAGGCGCAAAAGAAGGAAAAGGAAGAACAAAAATAAATATGTCACACCCCAAAAACCCGACAAGCTCAATAAACTATAAAGATACACTGAATCTCCCAAAAACTGACTTCCCGATGAAAGCAAATCTTTCACAGAAAGAGCCTGTGATAATGAAATTCTGGGTAGAAGAAAAGATATATGAGAAGCTCTGGAAAAAGAATAAAAACAATGAACATTATATCCTTCATGACGGCCCTCCTTATGCAAATGGCCACATACATATTGGCCATGCATTGAACAAGATACTCAAGGATATTATCATCAAATACAAATCAATGAAAGGCTTTTATTCTCCATATGTACCTGGCTGGGATTGCCATGGCTTACCAATAGAACTTCAGGTTGACAAAACCCTGGGTGATAAGAAAGACAGGCTTGATATCCTCGAAAAGAGAAGACTTTGCAAGGAGTATGCAGCAAGGTTCGTTGATGTTCAGCGAGATGAATTCAAAAGACTCGGGGTTTTTGGTGACTGGCAGAGTCCTTATTTAACCATGTCATTTTCATATGAAGCAACGATTGTGAAAGAGTTCTGTAAATTTGTGAAGGCGGAGTACGTATATAAAGGGAAAAAGCCTGTGCACTGGTGTCCATCATGTGTTACTGCCCTTGCAGAGGCTGAGGTTGAATATGCTGACAAAGAATCACCATCTATATTTGTCAAATTTCCACTTGATGAAGAAAATGTTAATAAATTTTTCCCCATGCTAAAAGGGGAAAAAGTGTTTGTGATCATATGGACAACAACTCCATGGACCCTTCCCGCAAATCTTGCACTTGCATTCCACCCGGATTTTGATTATGTAGCAGTTGAAAGGGAAGATGAAGTTTATATATTTGCTGAAGGAAGGATTGAAGCACTGAGAGAGAAAATAGGCCTTAGTGGAAATGTAATCACAAAGAAATCCGGCAAAAACCTCGAAGGTATGTATGCACTACATCCATTTATCCAGAGGAAATCCAGGGTAATTTTAGGAGAGTTTGTTTCCTTGGAAGAAGGAACAGGTATTGTCCATATCGCACCAGGGCACGGTGAGGATGACTACGAGATCGGTTTAAAATATGGTCTTGATATTTATGCGCCGGTTGACGACCGTGGAAATTTTAAGTTTACCGGTGCCGAACAAAATCTGCCAATAGAGGGGAAATTTGTGTTTAAAGCAAATGCAGAAATCATAGACATACTGAAAAATAAGAATGTCTTATTGAAAGAGGAGAAGATTACTCATTCATATCCCCATTGTTGGCGCTGTAAAAAGCCTATTATCTTCAGGGCGACCGAGCAGTGGTTCATATCAATGGAAAAGAACAAACTCAGGGAGAAGTCCCTCTCGGAGATAGATAGTGTTACATGGATTCCCAGATGGGGCAGAGACAGAATTCATGGGATGGTTGCAAACAGGCCTGACTGGTGTATATCAAGGCAGAGGACATGGGGAGTACCAATAACACTTATAAAATGTGATGGTTGTGGAGAGTTTATTAAAGAGGACGAAGTGTTCGAAAGGATTATAAAATCTTTTGAGGAAAACGGTGCTGATATATGGTTTATGAAAAAGACAGAGGAGTTTTTGCCCCCAGCGTATAAATGTAAAAAATGTGAGGGAATTTCATTTTCTAAAGAGACGGATATACTCGATGTCTGGTTTGACTCAGGGGTCAGTCATGCTGCTGTTATAGAGGCAGATGATAGACTTTCCTGGCCTGCTTACATGTATCTTGAAGGAAGTGACCAGCACAGGGGATGGTTTCAGAGCTCACTCCTTGCGTCGGTAGGAACAAGAGGGAAGGCACCTTACAGGACGGTGCTCACACACGGTTTTGTTGTTGATGGTCAGGGCAAAAAGATGTCTAAATCTCTCGGTAATGTTGTAGCACCGCAGGAGGTCATAAAGACTAATGGTGCAGAGATATTGAGATTATGGGTTTCAGCAGAAGATTACAGGGATGATATAAGGATATCTAAAGAGATAATCGATAGACTTACTGAAGCATACAGGAAGATAAGAAATACATGCAGGTTTTTGCTCGGTAACATCTATGATTTTGATGGTAGGGACTACAGCAAATATCTGTTAGAGATAGACAGATGGGCTATGAGCAGATTGCAGACTTTTATAAAGAAGGTTGTGTCAGCCTATGAAAAATTTGACTTTCACGAGGTGTTTCATTACATCTATAATTTCTGTGTAGTTGACATGAGTTCTTTTTATCTTGATGTCCTTAAGGATAGACTCTATACATTTAAATCGGAATCAGTAGAGAGGCGTGCAGCCCAATGGGTCCTTTACCGGATACTTTCTGTGATGACGCGATTAATGGCGCCGATACTTTCATTTACTGCTGAAGAAGTCTGGCAGAGCCTGTTAAGTCGGGAGTCAGGAGTCAGGAGTCAGGAGTTACCCCCCCTCAATCCCCCCCTTGATAAGGGGGGGAATAGGGGGGGTGAAGAGTCAGTATTTCTTGCGCCTTTTCCTGAAGTTGATGAGGTGTTTCATGATCAAAATCTTGAAAAAAAATGGGATGATCTATTTGTGCTAAGGAATGAGGTGAACAAGGCGCTCGAGATAAAGAGGGGAGAGAGGTTTCTGGGGAATTCCCTTGAGGCTAAGACGATACTCTATATACCCGGGAAATACAAGCCACTTCTTACTCAATACACGGATTTCTTACCTGCTTTTTTTATCGTCTCAGCAGTTGAAATTACAGATAAAAGATACGAAGACTCCTATAAAAGCATTGATGTAGAAGGTCTTGAGATAAAGGTTGTAAGGGCTCCAGGCGCAAAGTGCCACAGGTGCTGGAACTGGAGTGAGAAGGTAGGTAAGTTTGTAGAAGCACCTGATATCTGCGAGAGATGCTATAAGGTTATTTTTGAGCGTAATAAATGACCATAGCAATCTAACCGTTCACAAAAACAAATAAACATCATACCCGGCGAGTTGCTGACCGTCCGTTAACCCGAATAATTGCATTTTTCGGGTTAGAGAGGGGGCAAGGAAGGTTTCCTTCATTGTTAAGGAGTATTCTTACGTGCCTTGTTGTTCCGTGAAAGCTTGTCTTGATACATATTCTTGTCGGCCTCTTTCAGGACTTCATCCAATGAGCTACCCTTCTCCCCCGTAGCTACGCCTAAAGACAGACTCAGGGGAGGTCTGTTATACTTGCAATTATGGGCTTTCAGATTCTTTCTGACACGTTCCACCGCCTTCTCCGCTGCAGAGATGCCTGTACCAGTCAAAAGCACTGCAAACTCGTCACCACCTATTCTAGCAACCATATCTTCAACACGGACCGATATTAATAATATCTGAGCTGTCCGACGTAGCAGTTCATCACCGGCCCCGTGACCCTGGCTATCATTGACTGCCTTCAATCCATTTACGTCAACCATCAGGATGCTTATGGGGAACTGCCTCCCACGTTCAAGCCTATTTGTCTCTTCTTCAAAATAGGTTCGGTTATAAAGACCGGTGAGAGTGTCATGAGTACCCACATACAAGAGCTTCTCCTCCATTCTTTTACGCTGCAATGCTATACCGTAAAGCGAAGCCAGGCGTGTAATAAAATTAAGATCGCGATCAATATAATCATGTTCAGAGTTAGCAACGGATATTTGCCCAAAGAGTTTGTCGCCAATCAATGCAGGTGCAGATAGGAAACGATAGATAGGTAAATGTCCTGTGGGTATCCCGGATGAACGAGGGTCATCTGATGGGGTGTTAGTCATAAGTGGCTTGTGGTTATTTAATACCCACCCCCAGAGACCTTTAAACTTTTTAAAAACTATGCCTTTATCTTTAACCTTGCATTCATCCCAGATTTCTCTAGTTAATGTAGGTAAAATCAGATAACCAGTGGCCGGATCAATGTAGCCGACATAACCAAAGACACTCTTTGTAAGACGCCTTGCTTGTTCCAGCACGAGATAAGATATGTCATCAATAGATAATGATTGCTCAGCCAACAAAGCGCTTGATAATTCGGCTATCACGGTATTAACACGAAGCTCCCACGACAGCGCTTCTTCTGCACGCTTGCGCTCAGCCCTCTCCTCTGCTTCATGCAATGCCCTGGGCACTGAGATCGCAAGACGTGATAACCTCTGTTTAAAAACAAAATCCGTTGCGCCACTCTTAATAACTTCGATTAAGGATTCTTCGCCGATTACACCTGAGACAAGGATAAATGGCACGTCAGGGCATTTTTCTTTTGCGATTGTTAGCGCAGAGAGACCATCGAACTGTGGAAGGGCATAATCTGCAAGTATAATATCGGGTGAAAAGTCTCTAATTTCTTTAAGAAATGTCTCTTTTGTCCAAACGCGCCTTAAGGAAAATTGCATCCCTGCTTTACGCAGTTCATGTTCCATCAACTCGGCGTCGGCGGCAACATCTTCAAGTATAAGGATGCGGAGTTCTTTTTTATCTATGGCGTTATCCTTCCTGTTAAATAAAGGCTGACCTTATACCCTCCAGAAGGCCTTCTAAATCTTCATCCCTTACAGTCCTTGCATCTATTATCAAGGAATCCTCTTTTATCCTTGCGATAATCGGTGGGGTACCCTTTCTCAACCTTTCCTCAATCTCCTTAACAGAGACCTTATCAGATTTTATTGAGACTACATAAGTTGTTAAATCTACCTCAGGAAGTGCCCCTCCACCAGCCCTTGACGAATCTGCCATTACATTTATATAAACATCTTTTATTTCTTTTTTTAATCTTTTAGCTATCTTGTTTGCCCGGTCACCTATCTCTTCAGGTTTTTGCAATAGCAATTTTAGTGTTGGAATATTTTCAATCGCCTTTTCTTCGTTAATGTATTCCATTAATGTTGCTTCGAATCCAGAAAGGGTAAGTTTGTCTATCCTCATTGCCCTTGTCATGGGATTTTTCTGAATCTTTTCTATGTATTCTCTTCTGCCCACAATTACGCCACCCTGAGGACCCCCGAGAAGTTTGTCACCACTGAAGGTCGTTATATCAACCCCTGTTTTTACAATATCTTTAACTACTGGTTCACTATATATTCCGAACGGCTTTAAATCTATAAGGCAGCCACTTCCGAGGTCGAACATCACTGGAATTTGATGCCTTATGCCTAGACTTACAAGGTCTTCCATCGAGACTTCGTCTGCAAATCCTATAATCTTGTAATTAGATCTATGAACCTTTAAGATGAGTGAAGTATCTTCATTGATCGCATTTTCGTAGTCATAAAGATGAGTTTTGTTTGTTGTCCCGACCTCACGGAGAACCGCACCGCTTGCTGCCATTACGTCAGGCATTCTGAAAGAACCTCCTATCTCAACAAGCTCACCCCTTGAGACAATTACCTCTTTATTCTTTGCCAGTGTACTAAGACAGAGCATGACCGCTGCTGCATTATTGTTGACTATAAGTGCATCCTCTGCACCTGTAACCTCTCTGAGAATTCGCTTAATATGGGTGTACCTTTTCCCTCTTTTCCCCTCTTCAATATCATATTCAAGATTAGAATAATTCGCCGACACGCGCCTGATATTCTCGATTGCTCTTTCAGAAAGGATAGATCGGCCAAGGTTTGTGTGGATTACAACGCCTGTTGCATTTATAAGTGGTCTGAGGCTGTACAAAGAAAGTTTTTCAATAATATTTTCGATACCTGCTATCATAACCTCTTCTGAAAGATCAACCGGGAAGCCCTTGATAATCTCTTTTCGTCTTGAATCAATTGTCTCTCTGATAGCCTGAAGCACGTATCTTCTTGGATAAGTACTTAGCCATTCCATGCCTTGCTTACTCTTCAGGATTTCGTCCACAGAAGGTAGATTAGAGAGTAATCTCTGTTTTTCGTCCATTTCATTTTCTACCATAGAATTGAAATAAGAAGAAGTTAGTTATTAATCTTCTTATAATAGTCTGTACAATGACCGAGAAATCCCTCCTAACCTCCCTTTTCCAAAGGGAGGCATTACCCCTCTTTGGAAAAGAGGGGCGAGGGGAGATTTTATGGTTATACAAT
>JBFLZS010000018.1:0-50736 GCA_040756135.1 Nitrospirota bacterium
ACCGGATAATCCATGGTTCGACAAGCTCACCATGACAATTGTCACCCTGAGCCTGCCGAAGGGTGGATTCCCCGATCAAGTCGGGGAATGACGGATTATCTGAACAGCAGTTTATACACAGACTCTACTTAGTTTATTGAGTTTCTTACGTTTTTAGAGTTTATAACACAAGAAACCATACAAACTCAAGAAACTGTACTAACTTAATACCCCCTTCAAGACCTCTCTATGCACTGGTCCGTAGATTGTAAGCGAGAACCACTCTTTTTTGACCAGCCTTTCAACAAGGTCTTTGATCTGGTCAAGAGTGATTAAATCAATCTCCTCCATAATTTCCTTCGGAGAATAGTACCTGCCATAATATATTTCCTGACGTGCAATATTGTTCATTCGGCTGTTCGTCGATTCAAGCCCCAGGATTATATTACCCTTAAGCTGATTTTTTGCACGTTTCAGTTCTGCCTCATTAAGGGTATCCTTTAAACTATGCATCTCTTTAAGGATTAATTCTAATACCTCCCTCACCTTTTTCCTGCTAACGCCAGCATAGACACCCCATATACCTGCGTCAAGATATGATGCTATAAATGAATATATCGAGTATGCAAGCCCTCTCTTCTCCCTTATTTCCTGAAAAAGCCTTGAGCTTACACCAGCCCCAAGAATGGTGTTAAGTACATAAAGGCTATAACGTTCTTTACTTGCCTGATGAAGACCTTTGAGCCCAAGGCATAAATGAGCACCGGAGAGGTCTTTACTGAATACCTCGACCTTACCTTTAAAATCAGTTGGTGTACCTCTCTCAGGCTCGGAACCTCGCCTTAAATTGCCAAGATTTTTATTAAGCATAGAAAGTAAATTTTCATGTTCAAAATTCCCTGCACAGGATATAACTATATCTTTTGTGCCGTAATACTTTCTTATATGTGAGAGGATGTCATCTTTTGTGAATGATCTTACAGTCTCCCTGCGTCCGAGAACAGGCTGCCCGAGTCCTGAATGGCCCCAGACAGTCTGGTTGAAAAGGTCATGAATATAGTCATCAGGGGTATCTTCGACCATTTTTATTTCCTCTTTTATTATTTTCTTCTCTTTCTCGACATCTTCTTCAGGAAATGTCGAGTGGAGGAAAACATCTAATAACAATTCAACGCCTTTTTCAAGGTATTCGTCAAGCACCTTTATATAGAATGTTGTGCTTTCTTTAGATGTGAATGCATTGAGGTCTCCACCGAGAGAATCAATCTCTACTGCAATGTCCCTTGCAGTCCGTTTTTTTGTCCCTTTAAAAAACATGTGCTCAAGAAAATGGGATATCCCGTTCTTTTCAGGTGGTTCGTTCCTCGAACCCACCTTTACCCATATGCCAAGTGCAACGGATCGCATGTTCTTCAGCGATTCCATAACTACAGGTACTTCATTGTATAGATATTCTTTTACAAACATATCTTTATGTCTTTAAATTATGGGTTTTTAATTACCAATTTGTTCATTAGAAAAGCCTCATATTCGGTCATTGCCCCGAAAATACCCCTCTTTGGCAAAGAGGGGAGATTTTATGAATAGATTCTGAACAGATTCCGATTATTATTAATAAGACCATAAGTAAGGTCACATTCCTGTGACTATTCTGTCATGCTGGCTTGTCCAGTTATGTGGTCTTGCTTATGAACTCCTTAGTTTTGAGGCAGCAGTTTGAAGTACAGGTTTATTGCAGTTTCTGCTGCTTTGTTTTACCACTTTCCCTCAATGCCTCTTTCCTGGAAAGGCGTATCCTCCCTAACTTGTCTATCTCTATAACCTTTACAAGAACCTCATCTCCTTCATTTATCTCATCTGTTACCTTTACTATTCTTTTTTCTGAAACCTGAGATATATGGAGTAAGCCTTCTGTTCCGGGAAGGATTTCTACAAACGCACCAAAATCAACAATCCTCTTTACCTTGCCGAGATATACCTTACCGAGTTCAGCCTCAGCGGTAATACTGTTTATTATCTCCATCGCCTTCCTTGCTGATTCTCCGTCAGGGGAGGCTATATTGATGAGGCCGCTATCGCTTATATCTATCTTTACACCTGTCTGTTCTACTATACCGCGGATGACCTTTCCCCCTGTGCCTATTACATCGCGAATCTTGTCCTGCTTAATCTGCATTGTATAAATCCTCGGGGCATAAGGCGCAAGATTATCCCGTGGTACACTGATTGTCTCACTCATCTTTTCAAGTATATAGAGTCTGCCCTGCCTTGCCTGCTCGAGTGCCTTTTCCATTATCTCACGTGATATTCCGCTTATCTTTGTATCAAGCTGGAATGCTGTAATACCTCTTTCTGTTCCGGTCACCTTAAAGTCCATATCGCCGAGGTGATCTTCAAGGCCAAGGATATCAGTAAGAATAACAACTCTGTCATCTTCTTTTATAAGTCCCATTGCTATGCCGGCAACATGAGATTTAACAGGAACACCAGCATCCATCAGGGCGAGAGAGCTACCGCAGACTGTTGCCATGGAGGATGATCCGTTTGACTCCAGTATGTCTGAGACTATCCTTATTGTATAAGGAAATTCTGTCTTTGTCGGTATTACAGCTTTAACTGCCCTCTCCGCAAGCATACCATGGCCTATCTCTCGTCTGCCCGGCGATCTCAACGGTTTTACCTCACCGACGCTGAAGGGTGGAAAATTATAATGCAACATAAATGTCTTTGAAGATTCACCATCCAGTGAATCAATCCTTTGCTCGTCCTCTGAGGTGCCAAGGGTCACAACCGCAAGACACTGGGTCTCTCCTCTTATAAACAGCGCTGAGCCATGTGTTCTCGGAAGGATGCCAACATCAGAACTTATTTTCCTTATCTCTTCTGAAGACCTTCCGTCTACCCTGATGTTTTCATTGATGATCATGCCTCTTACAATGTCTTTCTCAATATCGTTAAATGCATCAACTATACTCATCGTTATATCTTTCTCACCCGTATTCAGCTTCTCGATTACCTCTTTAAGAATTTCGTCAAGGGCATTCTGTCTCCTTATTTTGTCAGGAATAGTAATAGCAGTTTTTATTTTTTCTAAAGATATCACTGCAACAGAATTTTTGAGTTCTTCATCCACAACAGGGGTTATTACAGGCCTTTTTTCTTTACCGGCTATAGCCTGTAGTTCTTTCTGAACAGCACATATACGTTTGATCTCTTTGTGTGCTATATCTAAAGCCTCAAGGAGATCAGACTCTGATATCTCCTGGCTCTCTCCCTCTACCATCAAAACGGCATCATCAGTGCCTGCCACAACGAGGTTCAGGTCACACTCCTCTGCCTCTCTCATGTCAGGGTTTATTACAAATGAGCCTGCAATCCTCCCGATTCTTACAGCACTAACAGGATGGCTAAACGGGATATCGGAGATTGTTAACGCTGTGGACATACTGATTATTCCAAGTATATCTGCAATATTCTCATCACCGTACGATAGAACACTGATAATGCCCTGTGTCTCGTAGTAAAATCCCTTTTGGAAAAGGGGTCTCATGGGTCTGTCAATCAGGCGGGATGTAAGTATTTCTTTCTCTGTAGGTCTCCCCTCGCGCTTAAAAAAGCCGCCCGGGATTTTACCAGCCGAATATGCCTTCTCCTGATAGTCTATTGTTAATGGAAAAAAATCCAGCCCTTCCTTTGGGGTCTTATCAGCTACGACCGTAGCTAAAACTACTGTATCGCCATACTGTGCAACTACTGCACCATCGGCCTGTCTTGCAATCTTGCCTGTCTCGAGGGTGAGCCTTTTATCTCGAATCTCAATCTCAACCTTTTTCATTATTTCTTTTATTTATTTCCTGATTCCCAAGCGTTCAATTACCTTATCGTAGCGTTCCCTCTTTGAAGCCTTGAGATAGTCCAGCAATCTTCTTCTCTGACTAACAAGCTTCAGAAGACCTCTTCTTGAGTGATGGTCATTTTTATGGATCTTGAAATGTTCGGTAAGATAGTTTATCCTTGTGCTTAACAACGCTATCTGAACCTCGGGTGAACCTGTATCACTATCATGAAGTCTGTAGTCAGTTATTATTGACTGTTTCTGCACCTTATCAATCGCCATTTATACACCACCTTTCAAAAATATTATTGATTGTCAAAAATAACACATAATCCTACAGTCTGTAAACCCCGTTAGAAAAGATGGGGACAAATGGACTATTGAGTTTGTGGTTCCCCGGGTTTTATCGGTGTTTCCGGTGGTGTTTCAAGCTGACCGTTTTTCTCCTCTCCTTCTGCAACCTCTTCATATTCAGGCACAACAATCCCTCGCCTTACCATTATACTGTAAATAAGGTTAGACCGGTGTGTGACATACCTGCTGTCTCCGAGCGGATTATATCTCCTTGGATTCGGCAAAACAGATGCGAGCCTTGATGCCTCTTCAGGATTTAATTCGGATGCTAATTTCCCATAATAATGTCGTGATGCAACCCCGATCCCGAATATGCCTCTATCCCCCCACTCAACAACATTTAAATAAAGCTCAAGGATTCTCTTTTTGGTTAATACCCTTTCCAGTCTCCATGTGATTATTGCCTCTCTGATTTTTCTGATAGGATTTTTAGCAGGTGAAAGATAGAGATTCTTTGCAAGCTGCTGGCTGATGGTGCTGCCTCCCAGCTTGAATTTTTTTGTCTTTATGTCCTTTTCGATAGCCTTCTGTATAGCCTCATAATCAAAACCCTCATGGCTCCAGAATTTGTCATCCTCTGAAATAAGAACTGCCTTTATAAGATATGGAGCTATCTGAGAAAGCGGTACCCACTTCTGTTGAATCCTGTATTTCTTACCCTGACGCCTCCATTCCTCCTCGCGGTATTCCATAAAAGAGGTCTTTTTTGGATTTTGCTTTTTAAGTTTTGAAACATCAGGGACTAAAAATAGATAAAGTGTTAATCCTGCAAATAAGCTTATAAAAACAAAAAACAAAAAACCCTTATGCGAGTATCTCTGTCCCAATTCCCTCTTTTGTGAAGATCTCGAGAAGGAGGCAGTGGGGGACCCTCCCATCAATGATATGCGTCTTCGAGACACCGCCTTCAATTGCCTTAACGCATGCCTGAACCTTAGGAAGCATCCCTCCTTTAATCGTTTCGTTTTTAATGTATTTCTTTATATTTTGTATAGTAAGTGTCGGAATTATCTCATTATTTTTATTCATAATTCCTAAGACATCTGTCAGAAGTATAAGCTTTTCAGCCCGAAGTGCAGATGCAATTGATGCAGCCACATAATCTGCATTAATATTCAACGTCTCACCTTTTAATCCGACTCCTATAGGAGATATGACCGGGATAAATCCATCTTTCTCTAAAGTGACTAAAATATAAGGATCAATATGTGTAACCTCTCCAACAAGACCGATATCAATTATCTCTTCAACCCCTTTTTCAGCAGTTTTTTTAATTATTTTCTTTTTCGCTTTTATAAGACCTCCGTCTTTACCGCTTAGACCAACTGCTTTTCCGCCGAGGTTATTAATTAACGAAACAATCTCTTTGTTTATAAGACCACCGAGAACCATTTCTACAATATCCATTGTCTCCTTGTCAGTTATACGCTGGCCCTGTATAAATTCGGGCTTTTTGCCCATCTTTTCCATCATGGCTGAAATCTTTGGGCCTCCACCATGTATAATTGTTGTTTTAATTCCTATAAAATTAAGCATAACTATATCTTTGGCAAAAGACTCCTTTAGTTCGTCTTTAACCTGTGCTGAGCCTCCATATTTGATAACAAATGTTTTCCCGTAAAAATTTCTAATATAAGGCAATGCCTCTATCAATATCTCTGCCTTTGTGATTATGTCTTTCATAACAAAATCCATTTCACTTTTAAATAAAATTACCCCTTCTCAAAACATGGTATGCACACAATCTTCCCTTCTTTAACTCTTGCCCTCGGCTCCATCACTTTTTCCCCGCATATAACACATCTCAGGCTTGGATATATCTTAGCTTCTTCTGGCAGATTCATCTTTCCTTTTGTAACCTTAAAAAGTTCCTCATCACTTGCATTCAGTATAATATCAATCTTTTTTGATCTTCTATCATGAACTGCCTTCAAAATCTCTTCGGACCGATCACCTTTCATATATCTATCCCACATTTGTTTTTCTTCATCGGTCTCTTCCGGAGATTTCCAATCAACAGAAATCCTTATTCCATCACCCGATGGTCTCTTTATAAAAGTATAGACCTGTTTTCCATAATCATTAAAAATGAGATTGCCCTTCCCGAATGTACATCCGGTAATTACCTGAACCGCATCAACTGCACAAGAATTATTTTCAACAATTGCCACCAGTTCCTCATCTGTTGCCCTTTCACCAAGTTCTTTCAATGCAAAGACAGAAACCCTGTAACCCAGCGCAAGCCCGGGGCATACATGACCATGGAAATCAACAACATCTTCAAAAGTTTTCATTAGAGAAATTTTACATTATAATAAGAATTTTTTGTAAAGATAAAGAACCCTGCGGAGGACCGCAGGGTATTGCAACGTTTAAATGGTGTCTGTCCATAAATTGCTATTCAAATAGTCCGTCATTCCCCGACTTGATCGGGGAATCCACCCTTCGGCAGGCTCAGGGTGACAATTGTCATGGTGAGCTTGTCGAACCATGGATTGTCCCGTCAAGCCGGACAATGACAAAATACGACTTTATGGACAGACATTAAATATATTACACAGTTGACAGGTTATGCTAAAGATTGTAGACTACAACAGGTAATCCATAGGTAATGGGTGCAACCATAACCTAAGATAGCTAACTACAAAACAAAAATAGGAGGTATAAATTATGGGACAGAGTGGTTCTAAGTGGGATATAGCTAACGACCCTGATACCCCACCAGAAACCCTGGGTGGACTTTCTAACGATCAAGATTGGCTGATTAGGTGTGCTGTAGCAAAAAATCGTAATACACCAAAAGAAGTTCTAAAGAAGTTAGCTAAAGATGACGAATGGATTGTAAGGAATAATGTAGCAATAAATCCCAACACCCCGGTAGAAATTTTACAAGAATTATCTGATGATAAAGATAGGATGGTAAGAACGAATCTTGGTAAAAATCCAGGTGCTAAAATAGAAACCGTGCAGAAGTTGGCTGACGAGGATAAGGTGTGGGGTGTAAGGAAAAATGCTATAGAATCAGGAAGGGTATAAGAAATATTCTCCTGTTGATCTGTTGCTGACGGCCTCAAGTTATAAATGGGTTAATTTATTTGTAAAAGATAGAAATTCGGACTATCTAGCACTCTAAGTATTTGCTCTTCTTAAAGTGTTGTAGCGACAAACCTGCCCTGTCTTTCCTTTTGTGCCTATAAATTGGCTTCTCAATATTTGCGACGGCTCTAAATCAGCTTCTTCCTAATATCGTAATGGTCTGAAGCCTTACCGGTGTATATGTTAAAATGATTATAATGTTCAAAAAGGCCGTTTGGATAACGATATCAATTATCTTTGCAATATCCCTTTCAGTAGTTGTCGGGATTATCAACCCATCTGAAAAAATAAATGCCCTCTGGCTTGTCGTTGCTGCAGGATGCTTCTATGTCATCACATATAGATTTTACTCATCTTTTCTTGCTGCAAAGGTTCTTGTTATAGATGAAAACCGTACTACCCCTGCAAAGAAACTCTATGACGGGATTGATTATCACCCGACAAACCGCTGGGTCCTGTTCGGTCATCACTTTGCGGCCATAGCAGGCGCAGGACCGTTAATAGGTCCGATGTTAGCTGCTCAATTCGGTTACCTTCCGGGATTCTTATGGATACTTATAGGCTCAGCACTCGGCGGTGCTGTTCACGATACGGTTATACTGTTTGCCTCTATAAGGAGAAATGGTCGTTCTCTCGCACAGATAGCAAAAGATGAAATAGGACCTGTCGGAGGCATTGCTGCTGCAGTTGCAATACTTTTTATCATCATTGTTGCACTTGCAGGACTTGGCCTTGCTGTAGTAAATGCTCTGTCAAAAAGCCCCTGGGGCACATTTACCATCGGCCTCACTATCCCTATTGCATTCTTTATGGGAATATATCTCTATCGCATAAGACCTGGAAAGTTAGGAGAAGTGAGCGTTATAGGTGTAACACTTCTTTTAATTGCGGTTTTCACAGGTCACTATATCCCTAATTCTTTTCTCGATCCTTTCTTTAATCTTTCCAGAAACAACCTCATACTTTCGATTGTTATTTATGGTTTTATTGCTTCCGTTCTTCCGGTCTGGATGCTTCTTGCTCCAAGGGATTATCTCTCTACATACATGAAGATCGGGACAATCTTCCTCCTTGCATTTGGCGTGATTGTTATAGCACCTAATATCCAGATGCCTGCGGTTACAAGATTTGCAGAAGGCGGAGGTCCGATTATCCCGGGAACGTTATTTCCGTTCATGTTCATTACGATCGCATGCGGTGCTATATCAGGTTTTCATTCCCTTATCTCATCAGGTACTACGCCAAAGATGCTAATGAACGAGAAAGATATTCCGTTCATCGGCTATGGTGCCATGCTCGTTGAAGGCTTTGTTGCAATTATGGCCCTGATAGCTGCAACAATATTAATTCCCGGCGATTATTTTGCAATAAATACCAAGCTTTCTTTTGATGCAATTGCAGCCCTTGGTTTTCCGGTAAACAGGGTAACAGAGTTCTCGAAAATGGTAGGCACCGATGTTATAGGAAGGCCAGGTGGTGCGGTATCCCTCGCCGTCGGGATGGCATCAATATTTTCGAACCTCCCAGGTATGAAAGGGCTGATGCCATACTGGTATAATTTTGCCTTGATGTTCGAGGCATTATTTATCCTCACTACGGTAGATGCAGGCACAAGGGTTGCGCGGTTCTTGCTTCAAGAGCTTGGAAGTATCGCATATAAGCCTTTATCAAAGACAGCGTGGTTACCGGGCAATATTGTCACAAGCTTTCTCGTTGTAAGTGCATGGGGTTATCTCATTTATTCGGGAAATGTATCGTCCATTTGGCCAATGTTCGGCGTAGCAAACCAGCTCTTAGCAGCAATTGCATTCGGGGTAGGGACAACGGTTATTATAAAATCGGGAAAATTAAGATATGCATGGGTAACCTTTATTCCCATGCTCTTTATGTTTACAACAACCCTTACAGCCTCATGGAAACTAATAAGGATGTTCGGGGATAAGGTATCGAATGCTATATCTCAGGCAGAAGCCATCACGTTTAAGATAGATGCATTACTTGTTTCCGTAATGGCTGCACTCGCAATCATTGTCCTATTAGACATGTTGTACAAGTTATACTGGCATCTTTCCGGAAGGGTAGATATGGTAAAAAGGTAATTTTAAATGCTTTCACTTGTTACTGCTTCTGAGTCTTTCCAGAACCTTTTGCGCATCATCCCATGTAAGCCATTTATCCTTAGGATTCCTGATAAGATAGGCAGGGTGAAATGTTGGTATTAAAGGAATCCCTCTATAATCAAAGAATTTCCCGCGTATTGATGTTATTTTTAATTTTGCATTGCCGATTAAGGTCTGTGCAGAGATACGGCCTAAAGACATAATTACATCTGGATTTATAATCTCTATCTGTCTCTCTACAAAACCCCTGCATTTCTCTATCTCATCCATTTCGGGGTCACGATTCATTGGGGGTCTGCATTTCACTATATTTGCAATATAAACATCCTCTCTCTTGAATCCCATCTTTTCTATAAGCCTTGTGAGTAACATACCTGCATCTCCTACAAAAGGTCTTCCCTGCAGGTCCTCCTCCCTACCCGGTGCCTCACCAATAAACATAAGCCTTGCACCAGGATCACCCTCTCCAAAGACGATATTTGTCCTCCCATTTGAGAGCTTGCACCTCTTACAATCACCTATCTCATCTCTCAGTGCCTTCAAAGCATCCTCTTTATCAAATCCCCCCTTACCCCTTTTGTTAAATCCCCCCTTACCCCCCTTTTCTAAAGGGGGGATGGGGGGATTAATTGGCAGTCTTTCAAATCCCAGTGCCTGATAAAACTCAAGAATTGTCTTAATATTTTTTATTATCTGATTCTGCATTTGTCTTTCACTGACTACTGTCTACTGACTACAATATACTGTCTTCTTATCTCTCCCCCCACTTTAATTTTGTCCTCAAGACCTGGAAATAATTCTTCCCACGGGGGATAAGAAGTTTCGTTTTGAACGGAGATTTCTTAACCTCGACAATATCATTCTGCTTTAAGGAAAAACCGACCTGGCCGTCGAGTGTAAGAAAAACATCCTCACTTTGTGACCTGAGGACTATTTCTATCAGGACATCATCAGGCAGGACTATCGGCCTGTTTGTAAGTGTATGAGGACATATTGGTGCGAGGACGACACTGTTTAGTGTTGGATAAAGTATAGGACCTCCTGCAGAAAGCGCATATGCTGTAGAACCTGTAGGAGTAGAGACAATCAAACCATCAGCCCTAAAAGTAGCAATATAAGTATGGTTTACATATGTATCAAGGTCTATTATCCTCGCAATGGCCCCCTTATTAACTACTACATCATTCATGACAACATATTCTGCGATGCATTCACTATGCCTGTGAACGCATATTGTGAGCATAATCCGCTCTTCTACTGGGCACGCTTCTGTAAGTACATTTTCGAGAATATCGTAAAGCTCATCCTTTTGAACCTCTGCTAGAAATCCAAGACCACCTAAATTCACACCAAGAATTGGAACCCCTTTATCTCCTACAAGCCTGCACACGCTTAGCATTGTACCGTCTCCGCCAAGCACAATAATGATATCAACTAATGAAGGTATCTCTGAACGCGGAGAACCTTCAATATTCAGGATAGAGGCAGTCTCGATATCCACAAAGGTCTCACAGCCTTTTTGCCTGAGCCATGGGAGCAGACCTCTTAATATTTCAGATGGTTCGGACTTTCCAGTCTTACAGATTATTCCAATTCTTTTCATCTCCGCCTTCTATCGTTATCTCTCTAATATTTTCACCAAGGGTTTTTAACCTGACCTTTATCATGCTTTCTGGCAGCCCTTTCTCAGCCTTCTCAGCCCATTCTATAACCGAGATGCTATCGTTTCCTACATGATCCCACAGACCTAACTCGGCAAGCTCATCATACTTATCAATCCTGTATAAATCTATATGGGAAAATGGTGGAATTGTATTATACTCGGCAATTATTGTGAAGCTGGCACTTACTATATCTCTCTCATTAACACCTAATGCATCTGCGATGCCTTTCACCATTGTCGTTTTTCCTGCACCTAATTCCCCATAAAGGCCAACAACATCTCCCGGCCTTAAAAGTTTTCCCAACCTGAAACCGATATCTTTGGTTTCTTCAGGTCCATTACTTATATATTTCACCAGAAAATCCCATCAACTATCTGAAAATAGGTCAGGCATCTTGCCTGATTGCTTCCCTATGAGGCAAGATGCCTCATCTATTTTGATATTATTTTTGTTCTCGTACTATCACAACATTTTCACTTTAAAAATATTCAAGCTAAAGGATACCAATAAACCCTCCTTGGGCTCCGTTAAGGTTTTTAGAATACCTGTACGAATAAAATTCTTCTGGGCTGCAGTATGTACACTCATGCGAACTCCATATATTTTCTTCAGGAACTCCTAACGATAATACCTGAAACATATTTGCAGAAGAAAGGTCTACACAGTATCCACCTTCACTTTTTTCTATATAATAATTTCCGTATCCTGTGGCCTTACAAATGGCATCTTTAACTTCATGGTTTACATGATAACAATCCCATCTAATACTTGGACCGAGGGCAACTGCGATGTCATCCGGCAATGAACCAAAACATTCAACCATTGATCTAATAGTCTTCTTTATTATCTGTGCTGCTGTACCCCGCCATCCTGCGTGCACGGCACCGATGATTAACTTTTTTCTGTCAAAAAGAATGATAGGCACACAGTCTGCGACCTGAACACCGATCAGTATACCTTCTCTTTCAGTAACAACACCATCCGCTATCTTTGGCTCAATATCTGATTCTACCACCAAAACCTTATCTGTATGTCTCTGTAAAGGAAAAAAGATATTATCTTTCTTTATAGACAGGATACTGCTGATTTTCTTGATATCTGTACCCAGTGATTTCTTGGTAAAAAATGCCTTTACCCCATTAGAAAAGAAACCCTGTTCGGGATTTCTAAAGGGGTTTACACAGCCATCAAATATATCTGGGAGAATCAATCTATCCATCGCACTTAAGGGAATATAAAGCATCTGATATTTTATCTATTATATCTGTTGCGATCAGAGGGTGCTGGCCTTTTTCAGAGGCTGCTATATCCCCTGCAAGTCCATGCATATAGACTCCAAGGATACAGGCATGAAGCGGGTTCATCGTCTGGCTTAAAAATCCTGAAATCATCCCGGTAAGCACATCCCCCACGCCTCCTGTAGCCATCCCGGGGTTCCCTGTTGAATTAATAAAGGATTTTCCATCAGGCGCTGCAATAACAGTCGGAACACCTTTGAGCACAAGATAAGTCCCTGTCCCTTTTGCAAAGGACACGGCAGTGTTAAGCCGATCACATTCTATATCTTTTACAGTAATCCCCCCATGCCCCCCTTTAGTAATAATCCCCCTCTGCCCCCCTTTAGCAAAGGGGGGTAAGGGGGGATTTGTTTCTGACTTCTGATTTCTGACTTCTGACTTCTGAGATAGCAGCCTTGCCATCTCGCCTGGATGAGGTGTAAGAATTATAGGCGACTTAGCCCTTACCAAAATATCCCTTGCCCCTTGCCCCTTGCCCCTTGCACCGCTGAGCGAATTTATTCCATCTGCATCTATAATCATCGGTTTCAATGAATTCTTTATTAAGATTTTCATAAGGTTTTCAGTTTCAGTACTAACACCTATACCAGGTCCGATAGCGAGCACGTCAGCAGTTTTATTCAAGAAATCAAGTATCTTATCTAATGCCTTACCTGAGAGTGTACCATCACCTCTGTCAGGCAGAATCAGGGTCATCTCCTCTGTAACACGTGACTGGAATACATCAGATAGAGACTCAGGAACACCTATTGTGACGAGTCCCGCTCCGCTCCTCAGACATGCCTTTGACGCCATGAGTGCAGCGCCTGTCTTTCCTTTCGAGCCCGCAACAATAAGAACATGTCCATAATCACCTTTATGTGAATATTTATGCCTTTCGGGGATCAGAGCAGATACATCATCTTTCATGAGCAGTTCAATATTAAGTTTTTCTGATCTGAGCAGTTCTTTAGGAAACCCTATATCCTCAATAAACAATCTCCCCGAGTATTCAGCACCAGGATATAAAAGATGGCCCCTCTTAGGAAGCCCGAAGGTAACTGTATAATCTGCCTTTACAGCTTCTCCCATCACATGTCCATTATCTGATGAGATACCGGATGGGATATCCACCGAAATAACGGGTAAATTTGATTTATTAAGCAAGCCGATGACCTCCGATAGCGTACCTGTAACATTCTTGCTCAAACCCGTTCCTAAGATAGCATCAACTATAATAGAGTGACGACTGAAGATTGTTGAATAATTATCAAGTAGCTCTTTTATTGGTTGTATATTCACACCGAATTTAGCTGCAGCTTTATATTGTAACGAGGCATCACCTTTTAAATCCTCCGGCTTTGACGTAAGGAAGACCATAACATCCCAGCCTTCATTATGGAGGTTTCTTGCAACAACCAAACCGTCACCGCCATTGTTTCCACTACCTGAAACTACAATAACCTTTTTGCGACTAAATATTTCTTTTATCTTAGAGACAACTGCAAGACCTGCCCTTTCCATAAGCACAACACCCGGAATACCACGTTCTTCGATGGTCTCTCTGTCTATCTCCCGCATCTCTTCAGCAGTGACGACTTTCATCTTTCTTTTCGCCTCACATTCTATAAAATTCTACAGGTATTATAACAGCGTGTCTAATAATAACTTTGTTGATAAAATATACCACAGAATACAACTATAACTCTAAGAAAATTTCTTGACATCTTACTACACGCTTCTATCCGTTTTGTTCTCTTCTTCATCCATATATGCCCTTTTCTTTTTCAATATCCTTATAAAACCGTACACCGTAGCCAAGGCTGCAAGGAAAAAAAGAATCGTATAGATATGTTGGCTTACATATGAAAACCATGTATGCCTTCTTTTAAGGTGAGCAATCCACTTATTCTCCAGTTCTGAAGTGCTAACTAAAAGACCCTTTCTGATGGAATCATCTGTAGAATATCCTTGTTTCATAATAAATTACTCCAATCCCGCCCCATTGCCCCCAACCGCGGTCGTCATATCTGTCTATAAATTCTATATGCTTATAATTAATCTTGATATTATTATATAATTTATCAACTTTACATTCAGGAACCTTTGGATGTGGAAGGATATCGTGAAACACTATGAGCCCGTTGTTTTTTACTAAAGGCGAATACAATTCCCAGTCTTTCTTTACGCCTGAAAATCTGTGATCTCCATCAATAAATAAAAAATCTATTTTTCTGCCTTTTAATATTTTTATTAATTCTTCTTTTGTCGCTCTATTTTGAGAATCCTTTCTGAGGAAATATAGTCTCTGATTTTTCCTTTTATACTTTCTAAACTTTTTAATATCCTTAACTGAATAGCCACCCCCAAAAGGACCACCGGGCAAATCTATACTTACGATCGTAGCATCAGGTTCGGCTATCTTACACCAGACATAAAATGTTCCGCCTCTGGCTGTTCCAATTTCGACTATGGTTTTTAATTTCCTTCTTTTAAGAAGACTGACTAATGGAGAAAACTCTGATACTTTTTGAATTGCTCCCTTTTTTACTGCAATTTTGGCGAGCCTTCTTGCATTCATTTTTTAAAATGTACCTTTTTATAGATAAAATGAGTACTGGCTCAATTTAGCTTGGCTTATTAATATCCGATTTCGAGCTTATCGACAAAATATACGTAATTATATCAAACTTTACCACGTTAGAAAGCCCTACCCTTTCTAACGTGGTTTACTTCTAAAGGTTACTTTCACCTAAGTATTTACCCACGACAGTTAATTTTTTATAGTAGAAAAGTAAAAACACCCCTGCTATAATTACGAATAGACAGGAAGAAACATTATTGAAACTCCACAGAAAAAGGGGGTGTGTAGTCTACGACTCATAGAGCGGCTCCGTTCAACCAGCTTCTTTCTGAAACTACCGCATCAGAAAGAAGCTTAACCGTTATCGGATCATGTGCCGAACGAACAAAATAGGCGACGCCGAATAGGAGAAAAGGAAACTTCATTTGAAATATAGGATTGAATACTCGCCTGAAACAGAGGATCATTTTCGACACCTATCAAAGCGGCAACAGGTTATGATATTAGACGCTGTTGAAAAACAGTTGCAATTTCAACCTGATATTGAGACAAGAAACCGCAAGCCTATGCGCCCTAATCCTCTTGCTCCTTGGGAATTACGGATTGGTAACCTTCGAGTCTATTATGATTTTGAAGACAGCCCAGATCGAGTTGTATATATCCGCCATTGGAGTCAAAGAAAGGAACAATGTTAGAATTGGGAAAGAGGTGATAAGATTATGAAAACTAAAACTGTTGAAATTTCAAAGGCTAATTTGCCGCTTTCTGATTACACAAAAAAGGTTAAAAGGGAACCTGTGATTATTACAAAAGAAGGCAAACCTGTTGCTGTGTTGGTGAGCATAAGTAATGCAGACATTGAGACTGTATCTTTGAGCAATAATCCAAAGTTCATTGCTCTAATCGAGCGATCACGGACCAGGCAGAAATCAGAAGGAGGAATTTCATCAGAAGAGATGCGTCGGCGGCTTGAAAAGCCAAAAATTTCGGCACACATCCGATAACACAGGCTTTGCGGCCCTTCTTCCCGAGGTTATTATTTCATGGTGACAGATGGGGATGGACAACGACAAGGCTTTTTCAGGGAAATCAGACTGAGCCGATTGAGTTTTACCCGCTCCCAAGATACAATGGAGGCAAGGATGGCATTCCTATGAACCCGCGAAATATCGACAGTCAACTCTTCACGAAACATGGGCTCTACCTCCTGTTCGATGATGGCAGATCCCTGGATCTCACCGAGAATGCCATAGAGCGTCTTACGCAGGAATTCTGGCAGGACACCGAGAAGATCCCCACAACGATCAGGGAAGCAGCAGATTTTCGTCTCTGTTCCATATGTCCGGAAAAAGGGTCTGAAGGCTTCTGCTACGCGCTTCGTCCGGTTATTCCTTTTCTGGAAGATATAGACCGCTATTTGTCCTATGACAAAGTTACTGCTGTTTACGTAGACGAGGATGCCGTTGTCCACACTGCTTACACGACAATGCAGGATGCCTTACAGTACCTTTCCATACTCAGCATGACCCATTACTGCCGGACCGGAAGGAAGTACCGGAAATATTACGTTGGGGTGGTTCCCGTTTCCGGCACTATGCAGATGGTTGAGAGGATGTACCTGAATATGTACTGGCTACATAGAGGAGATCCAGAGCAGATTCAGACTATAATCGGCAGACTCAGGGATGAAATCACCGAGACCAGCGCTGCACAGGTGAAAAGACTAACGCTTATTTGTAAGAATGACGCCTTTGTCAACGCGTTTTATAATACCCAGGTTGCAACGGAAATCCTGTCAACGGACATGGAAGAAATGCTCAAAGAAAAATTCTCGCGTTTTGAAAGCGAATAGCAGTACTTTTTTGACTCGCCATGCTGAGTAATGCCCATGAGGCAGAAGAGACACGGCGATAAATGATCTGTGAGGGTTTTGAGGGGAACGGTGGTGATTTAGTTGACTTATTCAAAAAGGAGTAGACAAAAGGAAACGGTTCTATTACGCGCTTCGCTTGCGGGAATGACAAATTGGGGTGGACTTTGACGTAACCGTGATTTTCAATGTAGTTTTTTGTTGAATCTTTGCTCTAATGCTATAATAGATACGATTTAGGATTTTAGTTTAATAGATAAATTACGTCAATTGGAGAAAGAAATGAGGACTCTGAGGATTGCCCTTGCACAGATTAATCCTACCGTGGGAGATTTTGAGGGCAACGTTTCAAAGATTATTGATTATATTAAGAAAGCAAGAAGAGACAGTGCAGACGTAGTCGCATTCCCTGAGCTTGCAATAACGGGTTATCCACCCGAGGACCTACTGTTGAAAACTAAGTTTATAGAAGATAACCTTGATGCCCTGAAAAAGATCCAGAGAAATGTAGATGATATGATCGCAGTAGTTGGTTTCGTTGACAGAAAAGATGATATCTATAACGCTGCTGCAATAATTTATAACAAAAAACTTATTGATACCTACTACAAGATGTATCTACCAAACTATGGTGTATTTGATGAGCTTCGTTATTTCCAGGCTGGTGCAAGATGTCCTATATATCAGATTGGTGACGTCTGTATAGGTATTAATATATGCGAGGATATATGGTATCCAGAAGGCCCTACAAGGATGCAGGCACTTGCTGGCGCTGAGGTGATTATAAATATAAATGCATCGCCATATCATATCGGTAAGGGGAGATCCAGAGAGAATATGCTTTCGATAAGAGCCTCTGATAGCATGGCCATAGTGGCTTATCTGAACACGGTTGGTGGACAGGACGAACTCGTATTCGATGGAGGTAGCGTCATCTTTGATCAGAATGGTGCACTGATTGCAAGGGGTAAACATCTGGAAGAAGACCTGCTTGTTGTCGATTTAAACCTCGAGGCTGTAACGGTAAGGAGGCTCCATGACCCGCGCAGAAGACAGGAGGTGATTAAACTTGAGAATGGAATTGTCGAAAAGATTACCATTCCTAATAGAAAATTCCGTGGAGAAAGGCCAGTTCCTCATCTCCGTTTATCAACGATAGAAAAAATATTAGAACCATTAGAAAAGGTATATAAGGCACTTGTACTCGGCACATCTGATTATGTCAAAAAGAATGGATTTAAGGGTGTTATTATAAGCCTTAGCGGCGGTATAGATTCCTCACTTGTGGCATCTATTGCGGTGGATGCACTCGGTAAAGAGAATGTGACAGGTCTTTTTATGCCATCTCCGTACACATCGAGGGAAAGCATAGAAGATGTCCATGCACTTATAAACAATCTGGGAATTAAGTTAATAGAGGTACCTATTGATAGCATATTCCAGAGCTATCTCGATACCCTGGAAAAGGAATTTCAAGGCCTACCAGTAGATACAACAGAGGAGAACATTCAGGCAAGGATAAGAGGTAATATCCTTATGGCATTCTCTAATAAATTTGAATGGCTTGTCCTGACCACGGGGAATAAATCAGAGATGAGCGTAGGATATGCAACGCTTTATGGCGATATGGCAGGCGGGTTTGCGGTAATAAAGGATGTGCCAAAAACAATAGTATTTGAACTCTGCAAATGGAAAAATAATAAAGTGGGTCAAACTGTGATACCTGAAAGGGTCTTGTGGAAAGAACCATCAGCAGAACTTAAGCCTGATCAAAAAGATACAGATACTCTTCCACCTTATCCCGTGCTCGACCCCATATTGAAGGCGTATATAGAGGACGATAAGAGCTTTGAAGAAATATTGTCCCTTGGCTGTGAGGTTGAATGTGCACAGAAGGTCATCAGAATGGTTGACACAAGTGAATATAAAAGAAGGCAGGCACCTCCAGGAATAAAGATAACGCAAAGGGCATTTGGAAGAGATAGACGTTTCCCAATAACAAATAAATACAAGGGTTATTGATGCAAAGAATTATTTTCATTTTAGTAACCTTATCCATTTCTGTAATATTTACTTTTAACTATGCTTTTTCTGGAGATAGCAAGAATTTCCAGTTTAAAAAACAACCTGAAATACAAAATGTAAAACCAAAAAAACCTGTTAGGATCAAGCTTAAACGCACAGTAGAGGGTAAATACACATGGGACATTACAGGTGATGATGCGAATGAGATTGTCAGGGTAGACAAAAGACTGAGAAAATTGCTGAATATAGAGTGAAGGGCACTCTTTACATAGTCTCGACCCCTATAGGTAATCTTGAAGACATCACCTTGAGGGCATTGAGGGTTCTAAAAGAAGTAGATATTATTGCGGCAGAGGATACACGCCATTCGCTAAAATTACTCAGTCATTATGGTATTTCAAAGCCAATGATCAGCTACTGGGGAGAAAGGGAGAAAATAAAATCTGTAGAGGTCATTGAAAGACTCCATTCTGGACAATCAGTAGCCATTATCTCAGATGCTGGCACTCCTGGTATATCAGACCCTGGGGCGGTTCTCATAAAAAAAGCTGTTGAGGAAAATATTCAGGTTGTTTCAATACCTGGTCCGTCAGCATTAATTGCTGCACTGTCTTTATCGGGACTTCCGACAGAGGAATTTATATTTAGAGGATTTCTCCCACCCAAAAAGAGTCAGCGACAGAAGGTTCTGAAGGAATTGAGTCTCGAACCCCGAACACTCATTTTTTATGAAGCACCTCACAGGATCCTTGAAACACTTACGGATATGGAGAAGATATTCGTAGGAAGAAAGGCAGCACTCGCAAAAGAAATCACCAAGATACACGAGGAAGTGTTAAGGGGCAGTATTTCAGAAATACTCAGCAAACTTGAAAAAACAGCGATAGCTGGCGAGTATGTGATTATCGTAGAGGGCAAGAGAGATGGGGAAAAAACTGCAAGCAGTGATATCCTATTAGAAATAAGTTCCTTAATGAAAAAAGGGGTCGGTAGAAAGGAGGCTGTTAAAAAGATTGCAGAGGCATATGGGTTGAGCAAAAAGGAACTTTACAATAAAAGCCTCCATGAAACCCCTTGACTTTTTTCAACACCCAACAATAAAATCATCCCGATATATCCTTAGAGGTAAAACATGGCTCGCAAATTACTTCTTGCAGATGACAGTATCACTATACAAAAAGTTGTAGAGCTTATTCTTAAAGATGAAGGATTCGACATCAGGGTAACCAGCAATGGTGAGGAAGCCTTAGATGTTATCCCTTCCTTTAAGCCCGATGTAATCCTTGCTGATATAGAGATGCCGGGGATCAATGGCTACCAGCTCTGTGAAAAGATAAAACAAAACCCTTCAATGCGTGGTATTCCGGTAATACTCCTTTCAGGCGCATTTGAACCAATAGATGAAAAACTTGCAAGACAGGTTAACGCAGATGATTTTATTATAAAGCCCTTCGAATCACAGGAATTAACAAACAAGATAAATGCTGTTCTTACAGTCTCTACTTTTATGGGAAGAGAAGAAGTCGAAAGTATTGTTGAGGCTGTTGAATTAGAGAAAGGAACGGTTAAAGAAGATCTATGGGCAATGGAAGAGATTCCAGAGAATGCCGCGGTTGAGACATGGACCACTGGAAAGGGAACAGAGGCTGGTACAGAAGAATTAATTGAGATTGCAGAAGAAGCTGAAACAGAGGCTGGAGAGGCAGTAGCTGAAGAGGCTATCCCTTCTGTAAAGGAAGAGCCTGCAGAGGTAAAGATTAGTATTCCAGAGGTAGAACTCCCGTCAAAGGAAGAGCTAAAAGAGATATTCGAGAATAGTGTTAACGAAAGGATATCTTCGCTATTATCCACTCTTGATATAAGGGAAGCTATACTTGCCTCGCTTATGCCTTCGATAAAGGATCATGCCGAAAAGATATTGCTGGAGACCTTATCTGAACTTACAGAGAAAATACTCAGGGATGCTCTTAAGGCTCCCCTTGATACTTTCACGAAAAAGACTGAGAATTTATTGAATGATACCTTGCCGGATATTATTGAAAAGACATTGAGGGAAGAGTTAAGAAACTCCTTTGAATATCTGATGAAAGAGACCGGGAAGGTAACATATGAGACTTTACCAGAACTTTTTGAAGGAATCCTAAGGCAACATTTAAAGGATTCCCTTGAGTCTCTTACAAAGGAAATTGAAAAGGCAATATGGGAGACCATACCTGACCTTGCAGAGGCGCTGATTTTAAAAGAAATAGAGAGGATAAGGTCAGAATTTTAGAGAAGGGCTATAATCCGAAAGGCACAGAAGAAAGGTGGTATGAATACTGGGTCTCAAAAGGGTATTTTAAGCCAGATCCGGACCACAAAGGTACTGCTTTTTCTTTAGTAATACCCCCTCCAAATATTACAGGCTCCCTTCACATGGGCCATGCCCTCAATACTGTCCTACAGGATATCCTTTCTCGCTGGAAGCGTATGTCAGGGTCTAATGTCCTATGGCTACCCGGTACCGACCATGCAGGTATTGCAACACAGAACGTTGTAGAAAAGCAGCTCGCAGCAGAGGGAACTGACAGGCATAATCTCGGCCGTGAAGCCTTTATAAAGCGCATATGGAAATGGAAGACTGAATACGGAGGAAAAATAATCCACCAGCTTAAGAGGCTCGGTGCTTCATGTGATTGGTCAAGGGAGAGGTTTACTCTTGATGAAGGACTTTCAAAGGCTGTAAGAGAAGTCTTTGTCAGACTTTATGAGGAAGGTCTGATATACAGGGATAATCGGCTCATAAACTGGTGTCCTCGTTGTCATACAGCCCTTTCAGACCTCGAGGTCGAATATGAAGAATTAGAAGGAAATTTGACTTACATAAAATATCCACTTACCCCCCCTGTTCCCCCCCTTAGTAAGGGGGGGATAGAGGGGGGTTATATAACTGTCGCAACAACCAGGCCAGAGACAATGCTCGGAGATACTGCCGTAGCAGTTCACCCTGATGATAATCGCTATAAGAACTTTATCGGAAAAACTGTTGACCTGCCTCTTACAAAAAGAAAAATTTTGATAATACCTGATAATGTTGTTGATCCTTCATTCGGCACCGGCGCAGTAAAGGTAACTCCATCTCATGATTTCAATGACGAGGCTATAGCAAAAAGACATAGCCCCCCCTTGGAATTCATTACCGTAATTGGAGCCGATGGCCGCATGACAGCAAATGCAGGGAACAGATATGCAGGTATGGATAGGTATGAGTGCAGGAAGCTCGTTCTTAAAGACCTAAATGAACTTAACCTTATAGAAAAAAAAGAGAAGCACAAATATGCTGTAGGTCATTGTTATAGGTGTAAGACAATTACTGAGCCTCTGTCCACACCTCAGTGGTACGTGAATGTACAGTTTATTGCCAGAGATGCGATCAGGGTGGTTAAAGAGGGAAAGATTAAGATTATACCGAAGACTTGGGAAAATACATATTTTGCATGGATGGAAAATATCAAAGATTGGTGTATATCCCGTCAGATATGGTGGGGACACAGGATACCTGTGTGGTATTGCAAGGAAATGAAAAACGAAAAATGCAGAATTCAGAATGGGACTGTCGTATCCCGTGAAACACCAGAGGAATGTCCGCACTGTGGTTCTAAGAAATTGATTCAGGATGAGGATGTTCTCGATACATGGTTTTCTTCGGCCCTCTGGCCATTTTCTACACTCGGCTGGCCTGATGAAACAGCAGACCTCAAGACCTTTTATCCGACTAATGTTCTTGTAACAGCATTCGACATTATCTTTTTCTGGGTCGCACGGATGATAATGATGGGTATTAAATTCATGGGGGAAGTACCGTTCAGGGATGTCTATATCCATGCCCTCGTCAGGGATATAAAAGGCCAGAAAATGTCAAAGTCAAAAGGGAACGTTGTAGACCCTTTGATCATGATGGACAGGTATGGCACCGATGCATTCAGGTTTACGCTTGTTGCTCTTGCTGCCCAGGGCCGCGATATAAAGTTTTCTGAAGAGAGGGTTGAAGGATACAGACATTTTGTAAATAAGCTCTGGAATGCAGCAAGATTTATTATGATGAATATTAATCCCCCCAACCCCCCTTTAGTAAAGGGGGGCGAGGGGGGATTATTTATAAAAGGTGTGCAAGGGGGGATTAGTCACTCGCCACATGACCTGGCAGGCAGATGGATATTAAGCAGACTTGCAGATGTTGCAGACGATATTAATAGGGCGCTCGAAGAATACCGGTTTAACGATGCAGCAAACAGTATATATCAATTTATATGGCATGAATTTTGTGACTGGTATATCGAGATGGCAAAATCTGAGATCCAGCCCGTCTCAGGCGGACCGAAATCAGAAATTGGCGCCATGTGGTGTCTCCTGTATACACTCGATACATCCTTGAGGTTACTACATCCTTTTATGCCATTTGTTACAGAGGAGATATGGCAGAAGATACCACACCCCATCCATCCCTCCCCCTCCATTATGATTTCTGATTATCCAAGATCCTTACCAAGAGACCATCGGGCAGAAGAAGATATGTCTTATATTATAGAAGCTGTAATGGGAATAAGAACCATCAGGGGTGAACTTAACATCTCCCCATCCCTTAAAATTAATGTTTCAATAAAAACATTTTCTAAAACAGCGGAGAATATATTGGGAGAAAATGTACAATATCTCAAAATTCTTGCGAAGGTTGATAAAATAGAGATGGGCATGACCGTCGAGAAACCAGAAGGCTCCGCTACCGCTGTTAAGAGTTCGATGGAGATATACGTACCCCTTAAAGGGGTCTTGAATATCGAGGCAGAAATTAATAGACTTGAGAAGGATATAGCAGAGGTGGAGGAATCTATCGCTTTTTTAAATAAAAAACTGCTTAACGAAGAATTTCTCCAGAAAGCACCTGCAGAAGTTGTCAAAAAAGAAAAGGCAAAATATGAGAAACTGATAAGTATGAAGGAGAGGATAGGGGGGAGTATTAAAATGCTTAAAGAAGCGGAGGTGAGAAATGAAGCATAGGGAAGAAGGAAAAGAACTCGAAAAAAGTGACTTAGAATTTATTGAGGGGGAGTTCGTCAATATAAAACAGAGTACCGTAAGGGCTGTTGAAGGAGGTCATGTTGAACTTCAGCAGGTAGGAGCACTCAGCATAGATGGCGAAAGGGTAGAGGTTACACAGGGTGCATCTGCTATTCTCAGAGGAAATGATATAAGTCTTAACCAGAGTATAAATGCTATCACTGCTGCTGACAACGTATCAATAAATTTTTCATTTTCTCCAATGTCCATCTCAAGAGAACAAACAAATATTAACAGATCTGCTGTGGGTCTCATGGCAGGGAGAAATGTAAAATCAGAGAATACCTCTGCATTACTTGTTCTGGCTAAACAGATCGATGGAAATGTAACAACGCTTCTTGACTGGCACTCAGCCCTCGCCTTAGGTGCTGTTTTGGGCGGGGTATGGGGTTTTCTTTCTCTACTGTCCAAAAGGAGATAGAGTGGAGATCCCTTTAAGTGTAACCGATCTAATTCATTGTGCCCTTGAAGAGGATATAGGTCCTGGTGATGTTACCACTTCTCTCCTGATACCTGAAGATAGTAAATCAAGGGCACTATATATCGCAAAAGAAAATTTTATACTTGCCGGTCTTCCTTTTGCAAGAGAGGTTTTTCGAATACTCGACCCTTCAACGACTTTCAGGATGTTTTACGATGATGGTTCTAAGGTCACGAAAGGAGATATGCTGTCTGAGGTTTCGGGGAAAACACGAACTATTCTTAAAGGAGAGAGAGTGAGTTTAAATATACTCCAGAGACTCTCTGGTATCGCAACCCTTTCAAACATGTACGTAGAGAGGGTCAAAGGGCTAAAGGCAAAGATAGTTGATACAAGAAAGACGACTCCGTGCCATAGATTTATGGAAAAGTATGCAGTAAGAATAGGGGGAGGAGGTAACCACAGGTTTGGCCTTTTTGATGGTATCCTTATAAAGGATAACCATATAGAGGCCGTAGGTAGCATCAAGGAAGCAGTAAGACTTGCAAAGAACAGTCACCATCTTGTCAGAATCGAGGTCGAGGTTGAGAATCTTCATGATCTAAATGAGGCAATAGAGGCCGGGGCAGACATAGTGATGTTAGACAACATGTCAACCAATGATATGAAAGAGGCGGTGAAGATTTCAAAAGGCAGAGTTATACTTGAAGCCTCTGGTGGCATTAAACTTGAAAATGTAAGAGATATTGCTGAAACAGGTGTTGATCTAATCTCTGTCGGCGCACTTACACATTCGGCAGTAGCAGTCGACATCAGCTTGAAAATAGTGAAATAGATTTTGTAAAATTACACTATAATCAAGGAGGAAAATTATGACACTAAAACAAGTAAAAGAGATCGCGAAGGGAAAAGGCGTTAAAGTCGGAAATATGAAGAAGGAGAATATTATCCGCGCTATCCAGCGCGCTGAGGGAAACAATGACTGTTTTGGTAACGCTAATGCAGGAACATGTGACCAGCTTAATTGCCTCTGGCGTGAAGATTGTCTGAAATAGCCCCAAGATTTTTTTCAGTTTTTTAATTTATCAGATATAAAACAGTCTTTTTCGAATTCTTCGGGGCTCTCCCTGATAAAGAGAGAATGTGAACGAATTAATTTCTGCCCAAGTTGGGATAATTTTTCTTGATATGCTCACTGCTCTAATACCACACATGCAACTCCATATTCATGTTCGTGGCTCAAGCTCAGGTGCGCCTTATTTATTGATTTCTCTTTAAAAAAATCTTCAAGCCTTCCATTAACCTTTAAAAAAGGTTTTCCGGTACTCACGTTTACAACCTCTATGTCAGTTAAGGACACAGGAACTGCGGAACCTATTGCTTTTATCAATGCCTCCTTTGCGGCAAAGCGGACAGAAAGCGATAGATATGGATTTTTCTTCTCATAACAATAGGAGATTTCACTTTCTGTAAATACCCGCTCAAGAAACCTCCGTCCCCACTTCTCCACAATCTCTTTCATTCGCTCGATCCTGACAAGGTCTATGCCAACTCCGTAGATCATATAAGATTTCCTTATTTCTGTCATTCCGCACTCGATGCGGAATCCATGGTTCGACAAGCTCACCATGACAAGCTCACACTGTCACCCTTTTATAAATCATAATCCTTATTCTTATATCAACGCAAGGTTTTTCTGCATCAGAAAGCCCTATTAAATTAGCTGCCGAAAATGTTAAGATTGATTCGCCGGGCATATCTACAGGGAGGTAAAGTGGCTTCAGCAGACTTGTATTTAGAAAAAGTAAATCTTCTAAGATATCTTAATAAAACTGATTGTGCTCAGTGTGGTAGTAAATCCTGTGATGAGTTCATAAGTGCCATCAGGGATGGGATAAAGAAACCACAGGATTGTCCTTTCCTCAGTAAAAATGAGGTTTACGCCTTTGAGGTAGTCCTTATGGTTAAAGATTTGTGGCCCGATGTACCACTCCTTACCCATCCAAGGCCGGGTTTAGCAGGGCTTATAGAATTAAACAGTCCAGATAACGAGTCTTTAGTACTTATTTCAGGTAACAATGAATATACTGAACAGGTTATATTGACTATCTTAGGGACAACCATAGGCCCCTTCTTTGTCATATTCGTGGATACAAATGGAGATACAATTGATATGGCTATGATTTATCAGACCCTCACAGCAGAAAAAGTATATAAGGCTCTTCAAGAAACGGGGATAGAGAAAAAAACAGGCAAAAGAGAACTGATAATTCCAGGATTTGCCGCTTCTATAAAAGAGGACATTGAAAAATTGACCGGCTGGCGTGTCAAGGTCGGCCCGATTTGTGCTGCTGAACTCCCTCTCTTCCTTTCCGAATTCTGGACTCCTCCGGAAAAGTAGCGTCTTCCTATAACTCCCACCTGCCTTTCAATGCTGGCGCACAAATTCCCATAAAGAATCTATCTATTTCCCCGCGGCCTCTTTTATCAACTCCTTCATCTCTCTAACAGCCCTTTCCATTCCTACAAGTACTGCCCTTGAAACAATACTGTGTCCTATGTAAAGTCCTCTTAACCCTTGTATAGAGGCTATCTTTATAACATTAAAATAATTAAGGCCATGCCCTGCATTGACCCCGAGACCTATACTTAGTGCATGCCTAACTGCATTAATAATACGAATCAACTCTTCCTCCTGTTTTTTCCCTTTTGCATTGGCATACATCCCCGTATGTATCTCAACCATATCTGTACCTATTTGTTTTGATATAGTAATATCTTCAAGATCGGGATTTATGAATAGACTCACGGGTATTCCAGCAGCCTGAATCTTTCTTATCGCGTCCCTAATACTTCTTTTCTGTGACCTTACATCAAGCCCGCCCTCGGTTGTAAGCTCCTGTCTTTTTTCCGGAACGAGTGTAACAAGTTCAGGTTTTATACGGGTAGCAATAGTTACCATCTCTTTCGTTGCTGCCATCTCGAGGTTTAATTCAACAGGCACAAACTCCTTTAACATTTTCAAATCCCTGTCATGTATGTGGCGCCTGTCCTCCCTAAGATGAACCGTGATTCCATCTGTGCCACCGAGAATTGCCAGGGTAGCAGCCATAACAGGGTCGGGCTCAAAGCCCTTTCTTGCCTGCCTTATGGTCGCCACATGGTCAACATTAACACCGAGTAACATTTGAAAGCCCTCCTTAATCCCCCCATCCCCCCTTTAGCAAAGGGGGGCAAGGGGGGATTATTTATTTAACATATCCTCGGCAATTGATCACCTGAGAGCATCTCCACTATTCTGGTACCACCTATAGATGTTTTCATTAGAACCATTTTAGCTGGTGTTTCCTGCACATATCCTATCAGCCGGGCTTCTTTGCCAAGAGGATGTTTCCTCATAGTATTAATCAGGGATTCTGCCACATCGGGCTTTGCTATTGCAACAAGTACTCCTTCATTGGCTACGTAAAGTGGGTCAAACCCGAGTAGTTCACATGCACCCCTTACACCTGCCTGCACAGGTATAGATTTTTCTTCAATAACGATACAACATCCTGAATCAATTGCGATTTCTTTAAGTGCCGATGCAAGACCTCCCCTTGTGGGATCTCTCATTGCGTGTATTTCTTTAGTTGTCTTCAACATCCCACTGACAAGACCGTTTAGAGGTGCTGCATCACTCAATATCGGAGGGTTAAAACTAATACCGTTTCTCTCTGCAATGATAGAAAGCCCATGGGTTCCAATCGGGCCGCTCAAAATAATCTTATCACCTATCATAACCCTATTGGGTGAAATATCAACCCCGTTTTCAATTATCCCTATACCTGATGTATTTATAAATATCCCGTCAGCCTTTCCTTTATCAACCACTTTTGTATCTCCTGCAACTATCTTTACCCCTGACTTTTCTGCAGCACTCGCTACAGAAGAAAGAATCTTCTTTAGATCTTCGAGTGGGAACCCCTCCTCAAGAATAAGACCTGCTGTAATATAAAGAGGTTTTGCTCCTACCATAGAAAGGTCATTCACAGTGCCGTAAACAGCAAGTTTTCCTATGTCACCACCTGGGAAAAAAATAGGTGAAACAACATAAGAATCTGTTGTAAACGCAATTTTTCCGTGATTTATTCCTTCAAGCACAGCAGAGTCATTCAATGACTTAAGCTCAAATTCAGGAACAAAATACTCCCTGATCAACTGATGCATTATCTTTCCGCCGCTGCCGTGACCGAGCAGAATCCTCTCCATTAACTTGCTAAGGAATTCATAAGTAAGGCGTCATTATTGAAAAATCTCCCCTCGCCCCTCTTTGCCAAAGAGGGGTATATTTCCTCCCTTTGGCAAAGGGAGGGTAGGAGGGATTTTATAATCAATGTCTTCATACTTATGACTTTATTAGTATTTTCCTCAAATAATTGATTATTAAGGGTTTCATAATTGAACACTTGTAAAATGATTATGCAGACCTTTTCATTACGGTATATAATACCTGGTTAAGTTCCTCCAATGTGTAAGGTTTTGCGACAATGCCACAAAAACCATATTTTCTAAAGTCAGCCATTACAGGATCATTAGAGTAGCCACTTGAGGCAATTGCATTAACTTCAGGATCAATCTCTAAGAGTCTTTTAATAGCCTCCTTGCCTCCCATTCCCCCGGGGATGGTCAAATCCATTATAACAGCATCAAAGGGCTGATTCAGATCCATAGCCTTTTTATAGAGATCAATTGCTTCATGACCATCAACAGCAAACTCAACCTCGTATCCAATACGTTTTAACATCGTCCCTGCAACTAACCTGACCATCTCTTCGTCATCCAGCACCAGAATCTTTCCTTTCCTAACATCTATTCTTTTTTCTTTTTTCTCTTTCTTATAAAGTTTCTTTTGAGAAGCAGGAAGATAGAGATGGAAGGTAGTCCCTACTCCTACTTCAGACTCTACAGTGATGTATCCGTCATTCTTTTTGATAATAGAATAGGTGGTTGTAAGCCCTAGTCCGCTTCCTTTTTCTTTGGTGGTAAAAAAAGGGTCAAATATCCTTTCAAGATGTTCCGCAGGTATCCCAACTCCCTGATCCTTAATAGAGATCATTACATATCTCCCACCCTTCAAAGACTTAATATCGTCCTTATCAACGTTCACATTTTTACAAGAGACATGAATTATCCCGCCTTCAGGCATAGCATGGTCTGCATTGATGATTATATTCTGAACAGCCAGACTAATCTGTCCTTCATCAGCCTCAACAGGCCACAGGTCATCTGGAATAGAAAATTCGCATTTGACATCAGAACCCCTTAATGCAAATCTGGTAGATTCCATAACTAATTCAGATAACATAATAACCTTTTTAACCGGGACTCCACCTTTAGAAAAAGTGAGCAACTGTTTAGCCAGATCCTTTGCCCTCAAAGAAGCCTTCTCAGCCTCAACTAATCTTTCATACACGCTATCTTCAGGATTTGCGATTAACTTTGACAGAGATATATTCCCTAAAATAGCTGTCAATAAATTGTTGAAATCATGGGCAATGCCACCAGCAAGGATACCAATTGATTCAAGTTTTTCAGTTCTTAAGAGCTCTTCTTCCATTTTCTTGCGCTCGGTTATATCAGTTACTATCCCAAGGATAGCGATCTCTCCCTCAAATCGTATCAATTTTGTCGAAAGTATGGCGTCAATTCTCTTACCTTCTTTGTTGAGAAGCGCGAATTCGTAAGGAGGTACTTCTTTACCCTCAAGATGCTTTCTGAAATTTTCCTTAACTATGTCTAAAAATTCTGGAGCAATTAAGGTGAGGAAATTGAAATCAGAAGAATAAAACTCCTCCTTTTTGAATCCCGTGATCTCTTCACATGTTCTATTTACATATGATATTCTTCCTTTTTTATTAATAAAAATCATGTTAGGAAGCTGTTCTGCAAGGCCCCGGAATTTCTCCTCTGACTCTCTCAGCACCTCTTCAGCCTGCTTGCGTTCGATTATTTCTCTCTGGAGACGTTCGTTAGCAGCAAACAGATCTGCAGTGCGATCTTTAACCCTGAGTTCCAACTCATCGCGGGCCTTCTGAAGTTCCTCCTCAGCCCGCTTCCTCTCCTTGAGCTCTTCCAATAATTGGTCTCGCATAGCCATGTAGTCCACGATACGGCGGGTCAGGTCTGTGACATCCTGAATGGCGAAAATAGCGTAAAATCCTTCTCCGTGCAATGCCTGAATAGAGGTAACCGTAGTATACTGAATACGGAACTTGCCATCTTTCATTTGCGAAGGAATTATATATTTGTGAAGCTGTGAAGAAAAAACCGCAGGCGGGCCACCTTTAAAAATATCTTGAAATCTGATAGTGTATTTTGGGTGATTTAAGTGTGGAAAATAGTTATAAATATTCTTGCCAACAATACTGCTTCTCGGGATCTTTGTCCAGTCCTCGAGACATTTGTTCCAGAACAGGACGATAGAATCGCTCCGCAGGACACAGATACCTAAAGGGATGTGATCGAAAATGTTAAATTCTTTTTCAGCTAAACCTAATTCGTTCAATATTACATCTCAATATCTTATCTAATCTTATCTACAGCAGCTATTAAAGCATCAAAAGAGCCAACCTCGAAAAGCAGGAGAATATTTCCTTCGACTTGCAGTTGTTCTATACTGAAACGAGTCCGTGCCAATATTACAATCGTATTTTTAAGGGGACCATTTAATGCCAACAGGTTATCAATAGTATCCTCTATATATGTTGGGATTGAATAGCTAATGTGCTGGTCAAGTATATTACCAATAGAACCCATAATACCATTCAGGACAATATTACCAACTTCACTGAGTGTTCCTGCCCTTACTGAGTCGAGGTCCGGCGTTCCTGGCTCCTCACCGGTGAGGACAGCCACAAGTTTTAAAGCACTGTCAGGTGGAAAAACTAAGGCTGCTGTCCCTGAAAAAGGTCCTTTAAAACCAAGACGTACAGCAGAAACCCTAAAACTGCCGAGTTCTTCAACCTCTTTTTTTATCTCCTCATGTGATAACACCTTAATAAAAGGAACTTCCAGATGAATATGGAGGTTTGTCATTTCATTTAATATCCCGGCTGCCCGTCCAATCCCTATATTGAACAGCTCTTTCAATGCATCCATTTGGGCAGCCGTCAAATATCTTAAGGGTTCCTTTTTCAGGGATAGTGCTTTATCTAATGCCTTTCGAAGTTCATCTTTTTTAGGCGGCTTGTTTATAAATGCACAAGCCCCTAATTCCAAACACCTTTTTTGCACAGTTTCCTGAATATCTGCAGAGACGACTATCACGGGGATTTCAGAGCCGCTCTCTTGCAGGGCCTTAAGGACTTTCAACCCATCCATCTCTGGCATAATGAGGTCCAGCAGAATACAGTCTGGTTTGTAAGAATTAGCCATCTTTAGACCTTTAAACCCATCTTCTGCCTCCAGAATCTCATGACCGTCCTCTTTCAACATGCTAATCATTTTTTTGCGCATAAACATTGAATCATCTATGGTCAGTATTAAGGCCATTATTTATTTTCCTTTATAAAAATAGATTATGTTGTAAGTTTAAAATAAGGACTGTTTAAAACACGGTTTTTAACAGTTGACATATTATATATTAATCAAATTACATTAAACACATAAAAAAAATCAATAAGATTTGCCTTCTTAAATTTATTAAAGCATTCTTGCACTTTCATATTTAAGAAAAAAATAGTCATAATCTGTCTGATAAAATTCGCAGAGCAGTATTTAGGAAGGAGGCTTGCATGCACTCACTGTCCGGTGGGGTGCATACATATTGCTGCGCTCAGAGAGCCCTATGAAGACGAGGCATATTTTTATAAAACATCTATGTTCTCTTATGACTATGAACCCATCTATGCATTAGGTTCCATGCTGGGTGTTTCTGATACCAAGGGCCTCTTAAAATTGATGGACCAGATAGAAACAGTGGGTCTTGATGTGATGAGCACAGGGGTAATTTTAGCATGGGCAACAGAGGCACAAGAACGAGGCATTATCTTAGGGAATGAAACAAAGGGTATCAAGTTCAACTGGGGGGATTATACCGCTTTCATAAACGCTGTACGACTGATCATCGAACAACCGAATGAATTCTATAAGACACTCGCACATGGAGTTGAACATGCAGCCTTCCGGTATGGTGGAGAAGATTATGCCTTATCTTTTGGCGGAAACGAAATGCCCGGATATCATACCGGACCCGGAGCACACATAGGTGTTTTGGTCGGTGCAAGACACAGTCATCTGGACAATGCAGGGTATAGTGCTGATCAAAAGTCATTCCTCGCTAAAAAACAAAACAGCCCGGAGGAGCTTGCTGAAAGCTTGTTGTCTGAAGAACGCTGGCGTCAGATTCTATCAAGTCTTGTAGTTTGTTTCTTTGCCAGGGGAATCTATAAGCCTGAAGTAGTCTTAAAAGCCCTCAAATTAGCAGGTTTTGATCTTGCTACCGAAGATCTTAATCGCATCGGGAAAGAAATACATAGAGAAAAATACAGGTTCAAGATTAGAGAGGGTTTTTCCCTGGACAACCTTCGCCTCCCCAAGAGAATCTTCGAGACCCCTTCACCTATGGGCAAGCTTGATGAGAAATTTATTCGAGAGACGATTGAACATGTCAAAAAAGCACTCTCTAAGGAGGGGGTATAACTCCATACTTATAATATGCTGCGCAACTTCCCTCTGTACTTACCATACATGCACCTACTGGGTGTTCAGGTGTGCACGTCTTCCCAAACAAAAGACAATCTGTTGGTATCTTTACACCCCTCAGCACCTGACCACATAAACAAGATTTTGGCTCCTGAGTATCAGGAATTTCCATATCGAATATTTGCCTGACATCCCGACGGTAAAATCTTTCCCTTAATCTCAACCCGCTCTGCGGGATCATCCCTATCCCCCTCCAGTATGCATCGCAAGGCTCAAAGTACATGTTTAAAAGAGATACGGCCTTCTGATTGCCTTCCTCTCTTACAACCCTCTTATATTGAATCTCGACATCCGCCCTCTCCGATGCAATCTGCTCAAGGAGCATCATAATACCCTGAAGTATGTCTTCTGCCTCGAACCCTGTTATGACTGACGGTTTTCTATAATCAGATGCGATAAATTCATATGGCTTACTTCCTATAATCGTACTTACATGTCCGGGAAGAATAAAACCATCAATACTTACATCAGCAGAGTCCAGAAGGGCCTTAAGTGCCGGAGGAATTAGCTTATGCGCAGAGTATATAAAAAAATTATCAACACCCATCCTTTCTGCCTCAAGTAATGTCCCTGCAACAGACGGTGAAGTTGTCTCGAAACCTGTTGCAAAGAATACAACACGCCTGTCTTTATTTTCTGACGCAAGTTTTAATGCATCCATCGGGGAGTAGACAACCTTTATATTAGCACCCTCTGCCTGTGCATGATAAAGAGACTGCTTATTACCAGGCACTCTCATCATATCGCCAAATGTAGAAAGGGTAATATTATCATACCTTGAAATAGCAATAGCGGTATCTACATCTTTTATCGGTGTGACGCACACAGGGCATCCGGGACCACTCAGGAGGTTAATGTCTTCGGGAATAATATGTCTGATGCCATGTCTGAATATTGCCACTGTATGTGTTCCGCACACCTCCATGAGTTTAACAGGCCTCCCGATCTGATCTGCAAGGCTCTTTATCTTTTCAATCAATTTTTTCTTATCCTATAAAATGAGCCGAACTCAATTTCAATATAACACTAACCACAGCTTTGGTAACATTAGCGATAAAACTGAAATCGAGTGTTTTATATATATCATGATAAGTATGATAATGAGGATTTCTGAACATGGCTGTGTCGGTCAACATAAGTGCGGGGTATCCACAATCCCAGAATGAGGCATGGTCGCTAAACCGGCTTTCCGGGATAATAAACCCTGACAGAGGTGCCTTATAAGTTACAACTTGAAGTTCAGAAACATATTCGCTGGATATACGATAGAATGCGTTCATTATAGCCTTTGATCTTCGGTTTGCAATAACGCCGAGGAAATCCCCTGTTCTTGGTACGCGTTTTCTTACGAAGATAGGAATGTCCTGACTCCCTTCTGATTTATCTGTATATCCAACCGATTCAAGAATTAAAACAGCCCCGTATCTTCTCTTCTGTTTCTTTGCCTGTTTGGCAAAATGATCGCTGCCTATTAAAAAATTAATAGTCTGTGGCTGGGGTTCTTCGAGGGTAAAGGCAACAAATTGAATAGTCTTATTGAGTTTTTGTTTGCTCAATATATTTGCTGCTTCAAGTAATACTGCAACTCCGCTGGCATTGTCATCAGCTCCAGGGCTTCCCCATGCAGCATCGTAGTGTGCACCTAAGAGGATCCATTCCATATCATTATCAATGCCTTCCATTGTAGCTATTATATTTCGGTAAATCCTTCCATAAAATGGCACTTCCTGATTTTCTATATTAAGATTAAAGGAGCGTAAGGTTTCTTCAATAGACTTAGCTTTTTTATCTAAGGCTTCATAATTCTCCCATCCGTGACGCAGTCCTTCTATAGCTCGAACATAGTCTTGAAGCCTTTCTATGCTAACCTCCGAAATTATTTTATGGATATGAGATGACATATGTTTTATCACTGTTCAATATTGAAATATCCTTTTCTACAATAAATAGCATAATCTAATCGGCTATGAGGATTCTACTTTTTTTCCCAAAGATATTGAGGAAACAGAGCATTAATACTTGACTCAAAATGTTGGATTAAAGTTAGTTAGGATGCTAAAATTGATTGCAGAATGCTTGATAACAAGTTTGGTCAGGTGTAGAGAAAAGGCTTGGGTAAAATGAAGCCAGAGGCAAAGGCAAGAGAAAAGATTGACCAACTCTTGGAAGGAGCTGGCTGGAAGGTTCAAAACCTGCGAGAATTAAATCTTGGTGCCTCGATAGGAGTCGCAGTCCGTGAATTTCCTCTTAAATCAGGACCTGCTGACTCTCTCCTTTTTGTTGATAGAAAAGCTGCTGGTGTAGTTGAAGCAAAACCTGAAGGCCTTACTTTAAGCGGTGTTGCTGAACAGACTGATGATTATCTATACAATGTTCCTGAAAATTTACCCCAGGTCCATGAACCTCCTCCTTTTGCCTACGAAAGCACAGGCACCGAAACTTTTTTCAGAGATTTAAGAGACCCTGATACTCGTTCACGGAGAGTATTCGCTTTTCACAGACCAGAGACATTGAAAGAGTGGCTTTCTCAAGAGAATACTCTCAGAGCAAGGCTTAAGAATATGCCTCCTTTGATGAGAGGGAGATTAAGAGATTGCCAGATTGAGGCTATTCAGAATCTTGAAAAATCCTTTGCAGAAGCAAGGCCAAAGGCACTTATTCAGATGGCGTCAGGAGGCGGGAAGACCTTTACCGCAGTGAGCTTTGTTTACAGATTAATCAAATTTGCAAATGCAAGAAGGGCGCTCTTTTTAGTTGATAGAAACACCCTAGGGCGTCAAACAAGGAGGGAATTCCAGCAGTATGTAACACCAGATGATGGCAGAAAGTTTACAGAGCTTTACAATATCCAGCATTTAACATCAAACACTCTTGACTCTGTGAGCAGGGTCTGCATTACCACTATTCAGAGGCTCTATTCTATGCTCAAGGGCGAGCCAGAATATGATGCCGAGCTTGAGGAGAAATCTCTATTTGATGTATCTACCATTGAAGAAAAAGCCATGGAAGTAACCTACAATTCTCAGATTCCCATAGAGACCTTTGATTTTATTATTACTGACGAGTGCCACCGCTCTATTTATAACCTCTGGAGGCAGGTGCTTGAATACTTTGATGCTTTTATCATTGGTTTGACTGCTACACCTTCAAAGCAGACTCTCGGATTTTTCAATCAAAACCTTGTTATGGAATATAGCCACGAGCGAGCTGTTGCAGATAGTGTGAATGTGGGTTACGAAATTTATCGAATACAGACTGAAATCACTGAAAAAGGTAGTAGGGTCGAAGCAGGCTATTACATTGATAAACGAGATAAGCTCACAAGAAGAACACGGTGGGAGCAACTTGATGAAGACCTGGAATACTCTTCACCACAGTTAGATCGAGATGTAGAAGACTTTGAACTTGCTCCATTTTATGAAAAAGGCGGAGCAGTAAAGTTCTATAATATTTTCGGTGATAAGTCTAATGTAATATTAGAAGAGTTGAATGAGGTGCTGGCAGCGTGAAGAAAAAAGAACTCCAACAAATTTTAGAAGAAGGTGAAGGCTACAGAATAGAGTTTAAAGAATCTCTGACTAATATTGATAAGGAATTTGTGTCTTTTTCAAACGCATCTGGCGGAAAAATATTTCTTGGAATAACTGATGATAGGAAAATAAAAGGGATAAAGATTACAAATGCATATTTTCACACAGCAGTAACCTGTGCTCTATATAAAGGAATAGAAAAGGTGGATGTTTTAGACAGAAGGGATTTTAATGAGGATATTATCAATAACATAGATGGTGCAATGAACTTTCTAAAGCAGTATATACCTGTAAGATATGAAATGACAGGAACGCCGAGAAGGAAGGAAATTCCTGAAATCCCCTATGATGCTTTAAGAGAAGCAGTCATAAACGCAGTAGCTCACAGGGATTATTTTGAAAAAGGTACAAATGTTATGGTGGAGATTTTCGACGATAGAATTGAGATTACAAATTTTGGTGGACTTCCTAAGGGGTTAAAGCTGGAAGATTTTGGCAAAAAGAGCGTTCTCAGGAATCCCAATATTGCTGACCTGCTTCACAGGATTGAGTATATAGAGAAAATGGGCACAGGGATCAGTAAAATAAGGAAGCTTTTGAAAGATGCAAAGCTGCCTCCGCCAAAATTTGAGTTTGGAACATTTTTCACAGTGATTTTCACACGCCCGAAGATAAAAACAAGCATAGAGACTCCCGAAGATAAAATAGAAAGGTTCGGAATAAAGTTCGGAATAAAGTTCGGAATAAAAAATAGTAGATTAAAGAGAATAATCAATATCATAACCATGCTTCATGGAGAGAAGATTTTCTCTATTGCTGATTTTGCTGTTAAAGCTGGAGTTACTACCCGGCTAATAGAGAAAGATATAAAATTTCTCAAGGAGCAAAGTGTAATTGAGTTTCGAGGTTCACGTAAAACTGGCAGGTATGTTCTTACTGAAAAAGGAAAGAAAATGATAAGGGAGACGAATGTTTAAGAAATGTTAAATAGCCTTGATAAATTCTGAAAGGCAATTAAATATGACATGGAATTACAGAGTTATTTTTAACAAAGACGTATTTCAAATTCATGAGGTTTATTATAATGAAGCAGGTGAAATAACGGCTATCTCACGGGACCCTATTGCCCCAGTCGGTGAAACGCTGGAAGAACTGCAAGGCGATTTGGAATATTATCTCCAAGCATTGAAGAGACCTGTGTTAAAGGTGGAAGAAATAGTTTTTGTTCCTATGGATAAAGATTCTTTTAAAAAATATAGTTGAATGAGGTGCTGGCAGCGTGAAAGATAAGAGGATAGAAAATGTCAGAACTGTTTAAATATCCAAGAGGTTCCGAGTGGAGAAAATGGGATTTGCATGTCCATAGCCCATTATCTGGATTAAATAATCAATATCCCAAAAAATCTGATGGTTCACCAGATTGGGATCAATTCATAAGTGTGCTTGAAGGAAAAGACATATCAGTTTTAGGTATCACAGATTACTTTTCTATTGATGGATATAAAGATATTTTGGATTTTCATAGAAAAGGCAAATTAAATGACTTTGCTCTTGTATTACCAAATATTGAGTTAAGATTAGATACTTTTGTAGTTGAAACAAAAAGTAAAGAGATCAATTTCCATATAATCTTTAGTGAAGAATTAAATCCTGACCATATAGAAAAAGAATTTATAGAAGCTTTAACTATTCAGGTTAGCGGTTCAATAAGTGGTTTAGAAGGGAAACGACAACTTAATAAAAATACGCTCATAGAAGTTGGTAAAAAAATAAAAGAACATCATGGTCTGTTTAAAAATGATTCGGACATAGAAGCTGCCTACAAAAATATAACGGTATCATTGGAAGAAGTTCAGAAACTATTGATGAAGGACTTGTTCAAAGGTAAATTCTTATTCGTTTTAGCTGGTGGAGAATGGAGCGATATTGATTGGAATCAAGCATATTTAACAAAGAAAAACTTTTTACAAGCCGCTCATATTTTAGAGACAGGTTCTCTTGATACAGTTAACTGGGCTTTAGGCAAAAAAGATTTATCTAAGGAAGATTTTATTAGAGAATTTGGTAGATTAAAACCATGTATTCATGGTTCAGATGCCCACCGTTTAGATAAAATTTGTAGCCCAGATAATAATAAGTTCTGTTGGATCAAAGCTGACCCAACATTTGAGGGCTTAAAACAGATTATTTATGAGCCAGAGGAAAGAGTTTATATAGGCGAAGAACCTCCTGGGAAGATAGATAAAACAAAAATAATAAAATCTTTAAAATTATCCAGTTCAAATGGATGGTTTGAAGACGATAACATTTTAGAGTTTAACGATAATCTTATTAGTATCATTGGGGGTAAAGGCACAGGGAAAACAGCTTTGCTGGATTTAATAGCTTATGCGAGCGGAAGTTACGCAAATGGTGAAAAATCTTTTTTAAGAAAAGCAGCTAAAAATTTAAAAGGATTAAAAATAAGAGTTGAATGGGAAGATGGAAGTCCTGATGAAAAAGAAATTTCTGAAACAATAAAGACAGATTTAGAAATCATTAAGGTTAAATCAGAATATATAGATAAATTAAAAATAGTTCTCTATCCAGAAAATCTTGAAGAAAAAAATAAGCTAACCACCATTTACTCTCCTATTATGAAAAGTCTTGAAGAAAGCACTGAAAACGAGGAAAAATTATTTGCATTTACAGTAAAGTTTGGTTTTGATTTAGAAACAATGGCAGAAAGAGGCTATGAGCTGATTGATCATAAAAGAAAAGGTAGATTCTACAATAAGTCAATTGATGCGTTGCGTGACGAATTAACTAACTTAATATTTACTATAGATATTGAAAGTGCATCTTTAACTGAGTTTAATAGGGAAGCACTTGAAGTTTTTTTAAACCGAGTAGAAAAACTGTTATTAGAAGATGAAAATGGAAATAGATTTAAAATAGGTTCACAGCTAAAGAGAAATTATTCTGAAATAGACTTCTATAACTGGCTATACTCAACAGAATATTATTCTATTAATTACTCCCTTAAATTCAATGACACTGAACTTGATAATTTGTCCCCTGGTTTAAAAGGTGTTGCTTTACTTATCTTATACCTTGAGTTAGACAAAGAAGACACTCGTCCAATCTTGATAGATCAACCAGAAGAAAATCTTGATAATCGTTCTGTTTATGAAATGCTTGTTGATTATTTTAGGAAAGCTAAAAGAAGGAGGCAGGCAATAATAATTACCCATAATCCCAATTTAGTGGTAAATACAGACTCTGAGCAAATTATTGTTGCAAACTTTGATAGGGAAAGAAAAACTCAATCTGCCTATATATGCTACAGGTCGGGTTCTCTTGAAAATACATTTGAAAAACCTGATTTGCCAGTTTACTTAGAGACAAAAGGAATAAGAGAACATATCTGTCAGATTCTTGAAGGCGGAAAAGAAGCTTTTGAAAAACGAGAACAAAAGTATGGATTTGCATAAACAAAGAGACGTTCACAATAACTTACCTAAATATTGGATACAGACAAAAATAAAAGATGTATGTGAGTTGATAAATGGACGTGCTTTTAAGCCGAGCGAGTGGGCATCCGAAGGGTTGCCAATAATCCGCATTCAGAATCTCAACAATGATAATGCTAATTTCAATTATTGCAATTTCAGGGTTGACGAAAAATATCTTGTGAATAATGGTCAGTTGTTATTCGCTTGGTCTGGGACACCGGGCACATCATTTGGTGCTCACATATGGAGGAGAGGCAGAGCAGTTCTTAATCAGCATATCTTTAAAGTAGAAATTAACGAAGAAAACATGGATAAAAACTTCCTAATGCATTTACTGAATCGAAATGTTGATGAATACATCCGCAAAGCCCATGGTACAGCGGGTTTAGCACATATTACCAAGGGTAAATTTGAAAACTCATTAATCCCTCTTCCGCCTCTCCCTGAACAGCACCGCATTGTTTCGAAGATTGAGGAGCTTTTTACGAGGTTGGATGCGGGGGTGGAAGCGTTAAAGAAAATTAAAGCTCAACTTAAGCGTTATCGGCAGGCGGTTTTGAAGTATGCGTTTGAGGGAAAGTTGACAGAGGAGTGGAGGGAGAAACATAAAGGTGAAATTGAGCCTGCGTCAGAACTTCTCGAAAAAATCAGGGAGGAAAGGTTATTACAAGGGAGAAGGAAATCAGATAATCCCCCCATCCCCCCTTTGCTAAAGGGGGGTAAGAAGGGATTTGTAGGGGCTCGCAATGACAATTTGCCTAGGTTGCCAGAGGGATGGGTTTGGACAAGGGTTGGAATGATTAGTGAGATGATACAGTATGGAACATCTGAAAAAGCGAATGAGGATTCTTCAGGGATACCTGTTTTAAGGATGGGAAATATTCAAGATGGAAAACTCAACTACGAAGATTTGAAATATTTTCCAAAAAGCTGGTCTCAGTTAGACGATTTTTTTCTCAAAGCCGGAGATGTTCTTTTTAACAGAACAAATAGTGCGGAGTTGGTGGGGAAAACAGCAGTTTATAAAAGCTACTATCCTCCCTCTGTGTTTGCCTCTTATTTGATTCGAGTCAAGGTAAACAAAAATGCATATTCTCCGGACTTGTTAGCATCTTTTATAAATTCATTTTATGGAAGGCAGTACATTGCTTCTGTTGTCTCACAACAGGTGGGACAGGCAAATGTAAATGGTACAAAATTATCCTTAATGCCGATCCCTCTTCCTCCACTTCCTGAACAACACAAAATCGTTGAAGAAATTGAGCGGCGGTTTTCGGTGGCGGATGAGGGTGAGAAGACTGTTGAGCAGAGTCTAAAGCAGGCAGAGAGGTTGAGGCAGAGTATTTTGAAAAAGGCATTTGAAGGTAAACTTGTCCCGCAAGATCCAACAGACGAGCCTGCGGAAAATTTGCTGGAAAGAATAAAAATCGAAAAAGAAAAGGTTATATTAGATAGAAGTGAACTTAAAAGAAGGCAGAAAAAACGTAATAGATAAATGATATAATTATGAAAGCAGGAGGTTAATATGCCCAATATACTGGAAATAGACAAAGATATATATAACGCACTTGTTGAATCCTTTGGTGAAGATGCATTGAAGGATAAGATAGATGATATTCTGCTCTCTGCGATAGAGAATAGGCTGGAGCAGTATACCCGTGAAATATTGAAATTTGAAGAAAAATATGGGGTTCCTTTCACAGAATTTGAGAAAATGTGGGATGAAGGCAAGATAAAGGACAGGCAAAGTTATGAAGCAGAAAGTAATTTTATAGACTGGGAAATGTTAGAGATGGAAAAGAGGGATCTGTTGTCTGCATTGTCCAGACTAAAATCATTTAAGAAAAAATGAAGGACTACAATGTTGATTCCTTCCTTTCAGAAATAAAAACCTCTCTTAAAAATTACTTCACAGAGTCAAGGATTGAATTTATACTAAAAACACCAAAATCCCTTAAAGCCAATATCCATCTTGATGAAAACTTTTTCATTGCCGTGCGATACAATGCAAGAAATGAGCGAACGGATTTTGCATTAATACATAATAATCAAAGGATTTTCGGATACGATAATTTAAAAGAGTGGCATTTTCACCCGTATGAAAATCCTTCTGGCCATATCCCCTGTGAAAAGCCATCGATAGATAAAATCATTTCAGATATAAAAATAATCTACGATACTATTACAAGCAAAGGGCAACATTATGGCTAATGAATCCTCAACCATTGTCCAGCGTCTATGGAACTATTGCAATGTCCTCCGTGATGACGGTGTAAGTTACGGAGATTATGTAGAGCAGTTAACCTATCTCTTGTTCTTGAAGATGGCTGATGAACAGACAAAGCCACCTTTCAATAGACCCTCAATTATTCCAAAAGACAATAAAGGCAATGACCTTGACTGGCAGAGTCTCCTTGAAAAAGATGGAGATAGCCTTGAGGTTCATTATCGCCACATCCTTGAAACCCTGGGCAGAGAAAAGGGGATGCTTGGGGTTATCTTCAGGAAATCACAGAACCGGATTCAAGACCCCGCAAAACTGAGACGACTCATTGAACTTATCAATGCAGAGACCTGGGTCGGAATGGACATCGATGTCAAAGGTGAAATCTATGAAGGGCTTTTACAGAAGAATGCAGAGGATATAAAAAGCGGGGCAGGGCAGTACTTTACTCCAAGGTCTCTCATCAAGGCAATGGTAGAAGTTATGAGACCTGAGCCAGGCATGACAATCTGTGATCCTGCCTGTGGCACTGGTGGTTTCATTCTATCTGCCCACGATTACATATCTAAACATTATCAACTGGACAAAGAACAGAAGAAATTCCTCAAATTTCATACATTCAAAGGCTTGAAGACTCTTCAAGCCTTCCAGACCCTGATGTACTTGCAAGGGACATTACAGAAAATCTTGAATCTGCCTTAGAGCAATTCAGTGGCATATATGAAGATTTAGCAGAAAAATAATATAGATGACTGTAATAATTCTCTTGAAAATATCCTTGAAATCTGTTATCCAATAAACTATGGCGAAAAAACCCAAAGTCGCTGTTCCTGAAGACTACCTTAAGAATTTAGAGAAAAAGGTAGAGGACTTAAAAATACTTACAGAAATCTCTACGGTTATATCATCAACACTTGATCTTAACGAACTTATGACCCTTGTAATTGAGAAGGCAAAGAATGTAATGGATGCAGAGGCATGCTCGATTCTCCTTTATAACAAAGAAACAGACAAATTGGAGTTTGAGGTTGCGATATGCAAGGATGAATCAACATCAGATATCCTGAAGAAGAAGATAACCCTTGATATGGGGCAGGGCATTGCAGGTTGGGTTGCAGCAAATCAAAAACCATTGGTTATAAAGGATGTAAAAAAAGATAAACGATTTTTCCATGAGGCTGATAAACAAACGGGTTTTATAACAAAGAGCCTTATTGCTATGCCGCTTGTCGGCAGGAGAGGCCTGATAGGTGTAGCAGAGGTGCTTAATCCAAGGAAGGAGGATTATGACTTAGAAATATTTCAGCTACTCAACAAACAGTTTGCTATTGCAATTGAGAATGCATTGTTTCATAAGGAATCTATTGAAAGAGAAAAACTCAGACAGGAGCTCGAGATCGCATCTGCCTTACAGAAGAGCTTTCTTCCAGAATCACCTGTTTTTAAAAAAGGGAATGTAAGGGTTTCAGCAGTAAATATCTCTGCTGCAAAGGTCGGAGGAGACATCTATGATTTTGTAGAACCTATTAATGGAAAGATGGGGATTCTTATCGGTGATGTCTCAGGGAAAGGGGTATCTGCTGCACTCTATATGGCAAAGATTATAAGCGATTTTAGATATATATCACATCAGATAGACTCTCCTGAGATAGTCATGAACCGTCTGAATTCCTTTCTCTCTGAGGCGCCAAGGGGAATGTTTCTCACTGCCATTTACATGATAGTGAATACAATGACAGGGAAATTAAAAGTATCTGTTGCCGGCCATCCTCCATTTTTGTGGCTTTCAAATAAAGAGGTGAAAGTAATGTCTGTTCCATCTGACCCTCCGCTTGGAATCATCCCTGTAGATTACTCTTTCAGTACCTTTTCGTTAAGGAGTGGTGACAGACTTATTTTATTAACGGACGGTGTATTTGAGGCAAAAAATAAGGAAGGTCAGAGGATTGGTTTTAATAATCTTGTTAGTTTTGTAAAGAAAAATATAGATGAAGACAGGCTTGTTGAAGTGATTATTGATTATGTTAATGACTTTTCAAAAGGCATAGAAAAGGCAGACGACCTGACCATTGTGGAATTAAGGTTTTCAGGTTAAATATGAAAGACTCTGTAGTTATTACCATTCCCTCGCACCCTAAATATCTCTCTATGGTCAGAGCTGCAACAGTTAGTATGGGTAAACTATACGGGATGGAGGATTCGGTAATAGAGGACGTAAAACTCGCTATTGATGAGGCATGTTCAAATGTAATTAAGCATGCTTACAGGGGAGATACATCAAAAAAGATTGTTATAAAATATAAAATCATGCAAAGTGGTTTCGCGGTGATTATAGAAGACAGAGGGATTAAGGCAAATCTAAAATCAATAAAAGGAAGGAACCTTGAGGATGTCAGGCCGGGCGGCCTCGGTATTCATTTCATCAAAAGGGTATTTGATGTATTCAAGTTTGATGAAAATAAGAAAAGGGGTAACAGGTTAATACTCATAAAATACAGGAGAAAGAATGAATATTGAGGTATCAGATTATAACGGAAAAAAAATGATTACATTATCTGGGGAAATAGATATGTATTCGTCTCCTTTACTTCGAGAAAAATTACTGGGTCTCGTAAAAAGAAAAATTCCTGCCTTGATTGTTGATTTTAAGGAGGTCTCTTATATTGACAGTTCTGGAATTGCGACCTTCGTTGAAGGGTTGAAGGGCATGAAGTCGTATGGGGGAAGATTACAGTTCTTCGGCATACCCCAGGGAATTATGGAGATATTCAGTTTTTCAAAGCTGGATAGGGTATTTGAGATATACGGAAATATTGACGATGCCATCAATAGCTGAAGGCATATTTAACCTCATAGGCAGAAGGACCATACCAATCCGAAAAAATATACATGATGCCTCAAAGATTATAAACGATACCTTTTACTGGGCATTTATCTCTCCCTTTAAAGGCAAGCCAATAAGGTTAAAGGCGAGCATCTCCGAGATGGTAAAAGCAGGTTATAACTCCGTCCCTATAGTTGCTATTATTTCACTTTTTATGGGAATAATCCTTGCCCTTCAATCAGCCTATCAGTTGAAGAAGGTTGGGGCATTGATATACGTTGCAAACCTTGTAGGTGTCTCGATAACAAGGGAGCTCGGCCCGATAATCACCGCCATAATAGTTTCGGGCAGGAGTGGTTCTGCATTCGCCGCCGAGATTGGCTCTATGAAGGCTGCTGAGGAGGTTGATGCACTTGTAAGCATGGGGATTAATCCTGTGAGGTTTATTGTTGTTCCGAAGCTAATTGCCCTTATGGTTATGGTGCCTGTCCTTACAGTGTTTTCCGATTGTATAGGTATATTCGGAGGTTTTATTCTTTCTACAACAATTCTTGAAATTCATCCATATAATTATTTTCAGCAGACAATGAATGCACTGCTCGTTAAGGATATAATTACAGGACTCATGAAGGCATGGGCGTTTGGTGTTGTGATAACGATTATTGGCTCTTATCAGGGCTTTAAGGTTGAGGGAGGAGCGGAGGAAGTTGGAAGACGCACAACCGCTGCTGTTGTGGCATCTATATTTATGGTGATTGTCTTCGATTTGTTTTTTACGACTTTGTTTTACTATTTTACATAGATGGAGACAGCAATAGAAGTCATAGGGCTTGTGACCCATTACGGGGATAGGGAAATCCTTAAAGGTATATCTATTTCTATACCACGGGGGATGACAACCGTAATCCTCGGCGGGAGTGGATGCGGCAAAAGTACCCTGTTAAAACACCTTATCGGACTCTTGAAACCAACAAGGGGGAAGATATTGGTCAATGGAAAAGATATAACCTTGATGAATGAGGAAGAATTAAATGAAGTCAGAAAAAAGACAGGGGTTTTATTTCAGGGTGCTGCGTTGCTCAATTCCATGACCATATCAGACAACGTTGCCCTTCCAATGAGGGAGCATACCAGGTTAAAAGAATCCACCATGCAGATTATGGTCCGCATGAAGCTTGACCTTGTTGGTCTGTCTGGTTTTGAGGATTTTTATCCCTCTCAGCTTTCAGGCGGTATGAAAAAGAGGGCAGGGCTTGCAAGGGCAATGGCCATGGACCCTGAATTCCTTTTCTTTGATGAACCCTCTGCAGGCCTTGACCCCATAACTGCTGCTGGACTTGATGAGCTTATTCTGAAACTCAAGAATGTATTTAAGATGACCATAGTTGTCGTTACCCATGAACTTCAAAGTGTATTCACGATCGCTGATTATGTTATTATGCTTGACGCAGGTGAGGTAATCTTTTCAGGTATACTCGATGAATTAAGGGCGTCTGATAATCCAAGAATAAGGATGTTTCTTGAGAGGAAGCCAGAAAAAGAGAAGTATTCCCCTGAGGATTATTTCAAGATTATTGCAGGTGATTAAATTGAAGGAAGAGATTAAGGCAGGAATAATTATTATTGCATCAATCATTATCCTTAGCGGGTTTATAATCCTGATTGGCGGAGGCCGGCTTTATGAAAAATCTGACAATTATTATGTGAAGGTTACGAATGCAGCAGGCCTTGAGGTGGGTGCACAGGTTAAACTCGGTGGCGTGAGGGTTGGAAGGGTTCTCGGTATCAATGTGCCTACACAGGCCGGAGAGCCTGTTACCATCGAGATTGGCATAAAGAAGGGGACAACCGTGTATAAAGGCACAAAGGCATCCATAACACAGATAGGTTTTGTCGGAGACATATATCTCCTGCTTTCTGTTGACAAGACAACAAATGAGAGGATCAAGGTTGGAGATGTCATCCCTTCAGAAGAAAAGGTACAATTCGATGTGCTAATGTCGAGGGTTGAAGGGCTATCGCATTCTGTGGATGGTCTTATCAAGGATATAGACAAAATCTTCAGTGAGAAAAATATAAAAGGCATCGAAGAACTTATCGGAAACACAAATAAAGCCATCGTCTCTGGCTCCTCCGACTTAGATAAGGTCGCATCCAGTCTGAAGAAAACTACCGATAAACTTGAACTCGTCCTTAATGAGATAGAAGGTGTTGTTCGGGACAATAAAGGCGAGATCTCGCACCTTATAAAAACAGCAAGGGAAGACCTCGAAAAGGCAGGGGAGATGATTAAAGGCATAGAGGCAACAGCGAGGTCTGTAGAAAAAACCTCAAAATCTGCGGATAAGGCTATTAACCTTCAGTCACAGAACCTCGAAATTCTTCTCGATACCATGACCAGAACAACAGAGGATCTGCAGGATTTATTTCAGGAGCTAAAAAATAAGCCATGGAGTATTATTTATACGGAAAAAAGGGGGGAATGAGATGCAGAGGGTTTTATTAATCATACTGAATATTTTTCTAATATCAGCATGCACTATGCCAGAAACAAAGATTTACAGTATTCATATACCTAATCCCCCTGTACCCCCCTTTAGCAAAGGGGGTGAGTCTGACGCATCCATTGTCATACGTGTACATTCCCAGCGGTATCTTACACAGTCATATATAGCTTACAGGAATTCACCGTATCAACTGGAGATATCAAGATATTCAAAGTGGGAATCACCTCCTTGCGATATGGTAAAAGATGCATTTAAAGATTCCTTCTCATCGTCAGGTCTATTTAAAGAAGTCAGGGTATCTAACACCGCACCAGAAGGTTTTTATTTACTCGAGATAAACCTCAAAAGGTTTGAAAGATCAGATGAAGGTGTTGATTCCTTTGGTGAACTCGTCTTCGATGTCAGTCTTTTGTCTCCAGACGGCAGAGAACTGTACCGCAATACCATATCAAAAAAGATCAATCTCGATGATAAAAGCTTTTTGAGTCTTGCGAGGGGATTGAGCGATGCGATTGCTGAAGGCATAAAAGAGGTAGAAGATAGTACGATTAAATCTATTTATGCCCCGTGACCTTCCTGACTAGCCGGATTATCTGTGAAATCGCTAACAGCAATTGAGGATGATAATTTTACATATCATTGAATAGTTGCACAACATACCATATTTTCTGACAATTTAAAGTTGATGAAAACGAGCCTATTTCCACTAAGAGTTCCCCTCGTGAAAAACTATTTCCTTGGGAAAATAGTGTTTACAGAAAATATTATAAGGCTCCGAATGATGCACTATGGTTTAAAATTGAGACCATTAAAGTAAAAAATGGCACCTTGCAAATTAAGAAATACAGTGAAGGGCCCCATTGTTGCCCAGAACATGTCACAACACTCACTTATCAGTAGAATGGGTCTTCAATCGTTTTAAGTAAGAGACCTGAAAGAGTGAAATTTACTCCAAAATAGAAAAGGTCTAAACAATAAAAGAGGTGTGATAGGTAATAGCTCTTGATGTTGTTTTGCAAAGGCTGGTTACCTTGGCGCCTTATTTATTGCGTTCTATGGTGTTGATAAACGCTAAATAATAAAAGTTTCCCAAAAGATGAGGTACTAAAAATAGGAGAAATTAGGGGACTATAGGATGTCCCTAAAGCTTCTATAGCCGGGATCTCATAAGTGCCACTGTTGGCGGAGTACACTATCCGCATTGCCTTTTCTTCATATACAAATTCACAGTTGTAATCCAGTCGTCATTCTGTGCTTCCGTCATGCCCGAAGCCTGCTGCCCCCGCATGTCTTAAACGGGGGGGTTAATCAGGCATCCATGATTCGACAAGCTTACCATGACAATTGTCACCCTGATGGTTCGACAGGCTCACCATGACAATGTCATCCTGAGCTTGTCGAAGGATGTCGAAGGGTGGTTTCCCGCTTAAGGGCTGCGGGAATGATAACATGACAGATTAAAAGAGAATCTGTTTATGCACCGGTAGGGTTGACATTTTTATTATGGTGCATTATAATTCACCATATAATAAGATATGGAGCAGTATAATGAATTTTAATTATGACCCTCTTGTCTTTTGGAATCCGTGGTGGTCTGGTGAAAAAGAATGGCTGGATGCTTATCCGCGGGAAACGTTGAACGAGATTCAGAGACTTTTTGAAAGAAAAGAAATTTTAACAATCAGTGGCGTCAGAAGAAGCGGAAAAACTACGATATTGTACCTTATTATACAATCACTCCTTGATAATGGTATAAATCCAAAAAATATTTTGCATATCAATCTTGAAGACCCTGCATACAAAGACAATTCAATTTATTCACTCTATCAAAAGTATCTTGAACTTGTAAATCCAAGCGGAAAAATTTATTTATTTTTAGATGAAATTCAGGAAGTATCTGATTGGCAAAGGGAAATCAGAAAGCTATATGACGGAGTTCCACAATTGAAAATTATCCTGACAGGTTCTAATTCTTCCCTTCTGAAAGGCGAGTATGCAAGACTCCTTACCGGACGAACTCTATTCCGGGAGATATATCCTTTTTCGTTTAAGGAATTTGTGAATATTAAAGGGTTGGCAGGCTCCTTTCAAAAACATATTCTTATAAGGAAAAGAACACAGATTATGCATCATTTCCGTGAGTATATTGCAAATGGAGGTTATCCTGAGGTTGTCAAAGAAAAAGATAGTAAAATGAAAACACTCTTACTCAAGGATTATTATACTTCAATACTTACCAGAGATGTTTTGAGAAGATATCCTATAAGGCAGGTGAAGAAATACGAAAAGGCTTCCCATTATCTTATCAGCAATATAGCAAATTCATTTAGTGTGAAAAGTCTCTCTTCTCTCCTCAGCATAAATATGCATACACTTGAGGAATATATCGGTTTTCTTGAAGATGTATATTTGCTTTTTCCAGTTAATCATTTTTCATATTCATTGAAAAAACAAATTACCTATCCACGTAAAATATATTGTGTAGATAACGGTCTTATCAATGCAGTTTCGTTCAGGTTTTCAGAGGATATCGGGAAACTACTTGAAAATCTTGTTTTTATAGAGATTAAAAGAAGAGGATATGAATATTATTACTGGAAAGATATAAAGGAATGTGATTTTATTATCAAAGATGACATATCAATAAAGGATGCAATTCAGGTGACTTTTTCTTTATCAAAACCAGATACTGCAAAAAGAGAGCTGGAAGGTCTGATATCAGCCCTTAAAGAATTTGGTCTGAAAAGGGGTATTATTCTTACTCATAATGAATTTGATACAAAAAAAATAGACGGCAAAACCATTGAAGTTATGCCGGTATGGTACTGGCTTCTTAATGGATAATAATTTTTGAGGGGGATTCAGTAAATTCAATGGTTTTTGTCCCGAAAGCCTTCGGGATTGCCTCCGCAGGAATGACAGAAAACTGTAATTTATGGACAGACACTATATTATTTAAAGAACTTAGTACTACAGCGGATTTTCCTATAGACAAATAAAATGGCATCATGTATCATAGCATTTGAAAGGCGCGTGAAGGAGCGCAAAGTCTCGTTGCCGATCGTTGAACATGACTTTCGGCGACTCAAT
>JBFLZS010000019.1:0-49075 GCA_040756135.1 Nitrospirota bacterium
GTTTTGACCATAGCAATATTTCTGCATCTGTCATGTTTCTTCTTAAGTTCCTCGATATTTGTTTCAGACTTTTATTATACGAAAGCATATCCGTTCACAAGAGTTTTCAAATCCCCCCTCACCCCCCTTTTCTAAAGTGGGGTAAGAAAGAGGCCCTTTCTAAGGAGGGGGATTCCAACAAATATACCTTTTCAGGACAATTTTACCCACTCACTTCCACGAAGCCCCATTTTTTTTATAAGGCATAATCTGATCGGCCCAGAGAAGCTTGATATGGCTTTTATATTGCTATAACTTGGAGAACGGTCCAAATAAAAAATATACAATAGATTAAGAAGAATAAAACAGGCAGAATCCATGACAAATGCCTTGGTTTAACTGATCCAGCAAAACCATCCATTCTTACTGTACCAGTTGAAGGATATTCAACTGTTTCTTTTTTATCAAAACTTTCTATAACTTTTATATTCGAGTCAAAAAAGATAAATTCTTCACTGATTATATATTCTCCTATGCTATTCATTTTACGTTCCAAGCCCCTGGCTTGAAAATAGCGGAGTTTAAGTTTTAACTGAATTCTCATTGAAGAAATAACCCAGTAAACACAAAGGGTTTCTCCTACAACTATGCATAACAGAGGCGAAATTGACCAAATAAAAAATGGAATTTGCCGTTGATTATCTGTTAAATAAAATGTAAGGCCGATTATAAAAAAAAGAACAATAATATTAAGGAATGAATAAATAAATTCTGACCAAGACAAACGGTTTTCCATAGTAGCGATTATCTTAAGTAAAGCAAGATATTTTTTTACTGTATCAGAGTTATAATTTTTATCCATATTGTTCTTGTTGTCTTCGTTCATTTCTTATGAGTAAATTTATTAATAATAAATATAATCTTTAAAGACGATTTCACCTTTTAAATTTTTAGCAATAATAGTTATTCGAGATGGTTCTTGGACAAGGGTTATCTGTCCAGGTGGAATAGTTGCATCAGTACCCCATAAAGGCATGCCAGTTAACCAAGGAGATTTTTCGCTTAGACCGATATTCCTGCACATTGCAAACGTATTGGCTACTCCAGCAATGCGTAATTCGTTATTTGTCATATCACTGTCATTTATTACGCCGTCACAGTTAGTATCAGCTTCCCTGAAGTTTGGTCTGGGTCCACCAACCAGTTGAGTCCACGAATTTAATTCAGGAATAGCACTTCGTGCGTCCGCTATGTATATCTGTAATTTTGTTCTATATCGTATACCTAAAAATATTGGAACTGCAACAGCAGCTAAAAAACTGATAATAACTATAACTGTCATCAGCTCAATAAGTGAAAATCCTTTTGAATTCCTAAAAATCTTATACACCATATTTTTTGAAAAATAACTATATAACAAATTATATAAAGTTTATAGCAAAATGGCCATTAAAAATCAATATTGTTTATCTATCTCTCTTGAAATATTCATAGATTTTTTGAGCTAATTTCATCTGAACTTCTTCTTTCAAACCGAGGCCGCTTTCTAAGAGGCCGAGATATTTATTGATCTCTTTATCTTCAATCCTCAATTGCTCTATCTTTTCGTTCTGCTCTCTGATCTTTACATCTAATTCTCCAAGATCAAGGTTTAGATTAAACCTCTGATCAAAAAAAGAAAGAGTGAGCTTTATAGCCTCGATGTCTTCAATGACAGCCAAATAAAATGGTACCTCCAGCCAGAGGCTCAGGCCGGGAATCTCTCTCCTTCGAGCTATCCATAAGAGGAAACTGCTGATTGCAGGTGGTCCTTCCCACGTCAGCCCTTTTAGATTATAGCCTTGAAGCATCTCTCGTAATTCCGGATGGTTGAATACTGCGAATATCCTTCGAGGAGTTGTATGGGCAATCGAGGAAACCATTGCACTAATAGTAAACAGTTCCTTTATCTGACCGTAATGTCCGGGCACGTCTAAGACAGAATTTAAAAATGTATAGTGGTCATGGTCTGGTTGATCTGATTTGAAAATTACTATGTCTTTTCTCTGGCCGTAATAAAATGTGCTCTCAGGGAACTGGATATAATCACCTTCGACTGCGACTCCTCCCAGAGAGAAGAACCCACTTGGTTCGATGGAACAAAACTTATGACCGCCTAATTTCTCATTTAAGAAATCTATTACTCTCGGAGCAATCTTTCCTATATCTCCGTTCCAGCCAACGATGAGAGATGGATTTTCGAGTTTGGGCTGAGCGGTGAATTCAAATGGCCCCTTCATCTCTCTTATCTCCTTTTTTCAAAAATTCGGAAATCTCATCCCACAACCTTTTTCTGTTTTCCTCGCTCAACGGTTCCAGATCAGTCTGTCTGAGATAACTGATCTCTTTCAGTTTATCAAGCTGTTCTTTAACCTCTGGGGGGATCTGATTGTAAATGTCTTCTATCTTTTTTTCCATACCCTGGTATTTTTCATCAAATTTTCCAAAATCGATCTCGATTCCGAGAACTTCACCGAATACTTCCAGCACAGATTTCGAAGCCCCTGGATACGGTATTAATAAACCCTGGAAATAGACTGGTATTTCCCCCATCAAGCAAATACCTTCGAACCCTCTCTTTTTTGCTACACCAAGTAAAAGCCCGTTCAAACCCGAAATGAACCCCTGGCCACCTCTTCCTTCTACTTGTGACATCAAAACAGTATTCGGATATTTTTTTATTTCCTCTATCAGCCTTTCAGTATTTGGGACTGCCCAGACCCTTGATCTCACAGTGTGATGGCTAAAAGCTACGGCTGCCCCTGAGGTATAAATTCTTCTGCAGCCGAACTTTTCGGCTATATTTAGGACGAGATTAGCCATCCTGTATGCTTCTTCTCCTTCGGCATAGCCTGATGCACTCTGCTTCTTCGGTTGTTCCTCGCCTATAAAAAATATCAAATCATTCTTCTCAAGCCTTTTAAAATAAAATTTGTTAGTCGGGAACTCCAGATCTTCTAACAGACCCGTTTTGATTATTACTTTCTTTGGAAAAAAGAAATCCCAGCTCTCTATTTCTCCGAATTCTTCTGCCCCTGTCGCTGCCCTCAGCATATCAACTGCAATGAGTCCGATGTTTCCGATCCCCGGCCATCCGACGATCATGACAGGATTTTTAAGTTTTGGTTCTTCATAAAGTCTGATTCCCATATGCCCTGCCTGTAAGGAAAATATAATCATAGTTTAACAGAATATTTTTGCCTTTTCTTAAAAATTCCATATTGTCAGGTGGTAATGTTTGTGCAGGGTATTGAATTATAGGATTAGCGCAGAGTTCTGACGAATTCGATGTATTGCAGGGGTGGGTCTATAATTTTCAGGCCTATACTATCTGTCAGACCATCCGGCGGAATTTTTGAGTGCGCCCATATTACTTTGCAACAGAGATTGAGGGTTTGTCCCGAAGAGAGCCGGAATCTCAAATCAATGTCTGTTCCCGGAGTATATTTGCTGTGGGTTTTTAAATGAGTGGTTATCATACAAATACCGTGTTCGGAAATATTCTCTATAAATACCCCATATTTTTCATCGCCAGAGATACGTTCGGCCTTTAAATTAACCTTTATTCTCTTATAGCGTCTTTTTTCCATGACAGTATTGTAAATTTTTTAAACAAAGAGAGCAATAGCATAAACGTTGGCCTCTTTTTTCATTAGAAAGATTATAAGTATTTGTGGGAATATATACACTTTATGTTACACTACTTCAAGGAAATGGACAAATAGAGTCTGTGTATAAACTGCAAATTAAATATTCCGTCATTCCCCGACTTGATCGGGGAATCCATGGTTCGACAAGCTCACCATGACAATGTCACCCTGAGCCTGTCGAAGGGTGGATTGTCCGGTCAAGCCGGACAATGACAAAACCCGACTTTATACACAGACTCTAAATAGTGTTTTACTGTAAAAGGAGGCTATATGGCCGATGAGAATACTTCCAAAAGAAAACCGGACCCTGTAAAGATTCAGGTATTAAGGATGCTACCACTAAAAATAAAAGAGTCGCTTACCAGAGAGGAGGTCAATGCGATCCTCTATGAAGAGGTTTGGCCCGATTCCCTTAGAGAAAAGCTGAGGGATTATATCGTTTCCTGAAATTTTTTATATAAAATACTCCGGTATGGAAATCAAAAACCTCAGAAGCATAGGAAAAAGGCTTTTAAAAGAAATCCCTTCACTCAAAAAGGGAGCTAAAACTGCCCTTGGCATCGGTGCATCGGGTGATAAAACCTATCAAATAGATAAAATGGCAGAAGATATTATCCTTTCCGGTCTTGATGGATCAGGAGAGGCACTGACTATTGTCTCTGAAGAGATTGGTATAAAAAATATAAAAGGCGGCGGCAAGAAGATACTGATAGACCCAATTGATGGTAGCAGGAATGCAATCTCCGGGATACCCTTTTACTGTACATCTATTGCTGTTGTGAATGGAGATAAAGTAGGGGATATTGAACTTGCATATGTTATAAACCTCATAAATGGCGATGAGTTCTGGGCAGAAAAGGGTAAAGGTGCGTTCTTAAATGGCGAAAGAATGAATACTCAAAAGGATGATATTTTTTATCTTGTCGCATATGAGGCACAGTCTCCTTACAAAGACATCACCCGGATAATCCCGCTTCTTTCAGAATCGAGAAAGACACGATGTCTCGGCGCCACGGCGCTTGACCTTTCATACCTTGCATATAGTGCGATAAGCATCTTTATTACCCCATCACCTTCGAGGAGTTTTGATTTCGCTGCTGGCTGGCTTATTGTTAAGGAGGCAGGAGGGATTTTTACAGATATAAAAGGTAACTCAATTGATGCAATCGAGGTCAGCCTGAAAAAAAGCACGCCACTGCTTGCATCAGGAAATGAGAAACTTCACGAGAAGGCATTGAGATTACTGAGCAGGACGTAATGGCTAATATAATGTCTAAAGCTGGGATATCACTTGTCCTTGAATGCCGATTTTCGTTTTTTTGACCGGAATATCCTTACCGGCCTCTCTCACTGCCTCCTCAGATAGTTTAACCAGTCCCATGCAGCATGGGACTTCCATGTACGCTATGGTTACAGATTGGATATTGTTATCGCTCAGGATTGTTGCCAGTTTTTCCTTATATGCGTTTGCATTGTCGAGTTTCGGGCAGCCGATTGCAAGGGTATGGCCATTAATGAAATCATTATGAAAACCTGCATATGCATATGCACAGCAATCTGCTGCTATAAGTAAATCTGCTCCCTGGTAATACGGAGCCTTAAGCGGAAGGAGGCTTATCTGTACAGGCCAGTTCCTGAGTTGAGGCTCGGCTTTCTGATGGCTAGGTTCGACAGAAGATTTTTTTATCTGTAATGTCTGAGCCATACTACCAGGACAGCCGCACGGCAATGGTTTATGTTCTTGTGGCTCATGCTTCTTCTGAGCCTCTTCCATCCTCCAGACTGCTTCCTCTCCCTTTGTATTTAACAGATATTCTTTTGTTGCCTTAATATCGAATGGTTTTGATTCCCTCTCTTCTATGACTAATGCACCTGTCGGACATTCACCAATACAATCACCAAAGCCATCGCAAAAATCTTCCTTTACAAGCTTTGCCTTACCGTCCACAATTTGTAAGGCACCTTCTGAACAGGCACTAACACAGTTGCCACAACCATCACAGAGGTCTTCATTGATTGTGATGATTTTCCTTTTCATAATTAATCCTCCTTAGTTATTGATTCGTATTGTCAAAACTTAACCACAGAAACCACAGAGTTCCCAGAAATCCTTTTTCCTATATAATTATATAATAGGGAAAGGAAGAACAAGGTGTTTTAAACCTGACCGTTGACTATATGGCAAAGACAGCAGGAATAATTATCATTGGTGATGAGATTCTGTCTGGTAAGATTCAGGATCAAAATTCTCATTTTATGGTAAAAGAATTAAGGCTTCACGGTGTTGATGTACGACGTATTTCTGTAATACCCGATGATATTCAGGAGATTGCAATCGAAGTAAAGAAATTTTCTGAAAGGTTTGATTATGTCTTTACCGCTGGTGGGATAGGCCCAACGCATGATGACGTTACTATCGAAGGAATTGCGAAGGCCTTTGATGTTAAACTTATTTTCAATGATGAAATAAAGAAACTCATTCACAAGAGATATGGCAAGGATCTAACTCCGGAGCAGCTCAAGATGGCAGAGGTGCCTGAGGGTGCTGTAATCATGAAAGATGAAGCGATCAAATTTCCTATCGTTATCTTTAGAAATGTTTATATTTTGCCCGGGATTCCCGAATATCTGGAGAAAAAATTTATTGCGATTCAAAGGTTTTTTCATAATCAGCCAATTTTGCTGAAAAAGGTTTATCTCAAGGAATATGAGCCTGAAATAGCCCCTTTTTTAAATGAGATGGTCAGGAAATTCAAAGACGTAAAAATAGGTTCTTATCCAGTTGTAGGAAACAAAGATTACTATGTAATGGTAACACTGGAATCCTTTAAAGAGAACAATCTCAATTCAGCCCTTAACGACATTTTACAGAAGATCCCGAAGAGAAAGGTCGTTAAAGTAGAAGGTTGAATTTCTCTGTGAAAAATATCATATGAATTTTGATGAGATAATTGCCCTCAGAAAGGCATTTTCCTCTGTAAAAGAGAGGCAGAAGAAAAATATCCCCCCGGACTTCAAAGAAAAGATAAAAAGGTTAAAGTCTACAAGAGAGTCATCGGTTGGAAACGAAGAACTTCTAAAAAAAGCTGTAAAGAAAATAAAAGAAAATGGCATCCAGGTCTTTACAGCAAAAGGTAAAGACGAGGCTATCGAGATAATCCTTAAAGAGATAGGCAGCGAAAGGCTTATTGTTAAATCAAAATCAAACGTAACAAAAGAAATCGATCTCGCAGCAGAGTTGGAGTCACGGGGAATTAAGGTTATTGAAACAGATATAGGGGACAGGATACTTCAGGTCTTAAGATGCAGACCCTCACACCCAACAGGCCCTATAGCGCATCTGTCAGCAAAGATGATAGCAGAGGGACTTTCAAAACTATATAGCAAAGATATAAGCGAGGACACCGAGAATATTGTCAGGTTTGTCAGGGACGAAATAAGAGGTTATATAGAAAAGTCCCGAACAGGGATAACCGGTGCGAACGCTGTTACAGCAGAGGAGGGTGCAATATTACTGGCGCATAATGAAGGGAATATTTTCGAGGTTATACGCAAGGAAAAACATATTGTAGTTACAGCTATTGACAAGGTTTATCCAGCGATAGAAGATGCGATAAATATGTTAAAGGTAATAAGTTTTAATGCAACAGGTTCAATAATTCCGTCTTTTGTAGAGATAATCAGCGGTGTAAGTAAAACAGCAGATGTCGAAAAGAGATTCTTTAAAGGTGTTCATTCACCAAAGGAGATAATACTTATTCTCCTGGATAATAAAAGGACGGAAATCATTGATAAGGGATTTAAAGAAATACTTTACTGTATTGACTGCGGCAATTGTCTTCTCCATTGCCCGATGTATAATAGTGTTGGTAACTATTTTGCATCCGGGAAATATCTTGGAGGAAAAGGTCTGGCATATAGTTGTTTATCTAATGAAGAGTTTGATAAGAAACTTGAGCTATGCCTTACCTGTGGATACTGCAGGGAAAACTGCCCTCTAAAAATTGACATTCCATCAATCATCAGGAAACTAAGAGGTGATAAGCTACCTTCAGAGATTTATTACTTCCTTAAATCACATCTTTTGTGGCTTTACTATACTGTAAGACTGAAACTTAGTTAGAGTCTGTGTATAAATTGCAAATTGAATATTCCGTCATTCCCCGACTTGATCGGGGAATCCAGTATTTTCAATAGTTTCTGGATTGTCCGGTCAAGCCGGACAATGACAAAACCCGACTTTATACACAGGCACTAGTTAGTCTCACACATAGTTTCTTGTGTTTACACAGTTTCCTGTGTTATAAAAACTCAACAGATTAGGAAACCCTGTAATCTCAATAAACTAAAATGGATATAGTACTCGCTACAAGGAATAAAAAGAAGATTGAAGAGATAAGGAGAATTACTGATGGCATGGCAATCTCGATTTTTACTCTCGAAGACTTCCCTGAATGTCCAGATGTGGAGGAGGACGGAGCTACGTTTGAGGAGAATGCCGTTAAGAAGGCGGCGACTGTTGCAAGATGTACCGGGAAACCTGCACTTGCTGATGATTCAGGTCTTGAGGTGTATGCCTTGAACGGAGATCCTGGCACATTGTCTGCAAGGTATGCTGGAGCGGGCACAGATGACAGAAGAAATATCGAGAAGTTGCTATATGAGATGCGCTCTTTCGCTGGAGAAAAAAGGGGGGCGAGGTTTGTCTGCTGTATAGCCCTGGCACTACCTGACGGCAGAGTAAGTACATTTTATGGATATTCTGAGGGTAGCATAGGGACTGAGCCGAGAGGCTTTAGCGGCTTTGGGTACGACCCAGTATTTTATCCGGAGGGATACGACAGGACATTTGCTGAGATGAGTGGTGAGGAAAAGGATGCCATCAGCCATAGGGGTAAAGCGTTAAGAGAAGTTCAGCGATATCTAAGTGAAAAGTTAAATTTTTAAATGACTTAATAGTTTAAAATAGGGATAATAAGTAAATCTTATCTTTTTATCAAAAATATGAATTTGACTTAAGACATGGTGAGGTTTATAGTATCATGTGGTTTTTTGGATTTCTAAAAAATCGCACTGCCGCTTAGTAATTTTGTAATTAAAATCACTCTTAGTCTTTAGAGCGATTTTCGATTATATAATCTCTTTCTGCTGTTGTCGTTGTTTATATAGTTAGTTATCACTACTTAAACAGGGGGTAGGAGCATGAAACTTGTATTGCTTGGTGCACCAGGAGGTGGGAAAGGAACCCAGGCCAAAAAACTCGTTGACAAATATGGGATTCCTCAGATTTCTACAGGAGATATCTTGAGAGCAGCAGTTGCAAAGGGCACACCGCTGGGGAAAGAGGCAAAGTCTTATATGGATAAGGGTGAGCTTGTGCCTGATAGCGTTGTAATCGGGCTTGTAAAGGAAAGGATCGCTCAGGATGACTGTAAGAAGGGCTACATACTTGATGGCTTTCCGAGGAATACAGCTCAGGCAGAGACCTTAGACAAGGTGCTTGCTGAAATGGGTTCTCCACTTGATACCGCCTTGCTCGTTGATGTAGATAAAGATGTTCTTATGAAGAGACTAACAGGAAGGAGGACATGTAAGAACTGCCAGCAGATGTATAACGTATATTTCTCACCGCCTAAAAAAGAGGGTGTGTGTGATAAATGCAATGGTGAACTTTTTCAGAGGGATGATGACAAAGAGGAAACAATAAAGAGGAGGCTTGATGTATATGATGCCCAGACAGCGCCTCTAATTAATTACTATAAAGAAAGGGGGATATTGAAAACAGTACAGGGTATAGGGAGTATTGACGAGATATTCAAAAATGTTTGTACAATTTTGGAGAGTAAATAATTAAGGATTAAAGGAGGTAGGTTATCATGGGATTAGCAATAGGGAGACCGCTCCCCCACGGGGGAAAGTTGGTTGACAGAGTTGTAACAAACCCTGCAAAAGGTATAAAGATGGCCAAACATACCGATGCCGTCTTCGACATCAAACCAACCCTTAATAATGGTATACCTTTGAGAAACGTTTACAGGGAGATAATGTCAATATGTTACGGATTCTTCAGTCCTGTTGAAGGCTCTATGACTAAGGCGGAGGTTGACAGGGTAGTAAAAGAGAAAAGGCTGCTAAGCAACTGGGTTTTTCCTTATCCATTAGTCTTCGACATTAGTGAGGAGGACCTTGATAAGCTGGGTGTCAAGGAGGGAGATAGTTTACTACTGAGGCTTAAGGGAAAGCCCTTTGCAATCCTTGATATTGATGAGATATGGAAGATTGATGATACAGAGAAGTTGGCCCATGACATCTTTGGGAGGCCCGAGGCCAATCCGGAGGTAGTGAGAGAGCCATTTGATAAGAAGATGCCGGGTTGGCTTATCTATAAGAGCCTGAATCCAATGGTAATAGCCGGGAAGTATACCATCATCAATGAGCCCAAGATGAGGCCGCCCTTTGATCGTTTCTGGTATCCTCCCAAAAAGTCCAGGGAGGAATATGAAAGGAGGGGATGGAGGACTGTAATCAACCATCAGACCAGAAATGTCCCACATGTCGGCCATGAGTTTCTTATGAAGAATGCCGCATATACAGGGGATACAGAGCCTTGCCACGGCATACAGGTAAATGCCATCATTGGTGTTAAAAGGCCAGGGGATTATCCGGATGAGGCCATAATTGAAGGTCATGAGGCGGTTAATCTCGGAGGCTATATCAACCCGAAAAGACACATAGTAACCTTCACTTTATGGGATATGAGGTATGGGAATCCCCTTGAGTCCATGCTGCACGGGATAATCAGGCAGAATATGGGTTGCACGCACCATATGTTTGGCAGGGATCATGCGGCTGTGGGGAAATACTATGATATGTACGCCACACAGATACTCTGGGGCAAGGGAATCCCCAGTTTTGGTTTTCCTGCTCCTATTACCGATGTTCCCTATGGCTTACAGATCAGGCCTCAAAATATGGCTGAGTTCTGGTATTGCCCTGTATGTGGGGAGATTGCATACAGTGAAAGCTGTGCCCATTCTAAGGAAAAGCAGAAGTTTAGTGGTAGTTTTATCAGGGGTATGGTGGCAGAAGGTGTCTTCCCACCCGGGGTGATATTCAGGCCTGAGGTCTATAAGGTCATTCTGAAGTGGTGGAAGGAATTTGGCTATCCATTCTGTAATCCCAAGTATGTGAAAGATGTAGAAGAGAGATTAGAGATAGATCTCCCTGACATGGAAATATAATAAGGAGGTGTGATAATGGCTAAGACCATAGTTATACTTTTAGATGATAAGAGATTAAAGGCGCTCAAGGGAAGTGGGCTTGAGGAAAAGGTAGCCTCCTTATTTGGAGGCGCTATAAAGGCATTGAATTTAGAAGTTTCTGAGGAAAAGGCCAAAGAAATCTTACATGCTTTTGACACTGCAAGGATAGATACACGAGACTGCATAACCGATGTACCAATAGCATTTAACCGGATTACTTTTGAGGAGATAGCAAAGGCAAAATCTCTCGGTCCAGAGGTGATAGAAGGCGTTTTAAAGCGGTTAGGTGAGATAAAGGAGTTCGCTGCCAAGGAGAAAGAGTATCTACCTGTTCCCGAGCATTAAGTTCTTGAGGTACACATAGGTGAAAGGAGGTGGGAAGACTTTTAAGCATATTTTTACTTCTATAACTTTTGGTCTATAACAATAAAAGGAGGTGTATTTAGATGCCAAGTTTTGTGATTACTGAGAAGTGTGATGGCTGCAAGGCAGGGGACAAGACTGCATGTCAGTATATCTGTCCTCATGATCTTATGATCCTCGACAGAGATAAGATGAAGGCCCACAATCAGGAGCCTGAGCAGTGTTGGGAATGTTTTAACTGTGTAAAGATATGCCCTCAGCAGGCCATTGAGGTGAGAGGCTATTCAGACTTTGTTCCACTTGGATCCCAGACCATTCCTTTGAGAAGTTCTGATTCAATAATGTGGACGATCAAATTCAGAAGCGGAGCAAGCAAGAGATTCAAATTCCCTATCAGAACAACAGTAGAGGGTAGCATTGATCCATATAAAGGAAAACCAGAGCCTGATTTCGCAACTATCAAGCAGCCTGGTTTGTTTACCGCTCCGGCAAGAAAAGAATAAGAGGAGGTGAATATAAATGGAAAAAGAAACTTGTAATTTTTCATATTGTAAAAGGCCCGACGTAACCGAAGTTGAATGTGATCTCCTGATCATGGGCGGCGGTATGGCAGGCTGCGGCGCAGCATTCGAGGCATGCCGCTGGGCAAATGCGAAGAATCTGAAGGTTGTATTAGTTGACAAGGCCGCAACCGACAGAAGCGGCGCAGTTGCAATGGGTCTTTCTGCTATTAATACCTATGTTGGTGAGAATAAGGTCGAAGATTATGTCAGATACGTCAGAAACGACCTGATGGGTATCATCAGGGAAGACCTCGTATTCGACCTCGGCAGACACGTTGACGATTCAGTCCATCTTTTTGAAGAGTGGGGACTTCCGATCTGGAAAAAAGGCGAGGACGGATTCTCCATAGATGGTGCTGAGGCATTAGAAAAAGGTATCCCGTCACTCAAGGACGGCGGCACACCGGTTAGATCAGGTAAATGGCAGATCATGATCAATGGCGAGTCCTATAAGGTTATCGTTGCAGAGGCTGCAAAGAAGGCCCTTGAGACTAACAAAACCGCAACCGGCATGGAGCAGAACCATTTTGAAAGGGTATTCATTGTGAAGGCTGTAATGGATACAAACGGGAAAAATGTAGCAGCAGCCATCGGATTCAGCACGAGAGAAAACAAGATTTATTCCTTTAAGGCAAAGGCAATGATCTGTGCAACTGCCGGAGCAGTTAATTGCTACAGACCGAGGTCGGTCGGCGAAGGTATGGGGAGAACCTGGTACCCGGTGTTTAGCTGTGGTTCGGGTTATGCCTTTGGAATGCAGGCCGGTGCAGAGATGACCCTGATGGAGAACAGGTTCGTCCCGGCAAGGTTTAAGGATGGTTATGGGCCTGTCGGCGCATGGTTCCTCTTCTTCAAGGCAAAGGCTACAGACAGTCTGGGTAACGATTACTGTGCTGATAAGGAATATTTTGATGACGCAGTTGCCAGATACGGAGACTATGCAAAAGGTCTTGGTACCGCTATCAGAAACCATCTGATGATGAGGGCGATGAAAGACGGAAGGGGCCCGATCCTTATGAATACTCATATCGCCCTGGCTGAGTTCTCCAAGAGGATCACGGAGCAGCTCGGTGAAAAGGCAGGCGCAAAGAAGCTCAAACACCTTGAGGCAGAGGCATGGGAAGACTTCCTCGATATGGCTATCGGACAGGCATCCCTCTGGGCGGCAACCGATACCATGCCCGAGAAGGTTCCTTCTGAGATTATGCCGTCAGAGCCGTATCTCTTAGGTTCACACGCCGGCTGCGCAGGCTTCTGGGTAAGTGGCCCCGGCGATATCCCCGGCACACCCGAACATTATTCATGGGGATATAACAGGATGACCACGGTTCCGGGTCTCTTTATGGCAGGAGACGTTGTCGGCGCATCAGGGCACAAATTCTCATCAGGTTCACATGCAGAGGGCAGAATGGCTGCAAAGGCTGCAATAGCATACATCCTCGACAATGCAGACTACAAGCCATCTCCAAAATTGTCCCTTGACGAGATTGCGGCTGAGCTCTATCTCCCGTTTGAGATCTACGAGAAATATAAAACCTATACGACAGCTCCTGAGATTAACCCTAATTACATTAGTCCAAGGTCACTCCAGCTCAGGCTGATGAAGATAGCCGATGAATATTTCGGCGGTGTTGCAACATGGTATATGACATCAAAGACCATGCTCGAGGCCGGTCTTCAGAAGCTCGAAATGCTCAAAGAGGATGCGAGCAGGATGGCAGCGAAAGACCTCCATGAACTCCTGAGATGCTATGAGAACTATCACAGGATTCTGTCTGTTGAGGCACATGCAAGGCACATCCTCTTCAGGGAAGAGTCAAGGTATCCAGGCTACTACTACAGAGGCGATTTCAACAAGATTGATGACGCTAACTGGAAGTGCTTCACAAATTCCAAATACAATGCAGAGAACAACACATGGGAATTAAAGAAAGTACCTTACGTCCAGATGGTTCCGTAATTGACTGTACGGCAGGGAGGGCTCAGCCCTCCCTGTTTTTTTATACGGTTTTTTTTCAAGCAGGATTTAAACTTGATAGGTGTGATATAATACGCTCCGTTCAGAGTAGGTTAGAAAGAGATGTTTATATTTTGAGGGATAAACACCTCTTTATGACTTACTGCCCTTAAGGAGGAATACTATGGCAGAGAATAAAAGTGTTCTTGTAGTAGGAGGCGGTATAAGCGGGCTCACCACTGCAATCGAAACAGCAGAGGCGGGTTTTGACGCTTATATCGTGGAGAAAAACCCATACCTTGGTGGTAGGGTGGCGCAGATCAATAAGTACTTCTGGAAACTTTGCCCGCCTAACTGTGGTCTTGAGATACAGTTCAAGAGGATCAGGAATAATGGGAGGGTTAAGTTTTATACACTTGCAGAAGTTGAGGATGTCAAAGGCGAAGAGGGCAATTTTGATGTGAAAGTGAAGTTAAACCCCAGATATGTCAATGACAGGTGCGTTGGATGTGGAGCTTGTGCCGATGCATGCCCCTCATACAGGGAAAATGAATTTAATTTCGGCATGGATAAGACAAAGGCGGCATATCTCCCTTTTGAACAGGCATCCCCTTTTCGTTATGTAATTGATGATAAGGCTTGTTCAAAAGACTGTATGAAGCCATGTCTTGAGGCATGCAAGTATGATGCGATTGATCTAAATATGAAGCCGGAGACATTAAATCTGAAGGTAGGCGCGATTGTTTTAGCTACAGGGTGGAAACCCTATGATTTGACCAACTTAGATATCCTTGGTTCAGGCAAGGTTAAAAATGTTATTTCTAATATGATGCTGGAGAGATTGGCATCAGCGGATGGACCTACAGGGGGCAAGATCATTCGACCTTCTGATGGAAAGGAAATAAAAAATATAGCCTTTGTCCAATGTGCAGGATCGAGGGATGAAAACCATCTTCCATTCTGTTCTTATATTTGCTGTCTGGCCTCATTAAAACATGCTCTTTATATAAGGGAACAGTATCCTGATGCAAAGGTTCAAATATTTTATATAGACATCAGAACACCGGGGCTTTATGAGCATAGGTTCTATGCAAAGGTGAAAGAAGATCCGAATGTTGTCTTTACAAAAGGCAAGGTCGCACAGATTACAGAGGATCCTTCAACAAAGGATGTTGTCGTAGTCGTGGAGGATATTTATGGCGGAGGCAAGATAAAGGCGACATTCGATATGGCAGTGCTTGCAACAGGCATGGAGACATCAACAAAGACTTCAAATGTCGGTATGGATATACCATACACACCTGATGGACTTGTGGATGATTCTGCACTGAGAAAGGGTATATATGTAGTAGGAACACCTAAAAGCCCGGCAGATGTAGCGCGGTCAGTTCAGGATGCCACAGGGGTTGCTATAAAGTGCATCCAGAGCATAAATAGGAGGTAGGGATGGAAAAGAAATTCGGTGTATATTTCTGTAAGGGATGTGGAATTGGCGATTCCGTTAATATAGAGAAACTTGCTAAGGCTGCAAAACGCGGCCCGATTAAGGAAGAGCATATCAAAACACACGATATACTGTGCAGCCCTGACGGACTTCAATTAATAAAGAATGATGTTAAAGGAGGAACCAATACCATAATTATAGCAGCATGTTCTCCTCGCGTGAAATATGAGGAGTTCGATTTCCCTGGAACAATAACAGAGCGGGTAAACTTAAGGGAATTTGTTGCATGGACGCAGCCGCCGAATACAGAGGAGACACAGAGTTTAGCTGAAGATTATCTTGCTATGGGCGCTGTAAAGGTACAGAAAGGTGATCTGCCAGAGCCTGCTATCCTCGAGAATCTGAGCAGGGATATTCTGGTCGTTGGCGGCGGTATCACGGGCATGACCGCTGCCCTTGAGGCAGCTAACGCCGGATATAAGGTTGTGCTGGTAGAAAAAGAGCCGCAGCTTGGAGGGTTTGCAAATAAATTATATAAAAAGATTCCAGCAAGGAAATTCACCGATCCTGTTATTGTTGATACAGAAATAGATAAGGTTATAAAAGAGGTTGAAGGCCATTCCAATATAAAAGTCTATAAATCATCAAAGGTTGAAAAAACCGAGGGACAGCCCGGTTTGTACGACGTGACTATTTCATCAAATGGCAGCTCTGAGACTGTAAAGATTGGAGCGGTTGTGCTGGCTACAGGGTGGAAGCCTTATGATGCCACAAAGTTAGACTACCTCGGATATGGCAAGTTTAAGGATGTGGTGACAAATATTGAATTTGAGGATATAGCCAAGAAAGGCAACGGTAGGATAACAAGACCTTCTGATGGGAAAGAGGCAAAAAAGGTAGCCTTTATCCAATGTGCAGGACAGAGAGATCCGAATCATCTTCCTTATTGTTCTTCCATGTGCTGCGCGACATCTCTGAAACAGGCGAGATATGTCAGACAGGATCCGGAAGCGACTGCAATGATACTTTATATAGACCTGAGAACACCTGGGAGGCTTGAGGCTTTTTATAAAGAAGCCCAGAATGATCCCGGCATAATGTTGACAAAGGGAGATGTAAAGGGAGTTACAGACGCCGGGAATGGGAACCTTTTCGTTGATGTGGAAAATTCATTTTTAGGTGAAAAGATGAAGGTCGAGGCAGACCTCGTTGTCCTTGCAACAGGTATGGTGCCTACTACGAGGGCTTCTCAGGAGTATCTCGACGGACTTACTCAGGCTGCTGCAAAAGGCGATGATGCAAAGAAGGCTTATTTAGAAGAGACTCCTAAACCTGAGTTCATATTAAACCTTGCTTATAGACAGGGACCTGAAATACCTTCCCTTGAAGGGGCATATGGTTTTGCAGACTCAAACTTTATATGTTTCCAGTATGAGACAAGAAGGACAGGTGTATATGCCGCCGGCTGTGTGAGGCAGCCGATGAATATGGATGAGGCAAAAGAAGATGCAGCAGGAGCTGCCTTTAAGGCGGTTCAGTGTGTTGATCATGTGTCTAAGGGTGTAGCAGTTCATCCAAGGGCATGGGATATAACATTTCCAGACCCTCTACTCCTCAGGTGCACTGCGTGTAAGAGGTGTACAGAGGAATGTCCGTTTGGTGCAATTGAAGAGGATGAAAAGGGTATTCCATCTTATAAGGTTAACAGATGCAGAAGGTGCGGTACCTGTATGGGTGCATGCCCTGAAAGAATCGTGTCATTTAAAGATTACAGTATTGATATCATAGGCTCGATGGTCAAAGCAATAGATGTGCCGGAGGAAGAGTTCAGGATTGTTTCTCTTGTGTGTGAAAATGATGCCTATCCGGCTCTTGATACCATGGCATCTCTACGCAAATCTATTGACCCGAGTGTTCGCTTTATCCCGTTGAGATGCCTTGGCGGGACGCACCTTGTATGGATTGCAGATGCTTTTTCAAAAGGTATAGACGGCTTCCTGCTCATTGGGTGCAAGTTTGGTGAGAATTATCAGTGTCATTTCGTAAAGGGAAGTGAGCTTGCAAGTGTCCGGTTCAGCAAGGTAGGTGAAACTCTGGATAAATTACAACTTGAGTCTGAGCGTGTTAAAATGCTGCAGGTGGGTATTGATGAATATCATAAACTTCCGGATATGATTAATGAGTTTGCGGAAAGAGTTAAAGAGATAGGGCCTAATCCATTCAAGGAATTTTAGGATTAGGGTTGTCTATGACCTAATAGGGAGGACATAAATGGCAAATGAAAAGATTGAAACACCTGAATCTAAGGGTGAAGTAACCGAAACACCTGAGTTAAGCAGTGCACCAATTGTTACACCCGATTTACAATTTGTTAATGAATTAATTAAGAGTGGGGGAGATTCCCTGAAAAAATGTTATCAGTGTGCAACATGCTCTGTTGTGTGCAATTTAACTCATGATGAGAAGCCCTTCCCAAGAAAAGAAATGATATACGCACAATGGGGGTTAAAGGATAAACTCTTCCCTAATCCTGATATATGGCTCTGTCATCAGTGTAGCGATTGTACTGCTTACTGTCCAAGAGGGGCTAAGCCAGGAGAAGTCCTTAATGCCGTGAGAAAGATGTCTATCCAGCGGTATTCAGTACCTCAATTTCTGGGAAAGGCTGTTGGCAGTCCTTCATATCTTGTTGTTCTCTTTGCAATTCCTGTTGTAATTTTCTTTATAATACTTGCCTCGCTCGGACATTTGAATCCTGCAAATATCCCTCTGAATGAAAAGGGGCAGATATCGTATCATGAGTTCTTGCCTTCTATATATATTGACAGTGTTTTCGTCCCGGTAGCTTTCTTTGCTGTTATTTGTCTTGCTATGGGTATTTCCAGATATTGGAAAGACATGATACGTGCAGCAGGACCTATAACGCCGAAAATGAGTATTTCGAATGCTATTACCGCGACAATTAGTGAAATTTTGTCACATAACCGCTTTGAAAAGTGTAATGTAACAAAGATGCGAAAAATATCACATTTTCTGGTATTTTACAGTTTCATTGGACTTGCCATTACAACAGCATGGGCAGTGATGTATCTTTATGGCCCCGGAATTATGAAACTCTTAGGGTTAAAACCCTTTAGCTGGATGCTTGGCCCTTCACCCTATCCATTAACCAATCCTGTAAAATGGCTTGCAAATGCAAGTGCCCTGGCCCTTTTGGTGGGGATTACCCTTGTTATCAGGAACAGGTTAAAAAACCAGGAAAAGGCCGGGAAGGGTGGTTACTATGATTGGCTTTTCATTTATATAGTCTTTGCAATCATGGCCACAGGGATACTTTCCGAGGTAATAAGATTAGCTAATATCGCTGCTCTTGCTTATATCATATACTTCATGCATCTTATGGTTGTCTTTTTCCTGTTTGCATATGCCCCATTTTCAAAGATGGCACACATGGTTTATAGGGCAACAGCGATGGTTTTTGAGAAGTATTCAGAGAAAGGGCCTTAAATTTCAACCAAGGCAAGTTAATTCAGAACGAAAAAGTAAAAAAACAAATTGATGGAGGAGGGAAAGAAATGGGACAGGATGTATATGTAGTAGGTCACAAAAGTGCGGACACTGATACTGTATGTTCGGCTATCGTTTATGCCAAGATAAGGGGTTACACCCCGGCTACCCAGGGGCCAATCAACGAAGAGACTGCATTTGTGCTCGATAAGTTTGGTATGCCTGTGCCCCAGGAGCTGGGCAGCGCTGAAGGCAAGAAGATAGTGCTGGTGGATCATAACGAGGCAAGTCAGGCTCCGGATAACCTGGATAAGGCCGAGATCGTTGAAATCATTGATCATCACAAAATGAATTTCTCCTATCATAGCCCCATTCCAATTCTGGTAGAGCCAGTGGGCAGTACAGCTACCATTCTGGCCAAGAAATATAAAGATGTAGTAGCCAAGGATAAAGCTATGGCTGGTCTCCTGTTAGGTGCACTTCTTTCAGATACAGTGGTTTTCAAGTCACCAACTACTACCCAGGAAGATAAGGATGTGGCAGCAGAACTGGCCAAGATAGCAGGCATTGACGATATGCTGAAATTCGGCATTGATGTGAAGAAGGCGAAGGCCAATATAGCAGATAAGCCGATCAAGGACGTGATCTTTGCCGACTTTAAGAATTTTGACTTTGCCGGCAAAAAGGTCGGTATTGGCCAGACCGAGGTGGTAGACCTGACCGATGTATACAACCGCGCCTCCGAGGTCGTAAATTTCCTCACTGACCTGAAGTCTAAAGAAGGCTACGAGATGGTCATCTTCATTGCTACGGATATTATAAAGGAAGGCTCTGAGTTGTACTTTATGGGCGACAAGGCCAAGATCGAAAAGGCATTTAACACCAAAGCGGGCGACACCTCAGTTTATATCCCTGGACTTATGTCCCGTAAGAAACAGGTTGTGCCGGTAGTAGAAAAGGTATTCTAAATCTCCTGTCAAATTTACTGAGTAAAGGGATGCCGTGAAAGGCATTCCTTTACTTATTTTTGTGCGCGAAGAATCTAAGGGGTAGAGGAATTTTTTGATTAAAATGCAGAATATGAGCGTCGTAGAGCCAACTAAACTTACTCTGAATTCCAGATTTAAATTCAGATGCCATAAAGGCGTAAAATGTTTTACAAAATGCTGTAGTAAAATTAATATCTTACTCACTCCATATGATATTGTAAGGATGAAAAAAAGACTCGGGCTACCCTCAGAGGAATTTCTTGAGAAATATACCTATATGGAAATTGATGAGAAGTCTACACTGCCGCTTGCGAAACTGAGGATGCTGAATGATGAGGAAAAGAAATGCCCATTTGTTACCCCGGAAGGCTGTACGATCTATACAGACCGTCCTGCAAACTGCCGCTATTATCCTATTGGTCAGGGTATTTTAAGAAAAGGCACAGATGAGGGACCAGTAAATGAAGAATTTTATTTTTTTATCAGAGAGCCACACTGCCTCGGCTATCAAGAAGATACAAAATGGACGATAGGTACCTGGAGGATTGATCAAGGGGTTGATCTCTACGATGAAATGAACAGGGAATGGAAAGAGGTTCAATTAAGAAGAAATCTGCTTACGGAGAAACTTGACCCGAACAAGCAGGCACAGGTCTATACCGCCTACTATGATATAGACAGGTTCAGAAGATTTATTTTCGAGAGCAGGTTTCTCGATATATTTGAGATTGATCAGGGCGAGACCGAAAAGATAAGGATTGATGATATTGCTCTTATGAAACTTGGGTTTAGATATGTGAGATATCTCCTTCTGCTTGAAGAGACAATGAAGATGAGGGAACAATATAAAAAGAAATAATCAATAATCAAATTCCAATAACCTACAATTAGCAATTATCGATGCAAAATTATCATTGATCATTTATAAAAATTCCGGAATCACAGTTCATTCTTGTGTCACTTTCTGTCATTCCGACTTGTTCGGAATCCTTCAGTAGTTTCTTCTGAACCAGTCGTCCCAGCCTTAAGGATGGTCTGGGATTATTAATGAAGAAAGATTCCAGACAAGCTGGAATGACATATTTTAAAGGTAGTCTTTATAATTTAGCACTAAAATTATGTGTCTTTAGTATTTTAGTTGAAAAGCTTCTGGATTCCCCGATCAAGCCCGCCCTCGAAGGTTGTAATCGGGGGTCGGGGAATGACACTTTTTATAAGCGGTTTTGTCATTCCCGCGCAGGCGGGAATCCAGTCATTTATTAATTTCAACTTTATTAGGAATGAACCATAATTATTTAATAATATTAACAATCTCATAATTGAATTCACATTTATTAGAAAATCTCCCCTGCCCCCTCTTTGCCAAAGAGGGGCTTTATTCCTCCCTTTAGCAAAGGGAGGTTAGGAGGGATTTTATAAAACTAATGTAGTTATTATTATAAGACCCTTAATAATTGATTTGTTACAGAAGGAGGTTTTTTTATGTCAGATATTAAGAAGATGTACCGCACTATCATGGAAGATCATTTCCCTGATGAGATGATAATTAAATTCGGGGACCAGACCCTAATCTATAAAAAGAGGACGTGGAAGATACCCGATGAGAAAACAGGAGAGTTGATAGAGAAGGGCCTGCGCTATGGTGAAAATCCCGGCCAGGAGGCAGCACTTTATGAGTTAATTAATGGGAATCTGATTCTCGGTGATTGCCAATTTATCCAGCCAGGGAATGGCCTTGTTGGCAGCATTAGTGAAGAGGATATGATACAGGCAGGTAAACATCCCGGTAAGACGAATCTAACAGACCTTGATAATGGTCTGAATGTTATTAAATATCTGATGGACAGCCCTGCTGCAGTAATCCTAAAACATAATAATCCTTGTGGTGCTGCATACGGAAGGACATTGGCTGATGCCTATGATAAGGCTAATATGGCAGACCGTATCGCAGCATTTGGTGGATGTCTTGTTGTTAATAGGGCAATGGATAAAGAAACAGCAGAGATGGTTAGTAACAATTATCTCGAGGTTGTAGCAGCACCTGAGTTTGAAGAAGGGACTATAGATATTTTATCTAAGAGGAAGAATCTCAGGATTATCAAGGTTAGTAAAATTAATGATTTAGAAAGATATAAGACCTTCCGTTTTGTGGAGTTTAAATCATTGATTGACGGCGGCATCGTAGTTCAACAGTCCCCGATAAATAGAATTAAATCAAAGGAAGACTTCTTACCGGCAAAAACAATATATCAGGGTAAAGAATATATTATAGAAAGGATGCCGACTGACAGGGAATATGACGACATGCTTTTTGGATGGAATGTGGAGCAGGGTATTACATCAAACTCGGTAATATATGTAAAAGATGGTGTGACAGTTGGTATTGGTACAGGTGAGCAGGACAGGGTAGGTGTGGCTGAGATTGCAGTCTTTAAGGCATATCAAAAATACGCTGACGCATTATGCTTCAAGAGATATGGTATTTTTTATAAGGCATTTGAGCTTGATGTGAGATATGGTAAAAGGGATAAGGGTGCACTCCGTGAGATAGATAAAGAGACAAAGAAGAAGAAGGGTGGACTCATAGGTTCTGTGATGGTCTCCGATGCATTCTTCCCATTCAGGGATGGTGTTGATGTAGGGATTAAACAGGGTGTCTCAGCAATCGTACACCCTGGAGGTTCTGATAGGGATTTTGAATCTATTGCTGCCTGCAATGAGGCAAAGCCAAAGGTAACAATGGTCTTTACAGGACAGAGGGCATTTAAACATTAATAATGGCGGAAATAAATAGAGGCTATCTAAAGCCCAGGAGACTCTCCTTCCCTGCTGATGAGGCTACGCACTATTGGCTTTCCATGCTACTTGAATCCTATTATATAGTGGATAAAGGCATTGCGGAGGCTATTGAGAAGGAGATAAAAAGCGGGAGGAAGTTGGCCTGTGCGAAAGGGTGCTCGAGTTGCTGCAAAACCCATAAGGACATCCCTGTATATCCACTGGAGTTGGCAGGCATCTCATGGTATGTTACAGAAAAAATATCCGGTCCCGAACGAGAAGTAATTAAGAGGCAACTTAAAATATATAAAGAAGGCGATCCGTGCCCGTTTTTAGTAGATGGTTCATGCTCGGTGCACCCAATGCGACCTATTTCATGCAGGCAGTTTATCGTTTTCGGCAAATTGTGTGATGAGGGCGAAGATCCTTATTATACAAGGCGGGAAGACGTTATGCTGCCAGTGAAGAAACATGTGGATAAATCCTTTTTCATCATGCTTCCTTTTTATGGTGTGGAAAAGAGAGCCGAGCGTCTGAAGCTCATTAAGAGTGGGGCTGTACATAAACTGGTCAAACTTATGCAAACCTGTAACTGGAAAAGTCTATCTGATAAGATGGACGATTTCGATCTAAGAATTAAACATCTTCGATAGGAGCTATTCGCAGTTCAGCTCCTATATCGGCAATATTACTATTAAATTTATCTATTAAACTGTTTAAGATTAATTGATGCTCCTCGTTATAAAAGAGAAACATACCCATCATCTTCCCCTTTTTCCGTTGTTGTTGGGGCGTTAAGCCAACTTTTTCTGCTAATGGTTGAAGCACCTTGATAACTTCAGAGATATTTTTTAGTCTTGCAGACGGATCTTTACATATGCTCTTAGTAATAAAGTAGTGTAGCTCATCCGGTAAATCGGGGTAAAAAATACGTGGATTAGGGACATCTTTATTAAGATGAAAGTCCAACAACTTTGCAATATCATCCTCTGGAAATGGCCTCTTTCCAATAAGCATTTCGTAGGCAGTAATACCGAGTGAATAGATATCAGTGCGTTCGTCAACAGGTTCTCCCTGAATCTGCTCAGGTGACATATAAAAAACCGTTCCGGATAGGTTAAAATCCATACTGCCGGGAGGACATGCTAATCCAAAATCAACGATTTTTGCTCGTTCATCTGGTCGAATATAGATATTTGCAGGTTTGATGTCCTGATGGATAATACCTTCTTTATGGGCATAATCTAATCCGGAGCATATCTGCATAATAATATCCAAAATCTTGGGTAAAGGTAGCTTTGGCATGTTCTCTAAAAGATATTCGAGAGAGAATCCTTCAAGGTATTCCATGATAATGAAGACTGTTCTATAAAGGTCTTCGATATCATATACCTTTACAATATTTGGGTGATTCAAGCGTGCTATGATCTTGGCTTCATTCTGGAACTTATCTAAAAAATCCGGATTCATGGCCATATTATGTCTCATCATCTTGATGGCAACTGGAAAATTCAACTTTCCATGAACTCCCTTATAAACAATGCTCCATCCGCCCTGACCGATGATTTCTTTTATGATATATTTCCCTATATTTCTGAATGCCGTTAATTTCGAAGCAGAGAAACGATGTGTAACTATATCGGTTAGAAAATCTCTTAGATCAGGATATTCATGAGATAAAGCGTCAAATTGTGGACGACTCAAGCTCCATAACTCCATAGCGGTTTCTGCGTCAACATGGGTGCTTCGACGTTCACCTGTTAAAACAGCCATCTCTCCCACTATATCTCCTGCTTTAAGACGTGCGATTGGATGCAATGTATTATCCTTTTCTAAATTTACAATACAAGAGCCACTTCGAATAATATATAAACAATCACCCTCATCTCCCTGTGTGATGAATCTTTCTGCTTTATTTACATGCTTGAAAGTCAGACAGTTCAATAAGGGACATATGGATTCATGAGGGATAGCGTTAAAAAGGTTTGTATTTAAAAGGAATTCAAGGTCTGACGGTGACATCCGTCTTATTTGTAACTCGGATTTAGGTATAGAAGTATCCTCATGAAGTATCTCTCTATGAAATTCAACCCCTAAAAGGTAATAACCCGGTTTTGATGGAGAGTCATTTACCCATTTAATTCTTCCTTTTACAGCCATCCATATCTTCTTATGCGGATGCCATATTCGCATGTCCAGTGATGAAGAAATCTTGAATTTAAGAGGAGATTGTAAAAGCAGGCCTTTTTTACTCATATTAAGCACATTAACATGCAGAGTCTCAGGATTATAATTTAAGTTGAGAAAGCTTTTTCTGCTTCTTGGATAAATGATTCCAGATTTAGGAGGTTCTATAGTCTCTCTGGGCCAACGCCTCTGATCTTTCTGTTTATCCATTATGACCTCCAGGCTTTAATAATGCTTGCTTAAGCTACTTGGTGGGAAACGAGCAATGACATGATTAGATATAAAATTATTCATAAGTAAGATGTTATTAAATATCATCAGCAAATTTGTTATAATTATATCAGATTATATTTAGTGATATAAATCTATAGGCTTGACAAATGCTTTGATGGTAATATTAAACCTTGAGGAGATGCCTATGACTATAAATAGTGTCTGCGTATAAACTGCTATTTTCCGAAAAAGTTGTCATTCCTGCGGAGGCAGGAATCCACCCTTCGACACGCTCAGGGTGACAATTGTCATGGTGACTCTTCGACATGCTCAGAGTGACAATGTCATCCTGAGCTTGTCGAAGGATGTCGAACCATGGATGTCGGATCAAGTCCGGCATGACGGCATAACTGACTTTATACACAGACACTAAATAGTATCTGTGTATAAAGTCGTATTTTGTCATTATCCGGCTTGACCGGATAATCCAGAACATATTGAAAATACTGGATTCCCCGATCAAGTCGGGGAATGACGGATTATCTGAACAGCAGTTTATACACAGACATTAAATAGTCGCCAATTTTAGAAACAGGGAGGATTGAACACAGGAGGTTATGGATATTTATGATGTTATTATAATCGGTGGAGGGCCGGCTGGTCTTACAGCAGCATTGTATACATCAAGGTCAAAACTAAAAACGGTCATACTCGATAAATCAGCAACTGCAGGTGCACTTGCGTACTCAAATAAGATTGAAAACTATCCTGGGCTTACAAAGCCTGTTTCTGGTAAAGAACTACTCGATGTGATGAGAAGACAGGCGGTAGGGTTTGGGGCCGAGTATATGGAGGCGCAGGTCGTGGGCGTAAATCTCTCTGGGGATATAAAGGAAGTAATAACGATGGATAAGACATTTAGCGGGAAAACCATAATTATAGCCACAGGCTCTATGGGAAGGAAACCAAGCATAAAGGGTGAGGGTGAGTTTCTTGGAAAGGGAGTTAGCTACTGCGCTATATGTGACGCAGCGTTCTTCAAGGGGAAAATAGTCTGTGTTGTTGGAAATTCTGAAGAGGCCGTAAAAGAAGCGGGGGTGCTTGCAAGATTTGCGGATACGGTATATCTTATCTCTCCCACACAAAAACTTAAGGTTGGTGACCATCATGATCTCAAGGAACCAAATATAAAGGTACTGTTAAGTCATATCGTAACTACTATCGAAGGTAGCGATATAGTTGAGAAGATCAAGATGGTTAATGCTGACAAGAAAGAGGTTGAATTAAAGCTCTCCGGTGTCTTTGTCTATTTACATGGAAACAAGCCCATAACAGAGTTTATCTTTGATGTACTCGATAGAGGTAAAGACGGTTGTATTCAGGTAAATCCGATGATGGAGACATCAATCCCGGGAGTTTTCGCAGCAGGAGATGTCACATGCACAGGGGTAAGGCAGGTTGTTGTTGCAACATCACAAGGTTGTATTGCTGCGTTATATGCAGAGAAATATATATTTCAAAGGAATAGACACAGAATAGATTGGGGAGAATAAGACTATCTCTTTTTTTTATCCATAAGGGTGATAAGCTCTGCTGCATTTTTAGGGGCATGACCAAAAGCGTCGTTGTTAAAATAAATAAAGACATCTTTTTTTTGTTTCAAATACGCCTTGATCTTTTTTGCATCCCCTTTCAATGAATCAGTGCTATATGATGTTGCGTAACTGCCATCTTCTCCGTGTCTCCTTATATAGACAAAATCAGCAGTTAGAGGCAGTTTATCGAGAAATTCCGGGTAGTCTGCCATGCAGAGTCCGGCTTTTTCCTTTCCAAGTAGATCAATAACCTTTTTGTTTATCCAGGTCTTGTTCCTGAATTCAAAAGTATTTCTCATAAAATAAGGTCTCAGTGCCTCAAGAAACTCTTTGAATCTTTCTATTTCCATGGAAAAGGTAGGAGGAAACTGCCACAATATAACACCTAATTTTTCTTTAAGTAATGATGCCCTCGAAAAAAATGCCTCAAGAGGCTCTGTACAATCTTTGAGCTTTTTTACATGTGTGATAAACCTGCTCCCTTTAAGGGAAAAGATAAAACCTTTAGGCGTAGATAAATACCATTTTGTAAATGTTTCCCTCTCAGGAAGCCGGTAAAAGGTTACGTTAAGCTCTACCGTTGAAAACCGCTTACAATAGTATTCAAGCCAGTAGTTTTTTGATAGATCTTCTGGATAAAAATTCTTTCTCCAGTGATCATAGAGAAAACCGCTGCAACCTATCCTTAAATCCGCCACTTTAATATTTTATCATAGCATGGGCTTTGCACGCTATATATAAATTACTGAAGGCGACCTAATTGATTTTCGATATTAAGTTCGCTACATTTTCACTATCTGGAACCTAAAACAGGGGATACAGATGAAGTCAAAACATAACCTTCCTGTGAAGTACCCTGCGGCAGAGACCGCAGGGTGTATCAATTATCAATATCATCAACCGACATTACTTTCTCTAATCCTACTTCAACCATCTGAAAGGCTGGGAAAATCTTTTAAAATCATATTGCAATTTATTAGCAAAATTATCTATATTTCAATGTATTGAAGGGGATTGGCATTGGCGAGGAGGGCAAAGAAAAAAGAAGATGATGTAGAAGCCTATAGACGTGAAAAAGAAACCCGTAAGAATGTTGTCCCGGTAGGACGTGCCTCTTATGATACCTTAACCTCAAAACCTAAGAAATATGTGGATGACCCTCGTCTTGACCCTCAGCCCCAACCTGACTTATGACTGATACCGAAAAGATACAAAATTATTGATTTGAAGTATACAGTTGTAGTATATTGTAAGCATAATGGAAATAGTTTTTGATTCCTCAACACTTATATTGTTGGCAAAGATTGAAATCCTGAATATTATCTCAGAAGATATTCATATAATAATTCCGGAAATGGTAAGGTCGGAATGCACAGGTAAAGACCTGTTTGATGCAAAATTAATTTCTTCATTAATTGAAAACGGCAAGATAAAAGTTGCCAGCTTAGCAAAAAAGGAAAGTGTTGAAAAGTTATGCAGGGATTTTAAAATTCATATCGGTGAAGCAGAAGCTCTTGCCCTTGCATTAAAAAAGAAATTACCACTTGCTGTAGATGATTTGCCAAGTATAAAAGCTTGCAAGATACTCAATCATAAATTTACAACAGCAATACACCTTTTAATAAATGTTACTGAAAATGGAAAAATTAAAGAAGACATGGCTTTTGTAAAACTTGATAAATTGTCCTTTTATGGCCGCTACAGCAAACGAATATTAGAAGATGCCACAAAAAGGCTGAAAGGAGGCGAATAATGTCAGTACTAAGTCTCAGACTGAAAGACAGAGAAATTAAAAGAATAAATGAACTCTCCATAATGGTTAATAAAGACAAATCTACTGTTGCAAGAGAGCTTATAGAATATGGATGGGAATTCCTGATGATAAAGCTTTACAGGGAAGGGAAGATGTCTTTGAGTACCCTTTCATCAAAGCTGGAATTGTCCGTAAGTGAAACAATAGACCTCCTTGCTGAATTTGGCGTGGAATCTCCGATAGACTACGAAGACTATCTGAAAGGGTTCGATGTATTTAAGGTCAAATAAGTATGCGGGATAATTACAATTAAATTATAATTATGACAATATCTATCCGTAATAAGGAGTGGCATGGCAAAGGGGAGAAAAGGAAAAGACTCTACAGGTGAAGATGTAGAAGCTTATAGGCATGAAACCGAAATAAGAAAAAATGTTGTTCCTGTCGGACTTGCATCTTATGATACTTTTTTTGCAAATAAAATTCAGAGGAGCAAGAATGCCTGAGATAAGCAGGTTTTTTGGGGGAACTGGCAAAAAATCAGAAGCCCTTGTTCCCAATAGAACCTCTAAAATAAGGAGGTCGCAATGTATTATGATGTTTCAGAAGCACGGCATATTGAAGGATATAAGCTTGAGCTTGTCTTCGAAAATGGCAAGAAAGGAATTATTGATTTGAGGGAGTATAGACATAAAGGCGGTGTTTTTAGCCGCTTCTCCGACATTGAATATTTTAAACAGTTCTACGTGAACAAAGAAATCGGAACATTATGCTGGCCCGATGGTCTGGATATCGCACCTGAGACACTTTATCATGAGGCAACAGGCGAGCCTCTGCCTGCATGGGTGAGACCGGAAAAAGCAGTGGCTTAATTCCGAGATGCTTGAAAATGGGATTCTCCTGAGATATAAAGGGGATGAACTTGTAGAAATTACAGTATTGAATGCTTCAAAAAGGCAAAAAAAATAATAAGTTATTATTAATGCAATGTATCATCAGGAATAAAGTATGGCGAAGGGGAGAAAAAGAAAAGATTCTGCCGATGAGAATGTAGAAGCCTACGGATATGAAACATATGAAACAGAAACTCGTGAGAATGTTCTTCTGGCAGGACTCGCCTCTTATGATTCTTCAAAACCTAAACCTAACAAGTATGAATACGGTCCACATATAGACCCTCAGCTTATTTGGACTGGAAAAGCAGAAAATACATCCTTTGAAGTTCTAACCGTATCCCTCATGTCCACGAAGAAATAGCGCCTCAAGCCCTAAGCAAAAAAGGATATAAAAGGGCAGGAAAATATAAATCATGATATAATTTTACAAATTGATTCATAGGGATACAGAAAATCATGAAAGGGATTGAAAATATTAAAAAAATATTAGCCGAACATCGTGATGAACTCAGAGAAAAATATGGTATAACTGAAATTGGAATCTTTGGTTCGTATGTCCGCGGAGAGCAAAAGAGAAGAAGTGATATAGACATTCTAGTTGAATTTAATAGACCGATCGGATTTTTTGAATGGATTGATGCTGAAGAATACATTACAAAATTACTGAAAACCAAAGTTGATCTTGTTCCAAGAAAAAATATCAGACCTGAACTCAGGGAGATCATTCTCAGAGAGGTAGTCTATTTATGAAAAGGGAATTCGGTCTTTTCATTCGGGATATTCTTGAGCATATTGAAACAATGGAGGGTTTCATTGTCGGCATGAACTATGAAGACTTTGTAAAGGATGCAAAGACAAACCTTGCGGTGGTCCGGTGTATTGAAGTTATTGGTGAAGCTGCGAAAAACATCCCAATGCTTGTAAGGAAAAAATACACCTTGGTCCCATGGAAATATCTTACTGGCATGAGGGATAAAATAGCGCACTTTTATTTTGGGATTGACTTGGAACGTGTATGGGAAGTTGCAACAGTAAAACTCCCTCCACTAAAGTCTCACATTCGGCAAATTCTTGAAGATATTGCATCAGGAGAAACGCCGCATGCCGTCAAAAAATAAAAACAAAATTGCCACCCCCGTTGGACTTGCCTCTTATGATACTTCAGCCCCGAAGCCCAAGAAATATGAATATGACCCCCATCTTGCCCCTCTGCTTGTATGGACCGGAAAAGCAGAAAACACATCATTTGATGTTCCTACCGTATCCCTTCATATCCATGAAATAATACGGACAGAGCGGACAGTTTCTTTAAAATTAAGGAGTCTGTTCCTCTTGGATAAGTCCAAAAGCTTTTGGCGAACTCTTTCGGTTCAAGGGCGAGGGGAGACGCTACTGAATATTCAGACCTTGATGTGCTCATCGTCGTGGATCATCTCGACCATGCAATAGAAAAATATATCAGCGATTGCGCATGGGAGGCGGGTTTTCCCGAAGACATAATTGTCATGCCAATTGCAATAAGCATTGATATGCTAAAGAACAGTCCAATACGGGAATCTGTTTTCATAAAAAATATTTATCGTGAGGGTGTTGCCGTATGAAAGAAGAATTGCTCACTCTGATTCAATACAGGCTTAGGCAGGCAGATGACTCAATAAAAGAGGCAGCGGTTCTTTTAAAAGAGGGAATGAGTTTGCGGTCTATAATGAACCGCTTGTACTATGCTATGTTCTATACGGTATTGGCACTTTTACAGGAAAAACAGCTGGGCACCTCGAAACATTACGGAGCGATCTCTTTATTTGATCGGGAATTTATAAAAAGCGGCATTTTAGATAAGGATCTGTCCAAAACGTTACATTGAGCCTTTGAGCTTAGACAGAAAGGTGACTATATGGAGCAGCCGGATATAAAAAAAGAAGACATAGATGAGATATTTCCGAAGGCAATAGATTTCGTAAACAAGATAAAACAATATCTCCTCAGTAGAAAATAATATGTCCCTTGCTATTGACGGACCCATATACCCCTTTGAAGAACCCAGGGGATACTGGGTTTACGCCAAAGGACAGCCGAAAAGAATTTCAAATTTGAAATTAGAAGCAGAAGGCATTTCACGTCAGCTTCGGGCATGGACCGACTCACTACAAAATAGCGAGATAAAAGGGCAGAGATACCTGTGCGAGAGGGAGAAAAAACCTGCCAAGAGTAAAAGGGAAAAGGAAGAAATTTTAGAAATGCTTGGAAAGCATAATAGGATCAAGTAGTTAAAATATGAAGAAGGGCAACCTAAAAGAATGTCTGGAAGACGTCCTGTGGGCTATTACTGCCGTTCTGGCAAGAGAACTGATGCCCAAGTTGAGATGTTTGTTGAGAAACAGTTCAGGGAGCTTGAGTTAATCAACAAAATACGCCAGAAGGTAAAGAAATGGAGAGACGGAGGTTAGAAAAAAATAGTGGCATTGTTTCTCGATGTGATTAAGGGAAGATGTAATAAAAATTTTTCCAAAGGGCTGCAAAGTGCCTGTTTACGTAACAGGCGCTGTTGGAACAGTCACATTTGAAGTCACATTTGAAGGAGTTGATACAATAAGGGTTATACATTAATATAAAAGTATTAAGTGAAGGTAGTAAGCAGGGAACCTGCCGGAATGACAGCTTTAAAGGTATTTTCGGGTCAATGACAAATAAATGTAAATAAGGCAATTTATAAACAGACACAAAGTAGTAAAGGGAGAACATATGGCTATAAGCAAAGAGCTTCTTGAGATATTAGCATGCCCGAAATGCAAGGGGGATATTAGACTTGCAGAAAAAGGAGATGGACTGATATGCAAGAGATGCAAGCTTCTTTATCCGATAAAAGATGGCATACCTGTAATGTTAATAAATGAAGCAATACCAAGGGGTGAAACATGAGCGTTGAAGATCAAAGATTAGATCCAAGACTTTCTTTAATTCAGAACGCTGACCTGAATGGAAAGGTAGTTCTTGTCAGATTCGATCATAATGTTGTAAAGGATGGTGTAATCAGAGATCCATATAGAATAGATCGCACCTTTGGTACGCTTTATAATATAGTAGAAAGGGGTGGAAGGCCGATCCTTATGACTCATATTGGAAGGCCAAGGGATAAAAAGACAGGTGAGATCAGGTGTAAACCAGGCGAATCAGTTGAGCCAATAGTTGAATATCTTGAACATAAGTTGCATACAAGGTTTCATATCCCCGAATTCAGTATAGATACAAGGTTTGGCATTTTAGGCATTGATACATCAATTAACCTTGCCATCCGTAACCTCAGAGAAAGGAAGATAGGTGGTATATACCTTCCTAATACGCGCTGGTTCCATGGGGAAGAAGCAGAAGGTGAGGCCAGGGATAAATTTGCCCGTCAACTTGCAGGACTTGCAGATATCTTTATAAATGATGCATTCGGTTCGTGGCAGCCACATGCCTCAACATACGATATTACAAAATATCTTCCTTCTTATGCAGGTTTTTTGATGCAGCAGGAGATCATCAATCTTAATTCTGTCATTAATCCGCAGAGGCCTTTTATGGCTGTAGTCGCAGGTGCAAAATATGACACAAAGATAAAACCACTTTATGCAATTTATGAAAAGGTTGATCGGCTGATCCTGGGTGGCGTGATATATAACACATTCCTTTGTGCAAAGTATGGAATAAACATAGAAGGCATTCCGGAGAAAGACATCATTGCGGCAAAAGACCTTGTAGAGAAGGATAGGGCAAATAGAAAGATTATCGAGCTTCCATATATTGTTGAATCAGATATTCTGGATGGCAGAATAGAAGATAAATACAGGACTATATCAATAAAGGACTTTAAAGAAGGTAAAAAATACGGTTACATCCTTGATATAGACCCGGAATCATTTAAAGACCCGATTGTTTTAGAAAGCATTTCGACCGCCAGGACCATATTTGTCAATGCTGTTATGGGATATACGCCGCATTTTGCAGAGGGCTCAAAGGCACTGGACAGTACTATAGACCAGAACAGGATTGCTATTAAGATGTACGGTGGCGGTGACACCTTACAGGAATTCAAAAACCTCTGTCCTGGCCTCTACCTATCTGTTATGGATAATGCTCAGTATTATTTCTTTACTGGTGGCGGAACTGTCCTCACAGCCATAGAACAGGGCAGCCCTTACGGGCTAAAACCAGTTCAGGCATTGATGGGGAATAAGGGAGGTATTTAATCTTTTACCCCGTAGGAAATTCCAACGGGGTTTATTTGCCTTTCCCTCTTTTTTCTTTTTTTTCTTTTGCTTTTTCTTCTTCCGGTTTTTCTTCTTCCAGTTCTTCTTTTATTGTTACGTCCTTTACGAACTCAGCGCAGCGAAAATCCCTCCCTGAAACTGTAAACTTCTTCTGACAGGTCGCCCTCCATGCACATACTGCACATATACTTATTTCTGCTGAACTCATTGACTCCTCCTGAAATACCAGCTTAATACCTTTTCGATATTTGCAGCTATACTATCCTTAGCATTTATTATAAACATCCTGTCCCATATCTGAAAGAGTTCTTTTTCTATCCTTATTACCTTCGGAGGATTGTCAAGCCTCTTTTTTAACTCTTCGTCGAACATTAGTACAATCTTATCCTTCATCCTGAGTTCTGTATCTGTAAAAAAAATGCTTATCTCAGGGGAAAGGTCAGAGACCCTATCCAGGAAAGCCGAGATCTCTTTCTGATATATCTGTTTAGGGGGCGAAGATTTTATCTCCATATACAATATTGATCCATCTACCTTTGCAATAAGGTCATAGTCACCGCCCACCCTCGGCCGCTTGAATCTTATACCCCATATTGCCTCCGCAGCAAATTCCACTTTAAATATCTCAGCTACAAACCATTCAAGCGTTTCACCAAAACTCTTAATGGGTCCGAGTGAAAGTCTGAAGCCATTAGATGATTTTTCAGCAAGGCCTATGTTTCTCATATATTCAAGATAGTCTTTTGTAACCTCTAAGGTTGCATATCGTGTAACATTCTCAAGTCTGAAAAAACTCTGGTGTTTGATGACATCCCTCAGGAATAGGCGAAATGAATATTTTTTCATCATCTCATAAAACCTGCCGATGAATTTTTTTTCAGGGAGGAGCAGGTCTTCTGAAGGTTCTTTTTTATAAATCCTGAACCCCCTGCGCCTTAAGAGCACATCCAGTGGGGGAGTAAGTTCTGAAAGCGATTTTCTGAGTCTTTTTATCTCTTCACGGAGTGCCTGGGTTTCATTAAAGGTTTTATCTTCAGACATTACTTTATGTAACCCCCCTTGTTGCAAGAACATCTGCATAACTCAACAGTGGCATATAAAAGCATTCTGAACCATTTCAGTAATATCAATAAACTCAGTCCTTCACAGAGGTAGTACAACCACCAGCCTGCTGGCTTGAAGCAGTGTCAAGGCCGGAGTTTTTTTTAAATTTGATTCGCAACTGCAGAAGAAAATGCAGAGCAAGGAAGACATAAATCATATGACGATGCCATGCTGTCCATGAGCGGTGTTCATATGCATCCATACCAACCTGTTCTTTGCCATCCTGAAAAAATTGCTCAATAGGCCATCGCATAGTCGATGCCTTGCACATTTCTGAAAGTGGCATATCTTCAGGCGCGTTGCAGAAGGCATATTTTATCTGTCCTTCTGATGTGCGTCTGATAAAAAGCCATACAGGACAATCTTCAGACAGTGTATCCCTCCAGGGATACACCCTTAAGCGGGCTATTTCAGCGATAATTGGACATTTTGCCCCCTCAACTATGATTGTAAATGTCCATGGACAATCCGGTGATTTAGCTATTTCGTATACGGTTTTCGCCTGTGGCTCACCAGGCAAGACCTTGATTTTCCTAGAATGGGCGCCTCGACCTGAGTAAGGCGGTATTCCTATAATGGGTTTTTCGACAAATACCTTAGTATTAGATTTAATATTGGCAAAATAATACATACTCCCGGGCAGCGATTTAAGAAAATCAGGATCTGTGCCAAATGTAGTATCACAGCCGATCCATCTGGCCGGAAAAAGGCCTGTTTCAACAACCTTGTTTATGAGATTACGAGCTATTTGCGGTTTTGTCTGAAATACAATATCTTCTGGAACCAAGGTATCTTTGCGTCTTTGTTCATATTCATGGGAAAACCATATATTCGGCAGATAAAGTCTGCAACTGAGCAGACCATATCCTTTATCACTGGAGTAACCAACAAAGACTCCGGATTGGCAGTTTTCGACCTTGCCAACGGCACCACAGTATTGGCGGACTACACCTACTGACTCCTTACCCTTTTTGACAAACTCACAACTGTCAACATTAATCATCCCATCAGCAGATGAGATTTTCGCCGACAGCATGGATTGATGTTTTCTCTCCATCGCTTTCTCATTCCAACGGTATGTCTTCATGAAACGCTGCATGGAGCGAACAGCCTCTTCATTTAGGAATTCCAGCGCAATTGGTTCAATAGATTTTGCCTTGCTGTTGCTGATAAGCCCTGAGACATAGGCCAGACCTAATCGCAGATGTTCTGCCCTGCCAAAACAGTCATAAAACTGTTTGTGAAACTCTACTAACTCATCAGCAATTGCCTTGATGTCCTCTTCGGTCAATTCCATAAATGGAACAAGATCGGGATTCCAATTGAATTGTCGCAATATCATATGTAATTCGTCAACCTTTATGAAGGATTTTGTTGGACGATGAAAGAGGCTATAGGGCTTTTGCTCACAACCTATGATTTCTCTGAAACGCGGCTCTAATACATATAAATATACCTCCTTGACGCTGCCGTGATAATAATATCCTTTGCCCTGTTTGCCATAACCATACGTATTGCCAATGAATTGCCAATTGGCCGCTTTATAACTTGTCCCGGTGAAGCGGCAAGGGTCTACAAAGGTTTCCAGTAACCATAATCTTTTGTTGAATTGTTCTTCCCAGTCTCTGTTTAATCGATCAATATTCAGGGAAAGTACATGAGAAGCCAGATTCGGTACATGTACCCAGGGCAAAATCAGAAACCGGCTGTTGTTCGCAAGTCGGTCAAGATAGCTCTTTCTCTGATATCCAGACCACCCAATATATTTATCCCTTACTCGTAGCTTTAAGGCAGGAGCGCTCCAGGAAAGAGCTGCAACAGGGCGATCTTGCATGAAAACAAGGTATTTTAACCGATGTCCTAAAAGTCTCTGATAGCCCAGATAATGATACCGATTTACCAGTTGATCCCAAAGCGGCTCAAGATGGGTTTGACTCGCTATCTGTATCGTGAGGGGTTGTAAAGTTTTTAATGTTCCTCTTATAGGCGCTGTATCTATCGAAAAACGTCTCTCAGTTGATCTGTTGCCACTTTTTTTTAACACGGGTTCTTATAGCCTCAAATTATATACTAATACGGTCATAAGTATGAAGACATTGATTATAAAATCCCTCCTACCCTCCCTTTGCCAAAGGGAGGAAATACACCCCTCTTTGGCAAAGAGGGGTAAGGGGAGATTTTTCAATAACAGTGCATTACTTATGAACTCCTTAGTAAATTTATGTATCCTTACTTATAGCCATCTTAGTAACTCTACCCATCAGTTGCATAAAAAGACACAAAGAAGAATAAAAAAGTTATTGTGGAGTGGCATCTGTACTGGATAAAATAGAGTTGCAACAAATCCAAAATACCCAATACAGGCCACTATAAATGAAGTTTATCAGAAAAGGGATTTTTAGTCGAGAGCACCCTCTTCTGTCTAACTCTTATTTAGTTGCAGTAGACAGATCCTTCCTCTTTCATACGCCCTTCTTAAGGCTATATTACATGATTTGAATTATTTTGTCTATATAAGAATGTGTCGCTGTAGTACAAATTTGCATGGATTATATAAAAAAGTTGCGGAATTGCTGCACCCACAATTAAATACTTGACATTGAAATTGAATATTTGTATACTATAATTCAAATAGCTAAAAAATAAGATGCACTTTTAGGCGATGAAAATAGGGCATTTCAATTTTACTTGACATTTAAATAAAATATTTATATAATAATCTATAAAAATAGGACATTAAGTAAAAATGGGCTTTAATTTACTAACCTTGGTAAAAAAGAGAAGATAAAGATGGAATCAAAATTAATAGAAGTAGATAAACTTGATCCAAACTTTAAATATGAGATTGCCCGTCAACCCGGTGGAGAGAAGATTCTGCAATGTTTTGCCTGTGGTACATGCTCTGCTTCCTGTAGCATCCGTGAGATTGATGAGAAATTTAATCCAAGACGGATAATCCGCATGGCAGTACTTGGGATGAAAAAGGAGGTATTAGAATCAGATCTTATATGGTTGTGTGCTGACTGTCATTTCTGCTATGAGCGGTGTCCTCAAGATGTAAGATTTGTAGAGGTAATTCAAGCTATAAGAAATATTGCCATTTTGCAAGCAAAAGAAGGGAAAATCAAGATAGAATCTCCAAATCCATTATTTGCTGAGGTATTTGTAGATTCAATTAGAGCCCACGGAAGGGTATGGGAAACAGGATTGATGGGTAAATTCTTTTTAAAGAGAAGAGACTATTCTAAGATGTTTAGCTATGCCCCCTTAGGAATAAAGATGGCAAAAGCGGGTAAATTAGCATTCCTCCCCCACGGTATTAAAGGGAGAAGAAAAGTAAAAGAGATTTTCAAAAAGGTAGAAAAAGAAGAAGGGCTATGATGTCAATAGGTTATTATCCAGGGTGTTCACTGCATTCATCAGCTAAGGAATATGATTTATCTACGAAGGCAGTCTTTAAGAGCCTTGGGATTGATCTTAAAGAGCTAAAAGACTGGAATTGTTGTGGCGCACTTGAGGCATCTTCGCTAAATCCTCTTTTATCCCTTGCTTTATGTGCTCGAAATTTGGCTATTGCAGCTAAAGATTATACAGAAATCGTTATACCATGTCCTGTTTGTCGAGTAAATATGTTGAGAGTAGAAGACGAAGCAGGGAAACATCCACAACTTAAAGCAAAATTAGAGCATATAATTGGAGAAAAACTTCAATTAGGAAAAGTGGCAATAAAGCATCCTTTAGAAATAATAATAAATGATATCGGGATAGATAAAATAAAAGAAAGAGTGAAGAAGCCATTGGGGAATTTAAAAGTAGCGGCATATTATGGTTGTTTGCTGATAAGACCATCTCGAATTACTCAATTTGATGATCCAGAGAACCCAAGATCCCTCAGTGAGCTGATTACTGTCCTTGGTGCTGAAGACCTTAACTTTCCTTTTAAGACAAAATGTTGTGGTGGTGCATTACTTATGACTAATGAAGATTTAACCTTTGAGATGACCAAAAATATTTTGCTTTCAGCTAAAGAGATAGGCGCAGATTGTATAGTTACAGCTTGCAATATGTGCCAGATGGCGTTAGAAACGCTATGTATAAAAGCAGGAGCAAAGTACAATATAAAACTTGATATGCCTGTAATTTATTTTACTGAATTGATGGGGTTGGCATTTGGGATAAAAGATGTAAAAGGTTGGTTCAAGAAGCATTTGGTTAGTCCAAGCCTTATCTATTCAAAGGTAGGTTAAATAATCAATAAAATAAAAGGTTGCGAATTTCGTGAAACCACAATACAGGATAAGAAAAGAAGGCAAGAATGAGTAAAACAGGTGCAGTTTTAGTTGTAGGTGCTGGCATTGGTGGTATGCAGGCGGCTCTTGATCTAGCTGAGTCGGGGTTTAAGGTGTACCTGCTTGAGCGACAACCATCTATTGGTGGTCGTATGCCACAATTGGATAAAACATTCCCTACTAATGATTGTGCAATGTGTACCCTTGCACCACGATTGGTTGATATAGGTAAACATCCAAATATTAAACTTATAACTTATGCAGAACTGGAAGAGGTTAAAGGAGATGTAGGGAATTTTGATGTAAAGATCAAGATGCTACCAAGATATGTAGATATAGAAAAATGTGTTGGATGCGGGGCTTGTAATGAGAAGTGTCCAACGAAAAAAGTACTTGATACCTTTAATGAAGACGTAAGTACAAGAAAGGCAATTTATGCAATGTATCCTCAGGGTATCCCATTGTGTTATACGATTGATAAAGAAAATTGTACTGTTCTTGCAAAAGGGAAAAAATGCGGGGTATGTAAGAAGGTTTGTGCGAGAGATGCTATAGATTTTAACCAACAGGAGAAAATCATAGAGCTAAAAGTTGGCTCAATTATCTTATCCCCTGGTTATGATAAATTTGATGCAAAGATAAGAGGCGAATACGGCTATGGCAGATATAAGAATGTAGTAACTTCACTGCAATTTGAGCGAATATTATCTTCCTCCGGGCCCTTCAGGGGTCATCTACAACGACTTTCAGATGGGGAAGAACCCAAGAGGATCGCATGGATTCAATGTGTTGGCTCCCGTGATCCCAATAAAGGCAATGCATATTGTTCTGCTGTCTGTTGTACATATGCTGTCAAGCAGGCAATAATTGCTAAGGAACATATCCCTGGAAAATTAGATGCTACTATATTCTATATGGATATGCGGACATTTGGAAAAGGGTTTGAGGAGTACTATAATCGAGCAAAAGATGTGTACGGGGTGCGATTCATCCGGACAAGGGTAGCGGAGGTAAAGGAGATTGGAGAGACAAAGAATCTGATCCTGCGCTATGAGATAGAAGATGGAAATAAGGTTAAGGAAGAAGAATTTGATATGGTTGTACTTTCGGTTGGACTTATACCAAAGGGTGGAACAAAGGAACTGGCACAGCGACTTGGAGTTGGGTTAAACGAGTATGGTTTTTGTCAGACATCCGAGTTTGCACCGGTAAGGACTAATAAACCCGGAATCTATGTAGCAGGTGTTTTTGAGGCACCCAAGGATATACCAGAGACAGTTATGCAAGGCTCAGCAGCTGCTGGAGAAGCCGCTTCTTTATTGGCAGAGGCAAGAGGTACTCTGGTAACTCATAAAGAGTATCCGCCTGAGATTGATGTTACAGGACAGGAACCACGAATTGGTGTATTTGTCTGTCACTGCGGTATAAATATTGCGGGCGTGGTTGACGTCCCACAAGTTGTTGAATATGTCAAAACCTTACCTAATGTTATACACGCAGAGAATAATCTTTACACCTGCTCTCAGGATACCCAGAAGCTTATTATTGAAAAGATAAAGGAGCATAATCTTAATAGGGTTGTAGTTGCCTCATGCACACCAAAGACACATGAACCACTATTTCGTGATACTACTCGTCTGGGAGGACTTAACCCCTATCTGTTTGAGATGGCAAATATTAGAGATCAATGTTCATGGGTGCATCAGAAGATGCCCGAAGCTGCTACACAAAAAGCAAAAGATTTGATAAGAATGGCGGTAGCTAAAGCGCGGCTTCTGGAGCCATTGTATCCAAAATTTCTTGAGATAAACCATGAGGCATTGGTTATAGGTGGCGGACTGGCGGGAATGACTACAGCATTATCTCTGGCTGATCAGGGTTTTGAGACACACTTGGTAGAGAAAAAGTCTGAACTGGGTGGTATGTTCCGTAAGGTAAAATATCTATCGGAAGGAGATGACCCTTCCAAGAGACTTAAGGAATTGATTGAAAAGGTAAAAGCACATAAAAATATTCACCTTTATCTTGGGACTACTATAGATAGCGTAAAAGGCTCAGTAGGTAATTTTACAACCACTTTAAATGGCGGAGAAAAGAAAATAGACCATGGGGTAATAATAGTAGCTACAGGTGCATCTGAGCTAAGGCCGAAGGAATATCTCTACGGCCAGGATGGACGGGTGATGACTCAACTGGAGATTGAAGAACATCTTGTCAATCCGCAATCCCAGATTCGCAATGCGAAGTCCATTGTCATGGTTCAATGTGTAGGTTCGAGAGAGCCTGACAGACCCTATTGTAGCAGGGTATGCTGTCAGGAGGCAATAAAGAATGCCCTAAAGATAAAAGAGATTAACCCTAAAACCGAGGTTTATATCCTTTATAGAGATATGCGCTCTTATGGGTTCAAAGAGATATACTATCAAAAAGCCAGGGAGAAAGGTGTAATATTTATTCGATATGATGAGGATAACAAACCTGTTGTATCGGCAGGAGATGGAAGACTGGCGGTACAGGTTAGGGAACCATTGCTTGACGTGATGCTAAAGATTACTCCTGATCTAATAGTATTATCTCCTGCAATTGTGCCTAATGAAGACAATGTGGAATTGAGTAAGTTGCTAAAGGTCCCGCTTAATCAGAATGGCTTCTTCTTAGAGGCACATATGAAGCTAAGGCCCGTTGACTTTTCTACTGATGGCATTTTTCTTGCCGGACTCTGCCACTCTCCAAAGTCCATAGAGGAATCCATTGCCCAGGCACAGGCAGCCTCAGCCAGGGCAGGGGCTATTCTCTCTCAGAGCCACCTCACTGCTGAAGGGATTATATCCTGTGTAAATGAAGCCCTATGCAGGGGCTGTGGCCTCTGTAAGGAGACATGTGTCTTTGGTGCCATCGAACTTATAGAGCGTGCACCGGGTGTTTTAATCTCAAATGTTAAAGAGGGCCTCTGTAAAGGCTGTGGTGCCTGTAGTGTGGTATGCCCAACAGGGGCAATGAGCCTCAGGCACTATACAGATGATGAGGTGCTCGTTATGGTTGAGTCGGCGCTTAAGAGCGCAGCGGCTGAGATATAAGGGGATATTTATGGTTAAAGAATTCGAACCAAAAATTGTTGCCTTTGCCTGTAATTGGTGTGCCTATGCAGGGGCCGATCTTGCAGGGGTGAGCCGTCTTCAGTATCATCCCAATGTGAGACTCATCAGGCTTATGTGTTCTGGCCGAATAAGTCCTGTTTTTATCCTTAATGCCTTTAAATGGGGAGCTGATGGCGTTTTGTTAAGTGGCTGACACCTCGGCGAATGTCATTACCTGGAAGGTAATATGAAGGCTGAAAAAGTGGTAGCTATGACAAAGGAGTTACTTAAGTTATTAGGAATTGAAGAAGAAAGATTAAAACTTGAGTGGATTTCAGCCTCTGAGGGAGCAAAATTTGCAGAAACTATAAACTCTTTCACGGTACAGATTAAAAGCATGGGAAAATCACCGGTGGAGATATATGGAACTTAAAGAAATAATCGATAAAGCAAAGTTATTTTATTGTCTGGACTGCGGCGTATGTTCTGGTAGTTGCCCTGTATCCCGGACGCCTACCGAGTATTCGCCAAGGCTACAGGTTGGGAAATTACTTCTTAGTGTAGATCTTGGGATGGAAGAGGAGGCATTAAAAGATCCCGATATCTGGCGCTGTTTAACCTGTGGTCAATGTCTTCAAAGGTGCCCTCAAAAGGTAGATTATCTGGAATTCATAAGGGATATGAGAGAGGAGGCGGTAAAGGCAGGGAGTAAGGCAGATTATTCACACCACGGCATCTTACAGAGCATAATGGAGATGCAGAATCTGGGAGTCCACCAGAATAAAACAGCATGGGCAAAAGAGGCTGGTAACATTGCCCAGGAAGGTGAATATTACTTCTTTACAGGATGCCTTCCCTTCTTTGATCCTGTCTTTAAAGATTTAAACGTATCTTCCCTTAATATTGCCAGAAACATGCTGAAGATTATCAATAAAATTGGTATCGCACCTGTGGTTAGTGATGAGGAAAGATGCTGCGGGCATGATATGATGTGGAACGGGGAGATTGAGAGCTTCAAAAAATTGGCTGCCTTCAATATAGAATTAATAAGACGGAAAGGCAGTAAAAAGGTGATATTTGCCTGCCCTGAAGGTTATTTGATCTTTAAAAAATATTATCCCATTTATTTTGGAGAATTAGGCTTTGAAGTTATTCATTTTTATGACTTCATTCTGGATAAGATAAAGGCAGGAGAGCTCAAACTTCAGTCTTTAGAAGGAACTTTAACTTATCATGATCCTTGCAGGCTTGGAAGATTTTCTGGAATTTATGAAACCCCGCGTGAGATTATTGCAAGCATACCGGGGATAACATTTGTTGAAATGGATAGGAACAGAGAAAAAGCCCTCTGTTGTGGTACTACTGGTTGGGCAGGCTGCTCCACTTGCTCTAAGCAAATTCAGATAGACAGGTTAAATGAGGCTAAGGCTACAGGCGCAAATATCTTAATTACCGCGTGCCCCAAATGCCGGATCCATCTTACCTGTGCCTTAATCAATAGCGACCTGAAGATAGAAATAAAGGATCTTTCTGATTTGTTGGCCATGGCTCTGGTGTAGGAAACATACTTGAGGAGGTTAGAATTAGAATGAGTAAGGATGTCTTAATAATAGGTGGCGGCATCGCAGGGATGCAGGCCTCTTTAGATCTGGCCGATCAGGACATAAAGGTCCATCTGGTGGAGAGACTGACAAGCATCGGCGGGAAGATGGCTCAACTGGATAAGACATTTCCTACAAATGACTGTGCCATGTGAATTATTGGGCCAAAGCTGCTGGCCGTCGGCCGGCATCCCAATATCGATCTTATGGCTTATAGTGAAGTGGAGGAGGTAAAAGGAGAGGCAGGGAATTTTGCTGTTAAGGTGCGAAAGAAGGCCCGGTATGTGGAAGAAGACAAGTGCATCGGATGTGGCCTATGTGCAGCGAAATGCCCAACTTTAGTTCCTGACGAATATAATATGGGAATGGGAAAAAGGAAGGCCATCTATAAATACTTCGCACAGGGTATACCGTCGGTATTTACCATTGATCCCCTTTACTGCCGTACCTTTCAGGGAAAGAAGTGTGGTATTTGTAAAAAGGTCTGCGAGGCAAAGGCAATTAATTATGAACAGAAGGACAGAGTAGTAGACCTGAATGTAGGGGCTATTGTCTTAGCTATCGGCTACGAAATCTTTGACCCTTCAGTAATTGAGCTTTATGGATATAAAAGGATTCCAAATGTCATTACATCCCTTGAATTTGAGAGACTTTTGAGTGCAACTGGTCCCACGGCCGGTCATCTTGAGCGTCCTTCTGATATGGCCATGAGGGATGAGATAAAAGGTCTTGAGAGAAGAATTGCCGGGCTTAAGGGGACCATAAAAACATTTGAGGAGCGATATGGGAAATCTACCGGGGAATTTTACCGTCAGTACAAGGCAGGCGAATTAGGAGAAGAGAAGGATTATAAGGAATGGGCAAAGGCGCATGAAATCATACCAGAGGTAGGAAAAAAATTGGAGGAATTGAAGTCAAAGGAGCCTACTTTCCATACCGCTAAGAGCATCGCCTTTGTACAATGCACAGGTTCAAGAGACCTGCGATTTAACTCATGGTGTTGTACTTATGGGTGCATGCATTCTGTTAAAGAGGCCATCTGTGCCAGGGAACATGAACCCGAGATGCAATCTACCATATTCTATATGGATTTGAGAGCTCATGGAAAAGGATTTGAAGAATACTGTGTCAGGGGTGCGAGAGAATATGGAATTCAGCTTGTCCGCGCCAGGGTAGCTGAGATAACCAAGGGCGAAGATAGCAAACCCCTTGTCTGGTATGAAGACCGTGTAACTAAAAAAGTAGAAAAGAGGCCCTTTGACCTGGTAGTCCTTGCTACTGCATGTGTGCCCAGCAAGGGCATTGAGAAGCTTTCTAAGATGATGGGCTTTAAGTTAAACGAAGCAGGTTTTGTTAAGACGGACCCTGCCTCTCATATGGATACTATGGATACCTCAGTGAAAGGTATCTTTGTCTGTGGCTGCGCACAAGGGCCTATGGATATACCTGACTCAGTAGCCCAGGCAAGTGCTGCGGCCTCGAGGGCAGCAGAGGTAATAAAGCAGTATGGATAAGATAACAATAAGGCTAAAGGGAAAAATAAATGGATACTAGAATAGGCGTTTTTATCTGCGATTGAGGGATCAATATCGCAGGCACCCTGGATACGGGAGCCATAACTGAGTTTGCTAAAACATTACCGCAAGTTGTTTACGCTAAGCGCAATCTATTTACCTGTTCAGAGACAGGTACTGCCGAGATTGCAAAGGCTATAAAGGAAGAGAATCTCAACCGGGTAGTGGTGGCTTCCTGCACACCCCGTACCCACACGCCTGTTTTTCGCCAAACCCTGCGGAAGGCTGGCCTCAATCCTTATCTCTTTCATATGGTTAATATAAGGGATCAATGCTCATGGGTACATATGCGTGAAAAAGAAGATGCTACGGAAAAGGCCAAGGATCTCGTCAGAATGGGCGTAGCTAAGGCAGCGCTTTTAGAACCTTTAGCGCCAATTGAAGTTAAAATTGAGCATAAGGCCTTAGTTATTGGTGCAGGAATTGCAGGGTTGACGGCTGCCTTATCCCTATCAGAGAGGGGTTTTAAGGTTGTCCTTTTAGAAAAACAGAAGGATATGGGTGGCCTACTTCGACATTTCCACAAGCTTGCTCCGGGCGATATTGACGCCTCAAAATTTATCGAGGAGAAGATCGCCTTAGTTCAAAAGAATCCTAACATAGAGGTTTATACATCTGCTACCCTTGAAGAGGTTAAGGGCTTTATTGGTGATTACCGTGTGAAATTCAGCAGCAATGGTATGAAAAAGGAATTTGTTGCCGGGGTAATCATCGTGGCTACAGGTGGTTCTCCACTAAAGCCTGTTGGCCTCTACGGGTATGATGGCAAAAATGTCATTACCCAGATGGAGCTGGAAGAGAGACTTAAGGCTGGTGCACTAAAGGCAAAGAATATCGTTGTTATCCAGTGTGCAGGTGCTCGTATTCCGGACAGAGAGTATTGTTCTCGCATTTGCTGCTTTGTGGCTATTAAAAACTGCCTCCATATAAAGGAGATAATTAAGGATGCAAGGATATTTGTGCTGAATCGGGATATCAGGGCCTATGGTGTTGAAAACGAAGAGCTTTTCTTAAAGGCCAAAGAAGCAGGTGTAAAATTCTTAAGGTATGATCTTGAAAGGCCACCTGTAGTGGAGAATGGGAAGGTGAGGGTTTACTCTGAAGCAATGCGCAGGGAAATAGACATACCTGCAGACTTGGTTGTACTTTCAACCCCTATAGTAGCCTCGGATGATGCCGATAGAATTTCTAAGATGCTAAAGGTCCCTGTTGATAAATATAATTTCTTTCTTGAGGCACACGTGAAGCTGAGGCCTCTTGATTTTGCAGCAGATGGTATTTATCTCTGTGGCAGTGGCCGCTATCCATCAACAGTTAAGGAAGCTATTTCTGGTGCCCTGGGAGCGGCGTCGCGGGCATCCATAATGCTTACCAAGGATAGTATAGAGGTAGAGAGTGAGGTAGCTCGTGTAAACAAGGATAAATGTTCTGTCTGTGGTTCATGCATAGAGGTCTGTCCTTATAATGCTATTTTTATTAATGAGAAAGGTGCTATAGAAATAATCCAGGCATTATGTAAAGGTTGTGGAAGCTGCTCAACTACCTGTTTGAAAAGGGCCATAGACGTACAGGGATTTACCTATAAGCAGATACATGCGGAGATTGAAAATCTCTTCTCAAGCGAGGTGGCTCAATAAGGAGGGTCTATGAATATCTCTGAAGAGACTAAGGAAAAAATTCAAGAAAAAGGAACTTCATTGGAAGATTGGAAGCCTAAAATTATATGCTTTGTATGCACATGGTGAGCTTTTGCTGCTGCGGACCTGGCAGGTACTGCAAGACTTCAATATCCACCCAATGTAAGGATTGTTCGACTTCCTTGCTCAAGCAGGGTTAACCCCCTCTTTATTTTAGAAAGCTTGCAAAAGGGCGCTGATGGCGTCTTAGTAGCAGGATGTTATCCCGGAGAGTGCCATTACTCCACTGGTAATCTTTATGTTAGAAGGCAACTTACCCTTCTAAGGAGTCTTTTAGAATATCTGGGTTTGGAAAAAGGGAGGTTACACTTTATCTGGATATCTTCTGCACAAGGAGATAAATTTGCCCGTGTAGCCAGTGAATTAACTGAGGAAATAAAAAAGTTAGGTCCTTCTAAGAAACTGGTAAAGAAGTTTTAAAGCTTATGGAAAATATAGAAAAATCAATCAGAGAGGAAGCAAGGAAGCTTTTAGGAGATAAAAGCGTAGATGTAATCATTGGATATGAAAGTGGAATTATACCTCTGCGTTCCGCACCTTCATTTATTTATAAAATTGAGGACACAGACAAATTAGTGTGGAATTCCTTTTGTGAAAATAACTTAGCAAGGTTTACCATGAACAGGGAGGATAAAATAGGTATCATTGCCAAGGGTTGTGATTCTAGATCATTAATGGTGCTCTTAAAGGAAAAACAGATAAAGAGAGAGAATCTCAAGATTATTGGTGTTCCTTGCCATGGAATGATAGACAGGCACCGCATTGAGAGAGAATTTTCTCTGGAGGGTAAGGAGATATTAGAGGCCATTGAGAAGGGAGAAGAGATTATTCTGAAAGGGCCGGGATTTGAGAGGGCCATAAAGAAGGCAGATTATCTTTTTATCAGTTGCCAACTTTGCAGGCATAGAAATCCAGTTATTTACGACTTATTGAGTGGTGAGATGGCAGCAGAAAGAGAGGAGATTGAAGATCCCCTCCTCAGAAGTTTTGAAGCCATGTCGCCAGATGAGAGGTGGGATTATTTCCTTAAGGAAATTAGCCGGTGTATTCGCTGTTACGCCTGTAGAGATGCCTGTCCAAACTGCTATTGCCCTGAGTGTTTCGTGGATACTACCCAGCCTCAATGGTTCGGCACCTCTCAGAACATCTCAGATCTCCAGATGTATCATATTGTCAGGGCATTTCACCAGGCTGGCCGTTGCGTGGATTGCGGTGCCTGTAGCAGGGCCTGTCCTATGGGGATAGACCTTCGCCTTTTACTACAAAAACTCAATCTGGATGTTAGGAACCTCTTTGACTATGAGGCAGGATTGAATCTGGAAAAACCAGCTCCCTTACAGGCTTATAATATGGAGGATTCAAATGAATTTTTCAAATAGAGGCTTATTTCAGGAGGGGCAAAGGGATTGAATTCAAAGATAATAAAAAAGGCTGAAATTGCTCAATTTGTAGAGGCTATACCTGCAAAAAAGATCGCTCCTGTCAAGGAAGGAGGACTGATAACCTTTCGAGAGATAAGCTCGGCAGAGGAGATCTTCTGGGATTTTCTTAATACCCAGAAGTCCCCTAAGGAATTCCTTTTCCCACAATCAGAAAGGTTATTTAAATATCAAAAAACTGACCATGGTTTTGAGATCAGTCTTGATGAAATAGAAGCGGAAAAGAGGGCGCTAATAGGGCTTCATCCCTGTGATATAAAGAGCTTCCTTATTCTGGATAAACTCTTTGATAATGAAAGATACAAGGACAATTATTATATAGAAAAGAGAAAAAATACCCTTATTATAGGATTAGCGTGTAATTATCCTTTAAGTACCTGTTTTTGCACCTCCACTGATGGAGGGCCCTTCTCTTCCGAAGGAGCAGATATTTTACTCATAGACATGGGGGATAGATATCTCATGCAAATAGTATCAGAAAAAGGTAAAGAACTTGTTTCAAAATTTAAGGACGCACAAAAATCAGATATAGCCGAGATGGAAAAGAGAAAAAAGCAGGCCATAAGTTCTATGAAGACCAATATAAATCTCAATGGCTTAAATAAAAAACTGGAGGAAATCTTTGAAGAAAAAATCTGGGAGACCCTGAGTGAAAAATGTCTGAATTGCGGCGCCTGTACCTATGTATGCCCAACCTGTCATTGCTTTGATATACAGGATGAGCTCAAGGCTGATAAGGGAATCAGGATACGAAACTGGGATTCCTGTATGTTTAATCTCTTTACCAAACATGGATCAGGTCATAATCCCAGAACAAAGGGTTTTCAGAGGATGCGCCAGCGGATAATGCATAAATTTAGTTATTATAT
>JBFLZS010000020.1:0-48282 GCA_040756135.1 Nitrospirota bacterium
GGTCAAGGGATATATGAACTACCCTCTCACCACAATTATCCCCTTTACAATCATCTTTAATGTTGAGGGCATATCGAAAGACCTCTTCACCTGTCAAAGAATACTGGATTATCTCTTTCCTTGTACCAACCCATATGACACCCCGATAATTGTCCACTGAAATGTCTTCGAGATGCGAGGCAGGAATCTCTAAAAGATGTTCTCCATCCTCTGTAGAAACCTCTATGACCTTTTTCTTCTCACCAACCCAGAGGGAGTGACTGCTGAGTTGAACAGGATTGTCAACAACAGCCGTAGCAGGCATTGCAAAGGCCAGCAGTATTAGCGAGGCAAGAACAAAAACTCCCCATAGCCACGGATTATCCCATTTTCTCATTTACTCCTCTATCTCATGTCTTCGTATTGTCAAAACTAACCACAGAGACCACAACCTCCCGTCGCCCGTGCCCGTTGATCCGTCAATACTCAAGACGGATTGATCCGTCAATACTCAAGACGGAGAACGGATTACGGACACGGATCACGATTTATTCCATTCTGTGTGCTCTGTGGTGAAATTCATTTTCTGTGGTTTCATATTTTCTCCTCTTTTTATTCTATGAATTTTTTCAATACCAAACAAGCATTATTCCCTCCAAAGGCATAGGAATTATTCAGGGCTATATTAACTTTATGTTCTCTTGCTTGATTTGGCACACAGTCAATATCACATTCAGGGTCTGGTGTCTCATAATTTATAGTTGGTGGAATAATGTCATTTTTTATAACAAGCGCACACGTAATTGCCTCAAGTGCTGAGGCTGCTCCCATTGTGTGGCCAAGCATTGACTTAATAGAACTGATGGGTATCTTTTTGTAAAGCGGTCCGAAGACCTCTTTAATAGCAGTACACTCTGCCCTATCATTAACAAGAGTACCTGTGCCATGGGCGCTTATATAGTCTACATCCTCAATTGTGATGCCTGTTTCTTTCATCGCTTTTTTCATGCAGGCTGCTATACCTTCCATGGAAGAAGCAGTCATATGATATGCGTCACAGCTAAGGCCATAACCTGATATTTCAGCATATATTGGCGCTTTTCTTTTCAAGGTGTTTTCTAAAGATTCCAGAACAACTATCCCTGCACCTTCAGCCACCATCATCCCTTTCCTGTTTTTATCAAAAGGCTGGCATTTTTCAGGTGCAACAGCAGAAAACTGATTAAACCCAGTAAATGCAACTTTTGAAAAAGTTTCTGAACCGCCAGCAATCACAATGTGTGCTTTTCCAAGCCGTATTAAATCAACTCCGTAGCTTATTGCATAATTGCCTGCAGCGCAAGCTGGAGAAAATATTATATTTGGGCCGCTTACGCCAAATTCCTTAGCCATGGTAGAAGGAGTGGAGTGTGTCGGCACCTGACAGTGTAAATCGTAACTGAAATCTGTCTGTCCATGTATTATTGCAAGTTCGTTAATTGTCTCAACAGTTTGAACAGATCCCAGAAGTGTTCCTATGCAGATACCGGTTTTCATAGTAGAAATATCTTTATTGTTCAAATGCGCGTCTTTTAACGCAAGCTTTGTTGAAGCCAATGCCATTTGTGTGGCACGGTTCATAAATTTTAAACGTTCTTTTGGAATGAATTTCTCTGGTTTAAAGTTTTTAACTTCTCCACCCATCTGGGTAAAATGATTAGTAGTATCAAAAGAAGAAACGGGGCTGATTCCGGATTTGCCTTTAAGAAGATTATCCCAGAATTCCTGCCAGCCAATACCGATTGATGAAATGACGCCGAGACCCGTAATGACTACTCTACGATTATTCATAATCTTCTTAATTTTTAAAATCCTAAATTCTAATTTCTAAATCCTAAACAAATCCTAAATTCCAAATTCTAACGCTCAAAACTTTTGTTTGGTATATAGTGCTTGAGATTTAGAATTTGTCTTCTCTATTATTGCTCCAAAAATTTTCATAAGCTCAGTAGATTCTTGTATTAGATTTGTTCGTTCTTTTTCAGATTCTTTATCACAACTAATAAGTTTCAACCAATAACGAGTCTCTTTTGCCTCTTTGCGGCAAATCTTGACTCTCATTAAAAAGTCCTTTTTACTTAAAGATTCATTAGCCTCTATATAGTTTGCTCCGACAGAACCAGAAGCCTTGACCATTTGTCTGCTAATTTCTATATTGGATAGAGTTTTTGGCAATTTATTGACGAATTCTATAATCTTTTTAGCAAAATTCAGGGTACGGTCCTCTAAATCATATTGTTTTGAATTTTGGAGTTTATCCATTTTGATATTGTTTAGAATTTAGGATTTCGTATTTAGAATTTTTCATTTTACACTAAATACCAACTCTGCCTCTGATACCTTTTTGTCATCTACAAATGCCTCTGCTGAAACGTATGCACCAGTGGGCAATGATTTAACACTAAACGCCTTTATCTTTAACTGGTCTCCGGGAACCACGGGGTGTAAAAAACGAGCCTTGACAGAACCGAGATAAGCAGTCTTTTTATCATATTCTTTCTCCTTTTCGCCAGCCTTAAAGATAATGATAGCGGTCTGAGCCATTGCCTCTATAATAGCAGTACCTGGCATAATTGCCCTACCAGGGAAATGACCAAGAAAGAATATATCATTACCAGAAATGTTCTTTATTGCAACTGCTTGTTTACCCGGCTCAACTTCCACTACTTTATCAATCATGATGTAAGGAAATCTTTGAGGAATAAGTTTTTTGATTTCTTCGAAATCAAGTTGCATTTGCACTCCTTCAATTAATTAGTGTCTGTCCATAAAGTCGTATTTTGTCATTGTCCGGCTTGACCGGACAATCCAGAACATATTGGAAATACTGGATTCCCCCATCAAGTCGGGGAATGACGGAAAACTTAATTCTTAGTTTATGGACAAATACTAATTAATACCTAATATTTTCCTATTACCATTGCTGCATTTTGTCCGTAAGGATCAACTGAAGTTATAAGCACGTTATTTATGTTTTTTTGTCTTGCTTCATTTGGAACGTAATCGAGGTCGCATTCAGGGTCTTTCTCTTGATAATTTACTGTTGGTGGTATAACACCTTTTTGTATTGCATAAATTGCTGCTGAAAGTGATAAAGCACCTGAGGCAGAAAAAGACTCACCCACCATCGATTTTATTGAACTTACAGGTATATCGTAGGCACTTTTGCCAAAGACTTCTTTGATAATATTTGTCTCCATCCTGTCAAGTCCTTTTGTAGAATTAGCGCTGGCGGATATATAATCTATATCTCCTGATGAAAGAGAAGCATCTTGCAGGGCGAGGGCAATAGCATTGAATAAACCTTTTCCTGAATTAGTAAAACCCATGTCTGTCATAGGGTCAAAAGAATTACCGTAATCGGATACTGTAGCGAGAATGTTAGCACCTCTACGCAAGGCATGGTCTTCGTCTTCAAGGATAAGAACGGCTGCACCCTCGGAGAGAATAATACCATTTCTTCTTGCATCGAATGGGCAGCAGATAGGTTCTGAGCCATCAGCCCCTGACAGACATCCGAGCTTGTGAAAACCAAGAAAGGTCTCTTCACATAATTCCTCGACACCTCCGGCAAGAACAACATCTGCCCTGTTAAGCTTTATAAAGTCAGCAGCATATGAGACTGCATCAAGACTTGCGCAGAAGCCAGTGGATATTGTTGTGTTAAAACCTTTTATCTTAAAGTGAATTGAGACCTGACTTGCAGGAGAATTTATTACTGTGTTAGGGAAATGTGATGGATTTACAAACTTGGGACCTTCGATAAGACCCACACGGTCGAATTGTGAAATACTGTGGAGACTTCCGAATGTGGTTCCGATAGAAATCCCTATCGAATTTGTATTTTCATCAGTAATCTGGAGATGCGCATCTTCTATAGCAAGTTTTGCAGCAGAGCATATCAGTCTTGTCGCTCTATCGAGATTTCGAAGCCCCTTTTTACCGAGGAACAAAACAGGATCGAAATCGCTTATCTCCCCAGCAATATGGACATTAAAGAGGGCTGTATCAAAGAGGCTTATAGTTTTAAATCCTGTTTTTCCTTGAAATAATGCCTCACAAAAGGCATCCTTACCAATCCCTATAGGTGATATAATCCCTATGCCTGTTATAACAATCTTTCTGTCCATAACAAATTATAAATAACCAATGACCAAATACCCAAGTTCCAAATAAATTCCAATTATTGAATAACCATTTTAAATAGTGAGTCCTCCGTCTATCTGTATTACCTGTCCTGTTATGTACCTGGATTCGTAGCTTAGCAAGAATACCACAACCCTTGCCACCTCATCCGGCGTGCCAAACCTGCTCACTGGTATTATCTTGTTAAGCTTCTCTCTGTATTTCTCGCTGAGATTTGCTGTCATATCGGTCTCTATGAAACCTGGTGCTACTGCATTAACCCTGATGTTATAAGGCGCTACTTCCTTTGCGAGTGATTTAGTAAAACCAATTATGCCTGCCTTTGCTGCAGCATAATTTACCTGGCCGGGCAGAGGGTGAATACCACTTACAGAGGAGATATTTACTATGTTTCCACTTTTCTGTTTGAGAAAGGTAATAATGCAGGCACGGGTTGTGTTGAAGACCCCCGTGAGGTCAGTATCTATCACATCAGACCAGTCGTCCTTGTTCATCATCATCAGGGACTTGTCTTTTGTTATCCCTGCATTGTTTACAAGGATATCAAGTCTTCCAAAATTTTCCTTTACCCTTTCGATAAGCATCTTTGCACCTTCAAAATCCCTCACATTTACTTGTACAGATAATGCGCGTCTACCTCCATCTTGAACCTCTTTAACAAGTGAGTCTGCAAGGGCATGATTCATGGTATAGGTAAATGCACAGTCTGCACCCTCTCTGCAGATAGCAAGGACAATCGAGCGTCCTATACCTCTTGTTCCTCCTGTGACGATCGCCACCTTATCGGAAAGTAATTTTTCCTTCATGGGAGTTAACATAATTAGAGTCTGTGTATAAAGTCGAAATTTTGCTGTTTATTTGTCATTCCGGCTTGTCCGGAATCTTTCCGATGGCTTCTAAGAAGGATTCCCGACGCGCTTCGCTTGCGGGAATGACATGTTTTTTAGTGGTCACGATAATTTATACACAGACACCAATTAGAGTCTGTGTATAAAGTCGTATTTTGTCATTGTCCGGCTTGACCGGACAATCCAGAACCTATTGAAAAGACTGGATTCCCCGATCAAGTCGGGGAATGACAGCCTACTTAACTCATAATTTATAAACAGACACTATTTAGTTATTACATAAAACACTATTACCCCAGAGTCTTCACGCATCTCTGTTATTGCGGAGTCGGGGATTTCAGCATCAGAGAATATACTCCTGAAGTCTTCTTCATTACGCTGCAAGAAACCATCCCAGTCAACAATCCAATGAAATGCCTGATGTCTGTATCTGGTTGCATCTTTAAAGGAAGCGATTAATTTACCGCCTGGATTGAGCAGTTTATAAAGGGCTCCGAGCATATTTACAAGAAAATCAGAGGGAAGGTAATCAAAGAATCCAACGCTGTATATGATATCCTGCTTTCCAAATTCATTCATATTCAGTTCATCGTCAAACATCCTCAGGGCATTATATTTACGAAGATTGACCTGATTCGATGCAAGGGGTGAGATACTGGTGTATGACAACCGATTTGCGGCAAAAGATAGTGCATCATTGTCTAAATCAATACAGGTAAATTTAGCGCCGGATTTTTCGATTTCAGGGGCTAATTCGAAAACCTCACGACATGAACCGCAGGCTATATTCAGGACAGATGGCTTTTGTCTATCCCGTAATTCATTTCTTAAAATCTCTTTAAGTTTCTTTATTCTGTTCCTTACAGCATGAGCAAGTGATACGTTCAGCATGTATAGATCAAGAAAATATCCTATCCCTTCAGAAAGAGGTATATTCCTGTATACACCTTCAAGTGTCTTATAGTCCCCCTGGTGTCCCTGTGGCCATGTTCGTGTGCGGTTTATGCAATAGCTTTTTGACAGGATCGGGTTTGTTTTTTCTCGAAATTCGATCCTTGCATCACGGATAATGTCCTTATCCTTTACCATTTGTTCAAATTCCTCACAGATATAAAGCACCTCATTTATCGCCTTTTCAGTTGCCTTTAAAAGTTCTTCAGGGTTCTCAGTGGGGTCATAACATCTCTTCTCGATATCTTCCAGTTTTTTATTAAATAGTTCTGTTGCTTTGGCGAGATACTTAGTATACCTTTCCCTCTCTTCACCGATAAATAAGGCATTTTCTTTTATTTCTTCATAAAAGTCGTTTGTAGGATAAATGATAATTTTTGGATTGTCCAATACGTTTTGCATATTATTCTCCTTTTAATTTAACCTGTTATTACTACACTATTTTTACTGTCTTCCATAACCTCCCAGTAAAAATATCATCATATAACCCTCCTTTCATATCTGTACTTATAAGGTGTTTGTTTTGCTCCAAAATTTCTTCTATCTATTTACGCGTTTCTTCTCCCTTAATTTCTCAAGCTCTTCCTGTCCGTATTTCTTTAAAAAAAGTAACTTTACGGCTGATCGGACTGCTTCAGGCTTGGTAATATCCTCGTTATAGGCAATCTTTTCCAGCATCTCATAGGTAAGGGAATCAAACCTCATCGTAAAAGATGTAGCAAACCTGAATTCCTTTTTCTTCGTGTTCTTTCCTTGTTTTCTCTCTCTCATAATTTTCTAAAATATATATATGTCTTACAAAAATTGACAAAAATACATATATGTAAGTAAAATAATAGATTTGTCTTACAATATAAAACAAAAAGAGGATTTTGTATGTCGGAAATATATATCTTGAAATAATTTTTGTCAAGATTTTTTTACAAGATTGTTACGGAAATATCTCTTGAGTATCGAATTTTCTTTTAACATATTGATTTTAAAGAAAAATTCGTTACAGCTAAGTTGTCATTCCTGCGGAGGCGGGAATCCAGAGATGTTGAATGAAGAGTCGCTCAATTTAGGTCATAATAATTTCTTTATCTCATCTTGTTTTTTATCGCCTTCAACCTTTAAATGCCATTTCTGAAACAGTCTCTCGATCTTATCCCTGTAAGCCATTGAAATTAACAATATAACAATTACAATCCCAGAAAGTACAAAAAACTTGTAATACTGGTGATTGCGTATGTAGGTACCTCCCATGGTGAGCAAAACCGTTCCTGAGAATCTTCCAGCAGTGCTTATGACAAGAAATTCTTTAGTGTTCATAGGTCCGAGTCCCAGGATATAGCACAAATAATCCTTTGGAAATCCGGGTATAAGGAATAACAGAAATACAAGGAAGGCTGCTTTACGGTGCTTTAAAAGATAATCATATCGTTTAATAGTCTCTTTTTTAACGAATCTCTCGACAAAAGGCCTGCCAAAGGTCTTTGAAAGGATAAAGGCACCCCAGGAACCCAATGTTAATCCTATTGTTGAAAGGATAATCCCGGCTAAGGCACCGTAAAAGTATCCTCCGATGAAACCGGTAATCTCACCAGGGATAGGTGCAGCTATAACTTGCAATGTCTGGAGGACAATAAAACCAATAAACGAGAGAGGGCCTAAAGAGTCAAGGAAAGACGTAAGCTTATTCCTGTCCATAAAGAAATGGAATGTTCCGCTCTTGTACAGAACTAAAATAAGCAGGAGGAAAATGAGTAGTAAGAAAAGTTTAATCCATGTGCTGTTTTTGGGTTTTTTGTCCATGGGCATTATTGATTCTTATGAATAGATATTATGAGAAAATCTCCCCTCCCCCCTCTTTGCCAAAGAGGGGCATTATTCCTCCCTTTGGCAAAGGGAGGTTAGGAGGGATTTTACAAAATAATATAGTCATTAATTTTAAGACTGTTAATACTATTTTTAGGGTGATAAATTTTCATTCTTTTTTAAGTTCTGCAAACTTCTCCATAAATGGTTTGATCAGGTCTATGGGCACAGGGAATATTATCGTTGAGTTTTTCTCTGTAGCGATCTCTGTAAGGGTCTGGAGGAATCTGAGCTGCAGTGCAGAAGGTGCTGTTGCAATTATATTCGCTGCATCTGCGAGCTTCTGTGAGGCTTGAAACTCACCTTCGGCATGAATTATCTTTGCCCTTCTTTCACGCTCAGCCTCTGCCTGTCTCGCTATTGCCCTCAACATCTCTGCTGGCAGGTCAACATTCTTTACTTCGACTGCTGTTACCTTTACCCCCCAAGGCTCTGTCTGGAAGTCAATAACCTTCTGGAGCTCTGCATTTACCTGTTCTCTATTCGTGAGGAGGTCATCAAGCTGGCTCTGGCCAAGAATACTCCTGAGCGTCGTCTGTGATATCTGTGATGTCGCAAAGTAAAAATCCTCGACTTCTGTAATTGCCTTGATAGGGTCTATAACCCTGAAATAGATGACGGCATTTACCTTAACAGTGATATTGTCCTTTGTTATGATATCCTGAGATGGAACATCCATTGCGACGATACGAAGGCTAACCCTGACAAGTCTATCAATTATCGGCCAGATTATTACAAGTCCAGGGCCTTTTACCGGTATAACCCTTCCGAGCCTGAATACAACTCCTCTTTCATACTCCCTTAGGATTTTTATTGCACTCGAGGCGATATAGACGATAAAAAATAATGCGAACAAGAATCCTAAAATTATTGGTGATAAAAATGGCATGTTAACCTCCTCTTTTAGTGTTAGTGTCAGTTATTAATCGTCTCATTATAGTATGCATATAATAAATCATAAAATCCCTCCTAACCTCCCTTTACCAAAGGGAGGAATATTGCCCCTCTTTGGCAAAGAGGGGAGAGGGGAGATTTTATAAATAATGTCTATTCAATTATGAAACCCTTAATATAAGTGTCAGTCACAGACACTAATCACTGGCACTTTTTCTTACCTTAACTTTCAACCCTGAGACAGCTTCAACTATTATACTTTCACCCTTTGATATGGGCTCATCAGAATAAGCTGCCCAGCGTTCACCATGTAATAATACCATACCTCCATCTTTTGATATATCTGTATCTGCAACTCCTTTCATCCCTATAAGGCCCTCTGACCCGGTGACAGGCCTCCTCCTATATGCCTTAAAGGCAAGGCTGAATGTTACAGTGAAGAATAGGGCGGTTATAATAGCAGCGGGAAGGACAAGATATAGTGAGAGTTTCATAAAAGGTGCTGGTGATTCAAAAAGCATCAATGAGCCTATAATCATAGCGATTATGCCGCCAATCGTAAGTACTCCATGGGATATAATCTTTACCTCAAGGATGAAAAGGATAATAGCAAGTATGATTAACAGGAGTCCAGCATAATTGACAGGAAGTGTCTGAAATGCATAGAAGGCAAGGATAAGACATATGCCTCCCATTACGCCCGGGAAGATAGAACCAGGGTTTGTAAGTTCAAAGAAGAGACCGTAAAAACCAAGAAGCATAAGTATATATGCGATATTCGGGTCAGAAATTAGATTGAGTATCTTGTGCCTGAGACCTGTTTCTGTTCTGATTACATTCGCTTTTGCGGTCATCAGGACTTTTTCTCCCATAATCGTCCGTACCTTCCTGCCGTCAATATCCGACAGAAGGCTGTTGATGTCCTTGCTAACAAGGTCTATAACCTTCTCCTTTAATGCCTCTTCCTCTGTTGCAGAGATACTCTTCCTGACAGCATCCTCTGCCCATTTTGCATTTCTTCCCATCCTCTCTGCAAGGGATTTTATATAAGCTGCTGCGTCATTGGTAGCCTTTTCAGCCATTACCTTATCCATCTTTTCACCAATACCTACGGGGTGAGCTGCTCCAATATTTGTACCTGGTGCCATAACTGCAACATGGGCAGCCAGAGTTATAAATACACCTGCTGAGGCTGCTCTGCTGCCACTTGGTGAAACAAATACAACAACAGGGACTTCACTTCCGATGATATCTTTCACAATGCTCCTCATGGATGTGTCTAATCCGCCGGGGGTGTCAAGCTCAATTATGAGTGCCTCGACCTTTTTTTCATTTGCTTTTCTAATGTTTTTGCCGATGTATTCTGCTGCAACAGGATTAATAACACCATTTACAGTGATTACCATAACTTCTTTTCTGGTTTCTTCAGAAAAGGCATTAGGGGAGAATAAAAGGGATAGAGAAATTAAAAATATAATTTTAACAAACATAGAGGCTATCCGTATAGATTATAGATTTTAAGATTATAAATTGCAATATGAGATAGAATAGGGTCTGCATATATATGCAAGAGGTAAAGATTTAGCCTCTGCTTTTTCACATACAATCATCTACTTGAATATGGTTTTCAGGGTAGGATTATTTATTCAATAACTTTGCAGCTTCTTTTGCAAAGTAGGTAAGAATCAGATCCGCACCAGCCCGCTTTATTGATGTCAGTATCTCCATCATAATGCGTTTTTCATCTATCCAGCCGAGTTTCCCCGCTGCCTTCACGAGAGAATACTCTCCGCTGACGTTATAGGCTGCAACAGGCACATCAAAAGCATCTTTTACATCAGAGATTATATCAAGATATGCTAGTGCGGGCTTGACCATAATGATATCCGCCCCTTCTTCAATGTCAAGGGCTACCTCTTTTATTGCCTCTCTTCTGTTTGCAGGGTCCATCTGGTATGAACGCCTGTCTCCAAATTGCGGGGTTGACTCCGCTGCTTCCCTGAAAGGCCCATAGAAAGCTGATGCATATTTTGCTGCATATGACATTATGGGCATTTCTTTAAATCCTTCTCCATCAAGTGCTGACCTGATCGCCCTTACCCTTCCATCCATCATGTCTGATGGTGCAACCATATCAGCACCTGCCTTAGCATGGGAGACAGCTTCTTTTGCGAGCAATTCAAGGGTTAGGTCATTCTGGACATCACCGTCTTTTACTATGCCGCAATGGCCGTGACTTGTGTATTCACACATACAGACATCGGTAATTACGTACAATTCAGGGACTGCGTCTTTAATAGCCCTGATCGCATTTTGTACAACGCCCTTATCATCATATGCGCTCGAGCCAATTTCGTCTTTATGCTCCGGAATACCGAAAAGAATAACAGATGGTATACCAAGGGAGAAAACATCTTTGGCATTCTTGACAACTTCGTCTGAAGATTCTTGAAAGCATCCCGGCATTGATGAAATTTCTTTTCTAACACCCTTGCCGAATGTAACAAAAAGGGGATAAATAAAGTCACAAGGAGATAAGGAAGTCTCTCTCAACATCCTCCTGATAGTCTCGTTTTTCCTGAGCCTTCTTGGCCTATGGATTGGAAACATGGGCTATACTGTCATTCCGGGCTTGACCGAGCCTGCCCCGTACTTGATACGGGGGAATCCAGAGCTTTCATTCTGGATTCCTGCCTCGCAGGAATGACGACTATATCGCTTATGAATATCATAGAAAAATTGCTCATTTATCCGCAGGAGTCACAACCTGAACTACAGGCTGAAACACCGCCTGTAAAGACAAAGCCCTCTACATTTCCATCAGCGTAATAATCAAGTTTCATTCCGGAAAGGGTTTTATATAGATCTTTATTAACAAAAACCTTCAACCCGTTATTTTCAACAACTTCATCGTCAGACATTTGTTCCTCTTGCAAATCAAGTCCATATGCAGGCCCGCAACAGCCTGTTCCGGCAACGTATAGTCTGATACCCCAGTTCCCCTTGCCTTCGGCAGCCAATATTTTCTTTGCCTTCTCAGCAGCATTATCCGTAATCGTCATTCGTTTATACCTCCAAAAGTTTAATAAATTAGCATATAAAATTATTCCTTAAAAAAGCAAACGATAATATCCCTCTTTTCTCTCAATAAAAATATTACCTTAAAATTTAACTTGACATATTAAATATTAAGGATTAAAAATAAACTATGAAACCCCGTGTATTGAGTAGAGCAATACTAAAAGCACTTAAAACCTTTCCTGCTATCGTTGTTACAGGTCCAAGGCAATCAGGCAAAACCACACTTTTAAAAATGCTTTTTACAAGATCTCATAAATTTGTAACTTTAGAAGATCCTGATATAAGGATAAGGGCAAAAGAAGATCCTCTTTATTTTTTAAAACATTATGAGCCTCCTGTTATTATTGATGAAATTCAATATGTTCCTGAATTATTATCCTATATAAAAACTCGCATTGACGAAAAAAGGAAAGCAGGTCAGTGGCTATTTACAGGTTCGCAAAGTTTCACTCTGATGCAAGGAATCAGTCAATCTTTAGCAGGCAGGGTTGCAGTGCTTTCTCTCCTGCCTTTCTCGTTTTCGGAAAGAATAGGCAAGGGAGAGACTTCAACAGATGTCTCCGGCTGGCTTAAAGGACTTAATCCACTCCAAAAATGTATTGAGAAGCTTTCCTTAAGCGAGTTGATATTACGTGGAAATTATCCTGAAATTGCGAGCAAAAGGTCTGTAGATAGACAATTATGGTGTGGTTCCTATATCTCCACTTATTTAGAAAGAGATGTCAGAAATCTGGCACAGATTGGAGATTTAAGCCAGTTTGAAAGATTCTTAAAACTATGTGCAATCCGTACAGGCCAGCTTCTTAATCTTTCAGAGTTAGCTAAAGAGGTTGGGATGAGTGTGCCTACTGTAAAAAGATGGCTTTCTATTTTAGAGACTGGATATCAAATTTACCTTCTATATCCGTACTATAGAAATATAGGAAAACGCTTAGTTAAGAGTCCCAAGTTGTATTTCAATGACACAGCTTTAGCTTCTTACTTGTTAGGCATACATGACAGTGAAACCCTTTTGAACAGCCCCAGCTTCGGCAATCTGTTTGAAACAATGATAATCACCGATTTTTTAAAGAGATTTTTGCATTCAGGACAGATGCCCTCTATGTATTACATGCGCACCCGTGATGGCTTAGAGATTGATCTGGTATTAGAACTTGGACAAAAATTGCATTTGTTTGAGATAAAAAGCTCAATGACAATTCTGCCAAAACATGCTTCTTCACTCCTAAAAATTACTAACGATTTAAAATCTCTTATTAAAACCTCGGCAATTATTTCGATGTCGCCAGATAATTTTCAGATGAAAAAGGATATTTTCAACTTCAACTGGAAGAATATTCTTGGGGGTTAACCCGTAAACCGATTTGCGAAATTGCTAAATGAAAACACTCCAGCAATTCTCGGTGAATTTGCTTTTACCCCTCCCTACCTCCACCTGTAAAGGGGAGGATTTATGATACCCAAACTCCACCCTTTACTGAAAACTTACCATGGGAATGACAATTAAATTGACGCATGGAACCAAATATAGTACCATATACAATACCTATTAAAAAGGAGGCAGATTGAGATGAAATTAACCGAGGATATTAAGCCGATCACTTATATGAAAACCCGGTCATCTGAATTGTTAAAAACGGTTGGTGAACATAAACGACCCATAGTAATCACTCAGAACGGCGAAGCAAAGGCTGTTTTGATGGACATTGATAGCTATGAAAAACAGAAAGAGGCACTTTTGCTTCTAAAGGTGATTGCACAGGGAGAGGAAGACATTAAAGGCAGAAAGGTTATTGAACAGGAAACATTCTTTAGGAAGCTGGACAAAAAACTTGGCATTAAATGAAAAACTATAAAGTATTTTGGACTGACGAAGCCGCCCTTGACCTGAATGATATAATTGATTATATCTCACAAGATAAGCTATCTGCGGCGGTATCCGTTTATAAAGCGATAAGGTCAAAGTGTCTGTCATTAAAAAATAATCCGGAAAGATACAGAATAGTTCCGGAATTGCTGGCTCTTGGGATTTCAAACTACAGAGAGATTGTCCATAGTCCTTACAGGGTGATATATAAGCTATCTGATTTTAGCGTTTATATAATTGCTGTTGTAGACAGCCGCAGGGACTTTGAGACTTTTATTTACAACCGGATATTAAGAAGAAAACCGCCTCGCTGTTCACAGGGAAACATCCGAAGCTACAATTCTTGACCTTACAACAAATAAGATAAAAATTGGCGAATGCTTGTGCGGAGAATGTGCGAGAGATCATAAGCCTCTTATACTTAAGAGCCGTGAAGAAGTGCTTAAATTCTCTACCCGTGAAGTACAACGCGGTGAAGATATCCGTTTTCATGCAGCATTTCCTCTGATTATAGCTAATAAATGCCTGGGTGTTTTGTGCGTGTTTACTCGTACTGACAAAAAGCCAACTGAGAGAAGCATGAAACTTCTTGAAACCATCAGCTCCCAAATTGCCATTGCAGTTGAGAACGCACAAATGTTTGAAGAGATATCCTATCATGCTGCAACACTGGAGAATAAAGTTAGAGAACGTACTGCTGAACTGGAAGAGAAAACCAGGGAACTTGAACGGTTTAACAAGCTCTTTGTTGTCAGGGAGATGAGGATAATAGAATTGAAGGAGAAGATTAAGGAACTGGAAAAAAAGTTCGGAGTTGGGAGTTCGGAGTTCGGAAAAAAGGCAGAAGATAAGAAGAGGGATTCTTTTGATTAATGAGACAAACAGTCTATGGTATAATTGTTGAATGAAGATGACTGAAGATATAAAATGCCTGAAGGATCTGCTGACAGAATTTATTAAGGGTCTCATAATAGTAACAACATAGCCGTCATTCCCGCAGTGTGTTGAGCGGGAATCCACCCTTCGACAAGCTCAGGATGTCATGGTGAGCATATCGAACCATGGATGCCTGATTAAGAACTTCGGGCATGACATACAATAAGATTTGAATGTGCATTCTATTTTGAGACTGTTATTAACCCATAAAAGGAGCGAATCAATGGGAATAATGGAGCAGAAGAGAAAAGAGATGAAGAAGGAGTTTCTTGCCCTGACGCCCCTCCAGCGTATAAAAACTATGAATGATGTCTTCAATGACATAATCTCATTAAAAGCAAAAACAAAAGGTGTTAAAGAATATGAAGTCTATAGAAGATACATTAAAGCTTATAAATAGCATTGTTAACTTACTTTCTAAAAACGATAAGGTTAATATTGCTCTTATTGGAGGATATGGCGCTATTGCGCATGGCGTAGAAAGAACAACAGTAGATGTGGATTTTTGCATTTATACAGATATTATTCACGAAAAGGATACCGGTGTTTTTACCGGACTTCTTAAGAATACACTCCCTGATAATTTTGAAATCAAACTTATTGAAGGAAGTAAAATTATGGATGATCCTTTTAAGCATGATGTCATTTTTATCTATGACAAATCAGGAGAGTATCCCAAAGTTGACTTTATTGTTGCGAAATACAAGTGGGAATTAGAAGGTTTAAAGTCAGCAGAGCCATTAGAGGACATACCCTTTCCTGTTTTGCCTAAGCCATACCTTATTGCCATGAAACTAAAGGCCGGAGGGCCAAAGGATGATTATGATGTGATTGAGTTACATGAACTTCTGACAGATGAAGAAAAGGAAAAGACTCTCAAACTCGCTAAACTCATTCATATGGACAAGAAACTTGCAAAACTTACAAAGCCGAGGAAGATTAAGAAAGTCAGAGAATAAGCTTGTAGAGAAGCCTAAATGAAAGACGATAAAAAGACCAAAAAGCAACTTATTGATGAATTGGTCGAGGCCCAAAGGGAAGGACTGACGTCACTGGAAAAGTAAACTTAAGTATTACTGCAAGCCGGAATTCAGGCAACTGCAGGTTCAATTTTATCTATGGGAAGATTTTCGATGGATATATTCACTATATCTCTGAGAGATAATTTTTTGCAAGCATCAAGAATTTCGATACCTACAATTTGCCTATTTTCATCGAGGTCAATTGAAATACCTTCCTCTATGTCTATATTGTCATCCACATATGCTTCTCTAAGCTGAATATACAGCGCATCGGCCTCTCTATCATATTCAATTTTCATCTTGCATTACCTCCACCCTTTCTTCTTTATATGTAACTCTCAAAAACTTATCAGATATTTTTGTCCACGCATTGAGTCTACCTTCCACAGATGATTCTAAAAATTCAGCTTTCTCTATGGCAGAATTTACTTCCTCCTCCGAAATCTTATGCCATCGCATCCTGTTTCTGGCATGCCGTGTATATTTTATCGGCTTCATAGTCTATATGTTATCAAATAAACACTTAACTTTTAAAGAAGTCTTTAAAAAAGAAACAGAATTCGGGGGTCAGGCTCCTTCCGTAAAAAGGGCATTGCGTGAAGCACATGAGCGAAGGGAACTTAGGAATAAAGAACATGAGCTGCGTGTGAGCGAAGAACATTATCGGGTTCAAGCAGAGAATCTCCAGAGAAGCAAAGAAGCCTTTTTAAATATGCTTGAGGATATTGGAATGGCATATAAAGACCTGAAAGATCTCTTTGAGAATCTTGTTAGCACAATGGTAAATGTACTTGACGCAAAGAGTCCATGGACAAAGGGTCATTCTTTAAGAGTAGCAATGTATGCAGAACAGATCGCAAAAGAAATGGCTCTTGACGAAGCGGAGATAAAGGACATCAGACTTGCGGGGATACTTCATGACATCGGGAAAATCGGGACATATGATTATCTACTTGATAAACCTGAAAGACTTACAGATGAAGAGTTTGCAATTGTAAAGAAACATCCTGCAAAGAGCGCTGAAATCCTAAAAGATATAAAGCAACTAAAGAAGTTACTTCCTTTAATCAGGCATCATCATGAACGTATTGACGGCAGAGGATATCCTGACGGGCTTAAAGGTGAAGACATACCATTTGGTACAAGGATACTCCATGTTGCTGATTCTTTTGATGCCATGACTGCAGACAGGCCGTATCGTCCGTCACCGGGAAAAGAATATGCAATATCGGAACTGAAAAGATTCAGTGGCACTCAGTTTGACCCTCATGTGGTAAAAGCATTTTTAAGGATTCTTGAAAGCTTATAGAAGTTCCTTGAATTTGATCAGGTCAGAAAATCTGTAAAGGGTTGACATTGCCTTGCTAAGAGTTGGGATGCCTGCTTCTTCAAGTGCAGCTATAGGGTTGAGACCTCCAACAATTACCATACCAGACTTATCCGCGGCAACAGGTATCTCGAGGAGCGGCTGGTTTGGATTGCCGATGAGCAGAATACCCCCCATGCCTTTTTCCTTCATCACCGCACTCAATTCTTTTGCCTTTTCAATGCTTACAACAGGTATTTCCCTGAAACTTGCAAGGATTTTCCCGTTATGATTTTTTGTTGCACCTATGACATCAGTCATCCTGCTCTTTATAAATATCTCAAGCGGGTCAAGAGATGAACCTTCATAGCTTATTAGAGCAGTGAACCTTGATGGCTCAGAGTCTTCTATCTGTAATACACCCCCAAACTTTGATGTAACGGGAATACCTGCCTTTAAAAAAATTCCATTTATTGTCACGCTACATACCGTACCGAATCCTACCTGTCCATGTGGTACAACGATATCGCCAATTTTCTCACTGCCTCTGTGGAGGACAACTTTATCAGACATAACATACGATGATGTAAAGACGGGTTTCATTATCTTCAGAGCCTCTTTAAGCTTCACTTCAGGAAAGAACGAAACATTAAGAATAATATCACCTTCCATCTTTTCAAAGTCGAAATTTGTGAGATAAGAGAGGGTTTCGATTTTGCTGATCACAAAGCCGATTTTTTCGGAAACAAGTGACTGGGAAAGTTCTTCCTTCCCTTTCTGTGTAATCATTCTCCCTTTCTTTCCAAAAACCTTTGTCAATCCTCTTTCGTCAAGGATTCTTAAATGATATCTAACGGTTCTTTCTGTAAGTTCAACACCATGTAATTTCAACTGCCTTGAGATCTCACGTGATCCGAGTATTTTCTCCGTATGTTTCTCAAGAACTTTCAGTATTGCGAGCATCGTCTTATTCATGCTGTGCCTCTTTTTTTCTTTAAATTTCCTTTTTCACAGGAATAACAAGTTAGCATAATATTAATGGTCTCATAATAATGTGTACATAATTATCATAAAATCCCTCCTAACCTCCCTTTGCCAAAGGGAGGAATAATTCCCTCTTGAGAGGGGTGTAGGGGTGTGTAATCCCCCTCTTTGGCAAAGAGGGGCAAGGGGAGATTTTCAAAAGAATGTTCATTCAATTATAAGACTCTTAATAAATTCGAAATTTATGTTATTCTTATTTTTCAATCCTTACCGCACATATCTTTATCTCTGGTGTTTTTGATACCGGATCAAGAACAGGATCAATGAGCTGGTTCATCCTTTCCTCTCCAAGTTCTATAGCTACTAACCCGGCAGGAACAAGATTTGTTAATTTTGCCGTGCCTTTCAGCTTCCCATTGCGTGAAATTATCTTAATACCTTGTTCATCTTCGATTTCAAAATCTGTGGAATCTTTTGGATTTATATATACCAAATCTTTATCGCCCTTCAAAATATCAAACCCCTCAACCTTCCTGGATAAGAAACCGCATGAATAGAGATTCTTTTCAGTAGTTAAAATTAACGGGTAATCAATATCCGTTACTTCTGCAGGAGTTCTATATTGTAATGGGGTAAAGTTAAACCTTTCTTTTGTATCAGGTATCCCGGTTGTAACAGATGAGATTTCGGACATGATCTCTTCAGAGTTACTGAAATCAAAGCCACTTCCACCTAAACGTTTTGCTAACTCGCAGATTATCTTCCAATCCGGCCATGCATTCCCGATAGGTTCTAATGCCTTATTTATTCTTTGTATCCTTCTTTCAATATTTGTAAATGTTCCGTCTTTCTCGACAAAACTTGCGGCAGGAAAGATGAAATGGGCGAACATGGCTGTTTCATTCATAAAACTATCCTGTAAAACAACTAATTTTAATTTTTTCAGAGCCTTCTCAACTTTTTTAGAAGGAGCCATGCTGGATGATAAGTTTGAACCAATTATATAGAGGGCTTTAATCTTACCATCAAGAACTTCATTAATTACTTCTGTTTGGGTTAAACCTAATTTTTGATTCAGATTCGCTCCCCAGACGCTCTCAAATCTTTTTCTGACATTAGAGTCGGCTAATGGCTGAAAACCCGGATAAAAATCCGGCAGGCATCCTGCTTCACATGCTCCCAGTGCATTGTTCTGTCCCCAGAGTGGATTCAGGATGGTATTGCCAGTGAGGAGAGAAAGATTAATAAGACCTAACACATTATTTGTTCCTTGACTGTATTGAGTTATTCCGTCAGACCAGAGAGTAAAAACTGGTTTGTTGGCAGCGAAGACTTTTGCTGCCTCTTCTATTGAATCCCTTGGAACACCGGTAATCCTCTCAACCCTGCCTGACGTGAAATCATCAAGAGAATCTTTAAAATCCTCAAATTTATCACAATGTTTTTCGATAAAGGATGTATCATACATCTCCTCGTCAAAAATCACCTTGCATATGCCCATGATGAGTGCTAAGTCAGTACCTGGATAGGGTTTTAACCATATATCTGCAAACCGGCAGAGATCAATCTCTTTGGGATTGATAACAATGAGTTTTGCTCCATTCTCAATCGCTCTCTTTACTTTTAAACCCAAAACAGGATGAGAGCAGGTAATATCTGCTCCTGCAATTAAAATGCAGGCAGCTTCTTCGATATTACTTAAAAATCCCCCCTTCCCCCCTTTACTAAAGGGGGGTGAGGGGGGATTATCCATTTCCCAAAGTGGGGTAGAATCAACTCGTACCAAGGTGAAGGAAGATTGCAAAGCAGCAATTGACGGGCCATGGCAGAGTCTGACAGATGTATCAATATTATTACTGCCCATAACTACCCTTGCAAATTTCTGGACAATATAATTTTCTTCATTTGTACATTTGGTAGAAGCTATAATAGCAAATTCTTCTCCTTTGAACTTCTTCAGTTTTTTAGCAACCACATCGAGAGCTTCATCCCAGGAAACCTTAACAAATCCCCTCTTCCCCCCTTTTAAATCCCCCTCAGCCCCCCTTTTCCAAAGGGGGGTATGGGGGGATTCGGTGGGATTATCCTTAGCCGTACCTTTACCTTGTCTTATCAGTGGTGTTGTCAGTCTATCAGGAGAGTGCACAAAACTTAACCCGAATCTCCCTTTTACACACAGATAGCCGTTATTGGAAGGATTATCTTTATCTCCACGTACATTCACTATTTTATTGTCACGAATACCAACAAATATGCCGCAGCCAACAGCACAATGCGGGCAGATTGTTTGAATCTCAAGAGCAGGACGTTGCGGGTTTTTAAGAATCAACGCGCCGACAGGGCAGCGGATTACACATTCTCCACATGATACACATGCAGATTGCGCGATAGGTTTGTCACCGAATGTCGCAATCTTTGTTTTATTCCCTCTCCCTGTAAAGTCAATAGCGCTCAGTCTCTGTATTTCCTGGCATGTCCGGACACATATTCCGCATAGTACACATTTATTATGGTCTCTTATGAAAAACGGATTTGAGTCATCAACAGGCAACTTCTCTTTAGGCAACCTCAAACGTTCAACACTTTTTTTATCAATTTTCATATATGCCCTGATTCGCTGTAATACACATTGGCCCTTTTTCAGACAATTTCGGCAATCCATATGGTGGTTTGCCATAATCATTTCAATAATCGGGCGACGCACTTTATCTAATTCAGGGCTCTTTGTCTTAATGACCATACCATCTTTAACAGGTGTTCTGCATGAACTGGCAAGCTTACCATCATCCATCTCGACAAGACATACACGACAGCTTCCAGCAGGCTTTAAATCGGGGTGGTAGCAGAGATGGGGGATATAGATATTATGAGATAGGGCTGTTTCAAGGACATTAGCACCCTTCTGAGTTAAAATCTCCTTATCGTCAATTCTTATAGAAATCGTTTCCATCAAGTACTCTCCTTCCGCATCGCACATACCCCGGCTACGCATCGTTTTTCATGGATATGTGCCTCATACTCATCCCTGAAGTATCGTAAAGTTGTAAATACAGGATTGGGAGCGGTCTTGCCAAGACCGCAAATAGAACCTGCTTTTACTGACTCACTCAATTCAAGAAGGAGTTCTATGTCACCTGGTCTGCCTTCACCTTTCGTAATATCATTTAGTATGTCAAACATCTGTTTTGTCCCAAGACGGCAGGGAATACACTGGCCGCAGGATTCCCTCTGTGTAAAATCAAGGAAGTAGCGTGCTACATCAACCATACAGGTATCCTCATCCATAACCACCAATCCCCCTGAACCCATTATCGAACCGGCAAGAACAAGGGAGTCAAAGTCCACCGGCATATCGAGAAGACTCCCGGGAAGGCAACCACCGGAAGGCCCACCGGTCTGAACTGCCTTGAAGGCTTTACCATCGGGTATTCCTCCACCGATGTCATAAATAATATTTCGGAGTGTAATCCCAATAGGCACTTCTATTAAGCCGCAGTTAGCTACCTTGCCTGTTAGTGAAAATACCACGGTGCCTTTACTTTTTTCAGTTCCTCTCATGGCAAACCATTCAGAACCGTTAGCGATAATTAAGGGTACATTGGCAAAGGTCTTTACATTATTAATCAGAGTCGGTGCACCCCACAGACCACTTCTTGCAGGAAACGGAGGTTTCATCCTCGGCATACCCCGCCATCCTTCTATAGAAGCAATCAGTGCAGTTTCTTCGCCGCATACAAAAGCACCTGCGCCCTGAAAGATCTCGAGATCAAAATCAACCTCGCTATCCAATATACCCTTACCCAGAAATCCTTTCTTTCTTGCCTGTTCAATGGCAATCCTTAGGCGTTTCACTGCTAATGGATATTCTGCTCTTACATAAATAAACCCTTTCTGCGCTCCTATTGCATATGCAGCGATAATCATCCCCTCTATAATTGAGTGCGGGTTCCCTTCCATAACAGCACGGTCCTGGAATGCCCCTGGATCTCCTTCATCAGCATTACAGATTACATATTTCTCATTTCCCGATGCCCTCTGGCAAGCCCCCCATTTAATGCCTGTCGGAAAGCCAGCTCCACCAAGTCCCCTGAGTCCTGAACGCTCTACCTCAGCAATAACTTCATCAGATGTCATTTCAAAAATAGCTTTACGGATTGCCTGATATCCACCTGCTGAAAAATAATCATCGATATCTTCAGGGTCAATTCTTCCACAATTTTTCAGTAGAGCGCGATTTTGTTTACTATAAAAGGGTATATGGTCGATAAGAGGAATTGGGTTACCTGTAGAAATGTCACGATAGAATATATGTTCTACCGGCTTTTTGTCAGGGAGAAGTGAATGAGCAATCTCAAACGCATCTTCTGGTTTAACCTTCGCATAGAGTATCCCTTCAGGTTCTATAACAACAAGAGGCTCCTGCTGGCAAAACCCCTGACAACCAGTATGTTTCACTTCGACCTCTTCTTTTAAATTTAGTTCATTTATCTCTTTTTCCAGGGACAAAAAAACCTGCTCCGCTCCCACAGATATTCCACATGTTCCAAGACCAACAAGAACCCGTCTCTTTCTATTGGTCATTTTTATCTCCCTTACTTAATAAAGTAAAAATATCCCTTGTCTTTTCCGGTGACGTTTCACCATATACATCCATATTTACTTTTATACAAGGGGCAAGGGCACAGCAGCCTATACATGCCACAGTTTCAAGGGTATATTCCAAATCTTCTGAAGTTTCTCCCTCCTTTAAGCCAATGGTCTTTTCAATTGTACTCAGTATTTGTGGTCCACCACGGATATGGCAGGCAGTTCCTCTGCATACAGCAACCCTTTTTCTGCCTAATGGGAGCAGCCTGAATTGAGAATAAAAAGAAGCGACTGAATATACATGGCCCTCAGGAACACCGATAAATCGAGCGATATTCAACATTGTCTTTTCTGGAAGGTATCCAAGGTTCTCCTGCACTTCCTGTAAGATGGGCACAAGTTCCCGCCTGTCACCCTTATAAGATGCGAAAATTTCTTCTAAAAGCTCCTCTTCCATTACCGTAACCTCTGTTTAAAGTGTTTTACGTTTTCTCCTTGTCATTGACCAGAAAATACCCCTCTTTGGAAAAGAGGGGATAGGGGAGATTTTTTGAATTAAATAAAAACAATTGTTCTTAAAATCCCCCTCCATCCCCCTTTACCAAAGGGGGACTAAAGGATATTTTTTGCTCCTTTGTGAGCCGTAGCTCATGACGATATCTTTACTTTTTCCCGAAATCCTCTCTCATCCAGGGTCGTTTTCTTCTTAAATTTTTATCAAAACTCAAAATAGAACACATTCCACGACAGATTCCGCATCTGTTGCACTTGTCAGTATCTGCATATATATTATTGTCCTTCTCGGATATATTTATTGCTCCTGCAGGACAACTGACCATACAGAAAGGTGATGCACAGAATTTATTGCAAATTAAATTTAGCATGTTCTTCCTCCTTATTATCAAATTGATTCCACCGATTTCTAAAGACGATTACGCAGATTTTTATGTCCGATATCTGTGTAATCTTATTTTTCATCTGTGTAATCATTTTTATCTCTGTAATCTTGTTTGTTAATCTGAGTAATCAGTATTTTATTTTTTTACCCTAAGATGTTTTCAACTTCTTTAGCGTCTACATCCATTAAATATGGAATACCAGATATATCAGCAGCTTCACGGGTAAGTGCCATGATATCGTCTCTATCAATGTACTTAAGAGCAAATTTACGGGCCCCTGCCATAAGCTGCTTTAACCCTACAGCAAGCCTGTCATAATATGTCCATATGCCTATTGCAGCCGGTGGTATCTTCTTAAAATCTTTTCCATATTTTTCTTTAAGCTGTGCAGCGCCATTAAATGTTCGCATAAGGGCTTCTTCATATTCCTTACCCTTTCCATATGCATCTTCCATTAGTTTTCCCTGGGTTTTACCCACCATTCCTGCTGTTAGTGTGGAACGTCCCATACATATGGCTTTTACAAATGGGGCTCCTAATGCAATTGCCTTGAATATCTGGTCTTCGAGCACTATCCCACCTGCTATAGCGACTGATGGTACAAACTCACCCTTTTCTTTAAGTCTTTTAAGATATTTGTAGAGTAAGATTTCAAGGTAAACAGTTGGTATACCCCATTCATTCATCATACGCCATGGGCTCATACCTGTTCCGCCACCAGCGCCATCTACAGTGAGAAGATCTATCTTTGCCATAGATGAGTATTTTACTGCTCTTGCTAAATCAACCGGCCTATATGCTCCTGTCTTAAGAGTCACATATTTAGCGCCTATCTTTCTTACCCTTTCGACTTCTTTCAAGAATGACTCCTCGTCTACCATGCCGAGACGGGAATGTCTCTCAAATTCTGCTATACCTCCAAGTTTATGTGCTTCCTGTACTATGGGATTCTCAGGATCAGGGAGAACAATATATCCCCTTTTCTTAAGTTGTATTGCCCTTTCGAGAGTCGGTAGCTTAACCTCTCCACCTATACATTTTGCTCCCTGTCCCCATTTTAACTCTATGCCGTCAATATCAAGTTTCTCTACAGCATATTCAGCAACACCGAGACGGGTATCCTCTACATTCAACTGAACGAGCATTGTACCATAGCCATCATACCAGTCTTTATATATCTTTACCCTCCTTGCAAGTTCAGGTGAATTTACGATTTTTCCATGTTTGATCTCAGCCTTTGGATCCATCCCGCAGACATTCTCTCCACAGACGAGGATGGAACCACTAATGGCTGCACCTATGGCAGTACCTTCCCAGTTAACCCTTGCAATTTCGGTTGAACCAAGGGCACCGGTAAAGAATGGAACCTTCATCGGAATCTTTGTTCCATTACCGGTAACCTCTGTCTCTACACTGACAGCAGGGAACGTGGCCTTGTCAGAATCAGCCTCACAACCAACTGCACCGACACATGTACCATGAACATTGAAATGTGAAAAATCTACCGGATAATCCTTTTCTGATCCTGAAATAACCTTCCCAAAAGGTTGAGGGTAAATAATTTCCCTACCCCGAAGTGCAGACCTTCCAACTTCACAGTAGCCTGGACAACCATCAATGCAATTGACACATAGCCCTGAGATTGGTGAAGGTGCTACCCTTGTTGTTGTCACCGTTGCAGCACTTGCATTTGGCTTACTAAGACTCATCTTCTTCCTCCTTACAGTATTTATTAATTTTCTAACTCAGAATTAAGTATTTCTCATCTCAGAAGACAAAAAAATACTTATAGGAAACTTTTCTAAATTATCTTAAATTTAACTTTAAGCAATTTTTATGAACATAACAAAAGCAGCTCTGCCTTATCACCTCCTTCATTCTTCCATAAAGATGGGATTTCTTCTTTCAGGTAAATAGAATCACCTGACTTGAGTAATCTTTCTCTGTTGTCTATGACAACAGAGACGTCACCTTTTAAGACGTGTATCAGCTTTTTACCTTCGTCGGGAACGAAATGCTTCTCGATTTTAGTATTAGGTTCTAATACAACGAGCATGCCAGACATATTGCCATTTTTAACAATTCTGTAACCTTTCAGACCGTTCTCATAAATTGAAAGATTAGAAAAAACCTTCTCTCTTTTTATAAGCCATCTTTCTTCTTCAGATTTTTTTTCTTCTAATATTTCTGTCAGACTAACACCGAGTGCATTGCATATCTGTATGAATGAGTTAAGTGATGGACTTATCTGGTTGTTTTCCAGTTGAGAGATAAAGCTCGGTGTTAAATCAACCTTTTCTGCGAGCTCCTTCTGGCTTATGCCAATCTTTATCCGTATTTCCTTTATCTTTGTCCCAATGTCAGAAAAGGGTTCTTTTCTTATTTGTGTGATTGATATTCCTTTGCCATCAATTTCATAAGGATGTGGCTTGAACGCCTCTCTGCTATGACGTCCTTCGAGTTTTAATGCCTTTATGTATAGCTTATCTTTTCTCTTATATAGCTCTAAAACAGCCTGTGTGATATGTCGCAGGTTTGCCTTGAATGCCTGGCTATGTGCATCCTTTTCTAAAATCCAGTATGCAACAGTGCCGAGATCATAAAGGCGTGGACATAGATAAGTAAAAAATTTATATGTGTTATTTTCATTTCCCCAGAGGTCCTGCATCCCGGTGAGGCTGTCAAAGACGTGCCTCGTCCCTGATGGGAGGTTGTCCTCTATGGAATTCAGGACGTTTGTAAAATGGGCTATGTCTTTAGGATTGTCAACCTTTATGACTTTAATATCAGTATGATTCTCATAAAACTTAATAAATGCCCTGTCATTCTTGCCCTTTCCTGATGTAAAACAGTCAAGTAAAATAAAATTCTCTTTAGAAGGAACTTCACCTATCTGCAGAAGGATACTCTGAGGGGATTTATTAAAACTTATATAGATGATATTCTGGCTTTCAGAAAAGGATTGTCTTATAAAATCCTGTACGAATATCTCTGATGAAGTGCCTGCCTCAACCTCCCAGACTACGTTATCACCCACATATAGTGAATCTATAAGGTTGTCAAGGCTTTTTATGCCAGATGATATCTTACTCATTTTGATAGGCAAACGGTTACCTATTGGCACTTAGTTTAAAGAAATAGAAATTTTTTTGTCAAGAATGTTATTTTTAAATCGAGAATATCAGGTAAGATTTTTTAGCTCATCAAAGATTAACTCAATGACCATCGGGATCTTGACTTTTATTTCAGGGGATAATTCCATTCCTATTTCAAGTGATTTAGGTTCGATCCCGATGACTGTAGTATGTGGTGTCTTACCAATCAGCCCTGACAGACTGATGACTTCTAATATGCCAATTTGATGAACTGACGTCTTAAAACCGGGCGGGCAGCTTTGAATCTCATCAATATTAAAGCGATAAATAGAACCAGGGGCACCGCCTCCTTTTACTGCGTCAATCACTATTAAACAGTCGGCCTCTGTTATAATATTCAAAAGTCCAAAGCCGTCAGTTCCACCTTCAACAATAGTAACCTCAGGGGGCAATTCCATCTTCATAAGTTCGTTGGCTACATGAACACCTACACCTTCATCAGACAATAAAAGGTTTCCAACACCAAGGATAACAATTTTATTCTCTTTCGTATTTTTGTTAATTATGGGTTTCAAGGGTCAATAATGTGTACAGCCCTCATATATTAGCCTTAATTAAGGCATTATGCATTACTTCAACTGGAGGCCTCTTACCCGTCCACAGTTCAGAAGCAAACACGCCCTGCCATAGAAGCATCCCCAGACCATTCAGAGTAACACATCCCTTTTTTGAGGCACTTTTAAGAAGTTGCGTTTTTTTATAAATAAGATCACAAATAATCTGATCAGGTATTAGACGGGATGTGTCAAAAGGTAATGGATCTTCTTTTTTCCAACCTAATGGAGTAGCGTTAATTATTATATGAAATCTTTCGAGGCAAGCAGTATCTTCGATAGATGATACATTATTTCGGGTATTCTTCAAATCATTTACAAGTTTCTCTATCTTTTCTTTATCAATATCGTATAAATATAATGCCTTTGTATTTTGACTCAGATAATAACTTATTGCCCTCGATGCACCACCTGCACCAATTATTAAAACGTTTTTACCTTTGAATGAGATACTTCTTTCCAACAGTGATTGTATAAATCCTCTCCCATCGGTGTTATAACCTGTGAGTCTACCACCTGAATTTACTATTGTATTCACTGCACCTATAAAAGATGCCTCTTCATTAATCTCATCAAGTAGAGGGATTACTTTTTCCTTATGCGGAACGGTAACATTTACGCCACAAAGATTAAGAGCCCTTATTGCCTTTACAGCATCTTCGAGATGATCTGGATGTACAGGAAAGGGAACATAGCAATAATCAAGCCCAAGCGCTTTAAATGCAGCATTATGCATTGCAGGAGACAGTGTATGTTCGACTGGATACCCGAATAATCCGGTAATCTTTGTTCTGCCACTGATCTTCATCATTCAAGTTTAAGCCCCCATTTCAGGCACTCCTTTGCCTCATGAGCAAGCCACTTTCTGTAATTCCAATCAAGATAGTTATTCCTTGCTATCCTCAGTTCTGCCGTCGCCATATAAAATGGATTTCTCAACGTAATTTCTTTAAATGCCTTTTTATGATCAGAGAAATGGCTTGAATAACTTTTAAGAAAATGTCTGATAAAGGGTTCTGCATCATAAGGATTTCCAGTCCTCCACATAAAAGCATGTTTTAATTCACCACATACCATACCCACATCGAATACCATATCACCATTTTTCATTCTCTCAAGGTCTATGGCAACCAGGTCACCCTTTTCAGTAAAAATAAAATTGGTTGGTGTAACATCACCATGAACAATTACATTCTTTGCTTTTTGAAGTAAAGGTTTGTTCAGCCATTTGCCCATCAATTTCAAATATGCCTTTCTGTCAGAATCTGATATTACCATCTGTTTACATAATTTATTCAACACCTTCTGGAAATAGGCACATATTGGCTCAAGTTCAATATTGTTTCCTGCTGCTGTTTTTGTATGTAATGCATATAGAAATAATGCAAGCCTTGAAAGTCTATTCTTCAGGGATGTGCTTTCTCCCTCGTAAATAGCCTTTTTAAAATAATAATCAAGGTCTTTCCCATGAATAAATTCTTCTATCAGGGCAAGGCCGATCTTCTCATCCCTGCTGATGGGACGAACAACATAATTTGGGAAGGTATCGAATCCGTATCTCCTGATTTTCCGGAGATTATCATATTCGCCTTTTATCCTGAGAACCCTTTCCTGTTTTGGATCATCGAGTCTAAAAAATTTACCTATTATAGCAATCCTTGTTTTTTCCTCTGTGTATTTATACACCCTGCGCGAGGACATCATGTCTACATGAAAGAGCGGTTCTCTGATATCAGGACATATCTGTGAGAAAAGTATCTCAAAGAGGGGATCAGCATAATCTAATTTTCCAAGATATACTTTATTCATAATAAAATCTTATCAAATCAGAAATTTCTTCTGACATATTGGAGTGCCGTGAAAATTAGGGCCATACCATAATAAACCCTGGTTCATTGAGTTTATTGAGTTTACACAGTTTATTGAGTTATTAAACACAAGAAACCCAAAAAACTGTGTCAATTTACTAAGGGGTTCATAAATAAGGCATCATTTTTGAAAAATCTCCCCTCTCCCCTCTTTGCCAAAGAGGGGTACACTTCCTCCCTTTGGCAAAGGGAGGGTAGGAGGGATTTTATAATCAATGTCTTCATACTTATGATCTTATTAGTAATTCTTTTTACTAAAGTATGTACCTGCTCAGATCCTCGTCCTTCACAATCTCACTAAGCTTTTCATGGACATATTTTTTGTCTATCGAAAGTTTTCCATTCCTTCTATCAGGCGCCTCAAAGGAAATGTCTTCAAGGAGCTTTTCGAGGACGGTATGCAGCCTTCTTGCACCGATATTTTCTGTCTTCTCGTTTACATGTGCTGCGATAGTAGCAATCTCATCAATAGCATCCTTTGTAAAGTCTAACGTCACAGCTTCTGTAGAAAGTAACGCAGTATATTGTTTAATCAAGGCATTGTATGGTTCTGTCAGTATCCTCACAAATTCATCCTTACCGAGTGGGTCAAGTTCAACCCTTATAGGGAACCTTCCCTGAAGCTCGGGAATCAGATCAGACGGCTTAGTCATGTGAAAGGCCCCGGCTGCTATAAAAAGGATATGCTCTGTTTTTACGGGGCCATGTTTTGTTGTCACCGTAGTGCCTTCAACTATTGGCAGAAGATCCCTCTGGACGCCTTCGCGCGAAACATCAGGGCCATGTGCATAACCCCTGCTTGCTATCTTATCTATTTCGTCAATGAATACAATACCCGACTGCTCAACCCTCACAATCGCTTCTTTTGTCACCTTATCCATATCAATAAGTTTATTTGCCTCTTCCTGCTGTAGTATAACTAAAGCGTCGGGAACCTTTACCTTTTTCCTCTTTGATTTTTCAGGCAGGAAATTTCCGAGCATCTCCTTGAGGTTTATCTCAAGATCTTCAAGGCCCACATTTGAAACTACACCAAAAGGTATTACCTTTTCTCTCACCTCGACATCTACATATCTATTGTCGAGTTTCCCTTCTTTTAGCTGTGCCCTGAGCCTTTCCCTTGTTTCCTTATGCCTTTCCCTTTCTTCCTCTTCAAGCCCTGTACCCCTTGCTGTCCTGGGCTGGGGCAGAAGCAGGTCAAGAAGACGATCTTCAGCAAGAGCCTTTGCTTTTTCATGAACCTTCTCTACATGTTCTGATTTAATCATGCTTATGGATATCTCTGTCAGATCCCGTATCATTGATTCTACATCGCGGCCTACATAACCAACCTCTGTAAACTTCGATGCCTCGACTTTTACAAATGGTGCATTTGCGAGTCTTGAGAGTCTCCTTGCTATCTCGGTCTTGCCAACGCCTGTAGGACCTATCATGATTATGTTTTTTGGTAAAACTTCATCCTTCAATTCAGGAGAAAGCCTCTGCCTTCTCCACCTATTTCTCATTGCAATAGCAACTGCCTTTTTTGCATTATGTTGACCGATAATATATTTATCCAGTTCCTCAACTATCTTTCTTGGTGTAAGGTTATCCATTTAGCTCCTCAATAATTATGTTCTCATTTGTGTAGATACAGATACCTGCGGTAATCTTCATGGATTTCTCCACGATCTCCCCTGCCGAAAGTGATGTATTTTCGTAAAGAGCCCTTGCTGCTGCCTGTGCATAAGGGCCTCCAGAACCAATGGCTGCAACTCCAGCTTCAGGCTCGATAACATCACCTGTGCCTGATATTATAAATGTATGCTCTATGTCCGCTACTATTAAAAGGGCCTCGAGTCTTCTTAAAATCTTATCAGTCCGCCAGTCTTTTGCAAGTTCGACAGCGGCCCTTGTTATATTCCCCCTATATGACTCAAGCTTACCCTCGAATTTTTCAAATAATGTAAGTGCATCTGCTGTCGCACCCGAAAACCCGGTGAGGACTTTCTCGCTGTACATCTTTCTGATCTTCCTTGCATTATGTTTCAATACAGTATTGCCCATTGTAACCTGTCCATCCCCGCCTATCGCAACCCTCCCCTCGCGCCTTACGCATAATATCGTAGTTCCCCTGAATATATTCTGCTCCTTCATTTTGAACTCTTCACTTTGAAATTTTCACTCTCCCTTGCAAAGGGATGCGCCTTGTCGTATACATCCATCAGATGTACTACATCCAGATGGGTATATTTCTGGGTTGTCGAAAGTGATGAATGACCCAGAAGCTCCTGTATCACCCTGAGGTCTGCACCATCTTGAAGTAGATGACTTGCAAATGTATGCCTCAAAGTGTGAGGTCCTATCTGCCCGCTAATAGCTGAAGCCCTCGCATATTTTACTACTATACGTCTTACTCCTCTGTCTGTCAATCTTGTGCCCATCCTGTTAAGAAACAGCGCCCCATCCTTACTTTTAAGCAGCATCCTTTCTAATGTATACGATTTAATAGCATCAATCGCCTTCGAACCTACAGGCACGATGCGCTCTTTTCTTCCCTTTCCTCTTATCTTTACCAATGCCTCTTTTATGTTGATATCGTCTAAATTGAGCCCTGAAAGTTCGCTTACCCTAAGACCACTTGAATAAAGAAGTTCGAGGACAGCCCTGTCCCTTGAAGGTATAAAGCCTATTCCCTGAGGTCCTTCAACAAGAGAAAATACATCATCAATAGAAAGGAATCGAGGGAGCAGCTTTGGAACCTTCAGATTTGAGACGAGTTTCGGCGGGTTCGATCTTATGTAGCCCTCTCTATAAAGGAATTTAAAAAACGACCTGATACTGGCAAGTCTCCTGCTGACAGTAGTTTTATTAAGCCCGCTTTTAATCTGTTCTGCAATAAAACCTCGCATATCTAACATATCTACCTTATCAGGTTCTGTTTTTACCCTGTTAGAAAGCTCTACCTCTTGAGGCCCACCTTTTCTAACGGGGTTTACATATTCAAAAAACTTTTCAAGGTCTTTTCTATACGCCCTTAATGTATGAGCTGATACAGCCTTTTCAATCTCAAGATACCTTATGAACTTATCAATATATTCTTTCATCTGTTATGTTTTTAAATTCCTTATCATTAAATATCAACAATATATACCATATTTTACAGGAAATATGGAAATTAGAACAAATAGAGTTTGCTTACTGTTGTTCCCAGAAATTTCATTTGTGATATCCTCAGGTTTAGGTTTACATGAAATCGTTTGACCAAACTTTTAAAAATCATTTAAAATCAAACGTGCCGGAGTGGCGGAATTGGCAGACGCAAGGGACTTAAAATCCCTCGTTCCAAAAGAGCGTACCGGTTCGAGTCCGGTCTCCGGCACCAGGAGCAACCTATCTTTAAATTTAAAAATACATCAGGAGGGAAAAAAAACATGAAACAAGATGCTAAATATGTCTGCTGGTTTGAAGATATCAGGATTGAAGATGTACCCCTTGTTGGAGGCAAGAACGCCTCTTTAGGAGAGATGTACCGCGAACTTAGCACTCAAGGGGTTAAAATCCCCAATGGTTTTGCTATAACTGCAGAGGCATACTGGCATACATTAAATTCTGCAGGCATTCTTGACAAACTAAAGGAGTCCATAGCAGGTCTTGATAAAACCAATGTGGCCGATCTCGCAATTCGCGGAAAGAAAGCACGCAACCTAATAGTGAGTGCCGAAATCCCTGATGACCTCTGGGCCGAGATAAAAAATGCCTATGACATGCTCTGTGAGGAGTACGGTCCTGATACAGATGTTGCAGTTCGGAGCTCGGCCACAGCAGAGGACCTTCCCACTGCCTCATTTGCAGGCCAGCAGGAGACTTATCTGAATATCCGCGGATACCATGCCTTAAGGGAGGCCTGCAGTAAATGCTTTGCCTCACTCTTTACAGACCGTGCAATATCTTACCGTATAGATCATAACTTTGACCACTTCAAGGTAGCCTTATCCATAGGGGTTATGAAGATGGTTCGTTCTGACCTATCCACAAGCGGCGTGATATTTACCATTGATACAGAGACAGGCTTCCCTGATGTTGTTTTCATTACAGGTTCATACGGCTTGGGAGAAACCATTGTCCAGGGAACTGTTAACCCTGATGAGTACTATGTCTTCAAACCTACATCCAAACAAGGGTACAGGGCTATAATTAGAAAAAATCTTGGGGATAAAAAGATTAAAATGGTCTATGGCGGTGGTGATTCAAAGGTCTTAACACAAATCATAGAAGTGCCAGAGGCTGACCGCAGGCGGTTTTGTCTATCGGATGATGAAGTCCTGAAATTAGCAGATTATGCGATCAGGATAGAAGAACATTATTCAAGGAAGGCAGGAGAAAGCCGTCCAATGGATGTTGAATGGGCAAAAGACGGAGTGAGCGGAGACTTATTCATTGTCCAGGCCAGGCCTGAAACGGTACAATCGCAGAAGGCCATGGATGTCCTTGAGACATATTACTTAGACAAGAAAGGTCCTGTACTGGCAAGGGGTAAAAGAGTAGGGGAAAAGATTGCAAATGGCAGGGCACGCATAATACCTGATGTAGCCCATCTTTCTTCATTTAATCCAGGTGAAATACTTATATCTGACACCACTACACCTGATTGGGAGCCTGTGATGAAAACTGCTGCTGCTATTGTAACAAACAGGGGAGGAAGGACCTGCCATGCTGCCATCGTCAGCCGCGAACTTGGCATCCCGGCAGTGGTAGGTACAGAAGGTGCCACGGAAAAAATCCATACCGGGAGGGAAGTAACAGTAAGTTGTGCAGAGGGTGAAGAGGGCATAGTGTATGAGGGGATACTGCCTTTTCATGTGGAAAGGCTCCCCCTCCAGGACTTGAAGCGGCCAAAAACAAAGATCATGATGAACCTCGGAAACCCTGAAGAGGCATTTTCCCTCTCAATGATCCCTAATGATGGTGTAGGTCTTGCACGTATGGAATTTATTATCAACAGTTATATAAAGATTCATCCTATGGCACTTGTCCATCCTGAAATGGTAACGGATGAGGCTGTAAAGAAAATGATAGAAGAACTTACATTTGGCTATAAAAATAAGGAGGAATACTTTGTGGAGAAACTGGCCCATGGTGTAGGGACTATTGCAGCAGCCTTTTATCCTAATCCAGTTATTGTGCGTATGAGCGACTTTAAGACCAATGAATATGCAAGTCTTATAGGAGGCCAGTACTTCGAACCTGAAGAGGAAAATCCCATGATAGGTTTTCGCGGGGCCTCTCGCTACTGCGATGAACGATACAGGGAAGGCTTTGCGCTTGAGTGTAAGGCAATGAAACGAGTTCGGGAAGAGATGGGCTTGACCAATCTTATCATCATGATCCCCTTTTGCCGGAGGGTGGACGAAGGCGAAAGGGTCATAGCTGAGATGGCTAAAAATGGCCTGAAAAGGGGTGAAAATGGACTTGAGGTCTATGTTATGTGCGAAATCCCGAACAATGCCATCCTGATTGATGAATTCAGTAAACTATTCGATGGCTTTTCAATCGGTTCCAATGATCTGACCCAGCTTGTTCTGGGTGTAGACCGTGACTCAGCACTGGTAGCCCCTGTCTTTGACGAGCGAGACCCTGGGGTATTAAAGATGATTTCCATGGCTATTCAGGGAGCCAGGAGAAATGGGCGGCATATCGGGATCTGCGGTCAGGCGCCAAGCGATTATCCAGAGTTCGCTGAGTTTCTTGTACAAGAAGGGATAGAATCCATGTCCCTCAACTCCGACTCGGTAATGAAAATTACCCTTACAGTTACAGAAATGGAAAAGAAACTCCAAGTGACGTAATTTCCGGTATTTATTAATGGTCTCATTATAATGTGTACATAATTATCATAAAATCCCTCCTAACCTCCCTTTGCCAAAGGGAGGAATAATCCCCTCTTGAGAGGGGTGTAGGGGTGTGTAATGCCCCTCTTTGGCAAAGAGGGGCAAGGGGAGATTTTCAAAAAAATGTTTATTCAATTATGAGATTCTTAATATTATATGATGCAGGATGCCATTTTATATATTGGAGGTGTAGTTAAAAAATGAAAGCAGACGATGTTATCGCTCCGTTAGATGTTCCGAACAAATTCCGGGAACGATATGTTGAAAACTATCTAAGGATTACCAGAGAAAGTGGGCGGTTGATGCTCTTTGCAGGCGATCAGAAGGTTGAGCACTTAAATAAAGATTTTTATGGGGAGGGAATTCACCCGGATGATAACGAACCGGAGCATTTATTCAGGATTGCATCCCGGGCAAATATCGGTGTTTTTGCAACCCAGCTCGGTCTGATTGCCAGGTATGGTATGGATTATCCTGATGTTCCTTACTTGGTAAAACTTAATTCCAAAACGGATCTTGTGAAGACGTTACAGGCCGAGCCTTTCAGCCAACAATGGTTCAATGTTCAGCAGGTCATAGATTTTCGTGACAACAGTGATTTGAATATTCTTGCAGTCGGTTATACACTTTACTTAGGTAGTAAATATGAAGCCGAGATGTTACGTCAGGCAGCACAGATTGTCTATGCCGCACATCAACATGGTCTTATAACAGTATTATGGATGTATCCCCGCGGTAAATCTGTTAAAGATGAAAAAGACCCTCATTTGATTGCTGGCGCTACAGGCGTTGCCGCATGCCTTGGCACTGATTTTGTTAAAGTGAATTACCCTCAAAAGGAAGGTCTTGAATCAAAGGAGATTTTTAAAGAGGCTATTCTATCAGCTGGCCGCACAAAGGTGGTTTGTGCAGGGGGAGCCAGTGAAGATGTAGAGCTATTCCTGCGAACACTTCATGACCAGATTCATGTCAGCGGAGCTGCAGGTAACGCAACCGGCAGAAATATCCACCAGAAATCCTTAAAAGATGCGATTCGGATGTGTAATGCAATATATTCTATCACAGTAGAAGGAGCAAGCGTAGAAGAGGCTCTGAAGATTTATTTTTCAAAATAATTTGAATAATCATACGTCCATACTTTCGTCCCATATAATAAGCAAGAAGATCTCCTAATAATATACCTGAATAAGCGATAGATAAAGCATAGATAAGTCTTACAACATCGGTTGAGATCAAAACTCCGCATAATATAAGAGTAGTACCCTCAGGAAACCACCTTCGTCTTTACTGTTTGAAGGAGTTTTTCTACTGCATTTGTTGCACTATATTCCTGAATAAAACTCAAAAATCCGCTCATAAAGATTATGACAAGGATAATAGCGGTGTCTGCCGTTCACTATAAATCTTGCTCATATTTATATATTCAACTGGCTTATAAAAAAATAAACGGAAAAGATTACCATGACTATGCCATAAAGTATCATTAAAGTTTTTGAACTGGTTCTGATGTCAAGTTTTGCACCCAGATACGCCATAGGAATCACGCCAATAGCCATGGAAGCGCTTATTGTCGGATCAATATGCCCGAGATTGTAATGTATGATGCTCCCCGGAACGGCCATTGCAATTACTATAAGCAGTGAAGTAGCAATTGCCTCCTTTATTTTCATACGGAACAATATGACATAAGCCGGCACAAAGAATATACCACCTCCGTTGGCAAGCACCCCTGAAAGAATACCGATAGCAATAGCAACAGAAACGATATAATATACGGCTGGTTGATAAAATTGTTTTTTCATAATATGTGCCTTTTCTTTAAAAGTTTTGATTATGAAATCAGTCTCTACAAGACAGAGCACAATAGCTGTTAAGAGCATGAGGAACTTTCCTGAAAGAAAGGCAGTAAGGTAAGAGCCCAAAACCATTCCAGGAACTCCTGCAATAATGCTATAGACGGCAACCCTGAAATTAACCAGATGCTCTCTTTTATATGCAAAGGAGGCAATGGTTGCTGTCAGGACAGTCAATGGTAACGGTGTTCCAAGAGAGATAAAAGGTGGAAGATTAAGAAATACCCTGAGCACAGGGGTATCTACACTACTGCCCCCGATGCCAAAAAAGGCGGATAAAAACCCCGTGATGCAGCCAATAATAACTGCTTCAAAGTTCATGCAATTTACAAAAGGATTCTATTGCTCAAAAAGGATTCCCTTGCTGTCATCTTCAGAACGTACCCTTATGGATAGTTTTTAATCACTTTCTTACAACAAGGACCGGGATTTTTGTATCCTTATTTATCACCCCGTAAGTAACACTGCCAAGAAAAGCTGCCTTCATAACACTTCTGCCATGAGATCCTATAATGATTAGATCAGTCTTTGATTTTTCTGCCTCCTTAACAATTTCCTCTACTGGATGTCCTGAGCTGATAACCCTTTTTGATTGAACTTCATTCTTTTTACATAATATTTCGGCCTCATTAAGATACGCTTCAGCAGCCTGCCTCAGATAATCTTCAATTGGTTCCATTAAATGTGTTGGCGTTTTCACTGGAGGCATAGTTTGCGGTATAAAGTGACTTTTGTCTATTACACTGAGTAATGTTATGGTTGCATTAACCTGCTTTGCAAGATCAATAGCATATTCTACAGATTTCCTTGCAGTCTTTGAACCGTCGGTAGGAACAAGAATCTTTTTAATCATAATCATAACCGCTCCTTTTTATATTTAAGATATTTTCATTATAAAATTTAGAGCCAGTACTTTTCACATACAATGTACTGAGGAGTTATAATTTATACACAGACACTAAGTATCCAAATGATTCCGATTTAACCCATCAGTTGCATAACTTTTATTCAACTTGTGAGGCAGATGTGATGAAAAAGCTTAAAACTTTATTCAGAGGCAGACTTCAGTGCATTTTGATAAAACTTCTTTGCATACTCCTTAACCATTCTGCAAGCACTAAATACAGGGGCTGTGCTTTTAATTGCCTCTTTCATAACCCTAACCCAGTCACGTGGGATGCCGTTATCTGCCAACTTGTAATAGAGCGGGATTATTTCCTTTTCAAGAATATTATAAATAGCTTCTGCGTCCTTAGTTTCTCTGCTTTCTTCGCCTTCTTCACCAAAAGCCCACCCATTTTTCCCATTAAACCCTTCTATCCACCATCCATCGAGAATACTCAGTTGCGGAACGCCATTCAGTGATGCCTTCATCCCGCTAGTCCCGCTGGCTTCGAGGGGTGGAAGGGGGTTGTTGAGCCAGACATCCACCCCGTGGGTCATGTATTGTGCAAGTTGTTCATCATAGTTTTCTACAAAGGCAATCCTGCCACCAAGGGCAGGGTCTTTGGCAAAATTGAATACCCTCTGGAGTATCCTCTTGCCATCATCATCTACTGGATGGGCCTTACCAGCAAATATAAACTGCAGTGGCTTCCAGCGATTATTCAAGAGTTTTTTTAAACGTTCGAGGTCAAAAAAGATTAAATCTGCCCTCTTGTACGAAGCAAAACGGCGAGCAAAACCAATAGTTAAAGTCAATGGATCAAGCAATGTCCCTCCAGCCACAATATTCATAAGACTGCTTTCATCCTCTACCCATCGGTGCCGAACTCTCTCCCGGATAAAGTTAATCAGCTTCATCTTAAGCCAGTAATGGACCTGCCATAATTCATGGTCAGGGATATCATCCACCAACTCCCATGTTATGGGATTATCGTGCTCCTCTAACCAATTAGTACCCAAATATTTATTGAAGAGGAGTTCTATCTTCGGCTCGATCCACGTTGGCACATGAATTCCGTTTGTAATATAGTCAATTGGTATATTCTCTTCTTTCAAATCAGGCCATAGGGGCTGCCACATACGGCGTGTAACATTGCCATGCTTCTTACTAACACTGTTATGATATACGGACATCTTCAGCGCGAAGGCAGTCATATTAAAACCGGCTTTAGGTTCTTTTGGAGAGATTCCTAATTGTAAAAAGGAGTCGCGGTTCAGACCGAGAAGCGAATAATAATAGTGGCCAAAGTATTTATCTATCAGTTGGAAGGGAAAGACGTCATGACCTGCGGGGACTGGTGTGTGAGTGGTGAAAATAGTGGTAGCCCTTACATGTTGAGATGCCTCATCATAGCTCATCTTTTCCTGTACTCTCTCTCTTATCCTTTCCATGATGGCAAAGGCAGGGTGACCTTCATTGAGATGAAGTACAGCGTGCTTGATTCCAAGGATATTTAAAATCTCACTCCCTCCAATGCCGAGGACGATTTCCTGACGCAATCTTTGTTCAATATCACCGATATAGAGATGAGCAGATATCACCCTGTTCCACGGATCGTTTAACTCTATATCCGTATCCATCAGGTAAAGAGGTATACGACCTACCATTACTTTCCATAAAGTTACATAAATCGAAGGTTCAATAAAAGGCACTTTGACTATAAGCTGTTCTCCTTTTTCATTGAGAACCCTTGTTATAGGAGCAGCATCTCTATCAAGAACCTCGTCAACATTTTCCTGCCAACCATCCGAGCGAATCTTCTGTCGTAAATATCCTTCTGGATACATAAAGCCCACAGCTACTAAAGGTACCCCTAAATCGCTACATTCTTTAAGATAGTCACCTGCCAAAAAACCAAGGCCACCTGCATAAAAGGGTAAGGAATGATGTAGTCCATACTCGGCAGAGAAATAAGCAATGGGTAAACATTCAGGATCGGCAATGTTTTCAGAAAACCAACCACTTTTCGTTTCCATCTCTTTATGGAATCTTGTAATCTCAACATCGTAGTGGTGAAGATACGCCGGGTCGTTTGCAGACGATTCCAAAATTTCTCTTGGAAGCTCCCTTAACATCTTTACCGGATTATGACCGCTCTCTTTCCATGCAACTCGATCTAACATCTTGAAGAGCATTCTGACTGCTGGATGCCAACTCCACCAGAGGTTGTATGCCATTTCTCCAAGCCCTTCTATTCTTTCTGGAATGTTGGGGAATCTGTCTTTTGCACTGGACATAAACTGTTAAGCCTCTTTATTAATCCTCTCTTTTCCTTTTTCATTAATATAAACTGCTATACCTATGAAATAATCTCTATCTACATGATTAATCCAAAATGCTTTGACTGCAAAACCTTTTGTTATATTATAAGCATTACAAAAACAATTATGATAACTAATCATAAAAGATTCAAGATATTATTAATATGTTTTTCCTTCCTTGCCATGCCTGTCAAAGAAGCTCCAAATAAAAAGACGATGAAAGCTGTTGTAGTGGCGCTAAGTACATAAAGATTTATTTCTATAATAACTCATAATTTCTCATATTTCTGATGGCCTTACAATGAAGTTAATGTATTCTCTAAACTCTTAACATCTTCTACATTAAGGGTCTTCATCTCCGGGACTATTCTTTTTATCAGTCCTGAAAGAACCTTTCCCGGGCCGACCTCTATAAATGTATCCTCTCCTGAATCCTTTATTGCCTTTATAGAATCCTCCCACAGAAGTGGATTACTGAGCTGGCGAATGAGAGATAATTTTATATCTTCTGCTCTGGTAAGAAATCTGGCATCTGCATTATTAACGAGAGGGATTACAGGGTCTTTAAATTCTATTGTATCAAGAAATTCAGCAAGTCTTTTAGATGCATTTTCCATTAATCTGCAATGAGACGGCACACTGACTGCGAGTGGTATTGCCCTTTTTGCTCCTGCCTCTTTACACAGATTTATCGCCTCCTCAACAGCAACTCTTTCACCTGAAATCACTATTTGACCAGGACAATTGTAATTAGCAGGTGATGCATAGCCGGATTTTAATGATTTACATATCACGTCAACCTTATTCCTCTCTAAACCTAAGATTGCGGCCATTAAACCCGTACCTTCCGGAACAGCCTCCTGCATGAAATGACCCCTTTTTTCAGTGAGCTTCACAGCATCTTTTAAAGATAAGACTTCTGCCGCAACAAGTGCTGAATATTCGCCGAGGCTATGCCCTGCAACTACTGAAGGCTTTATCCCTTTCGAGGACAATACCCTGTAGATTGCGATACTCACTGTGAGGATACATGGTTGTGTTCTGAAGGTCTTATTAAGTTCTTCAGCAGGTCCGTTAAAACATAAATCAGCAACATCGTAACCAAGTGCTTCAGAAGCTTCCTTAAATATCTCTCTCGCCTCAGTAAAATTCTCATAGATTTCTTTCCCCATTCCCACATATTGAGAACCCTGACCGGGAAAAACAAAGGCTATCTTCATTTATAAAAATCTCCTCTTCTTGTCATTCCGACTTGTTCGGAATCCTTCTTTTGTCACCCTGAATTTATTTCAGGGTCTCATTCATTAGATGCTGAAACGATTCTGAAACAAGTTCAGCACAGGGTTCAGCATGACACTATACTAAGCTTTTACGGACACTACTAATATTCTATATACAATTTTATAAGGTGTTTTTACATGCATATTTCCCCACTGCGGCCTTGAAAGCCTTCTGAAGCTATGATCGAGGGAGGTGTTGTGCCTCCTTACTTTGAGAGATAAAGTTCATCCAATGGACTTTGATGGGCATTTCTCATATCGCGCAGGACATGAGTATAAATCATTGTAGTCTCAACGCTCTTATGACCAAGCAGTTCCTGAATCTCTCTGATGTTGACACCCTTCATCAGAAGATGAGTGGCGAAACAGAAAAAGCAGTGCATTAAATGCCTGATTCTGTGTCGATGCCGAAACCCGCTTCTTAATGGCAAGATGGCTGAGATACTGTTTGATGTCATCAGGAGTAAACAAAATATCATTTCCCTTTGTCGCATGAACATACTGGAAAAATCGCCTTGCCCAGTCAAGATAACTACGTTCAGTACTGTAGGAATAATGCTTCAGGCGAATAAGCCGCTTCATCTCCTTGATTATTTGAGAAATATCATGGCTGTACTCAGATGAGTGTGGTGATGAAGGCATTGCGTCTATGGCAATTTTCCCTTTAAAGTTGGACAAATAAAGCTGCACCGCCTGCTGTGCCTGCCGAAGTTGCCAGTCCAACATATTTTTATCTTTTCTCAATGAATCCATGAATTCCAAAATAAGCCTTGCATGATCGGACTGCGTATTATTATTACAGAAATAGAGAAACCTGCTGACCCAGTGGGCAAAATAGGGAATATACTTTTCGTGAACAAGATTTCGGTTTCGCAAGAACGCCTGGAAATCAGGTAATATGCTCTCTTTTGCCATAAAATCCTCACTATATCAATTTGGTATAGTCAGATATTATCCATATTTTACCAAGTAACGCAACTATTAAAATCATGTTTTAAAAGAAATTATAGTTATATTTTGCCATTTATTGTGATATACTTTGGTCAATAAAACCAATTTGGTATAATTATTGTCAGCGCAGACAGGCGCAGGGCGGCGAAGCGCCGCCAGAGCGCAGAAATAAACGCAGAAATAATTAAAAGGCATAAATAAAAAGGCAACAAATAGGTAATATAAATTATGATAATTTCATCAAACATCTCATTAACAAAAAAAGAATTAATAAAAACAACTGTGTCTGCGCTAACGCTGCGGATAGAAAAGAAAGAACGTAGTTTGAGGTGCTGCGATCCAGTGTTGAGCGCGCAGAATAAAGAAAAATAGAGGCGCGCTAACAAACGGATGAGCACACAAAAAGACGTGCGCCCATCCGCAGCGTTAGCCGTAAGGCAGGTAGGTGAATGAATGACCGGTTCTTGGAAGGCTCAATATTTGCCCAAAGAGAAACAATTCTTCAGCTTTGCAAAAGCATACTTGGAGGCCAGTTCAAAACTATGTAAGAACTTTGATGAATCGGATGAGGAACTCGGCTACCCAAGTGCATGCGTTGTCTTGTTCTTGGCGCATCATGCTGTTGAACTCTTTCTCAAAGGAGCCATTCTAAACCGATCACCAGATGAGAAGTTCCATCTCCGCATAGAGGAACTGAAAGAGACATTTGATAGACTTTACCCAGAGGTCGATCTTTCCTGGGATATGCCTTTTAGAACTGAATATCTGGGCTTTTCCCCTGAAGAACGTGAAAAGGCCAAGAAAGACAAAGAGCCAGTCGATCAAGTTTACCGGTATCCAACTGATAAAGAGCGCCAACAGTGGCAAGGTATTTACGCGTTTGAACCTGCATCATTCCAAAAGACGATCGAGAGTCTTCTATCCGACTTTACCAGATTGGAATTGGCTATAGACGCGGCTAACAAGCGCTGAGCGGTGATGCCTGATTCTCCCCTCCGCTCCGCTGCGGGGAGAACCAGGCACAGGAGACGGATGCCCTCTGGGCACCGCTCAGCGCCGCATTAGGCAAGATAATTTTTAGCAGGGAGAATATATGGCTCAGATACTATGGTTATTAGGCATTGGGCTTCTAATTTTGGGTGCTTTATCAGGTGCAGCATTATTTTTTAGAGCCGTTACAGCCAAAGATAAAGCCACAGAAGAAACAGGTCGTGGCACTCTTTGGGGCCTATTTATTTTATGTACAATAGGGGGAATAATTCTTTTATCAATCGGTTATAGTGGAAGATAGCGATAAATATTAGTGCCTAACGAATCGCCCTTAGGCATTGCAGCGATAAAAATACCTCTTTTTTGCTAAAAAAGATATAATTTAGAAGGGTGATATTTCATGGAGATAAAATTTTCACGCCATGCTAAAAGGCGGGCAAAACTTTATGGGATTTCTGAAACGACAGTAACGGATATTTTAGCAAACATGAATCTGCATCAAGGGGAGCATGAAATTATTAAAGATGTTCGGGGATTTAAGTATCCTTTGAAGATAGCTGTCTCTGTTGAAGAAGATTTAATGACAGTAATAACAAACTATCCACTAAAGAAAGGGAGGAAGAAATGAGAGTTCATTACGATAATGAAGTTGATGCCATATATATTAAATTAGGAAATCAGAAACCGGATGGTGTTGTTGAGATTTCTGAGGGTGTTAATTTAGATACGACATCTGAAAATAAAATAGTCGGAATAGAAATTCTTAATGCCTCCAAGAAGATGAACATTAAAACAATCCTCTCCTACGAACTTGAACTTGATAATAAATTGATTAGAAAAAATGCCTAACAATCAAATCCGCTGGATGGCTAATAGCCACCAGTGATTTTTGTCGTTGTATGAATAGAATGAATATAAAAAAGACACCATTGTCTATGGACAAATTGGGAGGAAGCACTTGTCAGAAACTGAAAGGTATTGTAAATTATACATTACGAGAGGAGGTGATTAACATGGGCACCAAACTTGGTGCTTGGATAATACTATACCCTTCCCACAAAGGAGACAAACTACCAGTCGGGGTATGAGTAAAGGATGTAACAAGTAGTGAGCTTCTTTAATTAATGAGAAAAAGACTGGTTAGCTGATATTCCGGACCGATGAGAGGTAATATCAGTGAAGGGGTGCTCGGAAGTAACAGCGGTCATTAAAATTCTAATTTAAAATCTATTTTTCGATGACACAAAAGTGGAGGTAATATGCAAATCTCCGAAGCTAAGCAAAAGCTTGATGAAATAATTGATGTATTGCCAGAGAGCAAATTGAATGAGATTATAGATTTTGCCAACTATTTAAAAAATAAAGAAGAGATGGAAGAATTATTCAGAATGCAAGCAGGTTCAAAAACTTACATAGATTGGCTTAGTTCTGAAAGTGATATTTATGATGAGGTCTTCAAGGATGAATTTAAGCAGAGGTAATGTAGTCCTTTGCAAAGTACCATTGCCAACGTCAGAATTAAAGGAATTTAAACTTAGACCTGCTTTAATTGTCTCAAAAGATTTAAACAACAAAAGACTCAATGATTTAATTATAGCTGTCTGTACTTCTAACATTTCAAGAAGTCAAGAACCCACCCAATATTTAATCGAAGGAGACGAAATTATCCGGACAGGAATAAAAGTTCCATCAGTTGTTAAGCGCGAGTCTTTAATTACAATAAACAAATCAATGATAAAATAGGAAGAAAGGAATACATTAAGCTTCCTAAAGCGGGAACAAACCCACGAGGTGTTGAGATTACAAAAGAAGCCTTGACGAGCTTAGTTGAAGACAATGAGACAAAAGTTATTAAAATAAATTGGCAACGCAGTGAAATAAAATTTAATTCTTACAAAAGATGGGTTGACCTCTGGAAGGAGGGATAAATGAATCCTAACCGTAGAAGAAATGGCACACCAGAACAACAGACCTTAACAAGCAATAAATGAAATTACATAATCGGGTAAGGGGCGGCGTTTAACCGTCCCTCCCCACAACACCCATCATGCGGGTCCGCGATGGGCGGTTCGCAGATCCTTCGACAAGCTCAGGATGACAATTGTCATGGTGAGCCTGTCGAACCACCAATCCACAGTATGCGAATAGAAACGAGCCTCTGTTTTTCGAGATACCCATTGGATAAGCCACAATTCGTTGACAATGTCTTTGCAAGATGCCAGTAACCTTTTCTGCTCAGTCCCGTCAATATCGCTTGATACTTCGGGGAACCAAGCTTAATAAGTTCACCTATACGCCTTCTTGCCCTGCGCCACTGTTTCAAGTAGCACATTCGGACACGCCTGCGCAGCCAATGATCAAACTCCACAGCTCGCTGTATTTCATGCCGATCCCGAAATAATTCATCCATCCTAGTTTCCATACAGGGCGCTGCAGGTCTCACCATTTCCGAAAATCTTCCATATGGTGCACAGAGAAGGCTGGAGATTGCCATCTTAGAGAAAATTGGCTTAGTTGGAGACTATCCATCTCTATAGCCTTATACCAGGCCAGTTCTTAATGGGATCTGTGGATCGGACTAAATGCATTCCGGCATCGGCAAACCTCTGGAATGCAGCGTTTGCCTGGTCAGTATAGTCTATAACACCGGGTACAACAACAGGGGACGTACAATCTTCAAGGAGGTATACCTTCTCGACAAGTTGCCTGTCTTGAATAAGAATGCCTGCTAACAGATCGTCAATCGTCCAGGCCACACAGTGACTCTTGGCCTGTCCGGCGATGATGACGGCATCAAATTGCAAAAGCTTCTTGAAAAATTTATCGCTCTTCTGTCCAATCGGTTTTCCATCAAAACCTTCTGTCACCTCGGGGCCAAGAACTGAGTAATGTTCGGTAAAAGGCTTGTCTCCTTTGACATGAAAGTCCGGCTGACTGTATCGGGCTACGCCGTGGAAAAAGATAGACTCTTCAACAGACGCAACAAGCGCATGACCTATGCCTCCCAGAATGGCATGGTAGGGCCATATAGTCAAATCATATTTGCCGCCCTCCTTCAGTTTCTTTGTATAGTAGAGGAGATGTCGCTGTCCAAAATCTTCGGAGATATGCAAACTGTGACAAAGAGAGGGGTTAAACCTCCAAACACCTTTCCGAACATCTTCTTCAGAAATAAGTGTGAAGGGTGCCGGATGTTCTCCGGCATCATTGACCAGATAGATTGAATGGAAAATCTGCATCGCCTGGTGCGTATCCATCGTGGGACAAATCTGCGTAATCACATTAAGATTTCGGTAAATGAATTCACAGAGCCTTCGATTATCGTCAATTGCCCCTGTGCCTGAACGCCCGCCAACATATAGCTCAAACTTGGGGATACAAAATGTATTCTGTATGTCTACAGCTACTAAACAGATTTTAAACATGTCATCAGCCGAAGGTTTTATGTTATGTTGATTTACCCACTTCCGTGCTTCTTCAGCCCTTTCCTGATAGGAGACTTTCCAAATCTCACCCACCTTATCCGGATTGAAGTGAGGCGGAATAGTAAGTTCACCGCGTATCATTCCACCATATCCTCTACTATCTTAAACTTCTCTGTCAGTGCCCTTTCAACGCCAACCGGTACAAAACCTTTTACATCGCCACCAAAAGATGCTATTTCTTTTACTATAGTTGAAGTCAGGAAGCTGTAATCCTCACTTGGCATCATAAATACCGTCTCGATATTTGTGTTGAGCCTTCTGTTCATGTGAGCCATCTGGAGCTCATACTCAAAGTCAGAGATTGCCCTTAAACCACGAAGAATTGCTACTCCCTTCTTTTTATTCACGTATTCAACAAGTAGACCATTGAATGCCTCAACCCTTGCCCTCTCAAATCCTTTAATTGCCAATCTTATCAGATTCAACCTCTCCTCAATACTAAAAAGAGGCTGCTTTCTCTGGCTTTGTGCCACAGCAATTATCACCTCGTCAAATATCATGAGGGCCCTTTCGACAAGGTCGAGGTGCCCGTTGGTTATAGGGTCAAAGGTACCCGGATAGATCGCTATCTTTTTCATGTTCAAACCTTTCTATAAACTCCGTTAGAAAGTTTGGGTTTATTTTTTACCTCGCCCGAAGGGGACTTTCTAACCGAGTAAAGTGTCAGCATTGTATCTCCATATCTATAGCTTCTGTCTATTTTCAATTTGCCTGCTATTTCCGGCAATGTCTTCTTAAAAAAGTGCTCCACTATTACAATGCCATCTTCTTTTAAAAGTCCTTTTTCTTCAATTAATGGAAGGATTTTACTTATCTCCTCTGAATGGTACGGCGGATCAAGGAAAAAAATATCAAAGCTCTCTTTACCAACTGATAGCTTTTTAAGGAATTCGTATGCCCTGCCTTTAACCATCAACGCCCTTTCTCGAAATCCAAATTCATCAGCATTTTTTCTAATCGTCCTGAACCTCAATTCATTCGGCTCCACAAATATAGCCTTCCCTGCACCTCTTGACAATGCCTCAAGCCCTACTGTTCCTGTACCCGCATAGAGGTCAACAAAGATAGCACCTTCGATTTTCTCCCTTATTATGTCAAAAAGTGCTTCTCTGACCTTAGAAGAAGTCGGTCTGAGTTTTTCCCCGTCTGATACCTTTGAAAAAAGCCTTTTAGTTGCTGTCCGTCTCCCTTTTGCAAGACCGCCTGAAATCCTCATTAAGCTATATATTACAACAAGAAATATATGGGTTCAAGGGTGGGAACACGGTTATGTCATTGTCATTTTAAACTTATTGAAAATTATACAAAAATTTATGCACTTTAAAACTGTCGATTCTGTTGGTCAAGAAAGTTCTCATGACTTTGACATTATCATGGATGGGGAACTAAGTCTTAATGAATCACCCTAATCGTATCAACACCTTCAAAAGTAATTATTCCCACAGTGCCTGTTACGTGAACAAGGACATTGTCTCCTTCCGGTAAGATGTTTATTACACTATTCCTGTTGAATTTAACCATCAGGTCTGGTATTCCATCTTTGTCATGATCTCCGATACAGTAAGGCCGTTGCTCAGCGGGTACTGTGCCTTCAAGGAGAATGGATGATACGATGATATCATGCACATCGTATCCTTCAGGAAGTTCAATATAAACAGTTACCCATTTGCCGC
>JBFLZS010000021.1:0-48121 GCA_040756135.1 Nitrospirota bacterium
AGAGAGAGGCTGTATAGATTCCTGTTTCTCCCCGAGAAGAAAATTCAAGACTTCATAAGTAATTTTATTTCAGCTCTGCCCTTGTTTTTCAAGGCTCGGCTGCAAATTTTGATGTGCGAAAGTTGAGATACTAAGCTACTATCAAAATATTTTAATAGGGTAATCAGACAAATGCAAATCGACAACAATGAAAGCACACGTTTATTCGAGAGTTATAAAGCAAAATTTAAGTTATGGCTAAAATGGTATGATTCCGGCTGGTGCTATATCCTACATTCTTCCATTCTGGAAGCAATTGATAAGTTCATTCAAAAAGATGCTGATATTCAATCTCTGCTGAATAAGACTTTTAAATTACTTATAAATATGAATGACAGCAATGCGCGACTGATTACGGCTATTGGCTTGCCGCGTGCCGCAGAGTATCTTGATAAATCTAACATTAACCATATTGCTCACATTATTAAAACAGAAAAGGATTACAGAATAAGATGTGCCCTCGGACAGTCTCTTGCGACAAATATGCCAAGGGATAAGGAGAAGAGAGATGTCTTTATAAACTGTCTAATGCGATTGTTCGAAAACCAACAGGATTTAGAGGCAGATGAAAGACAAGAACTGAATGCTTTGGTAGCATGTGCGATTCTCGATAATGCCACTGAATGTGGAGAAAAGCTTGAAAATATAGCAGCAAGCTTTACAAATAGAAATTACCCCTCAGAAGTAAGACGACGTGTGGCTTGGGCAATAGCATCAAATTTTAATGCGTTGAGTGAAATAACTCAAAATGCATTAATTAAACTCACTAAAAGTGATGAAGATGATACATGGGTAAGAATAAGTGCAGGTGAGGCTGTTGCCGATAATATCGAACAAAATCCAAAAGCATTAGAAAAAGTAATTATAGAATTGCTTCATGATACAAAATATCCGCAAGTTCAAAGGTCAATTATTGGAGCTATTGAATATAATCTACAAGATCTGTCAGATAAATTTAGAAGTGAGTTGATTCAACTATCAGATAAATACGAGCCCGCAGTAATCGAATGGTTAATATGGGCGGTTATGAATAATTTCGATGATCTTCATGAAGAATTCTATGAAAGTTTCCAAGCTTTTGCAGGACACGAAGATCCAAGGGTGAGGAAATGGGTCGCTGAAGCTTTAGTAGATAACTTCCAAAATCTTAATGATGATTATATGGCATTATTGAGGACCTTGATTGAAGACAGAAACGAAATAGTACGAACGGCTGCTTGCAATTTCACATTGTAAATAATTCTATTTCATGCCGGTTTCAGAAAGGTCTCTAACAACTTGGGCAATTCCCATAACAGCTCGAGCTATGTGGGTATAATTAAGTTTTTCATAAGTGTCCTGCGCGGAATGATAATATTTATAGCGAAATAAAGCGGTATCAGTAATCATAATAGCTTGATAACCTTCCTGCCAGAAAGACCAGTGATCTGACCAATCTATGCCAGTGATCCATCCAGGTGCCGAAATGCCTTCAGACGGAAAAGATATATTTCTCCTAAAAATATCTATAGCACGATGAACCAACAATCTGGAGGAAATGTTACCTACAAAAGCAAGGAAATTCCCCGTCTTAGGATAGAATAAGCTAAAAGGGAATGGATATTGTTGACTTCCTATTTGATCTGAATAATAACCTATTGTTTCAAGTGATAGCATTGCAATAATTTTTTCTTTTTTTTGCTTAACTTGAGAAGAATATACACGACTGCCCATATCATTGGTTTGAAAAAATGGAGGTTCTTCATTAACAAATGCAACAAATCGAATTGTTCGAGAGTAAGCACTATCTTTAAGTAAGCGAGCAATCTCAAGTAAAGCTGCAACGCCAGATGCATTATCATTAGCACCAGGACTTCCATTGACTGAGTCATAGTGGGCACCTATAAGGATAATTTCTTTAGGTTTAGACGTTCCAACTATTTCAGCAGCAAGATTCCATATTGTTACATTATTAATTCGATATTCTTGTTTCGTTACGTTGTATCCCAAGTCTTTAAATACACTCTCAATATAATTTGCAGAGGTGACCAGTTGATCATAATGCCAAATGTTTCTTTCGCCTATATTATTTGATAACATTAATACATGATTTTGTAATTCATCTTTTAAAAACTTTTCATTTGATGAAAGAGGTTGAAAAGGACCTGAATAAGAATGGTCCGGCATATTTGTCATATACTTGAGTCCGGCAAATATGAAAATTAATATTACAACTCCAAGAATCAGTAAAGAGGTAAAAAATCTATTTTTCATCTTCATTTTCATATTTATAATATAGCAGGTAATATGCTATTAAACCTATCTCTGTCTGAATATGGTTTCAAACGTGAATGCCGTGGGGGACATCCTATAACGTTCTTGACTAACTGAACTAATAAGGGAGGGAGAAATGTTGTGGAGGAAAATCGATTGCCTCGCAAGACGCTTTCAGCATTTTCTGCGGCTTCCTGTTGAGCTTCAATGATCTGATTAGGCGATTCTAACGGTTAATGCTGCATTCTCCGGGGCGTAGCCAATTTACCAAAAAAGAAAGAGAGAGTAGTTGTTGTTTCCCCTCAATGAATTTATTTGATATAATATGCCAAGATCAGGAACAGGAGAAACCAATGAAAGCACAAGGGGTTATAAAAGGCAGCAATATCGTTCTCAAAAAGATTCCTTTGGGTAAGAAACTGAATGAGGGAACCAATGTAGAGGTTATTATATTGCCGTTAGAGAAAAAACCTTATCGCTTCAATACGTTCAAGTTAGGGGTAAAAAAGGAATACCTGAAAAGAGAAAAAATATATGCAAAGCGTTAGTGTCTTCTTCGACACTAACGTCCTTGTATATGCCCATGATGAGTTGTCACCTTTCCATGAAAAATCCGCCTTATTGTTAGACCTGGCTATAAGAAAGCTTTCGGGATCGTCAGGTCGTATCTCGCTTCGCTGCCGCCACCGCCCACAGGGGTTCTCCCACCCTCCAGTTTTTACCCCGCATCCCAGAAAGCCCCGTGCTTTAGCAGGGGGATGAATAGGCTCGAAAAATTCCTTTTGCAAGGGTGGGGTTTAAAGCCCCCACCCGCGCAGTCCTCGCGCCCCGCGAAAGTGAGGTGTGAGGTTTACTTGACAGTATCAATCAAGTTCAATATAATGTAACTGAAATTAAAAAACGATGACATTGGAGAGCTAATGGAATTACAAAACTTTAACCCCTGGTGGCGGGATGGAATGGTATCCACGGAATTCCTCGGAAGAAGGAGAAAGATATTCAGTGAGGTCATCAAGTATATAGACAAACGTCAGATAGTGCTATTCACCGGATTAAGAAGGGTTGGCAAAACAACTCTTATGTACCAGATTATAGATGAACTCCTTCGAAACGGTGTAAATCCATATGACATTTTATATTTCTCGTTTGATGAGATGAGGTATGACCTGGAAGACCTTATCAAACAATATGAGATAGATATACTCCGGGAGGATATCTCTAAAAAGAAGGTTTTTATATTACTTGACGAGATACAGAAACTGGAAGGTTGGCCTTCAAAGGTAAAGCTTCTCTATGATGCAAACCCGAAATTAAAAATATTTCTAACCGGCTCAGCCCAGATAACTATGTGGAGGGGAACAAGAGAAAGCCTGGCAGGAAGATTCTTTGACTTTGTAGTCAAGCCACTGGATTTTGAGGAGTATCTTGATTTCAAAGGGGTGAAGATAGACAAAAACAGGGAAAAGATTTTTGAGAAGGATCTAAAACGGCACATGAGAGTGTTTCTGAAGACAGGCGGTTTTATTGAGGCCCTTAATTTGGATGAGCATATGCTTAAAAAATATCTTAAAGAGAGTCTGCTTGAGCGGGTTATCTTTGTAGACATACCACAGACCTTTAAGCTTGATCTGCCGGAACTGCTTCTGAAACTATTAACCATTACTGCGTCAAGGCCAGGTTTTTATCTCGATTATAAAAACCTCAGCAATGATCTGAATGTCGACCAGAGGACGATTGCCAACTACATATCATATCTTGAATACGCCCTGTTTTTACAGAAGCTTTATAACTATTCCAGGAATATTCTTACAAGTGAGAAGAAAGTAAAAAAACTCTACCCCTCCAATACAGCCTTTACCTTAGTGCTGAATCCACAGGCAGATTTTCCGTCTGTTTTGGAGCAGTTCTTCATAAATAATCTTAATGCAAGATTTTTTCTAAAGACGCCTCAGAAAGAAGAGATTGACATAATACATACTCAGGATAGAAATGTCTTGCCAGTTGAGATAAAGATAAAAGAAAAAATAAGTAAAGACGATGTTAAGACTCTTTTAAAGTTCATGGAGAGGAATAATCTCCAGAGAGCATTACTTATCACCCTTGACACTGAAACAAAGTTCCAAAAAGAGAAGCTTATAGTTGAGGCAATTCCTTATTGGAGATACTGGAGTATCAAACAGAAGACAGGCTGAAATCTGTCCCTGACCTTTTGAATGCCATGCCTGCCTGATCAAAATGAATTTTGGTTATTCCTTTTCTGCCTCCCACAGTCTCGGATCAAGTGCATCCCTGAGACCTTCGCCGACAAGGTTATAGCTTAAGACCGTTATCAATATTGCAAGACCCGGGTAAAGTGATAACCACCACGCAATTTCTATGTTGTCCTTTCCCGATGTTAAGATATTCCCCCAGCTTGGGTCTGGAGGCTGGACACCGAGTCCAAGAAATGAAAGGCTTGACTCAATGAGTATTGCACCGGCAACCCCGAATGTTGCTGCAACAAACACAGGTGAAAGGGCATTTGGAAGGATATGCCTGAATATAAGCCTTCTGTCACTCGCACCAATGGCCATGGCAGCACTAACAAAATCCCTTTCCTTTAATGTAAGGAATTCTGCCCTCACAAGTCTTGCTACATCCATCCAGCTTGTAACGCCTATTACAGCCATGATCGTAAATATGCTCGGTTCAAGGATTGCAATGACAGCAAGGATAAGAAAAAATGTCGGGAATGCAAGCATTATATCTACAAATCTCATCAATATTGCATCTACCTTCCCTCCATAAAAGCCAGCTATTGCTCCAATAACAATGCCGATCATTATTGCAATACCCACTGCAACAAAACCGACCTTCAAAGAAACCCTGCTCCCCCAGATTATCCTCGAAAGCAGATCCCTTCCGAGTTCATCTGTCCCGAGTAGATGCGCCTTGCTCGGGGGTGAAAGTGTATGGCGCACATCTATTGCCGTAGGATCATATGGTGATATAAAAGGCGCAAGCAGAGAGATAGTTATCAGTAAAAGTACTGTCACTGCACCTACAACAGAAAGTCTGTTTCTTGAGAACCTTTTAATTACAACCCTTAAAAGTCTCATTTTCTGACCCTTAATCGAGGGTCAACCAATGCATATGATACATCTGCAATCAGATTCCCAAACAATGTCAGGACTGCTCCTATTACAAGAATCCCCATTATTGTAGGATAGTCCCTCGCCATAGTAGATGAATAAAAAAGCTGTCCCATTCCCGGTATAGCAAAGATCGTCTCGAATATAACTCCCCCACCGATAAGCCCGGGTACAGAAAGCCCCAGGATTGTGACAATCGGCATAAGTGCGTTTCTGAAGGCATGTTTGAAGACAACCTCTGAAGCGGTCAGTCCTTTTGCCTTCGCCGTTCTGATATAGTCCTGCCTTATCACCTCGAGCATGCTTGAACGGCTGTAGCGGCTTAATCCTGCAATCCCCCCGAATGCAGAAACCCCAACAGGCAGAACAAGGTGTTTGATCCAGTCTAACAACCTTTCAAAAGGCCCCATCTCTGATACATCTATACTCTGAATACCCGATATCGGAAGAAGGCCCATATTAACACCAAACAGTATCATGAGCAGAAGGGCGAGCCAGAAGGTGGGGGTTGAGAAACCGACAAAGACGAAGACGGTGGAGAGTTTGTCAAAGAGCGAATATTGTTTCGTTGCAGAGAGGACACCAATAGGTATTGCAATAATAAATATGAGTATCAACGAGAGAATATTAATGGTTAAGGTTATTGGTATTCTCTCAACAATCTTATCAATGACCTTTCTGCCATCCACAAAGGATTTTCCGAAATCGAGGTTAACAAACCTCCTTAGCCAGTCAACATATTGAATATGCAAAGGTTTATCAAGGCCGTAGAGCTTTTTAAGATTTTCCTTTGCCTGGGCAGATACCTTGAGTGACATCTCTGTCTGAACCTCAACAGGGCTGCCAGGTGCGAGGTGTATGACTATAAATGTTATCAGGGTGATTCCAAAGATTAAAGGAATCATTAAAAGAAGTCTTTTTGTTATATAAGAGGGCATCGTATTAAATAAAGGACGTTGATATACTATCTATGTCCTATAATGAAAAGCACCTCACTTTATACTATTTTACCTAAATCCACCTATCAGTTGCATAAAAGGAAAGGCAGATATGCTGAAAAACTTATAAGGACAATACCAAAATAGTATAAAAAGATTTGTTATACTAAGACGGCCATAAGCAAGGATACATGATCGTCATTGCCCGACTTGATCGGGCAATCCAGAGAAAGGAACTGGATTCTCCGGTCGAGCCGGAGAATGACAAACAGACGAAACTATGTCGCCATACTAATGACCTCATTAGTAACTGGAGCATATGAAAAACACAGAAGTTGAAAAAAAACTCAGGATATTGATTGTTTTCCTTTTTTTTCTGTATGTATTTATATCCTTTATAAAACCCGTTTTAGACCCCGATACGACATGGCACTTAAAAACAGGCGAATATATTTTTCTCAATAAAACCATACCGACATCAGACCCATTTTCCTTTGCAGATGATCCGATTCCTTTTATAGGAAAATTTATCCTCACACAATACTGGTTGTCACAGATACTCTTCTTCCTGATTTACAAAATTTACGGACCTTTTGGGCTCGTAGTAACGGGAGCAACCATATTCACATCTATAATCGTACTTTTATGGTATTTGATAAGAAATAAAGGCTTTTATGTATCACTCTTTATAACTGGAGGGTTTACATTTAATGTACTAAGAGATTTCTCAGCAATAAGACCCCAGATTTTTACATTTTTATTTGCTACTATTGTGATATTTCTCATCGAAAAATATAAAGAGAAGAAATCTATTAATTATTTACTCCCGATGCCTTTTCTAATGATCCTGTGGGCAAATATGCATGGGGGTTTTATCTATGGAATTGTTCTAATTTTAATATATATCCTTTCAGAGGGCATTAAATATTATACCTGTAACAAATCCTCCATGAAACCTCCTGAACCGTTATCCTCAAAACAACTTTATTATCTTGTCTTCTTCTGTATCATTTCTATCCTGGTTTCATTGATAAACCCGAACACTTACAAGGCTTTTTTATATGCATTCACAACTCATTCGCGGAGTCTCTTTTACTTTGTAGAAGAATACCAATCGCCTTATAAAATTATGAAAATCAACCCATCGAAAGTGATTTACAGCTTCTGGTTTTATCTATTTATCGCAATGGTTATGATGATAATTTTTATTAAGCGACGTGCTTTTAATCCTTTATTTTTATTATTATTTTCTATAGCACCTGCATTAATCAGCATAAGATATATACCCCTTTTCTCGATAGTTGCAGCAGCCACATTCAGATATATCCCGATTGGGTCAAAACCAGAGATGGCCTTGAAAATGAGATACGGCATAAATATTTTAATAATCATATTTTTTTCGCTTCTCATATTTGGTTCAAATCCATTCAGGGATGAGAATATCTATAGATTTAATGACAGTGCTTTCTATCCAGTCAGTGCATCAAACTTTTTAATAAAAAATAAATTATTCGGAAACATCTTCAGTTCATACAACAAATCTGCATTCCTTATATTCAGGACATTCCCTGAATCAAGGGTATATGCCGATTCCCGGTATATTAGTGAACACAGGATTAAGATAAGTTCCATAATTGAAGGTGAATTCGATTCAATCAGGGAACAATTAGAAAATATTAACAGATTAATACCGGCTGCCATTGGAAGTGTTAATATTACCAGTGTAGATAACGAAAAATACAAACCGGAGGATGATATGATTAGAGATAAAAGCTGGAAAGATTTATTAGAGGACATGAATGCAGAAATAATTGTTCATGAGGCAGTAAATCTTTATTCCGGTAACATCTATCCTCTTATTTTTAAGCTTATACAAGAAGATACGTGGAAATTAATATACTCGGATGGAAATGTTTTGATATTTGTTAGAGATATACCTAAATTTAAAGATATAATAATTCGATATAATCAACCAAAATCATCAATCTATGACGAGATAATCAGCGAAGGCATAAAAGGAGTCGGCAAGAACAATCCGGGATACTACTCAAGTATTGCATTAGCTTTATTACTTAAGGGGATATCTGACGATACTACATCTTTGTTTATTAAAAAAGCCCTTTCACTCGACCCGAATAACATCACTGCAAACTACTGCCAGGCCCTTTACCTGTTAATGAATCAGAAAAAAATTAAGTAAAATTTTTAGTAAACCCGCACCACGGGTTTATATCTTTGGCTTTCTGTGGTGCGGGGTAAATATACTGAGGATTCGATATTTTAATATCGTCCATATCATCGTAGCGCCCAGGAGAAATGCCTTAATTTTGCTACCAGTTACCGATGATTCTCCTATGCGGGGTTTATAATTAAGAGGAATCTCTATAAATTTAATTTTGTGCAGGATAATAAGTAGCATCATTTCTACACCAAAGTGAGAGCCACCTATGGTAAATTTATCTATAATCTCATCTAACCTCTTTTTTTTAATAAGTCTCATCGTACAGCCGACATCGGTAAGGGTTGTTGTATTAAAAAGAAATTCCATCATTTTAGCTACTGCCCAGTTCCCCCATTTCAGAAATACTCCCATATTTGAGCCTTTCCATATGAGGACACTTGTTGTCCTTGTCCCTAAAACCGCATCAAAATCTTCTGAATAAGCCAGTAACTTTCGTATATCATGCCCGCTGAATGTTCCATCCGGCTCGCTAATGACTATTATGTCGCCTGATACCTCTTTAAATCCCCTCCGGATAGCATATCCATAACCCTGCTTTTGTTCAAAGACCTCTCTTGCTTTAGTCTTTTTAACTTCTTCTGATGTGCCGGCTACAGCATTATTATTTACAACGACTATTTCATCCACTAACCCTGTATCGAAAAGCTCATTAATACAGGCATAGATTGAATCTTTTTCGTTATATGTCGGAAAAATTACTGAAACAGTCTTATTATCCCACATAATATGCCATTTACATTAGTGTCCAAAATAGAGATTGCTTCGGCTTTGCCTCGCAATGACAAACGCAGGTTTGTCATTCCGAGCCCTTCGCTCTCTGTCATTCTGAAGGAGCGAAGCGACTGAAGAATCTCGCTCAGGGTAGACTACGCGAGGAATCTCGTTTTTCAAAACAAGTAATATCAAGGGTTTAAACATCTATTTTGGACAAGTATGATGCCATTCACAATCTCTTTATAACTACTACATTGTGAGCCGCAAATAAATTAAGCAAGGGTAACCATTCAAATAATCTCTCTATTATTTTAAATAATTTCATCAACCTTTTAGGAGCGAAATCAGGGACAAAGCCCCTTCTAAAAACCTTATAGGAGTAATTATCAGATGCAAAAGGTGCAGTTAGTTCACTCACGCTGATCAGCCTTTCCAGTCCTGTATCCTGAGGTACTCTTTTCATAATGAATTTCCAGTACGGATTTAATGGGTTATGATCCCACAGGACAATATATCCTCCCTTTTTTATTATACGCTTCATCTCGCTTATAGTACTTTGTATTTTTGCTCTGTCAGCGATATGGTGTAGTGAGGCTATTGAAATAACCATATCAAAGACATTAGATTTAAAGGGAAGCTCATAAGAAATTCCGTTAACAGGTTGATAACCATTGACATGCCTTCTAACCATAAGCATATTCATGGATAGATCCAGACTTACAACATTAAAGCCTCTTTCTATTAAGCCCTCAGATATCCTGCCTGTTCCTGAACAGACATCTAAGACTTTACCCCTTTTTATCAATCCTGTTAAGAAATTTATCCGCTTGCGGTAGTAATGATCCGTTATATGTTCGGGGAACACCTTATCATAATGCTCTGCTATCCGATCAAAATGTTCCATTAAGCGTCATTCCAATAAAAATTTGCAGGCAGATTACGATTGCTTCCTTACCGAGAAGACTACAAATAGTTTTTAAGATACTTTCCTGTATATGAATCTTTTGATTTAACAATATCCTCAGGAGTTCCCTCAAAGATAATCATTCCACCCCTGTCACCGCCTTCAGGGCCAAGGTCAATAATCCAGTCTGCTGCCTTAATCATATCCAGATTGTGCTCTATAACAAGCACTGTGTTGCCTGCTTCAACAAGCCTGTTAAATACATCAAGCAGTGCCTTAATATCCCTGAAATGTAATCCGATCGTCGGTTCATCGAGGATATAAAGGATGCCCCTATAAATCCCCCCCCTCCCCCCTTTGTTAAAGGGGGGTGAGGGGGGATTAGCCATCTCCGCACATATCTTAAGTCTCTGCGCCTCACCACCTGAAAGCGTTGTTGCGGGCTGACCAAGCCTGAGATAGCCAAGCCTGATATCTTTCATTAGTAATAGCTTATTTTTTATCTGGGGAATATCCGAAAACATTTCGGCAGCTTCATCCACAGTCATGTTCAGAACCTCATCTATGTTTTTACCTCTATAGGTAACCCGTAGAACCTCTGGTCTGTATCTCTTCCCACTGCATTCCTCACATTTCACGTAAAGGTCTTCAAAAAAGTACATCTCCATTTTCTGATACCCCACACCCTTGCAAGTCTCGCACCTTCCCCCTGATACATTAAACGAAAAAAATCCCGGCTCATACCCATAAGACTTTGCCTCTACTTGCTCCGAGAAGAGTTTTCTTATAACATCAAATATCTTTAAATAGGTCACCGGATTTGAACGCGGGCTTCGTCCTATTGGAGTCTGGTCAATGAGCTTGACACCCTTTAGATACTGTGTGCCTTCAATCTTCTTATAGGGCAAAGGGAAATTATGTTCGATCTTAAACTCCCTGGCTAATACCCTGTAAAGAGTTTCTAAAACAAGACTGCTTTTACCCGAACCCGAGACGCCAGTGATTGTTACTAATGTCTGCAGAGGAATCTTAAGATCAACAGATTTCAGGTTATTGCCTGTAGCACCATATAGCAAGAGCTTCCTGCCCGCACCATTTCTCCTCTTAAAAGGAGACTCTATTTTTTCTTCCCCTTTTATATAACATGCTGTGAGGGTATCGGTTTCTAGAAACTTATCCTTTGACCCCGAGAAGACAACTTCTCCCCCCCGATGGCCGCCTTCTGGTCCCATCTCAACTATCCAGTCTGCAGACTCTATAATCCCCCTGTCATGCTCGACAACAAGGATGGTATTCCCGAGTCTTGAAATCTCTGACATAATATTCGCTATTATCTCCGTGTCCCTCGCATGTAGCCCGATAGTGGGTTCATCGAGTACATAGAGGGTGCCTGTAAGGAATGATGAGAGTTGGTTTGCTATGTTTACCCTTTGATACTCGCCACCTGAGAGGGTCCTCCCATCACGGCTCAGGCTTAGATAATCAAGACCTACTCTTTTAAGGAAACCGAGTTTAAGACTAATCTGTCTTAGAATCTCTTTTGCCATATCCCTCTGAAAAGGAGAGATATCCAGTTTTTCAAAAAACTTAATTGTCTCTGATACTGGCATCCTGCAGAGCTCTGCTATATCAATGCCTGAAAGCTTATATGCGAGCGATTCCTTCCTTAATCTCTTACCACTGCATTGAGAACAGATGACAGGTTTCCTGTATCTGCTCAGGAAGACCCTTATATGGAGTTTATACCTTCTGCTTTCCATCTCTTCGAAAAAGTCATTGATTCCGTAAAAATTACTACTTCCCTTAAATAGGATGGCCTTCTCTTTATTAGAAAACTCAGAGTATGGCTTATTAATATCTATACTTTCCTTGCCGGCGTTCCTGATAAGCTGTTCCTTCCACCATCTGTATGCCGGCTTATTCCAAGGCTCAATAGCACCTTCTGATAAGGAGAGACTTCTGTCCGGGATGATCAGATCCTCATCATACTTAAGAATATTTCCAAATCCTTTACAATCTGGACATGCACCAACAGGGTGGTTGAAGGAGAAGAGAAGAGGATAGGGCTTCTGCAGCTCGATATTACATTCATCACAGGTGTTTTCTGATGAAAAGCTAAGAGCTAAGAGCTGAGAGCTGAGAGCTGTATTAATAATGACAACCTTTATCCTCCCATTCCCTTCCTTCCATGCCATTTCTATTGAGTCGGATAGTCGAGGTTCATCCTTAATAACAAGCCTATCAAGAACTATAGGTAATCCCCCCATCCCCCCTTTAGTAAAGGGGGGTAAGGGGGGATTTTCTTTAAATTGAGATATTTCAACTACTTCTCCATCTTTCCATATCCTATAAAATCCCCGTTTTTTCATTTCTTCAATTGAATCCTTTGTCTCGAAAATTATGATCGCCTTTTCACCGTCGTGTTTCTCGATAAGCTCTGAAACAACCTGTGAAGGGTCCCATATTCTTATCTCTTTACCGCAGGCGGGGCAGAAAGGCGTAGATATCTTCGCGTACAGGAGTCTGAAGAGGTCATAAAGTTCTGTCAGTGTTCCAACTGTCGAGCGTGAACCCCGGACAGGGTTTTTCTGTTCGAGGGCTATGGCCGGCCTTATATTATGAATTGCGTCAACATCAGGCCTGTCGAGTTTTTCGAGGAAAAGCCTTGCATATGTTGAGAGAGACTCAATGAACCTCCACTGACCCTCTGCAAATATCGTGTCAAATGCCAGAGAAGATTTTCCTGAGCCGGATACTCCTGTTATTGCTATAACCTTGTTATGAGGCAGGCTGAGGTTAATATTCTTAAGGTTATTCTGGCGAGCACCCTCGATGAGGAGTTCTTTTCTGAACATCTAATTATTTTAACATATAATGTCTTGATAACAGGAAAATCGCAGCCTCCAAATTAGAGTCTGTCCATAAATGCCGATTTCAATCAAATGCGTCATTCCCGCGAAGGCAGGAATCCAGTGTTTTCAATAGGTTCTGGATTCCCCGGTCAAGCCGGGGAATGACAAAACCTGAGTTTATACACAGACTCTAATTATGATGAAAGATTCAGAAATTCTTACTATTGTTATTGTCTATCCAAAAAGTATCACTTGCTACCCTTGTGCCTGATCTGCCTCTTGCTCGGGCTATAAAAGCAGTAGTTCTACCCCCTGAAGCTGCGGTTATTTCAACCTCATACTCAAATTGTAAGCTTGCAGCGTCACCGGGCTTAAAACCCGGGAGGTTGGAACTGTTACTAATAGTTGTATCTCCTGCTTTATAGTATATTTTTGTCCCAACGGCAGCTCCAGCAGGTGCATATTGTCCGTTCTCAGCAAAATACTGCTCTTCAAGTAGCCTCAAATTCTCAAGACTTGCATATGCCTCATTCCTTGCAGCGTTCTTCTGTTGGCCAATGTATGCAGGGACTGCAATCGCAGCGAGGATCCCGATGATAGCAATAACTATTAAAAGCTCAATTAAGGTAACTCCTTTTTTATCCATTCCTGACTCCTTTCTTATCTATAGTCTGTTTATAAATTGTATTTTCGTCATTGACCCGAAAATACCCCTCTTTGGCAAAAGATGCTTTTATTTCGTCTAATAAACTCCTCATCAGTCAGCATAAAGAGTTTTTGTATGGATTGTAAGCCCTGCGCTGTCTTTCACTGTAATATTAATGGTTTTTGAACCTGCTTCATGGTTGCAGGTTATCCTTCCTGCAGCCGGAGAACCAACAGCCCACAAGGAACCCGAAACAGTTGCCCATGGAGACATCTCTTTATTCAATCTTTGTTTCGCACTTACAAAACGAGAACACAACTGATCAGCAGTACTCAAATCTACTCCAAGCTGAGAATTATTCACGTCATTGCTATCTATAATACCATCACCTGTAGAGTCAACCTCTATTAACTGGCCTATAACACTTGTTCCGGATGTAAGACCTCTTGATCCAGAGAAGAGCCATGTCTGTATCTCTGGCTCTGCTGCGGAGGCGGCCCTTATTGTTGCACCTTTCCTTGATCTTTCCTGCATACCCAGGTAGCCAGGGATTGCGATTGCTGCCAGTATGCCGATGATTGCAACAACGATCAGCACTTCAATCAGGGTAAAACCCTGCCCCCTCAAGTTATACAGTACCTTAGGCATCTTTTTCTCCTTTCCCTCAAAAATCACGACAGACATTAGCATTCATCCAGCACTGACTTCAAAGACTCTATCACATAAGAGACCTCTCTGTTTTTTAGATGGGGGTAAAGAGGAAGTGAAATTGTTCGTCTGCCTATTTCCTCAGCAGCAGGGAAAGCCCCTTCTCTGTATCCAAAGGATTCTCGGTAGTATTTAAGAAGATGAACAGGTCTGTAATTGACAGCTACGCCGATACCCTTTTCCTGCAATCCATGCAAAATTGAATCCCTTTTCTCAGGTATGACGAGGACTGTAAAGAGATGCCTCGAGTGTCTTGAATTTTCTACTGTTTTTAGAAGCCTCAAATCTTTGATTCCGGCAAATGCATCTTCATATGTTCTCCATATCTCGTCTCTTCTTTTCCATAACAGATCAATTCTTTTGAGCTGACCTATAAGGAGCGCTGCCTGGATGTTATCCATGTTATATTTCCAGCCGAGCAGAGGCATATCCCAGTGTTTGTACCGCCCTGTATATCTATATATAGCAGATTTATCAATGCCATGAAGTCTGAGCATCCTGAAGACCTCTCCATTCTCCCTTTTCGTAGCTATTGCCCCACCTTCCCCTGAGGTTATATTCTTCGTTGCATAGAAACTGAAGCATGCAACATCTGATAACGCTCCTGGTCTGAAACCATCCCTTATAGCCTCTATCGCATGTGCTGCATCTTCTATGATAGCAAGACCGTATTTATCTGCTACCTTTTTAATCTTCATCATATCACACATTTGACCATAAAGGTGCACAGGCAGAATTGCCTTTGTTTTTTCGGTTATAGCAGCCTCGATTAGATCTGCATTTATATTGCCTGTGTCTTCTTCAACATCTACAAAGACTGGTTTCCCCCCTGCATGCAGTATAGCGTTGGAAGTAGCACAGAAACTCATAGGCGTTGTTATAACCTCATCGTCAGGCTTTATGCCAAACATGAGAAGGCTCAGATGAAGCCCTGCTGTGCAGCTCGTTACTCCCACTACATCCTCTACACCGATATAGGCTGCAAATTCCCTTTCGAATTCCGCCACTACCTTCCCTGTGGTAAGAAAAATGGACATAAGAACCTCCGACACCCTTCTGATATCTTCGTCGCTTATACTGTGTCTGAAAAACTCTACCTTCATCGCTCAATACCAGATAATACGTCCGTCTTCATTTTTTACAGGCACCTTTCTCATCGGAAGCTGTTTTCCCCATATGTGGCGGTTCTGCTTATACCATTGTATCGTCCTTTGTAGCCCATCTTCAAAAGACGCTACTGCCTCGAACCCAATCGCCTTTTTGGCCTTCTCTATTGATGATATGTGCTTTCTTACCTGGCCGAATCTATCTTCCATAAACGATAAATATTTTTCATCAAGCCCGAATATATTAATAACCTTCTTTCCAATATCGAGTATGCTTAGGCTTCTGCCCGTTCCCAGATTGAAGACCTCACCTCTAACCTTATCAAGCGGTGCATGAATGAAAAGGGTAATCGCTCTTATCGTATCATCTACAAAGATCCAGTCCCTCGAGGCTGAGCCGTCACCATGAACTGTCAATGGTTCCCCAAGTATGGCACTCGTGATAAACCTCGGAACGACCTTCTCAAGATGCTGACAGGGCCCATAATTATTAAATGGCCTGATGATTATGCCCGGAATGTTATAACTCTGTATGTAGGAATATACGAGCCTATCGGCCCCAGCCTTTGCAGCGGCATAAGGGGTGCGGGGATTTATTGGATGGTTCTCATCCATCGGCTCATAAAGGGCCGAACCATAGACCTCTGATGTTGAGATATGTATGAATCTTTCAAGCCTTGAGGAATGTTTAAGCACTGCATTCATTACCGATTGGGTGCCGAGGACATCGGTGACAAAAAATACCCTATTTTGATACAGCGACCTTGCAACATGTGTCTCAGCCGCAAAGTGCACTACTATATCAGACTTACCAATAAGATCGCTTGTGAGGTCAAGGTTGTTTATATCACCGTACCAGAATTCAAATCTGTCGGATTTTCTGACATCAGATGCAATATTTTCAATATCACCCGCATAGGTAAGGGCATCTAATACTATCAGCCTATAATCGGGATATCTGTGAAAAATATAATTTACAAAATTACTACCAATAAATCCGGCACCGCCTGTAACAAGTATGGTCTTTATAAGCACCTTAATAATTTCCTACTATATATGATTTATTATTATAATACGTTAGTCTCTTAGCACGTGGTATACCGCATTGATAGTGTCGGCTATCGCCTTTTGTGTTATTGTGAGCAGAACAGCAATTTTTTACAATGTCTATGTTCATCGAGCTATCTATGGAGACACTGAAGCAGAATAGTAAATCTGTACAAAGCCAATCTGCTCTACCGGATGAAACATAGGAAGGAACCCGCGCTTAAATTCGGATGATATCGGAGGTGTCAAAACAACACGAAACTGCTTCAGATTCTCAGCGGTAATTTTGTAAATAAAAGGACGTTTCTGTTTAAGGGTGTTTGTCAATGCCAGCCAACCCGGCTCTTTTATCGTGTAATAAAACAGTGGTGCTCGATCTCCGTAAGGCCAGTACAATTCAAATGGTGCAACAAGGTTTAAGACCTCGGCCGAGTCACTGATGCCAAGCTCACGCAACTCAGCAGCGATGACACTGTTATACGTTCGATCATTATTTAGAACCGACAGGGCTGAGCGTACTTGCAGCGTAGATGAGATGGATAGCATTATAATAAGAGCGATAGCAAACGGCTTACGACCTTCAAGCAATCTCACAGCAGGGACTGCAACGATTATGAACGCAAAGGATGATAGCATAGGGACTACATAATAGGGTAAAGGTTGTCTCAATGAAATGGGCAACATGAGTACAGCTTCAAAGATTAGTAGCGCCATTAAACATCTGCGTATCCGATTATCCAGCCGAAATTGATGTGTCAATTTCTCTATCTTCGACATAATCCACCAAACAATTGCAGGAGCCAGAACAAAGATCAAAGCCCGTTGCAGATAGGCTTTTCCCGCCACATATAAAATTTTGTTAATGTGCTGCGTCATGTAGTCAAATGTCGAAGGCATATTCAGTAATTGGGTGCCTGTCATCAAATAATCAGTCTCACCGACAAGCAGCGTCAGGTAATATTTCGATGCGCTCTGGAATGGGATGTGGCCAATCCGCAATGCAAAGATGGTTTCCGGTAGTAGTCCCAACACTAAGCCTGAAATGAGAGCTAATACCTCGCGGCCACGCTGTTGCCAAGGGATAGGATGTGCTATCAATACCAGAAGAACAGATAAAGGCACAATGCTTTGCAAAAAATTGTATCGCACACTGCAGGCCAGTCCGGATAATCCCGCTGCCAAAACCAGTGAGATTAGTGAGCGATTGGGATTTAACGCCAATACGATCAGGGGCATCGTCATTGAGAGAGCGATAATATCTGGCAACGGCGTAGCCAATGTTAGTATGAAATGATAAGATGTTGCTGTCGCTAACCATGCCAGGACACCTGCCCAGGGCGTTGCCCCAAGCTTGGATGCAGCGCTCCAGACAAGAGAAAGCAATGGAATAGCTGCTAAAAGCGTTAGGAGTCGCCCTGCAATCATGTATTGTAAGCCGGACATATGTAATAAGTTCAACAAGATTGGATATCCAGCAGGAGCCACAATATTTGTAGAACTTCCCAAACCACCTTCTCGCTCTTCAATTGCCATCCAGACATGGCCCAAAAAGTCATTAATTAACAAATGACGGCCTGTCACAAACAGATAAGTGCCATAGATCAGTATTACTATCGTTGATGCAATCCAGGGAAACCATGGTCGAACGAGCAACGACGATATACTTTCTATTAAAGTCACTCTAATTATTCTATTTGTTCTCTCAGCTTTGTTCAGCATACGGAGTTGCCTTGACTTTTTTACCTACCAGCATAATATGAGGTGCGAAGTCGATGTGTTTTATCTCAATTACGCTGGTATAAAAGCCTTGTTCACGTAGCAGCTTCTCCCAACCGGATTGCGAGCGATAGTAACCACTCTTTCCATGCGTAATACGAGTGATATGGGTCATGGCATCAAATATATAATTGTAATAATATTTCAGAATAGGGCGGTCGCCCACATCTTTAATCAGCAAGATACCACCGTCAGCGAGTGATTCAAAGGCGTATGTTATCATTGATTTCTGCAGGTTATAGTTCATGTGATGTAGGACATCAATAAATATAACAGCATCTAAGTCTCGCCTATTGCTTCCCCTGCCAAAGCTTTTGACATATAAATCTACACGACTGGCAATACCCAGTTTTTCGCAAACTCTTCGGCCTAAATCAACACGACGGGAATCAATCTCCATTCCGACCAACTGGTACTCCTTAGAGTTCTGACCAAGAGCCAGCCACTGTAGAAGCAGTCCAGCACCACAGCCCACATCTACGAATGCACCGTTTGCTGGCAGGGCTGCCTCAATATCCAGTAGAGGACACAGAGCCATCCGGACACTTGCGTATAACCCTTCCAATACACCAAAACTTCGATAGGCATTTGAGATACGGCTATAGCGAAGATCGCCAATTGTTTGAAACCATGTACCCATCAATAGCTCCATGTGTTGACAGGATGTCTGGCCGCAATTACGATGTTCCAGCACAAATACTTTAGCGGCGGACAGATTTTGCACAGAACTCTGTCTATTTTGACCAAAGGTTCGATCCATCGCCGAGTACGCTCTGTCTCATGCAGAATTCTCTTCCAATAGCGGTCATCATTGGGGTGAACTTTATCGATGAGGTAATACTTCACGAAGATTACCAGCGACAAGAGCCATGTACAGGTAAACTTTATATCTGCAAAACATTCTCTCATTTGATCGAGAATGTCAAAACCAACAGGACGTTCATCTTTTGTGCGGACCTCGGTAGCCATGCGGCGGTACAAGTTGATAAGCGGATTGTAACGCAAAGGTTCTATAAAGAATGCGACACCATCAATTTTTAATGCCAGACTAATCTTTCTAATTGCATCCTGAGGACGTTCAAGATGGTGTAAAACATTGGCAACATAAATCACATCATATGCCCTGTTTTCAACCTTGAGCTCCTCAACCGATGATACCACCCCTTCGATATCTAAGCCTTCTCGGCGTATGGTAGCGACACAGTGTTTAACCATACCTTCTGAGATATCGACTGCAGTTACATGTGCACCATGGCGTGCAAAATACAGACTCGCCTCACCCAGGCCGCAACCAACGTCAAAAACACGCTGCCCCTTGAGTGGGGGAAGATGCTTTAATATCCACAGGTTTTCAAGTGATAAAAAATGATCAAAGTCACGGGAAATATCGTGCGCTTTGTTCCTGGCCCAAGCGTTGTGGTGTGTACGTTCTCGATCAATTCTTATCATTTTTATTCACGATAGATTCTTGCTCCGTGGTCTCACGAAGAACAAAATGAGGGCGTTGTTTAGTATCATCATAGATTCGAGCTATGTACTCACCGATGAGACCCAGCATTATCATAATTAGGGAACCAAACGTTACAATTGCTATCAAGAGTGATGACCATCCGGGTACCATTTTCACACCGTACCACTTCCATGCAATAAAATTGCCAATTAAGTAGAGCAGGAAGGGAAGACTACCTAATAAAGCAAACATATAAGATAACTTTAATGGCCTGCTCGACATTGAGACAATTCCATCTATAGAGAATGCCACCATCTTAAACAGTGAAAATTTTGTTTCGCCAGCAACCCTTGGCAGACGTTCATATTTAACAATCTTTGTAGGCAGACCTATCCAACCCACCAAACCTCGAAGGTATCGTGAACGCTCTGGCATATTCTTAAGTATCATATTGGCACGCTGATTCAAAAGTCGAAAATCTCCCACATCTGTAGGTAACTTTACAGGGGAAAGAAAGTTTAACAGCCGATAGAATGCATATGCAGTAGCACATTTAAAGATATTTTCACCCCGACGGCTTTTTCGCTGTGCCAGTACAATATCCGCACCCTTTTGCCACTCCGCAAGCATATCCTCCACAACTTCAGGCGGATCCTGCAGATCTGCATCCATTGTTATAACTGCGTCACCGCGAGCGTATTCGTATCCACAGGTTAGTGCTGCCTGATGACCAAAATTGCGAGAGAAGGAAAAGCCTCGCACATACTTATACAAGCGAGCGGTTTCTTGTACTAGTTTCCAGGTTTGATCCGTACTGCCGTCGTCAATGAATAGCACTTCAATATCGAAAGAATCTTCTATCCGCAAGCGCAAGTTTTCAATTCGAGCTAACAGATCAGGAAAAACTTTTTCCTCGTTAAGCAAAGGTATAACAATAGATACAAGTGGTTTAACAGTATTCACGTAAGGCTTTCCTCTTCATCTTGCCTTATCCTTCCCGATTCAGAATCAATCCCATTGTTACATCTACGTACTTTACCCTAAAACCCAGTCCCCTATAGAAATTCATCGCATTGATATTGTTTGCCTGTGTTCTAACAGCTACAGTATTTACACCCACATTTTTAAACCAGCCTAACGCCTTATAAATAAGGTTACGGCCTATCCCTTTATGCTGTGCCTCTGGAATTACTCCGATGAGGGATATGTCTCCTTTATTTTTAGGTGATTTTTTACATGTAATAAATCCACTTCCTTCGACAACAAATGTCCTGGTTGCCTTACTACGTAAAGAGTTCTCTACCCATGTCTGGTAAAATCTTTCTGCTTCCTCGTAGGTAAAAAATGGGTCATTGTAAAAACGACTATCGCTGAAAAGCCCTTTACTTATTGATTTCAGCATAATGGCATCTTTAATTGTTGCTTCTCTTACCATAATTGTTGGCTCTACGATTTGATCTATATATCTTTCCCAGGTAACTCCTATATCAGTTATATAGAAACCATGTTCTTCGAGAATTTGTATTTCTGCCATTTTTCCTATAATTAGCCTGCAGGTAAGATATTTATATCCATCCTTATGTGCCTGCTGAATAAGTTTTTTCAGTTTCTTCTCAGGGGAAACCCCTGTTAACTTACCAATCTTCCTTTTAAAAAACTCACTATCCCACTTGATTTTAGCAATCAAGACGTGTAATCCTTTAATATATAAATTGGCCTTTTTTGAACCTCCTGATAGACCCTTCCTAAATACTCACCGAATATCCCGAGCACCATCAACTGTATACCTCCAACAAAAAAGACGGACACAATAATAGATGCATAACCGAGGACGGGTATCCCATAAATTATCTTACGATATACAAAATAGATGCCCGCGATAAGGCTCAAAAACGAGCTTATGATACCTATGTATACGGCGAGTCTCAATGGGATAGTAGAAAAAGAAGTAATTGCATTGAATGCAAGTCTGAAGAGTTTTGCTACATTGTATTTGCTTTTGCCTTTCATACGGTGACTATGACTAACTTCTGCGGTTGTCACTTTGAAGCCTGTCCATGCCATCATCCCATGTATAAACCTTGCATACTCCCTCATCTGTCTCATTATATCAACCACCCTTCTACTTAAGACCCTGAGCATCGTCTGTCCGGCTGGCATGGTAACTCCTGAGAATCTCCTTAATATAAACCAGAACAGGGCCGACGTCAGCCTCTTAAATAAAGGATCATGCCGGGTCTTTCTTATACCGTAAACAATGTCATAGCCCTCGCGGAATTTTTCAACGAGACGGGAAACCTCTTCAGGAGGGTCTTGCAAATCACCATCCATCAGGATGACTGCATCTCCTTTTGCATGATCGATGCCTGCCGTTATTGCAATGTGATGTCCGAAATTTCTCGAAAAACTTAAGCCCTTTAGTCTCGGGTCTTCTTCGTGTAACTCCCTTATAAGTTCCCAACTTCTGTCTGTGCTTCCGTCATCAACCATAATAATCTCGTATGTACCGAGCCTTTCCATCTGGACAGTAAGGCGTCTGTAAAGCTCTGAGATGTTTTCCTCCTCATTAAAAACAGGAATCACAACAGAAAAATCAATAGATATCTTCTCGGTAGTCTTTTGCATAATCTATCAGCCATCTAACCTATTGTCATTCATCACTTTTTAATTCTAACGCTCTTTTATACATTAATCTACCTTTTTCTTTATCCCCTTTCCTTGCATATGCTAATGCAAGGTTACTGAAAAGATAAGGTTCTTCTCTTATCTTTATTGCTTTTTCAAACATTTCTATTGCAGAGTCAATCCGGTCGGTTTTTATATATTGAACACCAAGATTATTAAGCACGCTTACCGATGTTGGAAATAATCTTGCAGCTTTCTCAAATGTCTCTATGGCTTTTTCAGTTTGACCCATAGCGCTATATGTCCTTCCAAGTTTATTCAGGATATCCATATGTAACTGCTCATCAAACCTCCCTGTTAATGCTTGTTTAAGGTAAGCAACAGCATTATCATAATTTCTGAGTCTATATTGAATATCTCCTAAATTATAATAAACGGCAGTATAGTTCCGATTTGCCCTTAATGATTTCTCGAACTGTTCAATCGCTTTATCAAATTCTCCTCGATCTTTAAAAACAACCCCGAGATTATTATATGCCCTTGCATTGTCTGGTGCCTTTTTAATAACGTCCTGCCATAGCGTCTGCGGATCCTTCCAGATACGATTCCTATTATAAGTACTTAGCGACAGTATAAGAATCAAACCCGCGACTATGCCAATCTTTATCTTCTTCGCAGAGATAATTTGATCAAGTGCTGCTACACAGGCAACAAAAAAACCTATCGAGGGGAGATATAACCTATGTTCATTGATTACATCCCGTATAGGGATAATACTCGATTCAACAGAAATAGTTACGAAAAACCAGAATATACCGAAGGCAATAAACCGTGAACGGTGAAAAAGATAAACACCAAGGCAAAAAATTGTTAGGAGACATAGAAACGATAAAAATACCTGTGGGTCTAAAAACGAATGGAAAACAGGATAGTCATAATCAAAGTTCTGATTCATAGGGAAAACCAATAACTTCAGATATGTTATGCCAACCCTGAATTGAGTTAGCAGATAATCTGCCCTGCTAATATTTACTGTTTCTCTTGAATGGATATCCATATCCTGTACAATGTTTTCTCCATGTCCCTTTAGCATACTGAGAGGTATTATTAGGATTGTCAGTAATATCGGGAAGAGGTAAAAAAACCTTCTCCAGTTTAAAGTCTCATTGAAAAAACAGAATTCATAAAGAATGATAATAAGAGGTAATGTAAAGGCTATCTCCTTACTCTTCATCGCAAAAATTGCTGAAATAAAAGAAATAGCGTAGAGAATATAGTGTGTAGCCGTAGGCTTTAGCCTGCGAGTTTGGAGTTTGGAGTTCGGGGTTTGTGAACAGTGAACAGTGAACAGTGAACAGTGAACAAGTCTCCATTTTATATACATAATAAGAGAGATCAGATAGAACATCGTTGCTATTAATGTAGACCTCTGCGCCACATAGGTTACAGCCTGGGTCTGAATCGGATGGGCAATAAAGAGGGATGCAGAAGAAAAGGCTATAAAAAAGCGTGAGGTATCAGTGGTATCACCATGACTTCTAAAAAACGGCGTCTTAAAGGTAAGGAAAACAAGATAATATACCAGAAGTGCATTAAAGACATGGATAAGATTATTTATAACGTGGTAGCTAAAGGGTTTCAGACCACTAACAGCATGATTAAGTGCAAAGCTGAGTAAAGTCAGATACCTGTTGTGGAAGACATTTCTCAGTAATTCGGAAATATTTCTTATTGACTCATTCTCTACAACAGAACTATAGTCATCAAAGACAAAGGGGGCGTTGAGGACATTTGAATAAAGAAGTACTCCAGTAAAGGCTATCGAGATTATACCTAAACATATCAGGCGTGATTCTTGTTTTCCACTTAATATGTCCACTGAAAATCAATCCGAACCCTTATCATTTTCTTTTTCTTTCTTCCATCTCGGATTCTATCTGAGCAAGTTTTCTTTTTATCACAGGGCTTTCGGGCATTCGCTTTAAGGCATACTGGTACGCCTTTATCGCTTCCTCTAATCTCCCCATTTCGTAAAAGGTCTCTCCAAGGGACATCAAAGGTCTTGGGTTAACCTTCTTTGTGAGTGCAAGTCTTGCACTCTGATATATGAGCGTATTGTAGATGACCTCTTTTGAGAGCCTGAATCTTTCGATTACATATCTGTTCTGCTCGGTATTTTTTACAAATATAATGATTATAGGATCACAATAAACAGGCACCCACTTGTCACTATCAGAAAGTTTAAAGATTACGGGTAACACCGTGCCATGGACATCATATGGATTCAGAAATATAAAATTTATATTATAGTGGGTCAAGAGCCTTTCCCATAAAGGGCCCTTTGTGGGAGATGGCTCTGTTCGATAAATAGAATCCACTGCTCTCACTATCCAGCCATACTCAGTCATTACTGTGAGATTCATTGCACGTGAGTCAATAAATGTCTTTTCTCTCGGATAAAGCCTCCATGAAAGGTATCCCCCATAGCCATAGTCGTTAAGCATATTGCCTTGTAGCCTATTTTTTTCTACGAAGTCAACAGCTCTTTCAGGAACAGAATATGCGCTCGCTACATTAAAGCTGGGACTTTTAAATGAAGTAAAACTAACCATAAAAAGTATTAGAGAAAAAACTGTAGCTAAAGTCAGCCAATTCAGGAGCCTTCTGTATATCTGCTCAGAAAACCTTTTACTGAAAATATCTTTTAACCATATATCAATTTCTCTCCCGATAACCATTGCAGCAATAATCCCGTAATAACACTGGAAACGAACGGCTGAGACGCTCATAATTAAAAAAGTGGTAAGCAACATTATATGGGTAAAATCAAGCCTTCTATTTCTTATTATCAGGACCATCGGAAAAAGTATCGCTAAAGCCACATACCAGGAATTTACCGAAGAAAGCCTCTCTTTATATACCATGAATAGGGAATCATATTCCTGTATGCCTTCTATAAAAGGTTTATATTTGGATGAAAGGGCAATAGTAAATGCATCCCAGCCTGTAGGATTAATAAATGAAAGACCGAGTGCTACGATTGTGGCAGTATAAAAGAGGATAATCTCACGCCTTGTATAGGCACTTCTTTTTAAGATTATCTTAAGCCCCTCACAGAACATGAAAATCATAATGATAACTACACCGATGATAAAGCCACCATGAAGATTTGACCATAAAAGCATAAGAGGTGGTAGTAAAAATATCCTGTTGTCCTTCTTGTCTCTAAAGTCCTCTAATATAAAAAAGATTACCGCAGTAAATAGGATTGTAAATAGGACGGGTCGCTCACCTGTTAACTTGGATGTAAACAGCATAAATAAAGAAAAGGCAGAGATAAAAGAAACAGGAAGGCTCACAGACCATCTCTGAAGTCTCCAGAGGACAAAAAGAAGGGTCATAATGTATAGCGATGACCTAAGAAGGATTATTCCTTTTACCCCGGCGTAGTCATAAAGAAGGTAAAAAATAACCTGGCTGAGCCAGTATTGTTTCAAAATAAAATTTTCCCTTTCAGGATAAAGATTTTTGTTTTCTTCCATTGAAGAGGTAAAAGAAAAAGGGTCTTTCTCTGGAAGGTGGCCTTCGGTTATGATGTATCTCCCTGTTGTTATATGCCACCAGAAATCATAATCCCATAGATCCATTCTCAGAAATTGAAAAAAAAAGGTAAGAATAAGAGAGATGAAGATAATTGGCTTCAGTCTTGACATTAGATTATTCTGGGCCAGGGATAGCCTGGCCCAGAATTCATTAAACCAACTTACTAATCCGAATAGAGGGTTTTTGTATGAAGTGTTCTTCCCTCTGCATCTACGGCTGATATGGTAACACTTACCCCATTTACAGCATGAGAGCAGCCTATCCTTCCATTTCCGGGAGTACCAGACGTCCATAGAGAGCCGGAAGTAGAGGCCCAGGGAGACATCTCCCTCTGTAAGTTCTGTTTCGCATATACATAACGGGAACAAAGCTGGTCAGCAGTAGCCAGATCTTGCCCAAGTGTATAATTATTTGCATCGGAACTATCTATTACACCAAAAGTAGCAGCAGAATCTACCTCTATTAACTGGCCCTGAGTACCTGTGCCGGCAGCCTTGCCTTTCATTGCTGAGTTAAACCATCCCTGAATTTCTGGTTCTGCTGCCGAGGCAGCTCTTGTGACAGCACCCTTTCTTGACCTCTCCTGCATACCGAGATAGCCGGGGATTGCGATTGCTGCAAGTATTCCGATGATTGCCACGACTATGAGCAGCTCAATCAGGGTAAAACCTCTTTCATCCCTCGCCTTCATCTTATGAATCGTCCTGAACATCTTTACCTCCTTTTTGAGTTTTTAGCCTTAGTGGTCAGTATCAATGACCACCATTCCTTTTCAGTACTTATTCAGTACTTAGTACATTCTTCTGGGTTTAAACATCACCTCCTTCTGTACTATCTGCACCAGAATGAAAAGCAAGCTTTATGCCAGACCCTTAAATAACAGTAAACAATAGTCAGTAGACAGTAGTTAGTGATGAAAAGTAGAAGATAATCAATAAGTTAGAAGACTCTATTATCTGATACCCCTGATCTGTGACTTTTTTACGCTGCGTATAATTAAGGGGCATTTAATTGACAAAAAATGTCACCCCGTTAGAAAGACCCATCCTTTCTAACGGGTTTTACTCCCAGCTATTTATATCTTTGTTCTCTCCTTCCCCACCAGGTGCCCCGTCTGCTCCATAAGAAATAAGGTCATAATCTCCGTGACTCCCTGGCGACTGATAATTATAAGGTCTGCCCCATGGGTCATTAGGCACCGCCTTCTTTAAATACGGCCCCTCCCAATTCTCTATCCCGGGATTAACCATGAGCGCATTCAAACCCTCTGATGTAGTGGGATATCTGCCAGTATCAAGCCTGAACTGGTCAATGGCCTGACCAAGGAGTTCAATCTGTGCCTTTGCAGCAGATTGTCTGCCCTTCCCAACCTTAGGTATTAACCTCGGGAAGACAAGGGCTGCTAACATACCGATGATAACCATAACGACAATGAGTTCAACGAGAGTGAAGCCCTTATTATTCATGTAATAGTGCTTTATTTGTTTATTTTCCATCAACTCCTCCTGAACTTTTCTATTATTGAATCATGCATCTTATATCTTATTTAGAGTCTGTGTATAAACTGCTGTTCAGATAATCCGTCATTCCCCGACTTGATCGGGGAATCCATGGTTCGACAAGCTCACCATGACAATGTCACCCTGAGCCTGTCGAAGGGTGGATTATCCGGTCAAGCCGGATAATGACAAAATACGACTTTATACACAGATACTATTTAGCATCTTATCATAGCCATAAAAAGGCGTCAATTAAACCCAAATCCCGATTATAGAAATTACAGATGGAAATATCGTTTGTTGTATCATCTTTTTACCCTCCTGGTTTTTAGGATTTCACCTTTTGGTGATATTATATATCACCTGAAACCTTTAACCATGAGGGTTTTTCTTATTTCTAAATCTGTTTTAGGGTATTTTTTGTGTCTCGATACGCTCTGGGGTCTCCTTGAGTTTACCATCTTTTATTCCTTGCGATTAATCGCATTGTTATATAAAACAGTGTTATAATTTTGAGAATATAAGGGTTAAGAGTTATATTAATATATTGTGAAAAATTGAAATCAAAGTTTTAGAGTCAAAAACAAAAGTAGCAGTAAAAACTATTGATATGCTCGGGAAAGAGGTTATAAATATTTTTGAGGTATAGTAAAATGGAGCGGGTGGAGGCGAGGGAGACCTTTCCATGTTGGGAGAAAGATAGACGAATAGATGCGGAAAAAATGGGTAGAGTTATTGCCATAGATGGCCCATCTGGCGCAGGAAAGACTACTATAGCAAGGCTTATTGCAAAAGAACTCGGCTTCGATTACCTCGACACCGGTGCATTATATAGGGCTGTTGCCCTTGCATTGATAAACGATGGTATAAAACCAGAAGACAGTGACGATAACCTTAGAGATGTTCTCAGCAAGAATCAAATTGCCTTCAACAACGGAAGTGTTTTTCTTAATGGCAAAGATGTTTCAGAAGATATACGGTCTGTGGAGATCGATCACTACTCTTCCGTTTTTTCTGCAAGAAAGATCGTCAGGAATTTTTTGCTGTATGTTCAGAGGGATACTGCCTTGAACTCTGACCTTGTTGTTGAAGGAAGGGACACAACGACAGTCGTATTTCCAGACGCAAGAAAAAAGATTTATCTGGATGCATCTGTGGAGGAAAGGGCAAAAAGACGTTATCTTCAATTCAGGGAAAAAGACATTGATATCAGCCTTGATGAATTCAGAAGAAAGGTAATAGAGAGGGATATAAGGGATGCCACTCGTGATATAGCTCCGCTAAAAATGGCATCTGGCGCTCTCTTAGTAGATTCATCGAATCTGTCTGTAGAGCAGGTCGTGAAAAAAATACTTGAGTTTATAAGAACTGACCCTTGAGTTTTCTTTACCCCGTTAAAAAGAAAGCCATACCCCTTGGGCGTGATAAAAAACAGATAGCTGGGTGGGTAAAGTCCTCCAAGTTTTCCAACGGCTTTTATGGGTTTTTAAAGATAATCTGCTCTATTTTTTTTAAGGTCTTTTACAGACTTGAAGTCATCGGTGCTGAGAATGTCCCGAAGGAAGGCGGTGTTATCGTGGCGGCAAATCATGTAAGTTATCTGGATCCCCCCGTTATTGGGGTAGCCTTAAAAAGACAGCCTACATACATGGCAAAAGAAGGACTCTTCAAGATTCCCCTTCTCGGTGCATTAATCAGATTATTTTCCTTTCCTGTAAGGCGCGGTAGACCTCAGCCATCTATAATAAAAGAGGCTATCAAGAAATTGAAGCAAGGGGAACTTATTGTTATGTTTCCGGAAGGGAGCCGAAGCGTTGATGGTAACATACTTGATGCTAAAAGAGGTGTAGGCGCGATTGCTGCTATAAGTAGAATGCCTGTTGTTCCAACCCTTATCAAAGGGACAGAAAGGGCCCTTCCTGTGGGCGCAAGGTTTTTACGACCTGCAAGAATCACTGTAATATTCGGTAACCCTATAGTAATTGATAAAAAGGAAACAGATAAACACTTTCAGGATAGGATAAGCAACAGTATAATGGAAGCAATAAAGAATCTTAAGGGCAAGGAGCAAAGGGCAAAGAGCAAAGGGCAAAAAACTTTGTGCTCTATGCTCTTTGCTTTAGGCTCTATGCTAATTCAATGAAGGTATTTGTAGCTAAGACAGCCGGTTTTTGTTTTGGCGTAAAGAGGGCTATAGATATAGCCTTTCAGATAGCCAAGGAAAAACGCAAAGGTGTGTATACCCTTGGTTCTATAATCCATAACCCGCAGGTGGTAGAAATGCTCAAGAGCAAAGGCATCGTCCCAATTGATGACATTAAAGCGAGAAAAGATATAAAGGCACTGATAATCAGAACCCATGGTATACCACTTTATCTGTTAAAAGAGATTTCCTCGATGGGCTGCGAAATAATAGATACAACCTGCCCATTTGTAAAAAAGGCGCAGTATTATGCTAAACTTCTTGTGGAAGAGGGCTACCAGGTAGTCATACTCGGAGAGAAAAACCATCCCGAGGTTAAGGGGCTAATGAGCTATGCCGATGATAATGCTATAGTCGTTGATGGCAAAACGCCTCTTCCGAAACTAAAAAGCAAGGTTGGCATAATTGTCCAGACTACGCAACCTCAGGGGGCATTAAAAAGAGTTCTATCTGATGCTATAGAATATGCAAAAGAGGTAAAGATATATAATACAATATGTAATTCTACTGCACTCAGATTGAAGGAGACAGAAAAGATGGCACGTAAGGTTGATGTAATGTTTGTAGTTGGCGGTAAAAATAGTGCAAATACAAATCAGCTTACAAAGCTGTGTAAGTCTTTATCCGTACCAACATATCATATTGAGACCTCTTCTGAGATTAAAGAGGAATGGGTTGGGGGAGTAAAGAAGATCGGAATAACCGCAGGGGCATCAACACCTAAATGGATTATAAAAGAAGTAGAAAAGAGAATTAAGGATATAGGAGGGTAACTTTTTAGTGGAGAACAAAAACAACGAGATGGAAAAGCTCTATGCTGAGACGTTTTACAGTATTGAAGAGGGTACAATACTGAAAGGAAAGGTATTAGCACTGAAGCAGGATGGGGTCATAGTTGATATCGGATACAAATCTGAGGGTTTTATCCCGATAGAGGAATTTACTGATGAAGAGCTAACTACACTGACACCTGGTTCTAATATAAATGTATACGTCGAGGACATAAGAGATTCCGAAGGTGTTATATCCCTGTCAAAGGAGCGTGCTACAAAGATCAGGGTATGGGAAACCCTTGAAAATGCGCTCCGGAACGGGAGTCCTGTGGAAGGGAAGATTGTTGGAAGAACAAAAGGTGGTTTCACTGTAGATATATCTGGAGTAAACGCATTCCTTCCAGGTTCACAGGTGGATATAAAAACACATAAGGAGATTGATAGCTTCATCGGGAAAAGAATGCCTTTTAAGGTTTTAAAGCTTAACAGTAAACTCTCTAACGTCATTGTATCGAGAAGGGCAATCCTCGAAGAAGAGAGACAGAAAATGAAGGCTGAGACCATCGAAAAACTTAAAGAGGGTCACCTTATAAAAGGGATAGTTAAAAATATTACAGATTACGGCGTGTTTGTTGACCTTGGTGGAATAGACGGACTATTACACATTTCGGATATCTCCTGGGGGAGGATAAACCATCCCTCTGAATTTTTTGCGCTCGGTGACGAGATTGAGGTCATTATCCTGAAATATGACGAAGAAAGCGAGAAAGTTACACTGGGTTATAAACAAAAAAAGCCCGATCCATGGTCAACTGTTGATGAAAAATATCCAATCGGTAAAAAGGTAAGGGGCAAGGTCGTTAGCATTACTGACTACGGCGCATTTATTGAACTCGAAGAAGGGCTGGAAGGACTTGTCCATATATCAGAGATAGACTGGCTGCCGAGGCCAAAACATCCGTCAAAGTACATGGCCATCGGAGAGGCTGTTGATACTGTTGTGTTAAAAGTAGATAAAGAGGAGAGGCGGCTTTCCCTGAGTATAAAGCAGTTAAAACCAAGCCCCTGGGAGATCATTTCACAGCGCTACATGGTCGGCCAGAAGATATCCGGCAAGGTAAAGACAATTACAGACTTTGGTGTTTTTGTGGGTCTTTCCGAAGGTATCGATGCCCTTATACATATATCTGACCTCTCATGGACAAAACACATAAAGCACCCCTCAGAGATTCTGAGAAAGGGACAAAAGATCGAGGCCGTCATACTGAGTATTGAACCGGATTCAGAAAAGATGGCACTCGGTCTGAAACAGATGGAACCTGATCCCTGGTTGCATGATATCCCGGAAAGGTTCAAACTTGGCTCTGAGGTAAAAGGTAAAGTACTCAGGATTACTGATTTCGGTATATTCGTCGAGCTCGAAGGCGGAGTTGAGGGACTTGTTTACTCTTCTGAGGTTGTAAGGCCCGTATCAGGGAAGATCGAGGATGTTTTAAAGGTAGGCGACGATATCACTGTAAGGATAATAAAGGTAGATCTTGAAGAAAGAAAGATAGGACTGAGCATGAAAAATCTGAAGAGAATAGAAGAATGAAAAAGGTCTTTCTGATCTTTCTTGGTCTGTTTATACTTCTCATTATTGTTAGCCTTCTATTTGTAATATTACAAAAGAATATACCCATAGGCGAACGGGTTGCACTTATCCGTATAGAAGGTACGATTATAGATTCAAAAAATACTATTGATGAGATCAAGGAATACGCAAAGGACCCTTCGATTAAGGCTATTGTCCTGCGTATTGACAGTCCTGGAGGTGCGGTAGCACCTGCACAGGAGATCTACGAAGAGGTTAGAAAGACTGCTTCAAAAAAGAAGATCATAGTCTCTATGGGCTCTGTTGCCGCGTCAGGAGGCTATTACATAGCATCGCCTGCGACGAAGATTTTCGCAAACCCAGGGACACTTACAGGCTCAATTGGTGTAATCATGGAAATCCCCAATATAGAAGGATTAATGAATAAGCTCGGCATAAAAACAGAGGTGGTGAAAAGCGGCAGACACAAAGACATAGCATCGGTATTCCGGGGGATTAAAAAGGAAGAGAGAGAAATACTACAGAACGTGCTCGACAATGTACACGATCAGTTTATTAAAGCTGTTGCAGAGGGTAGAAAGATGCTCCACGACGATGTAAAAAAGATTGCAGACGGTCGAATTTTCACAGGCGAGCAAGCACTCAAGGCAGGTCTTATCGATGAACTCGGTAACCTCGAAGATGCTGTACAATCTGCTGCAAAGCTCTCCGGTATAAAAGGTGAGCCGGTAGTGGTCAGCAAAAAGGAGCATTTTTCTTTGATTAATTTGCTCAGAGGCACAGTCGCGAAGGAATTGACTGATGTGTTTCCATCAGTAAAAGTGAAATATTTATTTACACCATAATAAAAGAAAATAACCAATAACCAAATCTCAAATTCCAAACTTCAAACAGTTTGGTTATTGGGAAATTGGTTATTGGAATTTTAAAGATTAAGGAGGTTTCATGACTAAGTCAGTACTTATAGAAAAGGTATCAGAAAAGATTGATAGTCTTACAAGAAAACAGACCGAGATTGTTGTCGAGACTGTTTTTGACAGTATAAAAGAAGCACTTATTAAAGGCGAGAAAATCGAAATAAGAGGTTTTGGAAACTTCACGCTGAAAAACAGGAGACCAAGGAAGGCAAGAAATCCGAAAACAGGAGAAAGAGTTGATGTGCCAGAAAAGAGGGTCTTGCACTTCAAGACAGGTAAGGCCCTCAGAGAGGTGATGAACGCAAAATAACCTCTAAACTCGTTTTTCTCAATTCTTTTTCTAATTGCCAGAATACTGCCACTTTGCAAACTGACCACACCCCTGAGGGGTTTGGTCCCTTGTAAAGAAATGAAAGAAAAAGACTTTTGCGATCTTTGCGGTGGAGAAAGGCTTGTTCCGCAAGAGGAAGCTGAAAAAAGAATCAAAAATGGCTGAAGTCATCTGGACAGAACCAGCCTTAAAAGACCTTCTCACACGCGTGATATAATAACCCACCTGTTGCAAAAATTAATAAATTATTGTAGTATACTCGAAATTATTTGGAGAATATTTCGAGAGAACATCTACCTTGGACGAGAGACTTTTTTACTCTTATAATGCCTGGAGGGTTGGACCTTTTAGACTTCCCGAGGGAATTGTAGAGCGTGATATCCACTATAAGGCCATTAAGTTTCTTAAAGAAAAGGAGATACTTACACTCTTAGGATTAAGGCAGACAGGGAAAAGCACCCTTGCATTTCAACTTATTCATGACCTGCTTTATAAAGAAAAAATCCCTTCTGAGAGGATATTCTATTTTACCTTTGATGACCTCTCACTCCGCCAGGAACTATCTGCCTCATTTGAAGGCCTCCTTCGGATAGTAGAAAGATTTCTTGGTGAAGAAGTACATAGTCAGAGTCGCCTTATATATATCTTTATTGATGAGATTCAAAAACTTCCTGAATTTATTGAATATATAAAATCCCTATATGACATTCGGCTTCCCATCAAATGGGTTCTTACCGGGTCATCCTCTCTTGAGCTTAGAGTACAGATAAAGGAGAGCCTTGCAGGAAGGGTCTTAAACCTTCCGGTTCTTCCATTTTCAGAGAATGAGATATTTAAAGGCTATGGATATAAACCACCCGATAAAAGAGATATATGGAGGATTATATTTGAAGGCATAGCGCTTGATTTAAAGGGCTTAAAAAAGTTTCAGGCCAGGATACTGCCCTATAAACAGAGGATACAGAGGTTTATCGAAGAATATATCGTATTTGGCAGTCTTCCGGCAGTAGCATTGGCGCAGGATATGGAGAGAAAACAGACACTTCTAAAAAACTACAGGGATACATATCTTGAGATGGACATAAGGAACCTTGTTAAAGAAGATAAACTCTGGGTATATCAAAAAGTCATGGAATTGCTGGCATCGAGAATAGGCGATCTTCTTAATTACTCAAACATAGCATCTCAATTAGAAGTTACGGTAGATACTGTTAAAAGATACTGTATCCTTCTTGAAAAGACCTTTATACTCAAAAATCTGACGACATATTCGAGAAATATCAGAAGTGAGATCCTCAAAACCCCGAAGGTTTATTTTACTGACCTTGGTATGAGAAACAGCCTGCTTGGATTGAACAATCTTTCTCAAATAGAAAAACTCGGGCAATATGGTGTTGTAATTGAAAATGCAATCGTAGAAAGATTGAGTACAGCGATCTCCCTAATGGGATATGATGCAAAACTTCATTACTGGAGGACAAAGGCAAAAGAAGAAGTGGATATCTTAGTATATACTTCTGAAAGGCTTTTACCCATTGAGGTCAAAAGTGATAAAAAAATACGGGCGAGGCATCTGAAAGGACTCAGAAGTTTCCTTGAAAAAGAAAAGGAAAGAATTGGTATACTCATTGGAAGATTTGAGGATGTTGATATTTTAGATAACGGTAAAACCCGTATCTATCTGCTTCCATCCTGGATGCTTTGAGGGGGCTAATTCGATTCAATTCCAAGTATGAGGACTTAGTTTTTAGGAGGGAGTATAAATACAGGATAGTCGGGAAGGTAGTGAAGAAGGAAAAGAAGTATTAGTTTCCCCAACGGTTTTTTGATTGTTTAAAAATACCCATCTATATTCTCCAATAGGTTTTACAGATTGTGAATATAAATTACCAACGACTTAAAAAAGGTTTATAATTTGATGTCCCTGTTACATGTTTTTTAATATTCAGAGCCTGTTCTCTTATCACATCCTCTAAAATCATCCTGCTACCGGATAAGTATGTTTCGCTGGAAAGGCGTCCTATTACAATGCGCGCTATTTTTTTACGGGTTTCTGAAGAAAGTGCTCCGTCATCCTCCTGGGTAAGCTTTTCACCTCGGTGCAGTAATGTAAATATACCCCTGTCAACAGCCATGGCCCTGAATTCTTCAATAAGATCATAAACAAGCACAGGCTTGCCATCCTGAAAACAGTGCAAGAATCCTGCTGGAGGCTTCTGAGGCCACTGTCCTTTTTTTATATGGTTAGCAATAAAGGGGACGATCTCATTTTCAACCATCTTGTCTATTTCAGAAAATTGCTCAACAGGATTCAGAAAACCATAATACCGTTTCAACCCCTGCAACATCTTGTCAATGCGTAACATAAAGGCTTCCGGGGTTTGTGAACGCTTATCAGAAGACAGCCATTTTATTTTACGATGGATTTTATCTAATTTGGCAGCCGCTATAGACCTCTTTTCACCGCAGAAGTAAACGCCCAAAAAAGTAAAGCCGCCTTCTAAGTTACTAACAGGATTGGGGTTATTATTTATGCTTAATGATAGATTATTTTTAAGGAATGCGATAACATTTTCATCCACCTCTACCACATCTTCTTTACTAGAGCATTGAATCAGGTAGTCATCAGCATATCTTACCCAGCCTATATCGAATTCAGTAACAAATTCATCCAATGTATGTAAATAGAGATTCGCAAGGAAAGGAGATATCACATGCCCCTGCCTGACACCTGCCTCAACATTACGCCATCGGCCATTTTTCTCTACCAGCCCCATCCTGCACCATAATGCCACCAATTCAGTCAGTATTGGTTCGCCTTTCACCAGATCGGAAAACCGGCTAAGGAGCAAGTCATGATTTAAGGTGTCGAAAAAGTTGTCTATATCGCGATGCACTATCCAGGTTTTATGTCTATTTTTTAAATTATGCTCAACCCTTCTTATTGCCTTATAATGCCCCTTGCCAGGGCGATACCCATAGTTTGTATCAAGGAATAATTTTTCAGCAATTGGCTCAACTGCCTGCAATAATGCTGTCTGAACTATTTTGTCAGCAACCGCAGGCAGGCCAAGCTCACGCCATTCGTTTTCTTGATTGAATTTGGGGATATGTACTGATTTGACCGGTTGGGGAGTGTATTGTCCTTCTATAATCTGTTTTTGCAGCTTCTGGATATTTCTGTCGAGATGTCTGGCAAAGTCTTCGACTGAAACCCGATCGATTCCTCCCGATGCATTTTTTCCAGCTATTCTCCTGTAAGCGCGAATGAAATTTTCTCTACTGAGGAATTGCTCTAATAAAGTTTTGGTTGCCATCCTATTATATTTGTCGGGGGATTAAGCATGGTGGTGACAACCATTTTCAATATTTTAGAGTTCTTTACTTACATAGAATTAAATATTACCTTCCTGATAAAGAATCTCAAGCGTTATCCGGATTCATTGGTCGTGTACCGTGACATTAATACATCCTTAAATCCTCCAACTTCAGGAAGGCAAATGGATAGATTTCAATCGTTCACTTTCTGGCCGTACCGTGACATTAATACATCCTTAAATCCTCCAACAGACAAATAGAAAAGGAAGGATTAAAAAACATATTACTCATTCCGTACCGTGACATTAATACATCCTTAAATCCTCCAACACCTCAATTTTATTGGGTTTTTCTTGAGGATCTTAAGGCATCTTTTTGTAACTTCTTGAAACAAAATATTTTTCATATGCTTTGAATTCTTCGCAAAAGTCCTTTCCCGAAAGGCCAAAAGGTTGAAAAAACAGTCAGGGTTAAAGAACAACCTATTGAAATATAAGCAATAAATGCCCTTCAGAATCATCGCAAACCCCTTGGTCCATTATTTGAAAATGGCCATTTTCGAAAACCCCTGAAATACCGGTCATACAACCCGCTGTTTTTTTAATGATATTTGTTCTGGCATATCCATGACTTTTCCAAACCTCGACCGCAATAAATATGAAATAGACATTTTCGAACTTTCTCAAAAATTAAAAGCAAAAGGCATAATTGCTCTTTCCCTTTTATAATCAAGTAGTTATTGCACTTTTACGGAAAAAGATATTACTTCGCAAAACTTTCGATATATTTTCTTAATTCCTTCACCAAACAGCACCCCTTTAAAAAAATCTCAGGCCTCGCCCTCTAATCTCAGGATTTCTTCATATACGTCTTTAGATATCCAGAAGCCTGCTGAAGTTTTGAGCATATCCATATAAGTCTTCATATCTTTTATCAGCCCTCTGGATTTTGCTTCTCTCAAAACACCTAAGACCCCGATATAATTAATCCCCAAATGGCGGGCGATTTCTCTTGCAGTTTTATCATCCATCAGGAGTATTTCTGCATTTTTTTCCTTTGCGAGTGCGATAGCCTCTGCTTCTCCCTTATCAAGAATCAATGTCAAACTCTCAACAACAGTCTTATTACCAACAGTCTCTTTTTTAATCCACCCAGCTTTTTGAACCTCCTCTGATCCAGGCTGTCCTTTGCCTTTTACAGCTACTTCCTCCCAGACGGCTTCAGGTATAATGATTTCAGTGTATAGTTTCTGTAACAAGTCCAGATGTCCTATTGCCGAAAGGTTGATCAAGGCTGAAGAATTACTTACAATCACTATAATCTTTTCAACCTTTCAAGAGTTTTCAGATCTTCTTTATACTCCTCCGTATCATAATGCGCAGGTATTTTCCTGCTCGCCAGAATGTTCTGGAATTCCCATAGCGTCATATCTGCAAGTGATTTAGCCTTGCCTATAGATAACTTTTTCATTTCATAGAGATGAACAGCAAGTTCAATCTTAAGATCCTTTGCAGTCATTCTTGAGGCTAATAATATATCATCCGGTATTTCTATACTTTCTTTGACCGACATACTTGTTACCTCTTTTATTTGTTATTATGATTTGCACATTACAGGCCAAGCGGCTTTATCGGTTTTGCAAAACTTTGCGGTTTAATCCGCCAATTCCATCTTTAAGCTGCTTTAAGTTTTCCAATGTGTTGCTCAAGTGTCTTAATAATTAGCTGGATCTCTTCAACCTCATTTTCAGAAAAATATTTTTCGCCGCACTGGTTGCAAGTATATGCCTGGATTTCACGGATATAGAGATGATAATCTTTTCTGTCCAATGAATATGGGACATTTTTTTTCTCCATCTCACCACCGCATAACATACATTTCATGGCTTTTTCCTCCTTGTCCTGAAATCACCTTCCCATTTGTCTAATGAAGGAACATATGCGGTTATCACTGCAAGATATTCCTCCTTTGGTGCGCAAACTACATGAACATGTCTGTCTTTTTGAGTAAATCCCATCATTAAACAGCTATGTCCTCTTCTGTCTTCAGGATAATCCTCTATTATTTTTCCTTTAAATATAACATCTCTAACCTCATCCCTGGAAATAAGCTCATTTTCCGCATTCATCTCATCAAGGGCATGAATGGTATAGAGTATTTTAATTTCAGCTATCAGTCTAATTTTATCAATAAATTCCTGCATTTTAGATCCAGATTTAGAAAATTTATGTCCCAAATCCCTGCAGGAAAAACGTCTCGGTTGTCAAAGTGAATTTCCTTTATTTCCTTGAAATTTTTGTTTGCTATATGCTTTCCTTATCTTTTGGATCCTTTTCGCTCTCTCTTGATTTTCCGTTTCTTGAAACAGAAGCATCTTTATCCTCTATCGTAGGATATTGATAGGGATACCATGGCGTCCATGGGGTTGTAAGATAATACCGTCTCCATTTCAAAAGCTGCTCTTTCTTAAGTTCCGCAGTCCCTTCCAGCGGATATGGACATTTTTTTGCATCATTCAGTTTTTTATATCCGGGAAGCTCTCCAGTCCCCTCAAGTTTCGGGTATTCCACTGTAATATCTTCCTTATGACGGCAATACAATAGCCGCCTTAAGTTATTGAACATCCTCTCCCAATCTTCCCGGCATGAGCCGAACCATGAAGAAGACAGTAATTTATCAAGACCGCTTTGCAGATATTTATCTTTTTCGCCTGTTACATCCTTCCAAAGGCAAGCTTTCTCTCCTTTCTCTCTCTGTGAGATTTTATCCACTTCAATCTTAACGCTTCCGAATCCGGAAGCCTTCCCCATGCCGATTTTATGTGCAAGGCCATCTTCAAGTTCAAGGCTGTATAAAAGAAGACCGAGTTCCCATTCTTCAAGATTTTCAAAAAAGACATCAAATTTAAATTCGTTGCCTTCAGCAAGAGGTTCTACCGTTCTGTTGTTTTCTGTCTTCCGCAGATAATCTGCATCACCTTTAAGGAAATCTTCTTTTATCTTTTCCCAGCCATTATGATGTACATAGAACTTCCTGCCTGGAACTTCTGATTTTTCCTCTGGCATTGACCATGTAGGTCGAGGTTTTTCAAGCAATGGAAGAGTTATGCATCTATTTCCATTTTCATCTTCATCCATCAGCCACTTTGGTTCTTCTTGAAGTTCGGCAAAACCAAACCTAACCCTGCCTTTGTAATGTGTAGTTCCGAAAAGTCTACAGGCAGGACATAAGCCGTTTGGATGGCGCCTGAAAAGATATTTCTCTGAGAAGTCAGCAAGTTTGCTTGTATCAATATCCTCAAGTATTTCCCGCTCACAGGGGCGGAGGGCATCTGATATCTCATGATTATCTGAGAATCTTTTGCTAAGAGGATCGCTATCAGCGCTTCTTGATATACGCACCGGCACAATAGAAGATACACGGCCGTTCTTCATAGCAAAATACACGAGGTCTCCGTTCTCAAGTGTATCATGTTGAAAAATGGTAGTAAATCTTTTGTCTATACGGCTATAGTTTTCTTTATAGTCCCGCACAATATCCCTATATTTGTTAGCAACGGTTGGATGGACAGGAAATTCAAGAGCGCTATTATCCGGTTTGAGAAAAATACGTTCGCAACGCTTTTGAATGACATATCTTTTCTTATCTTTAACAAAAAGTAGGAGCGGACGAGGATATTGCAGAAAAAATCGTTGGTGCATTTTTGGACAATACTTATCAAAAATATATTCGATGAGCAACCGATTGAGCATCTTTATGTTGCCTTTTTGATTCCTATCGAGTTTGTTATAATTCTTTGTTCGATAAGATGATGTATCCTTTATTAAATTATTGATTTTACTGTTCTTAATGTCTAAAGACTTTTCTTTGCTTACTACGGCATCGTAAAAAGCCGGCAAACAAACAAGCTCATTCAGCCATTCTAGTGTTTTTCCATAATTCTGCAAGGTGATTGAATAACCACGACCTTCTATCTCTTCACAGAGTTTTTCAATGGTAAATTGATGATTGAAATCAAAGGAATAAAACAAACAAGACTTAGGTTTGGTAGGCGCATTTCGGAATAGTCTATTCTCAAAAAGTGCCTTGTGATCATCAGATAGATCATCAATCCATGTAGATAAGAGCACGTCAAGTGTTCGCACGTCTCCATCGGGGTAAAACTCCGGGCCGTCCTCCCATTTTTCATGGCTTACCATGTTTAAACCAGTAAATTTTACATAGCCTTCTTTTGTACCATTTTCAAGGAGCGCCATAATATCAGCTTTGTTTGTATCATTCACAGGTGTGAACTTGACTAACTGGGTTCCTGAAAGTGCAGCGGGGTTGTCCTTTAAGACCTTGTTGTTTTGTTGTGCCCAACTGGCAATGTTATTATTCATAGCTATTGCTTTTCCAGTTTTTTCTCTATGTTCAAATCGTATACATTTATCAGCAATCATGGAAAGATCTAATGTTATTTTAGCTGTAACCGATGGATCGTCATAAAGCGGGAGGCGATACTCCTTGGTCTGAACGACAAAAATATCCTTGCCAATGCACCTTATGATTCCTGGATAAAATTCATCTTTCGGTTTCATCCGTCTTGTCAAATACCTATTCTCCTCCATCACCCTGAAACACGAATTAGTCAATGCCTCATAAACTGAGCTGATAGGACCCCTTATTTCGGAACCGGGGATCATTTCTTTGCCATTTATGCGGAAGAAGCTGAAACTTGTATGGATTTTACTTTCTTTAGTCCTGAGACTAAAGGCATCATTATTTTCCGTATCAGGAATAATCAACGGCGTAAGGGTTTTCAGAGTACATTTAATCTTTCCTGTCAAATGTCTCTCATGAAATTTCTGATGACCTTTTAAAGGTATTTTATTGTCACGAATGACCTTGTCTGCCGGTTCCAAGAAATAATGTGGGTAGTAAATGGCATTTGGATCAAGCAGGGGACAACTGACAGCGTAAAATGTCTCTGTCTGATCCGTCGTCGCTTGTTCTTGAGAATGCGGTGCAGCAGAATCATCATTCTTACAATTGTTTACTTTATCTTTAATGTCTTGAGGGCCTTCGGTTATTATAAGCCCTGAAACCCATCCGTAACCAATTCCGCCCTTTCCTCCGAGTGGATAAAGACTATTTTTAATATCACAAAAGGCACTAACAAGCGCATCTTTATCCTTGAAGTCATGGCGAAGCCATAAGTGTCCTGTTAATCTTAGTGGGTTGCCCGGACTGCCGGCAAGGGCCAAGTGGTCAAATTTCTTTTTATCCGCAGCTCCTCCTGTAAATCTGTCTATTGCAACATGGTCAAGATGTTTCTCAACATAGTTCTCAATCTTAAGGTCTTCAAAGCGTATTTTGCCTGCTTCATGCTCATTGCCAAAGATACTGCACAACTTACATGTGCAGTCCTCGTGATCAAGTTCAAGCAGCCCTTTGACTTTTCCATCCTCTTTTTTTGTTTCATTCCGTCCAACTGCCGTCCTGAATATGCCTCTTATGGATTCGCCCTTGAAAGCAGGTTTGTATTCTATATCACCGCCATTCCATTCGGGCTTTTTAAACATAACCGCGTCATGATTTTTTTCATCAAAAAGCGCTGCTATCGGGTCATTGGAAAGGAGAGGTGATTGCATCTCTATTTCATATATTACCTTCGTCCACTGAGGTCTGTATTTGTCGCTTTTATTAACTTGAGTCGGTGAGAGTCCAATGCCTGACAAAGTTTCTTGCAGTTTATCAGGCTTAATTATATCCCTGAATCCATATTTTTCCAGATACCTGTTAAGATTGTTTCTTAAATCCCATTCATAGTATTCAAGATTCTCTAACTCAAATCTTCCCTTCCCTGTTGAGGTCGAGCCTCCTAAGAATGCCATGCCCTGCGTCCAGGAATAAAGGACATCCATTAGTTCATCCTCAGGTTTAATACCCCTGTAACGCATAATAAACGGAAAGGTAATCTTCTCCGGCCCAACCTCTATGTCAAAAAGCGCACCCTCTTCAACTGTGCCTGAATAGGAATCAATCCTTATCCTTTGCCTGACTTCAGGCGGTTCACAATAGTCGCTTTTTGAGTCCATTATTGTTATGCCCCTCATTACCTGACATACAGGGCAATCACAAGGTCTGGATCTGCCGGGGTCTGCCCTGCATCCCGTATCAAAGGCAAACCTGAGATCATGCCTGAGCACGCCCCTCAACACTGAGCGTGGTATGCGGTATTTGCCAGTCTTTTTATCCAGAAGTATCTGGAAGCTCGTCTGTTCCCCGCTCTTAGTCTCTGTGCCGAAGTAAAAGGGTGTCTCGGCTCTTAGTCTACCCATGAATATCCATTCTTTTTGGGGAACACCATCAATGGGGAAGACCTTTCCCGCCCCACATGTTTTTGAATAATTTTGCGAATCTCCAAGCATACGTCTCCGCATAATAACACCGCCCATGCGGTCTTTATAGGCGTTGTACAGACGCTGACCCAGCTCATCACAGAATTTGCGCCAGTCACGCATGATGGCTTTACTTTCAAATTCCTGTTCCTGTAATGGCTTCTTCTTTTCAGAGCAAAAACGTTTCGCCTCCTCATTGACCGCTTTAAGAAATTCCCCTTTGCTTTGAGTTAGCACCATCCTTGCAGAATTTGTTTCAGTCCCCCCCCATAAGAAGTGCTTTCTATCTTTGCCCTTGGGTAAATCTTCGACTATATCAGGCAATTCAGATCTCATGGACCTTATGGCATCTGCAATGAGCCGTAGCTTGTCTGTCTCCTCTTTAAATATTTCGGTTATCCTGTCTGCCGTATCATGTGCAAGGGGGATGATATCAACCACGGGAAGGTCTTTTTCATTGTCATCATCTGGTACAGGTGATGACGAAACTATGCACATAGCCCCACAGAGACGGTCTGTAAAGGCAAGTGATTGTGTAAGAAGTTCTTCGGTACTTTTAATCAAGTCATTTGCCTTATTATCGTCCTGAATACACTTTTTGACAAGCGACTCATTGATCGTTATCTTTCCGGCAAACTTCATATAATCCGTGTCATCTACCTCACAGACCTTAAAATAATCATCCGCCTTTCCGGTATTGTAATCAACTCTATTGAGAACCCTTTCCTCAAGTCCGTTACCTGTAAAAAGCCGCCCATTGGCGAGTTTAAGATTGCCGAAGTGAATAAGATAATCATCGAGATTATCTTCATTTTTCTTATCTGTATCATCAAAGCGTCTGCCTAATAAAAGACAGAACGGGCAGAAATCATTCTTGATGCATTTTCTTGCGGTTAAGTTTGGCCATTTCGAGGCAGGGCTCTTTCTATAGAATCTTGGCTTTCGTTGCTTATTAGAAGAATCAAACACCTCGTTGCAGCAATTCCATTTATTGTTTGTTAATATTAGTATTTGTTCTGCTGCCCTGACTACTGCCGAGCGAAGCAATGTGCCTGTGACGACAAGGCGAGGTTCCGGCTTATCATAAAGAACCGCATACGACTGTCCCCTGAGAAATTTATGATAATCCTCATGACCGCTACCGCAATATCTCACCATTCGATAGGGTTCAAAGAAAGTGAGGTGAATGTTAAAAACAGTAGACAATAAATTTTCCCTCAAATAAATATGCAAATTATTACGGCAATATTTAACTTTGTTGTAATTTCAATATCTTTTGATGTCTGAAGAACATTTTCAATCTCTTTAACCATATTTTCATCACCCGATATTGCAATAATAGCCTTCTCATATTTATCTTTTTCTATTTTTTCAAAAGTTATTCCTGTTACAGGCTTAAAAGTAATATTTTTGAATATTGCTTCTTCACCAGCCTTTGGTATTAAGCTATAACCACAATAAAGTTCCTCACTTAGATTTACAAATTCATTAATAAAATTTGAATATAAATCATTATTTTCTACATACCTTAAAGGTGGCAATATTAGATAGTAATTATTATCGTCCGGTTTTATCCTTATCTCTATTGGATTATTCTGTAGATTATAAAAAACCCTCTCAAAAGTTTCAGATGGTTCACCTGACTCCCTAACATGTTCTGCGTATAATCCCGGGGCATCGGATAAGTATCTAGTTTTAAATGCATTTATCATTGTATCAGTTGGACCATAGAAAACTGGTTCTTCTCGTATCCGATCCGCATCAATCCCGCCTTCAGGTTTTAAGAAAACCTTATATGCCTTTCTCCATAAGAACTCCAGTAATTCGGCAAGCTTCTTTGGCTCCTTAATTTGTAAATCTTTGAGATATGTTATTGCTTCCCGGAATTTTTCAGGCTTTTCATCATATACTTCTTCTGTCAATTTTTCAGGCAAAGCAGTCAAAAGCAAATTATTCCATGTTTTAAATGAATACTCTGAAATTTTTGTATCAGTAACATTTTCACTATTAAACCATTCCTTCAATAAAGAAAGAACTTTTATTTTTTCTTCTGAAAGGGTGGTAATGTTTATTGTATTAATATTTTTCTCAACTATCTTAAAAAGTTCCATCCTTTGCGCGTTACTCAATTCGGGTCCACAGAAAGCAGATAAAAATAGCCAGAATATTCTTTCGGCTTCGCATGATAATGAAGCAGAAGCCTTTTTTATTAAATTTGTAGATACACGCAGAAATCCTGCAATAGCAACCTTATCATCTACCGGATAATTTATTGCATTCTCCTCACTAATCCAAAACAATGCGAAGGCTGATTTTTTGGCAAGGGCTGAAAATAGATTTTTTTGAAAAATATATCTGTCTTTGATTGTTTGTAATAAAACTTTATCTTTCTCAAGTTCATCTAAAATATCAGGCAATCGCTCTTGCATTTCTTCAGGAAAGCCATCCCATTTTTTGACATCAGATAGTAAATTAAACTTTTCGATAAGGATATTTATAGTATTTGTGTCGTAATCAGAAAATATTTCATACCAAGGAAATAAATGCTTTTTATCATCAGGAACTCTTTCTAAAAGATTCCTTCTCAGGTCGTTCAAAACAGTCAAGCGAAGCGGAGACCACTCACTATCAAGAAGCCATATTTGGATTTCCTTAATATCTTCTGATAGAATTTCTGCATTAACAGAGTTTTTTAGATAATGGAGCATGGCCTCTTTTAAAAAGACTATTCCGTCAAAGGCGGTTAAGGCATTTTCAGCCTTTTCCCATATTTCATCTCCTTCTAATGCTGTTATAAGTCCCTTATCAGAAAGGATTTCTTTTGCAGCTTTAGTCATATTTTGAATTTCTTCTAAAAGTGCATTGTTAATTTCTTCCTGAGATATTTCGGCCTTAATAATTTCACCATATTCATGGATAAGTAATTGGAGGTAGCTATTATTTTCAGGTTGTATTAAATGTATCATGCCCCATTCTTTGAGGATTGATAAGGCTTCTTTTATACGCATATCCTTCATAGTGCTTTTATTCCTGTTATTTCATCAATTTTGTTTTTTATATTCTTCAATCTGCCTCGCCTGTACATAGCTTTTAAATCCACATGTAAAGTAGGCTCTTGCGAATCCCAGTTATAACAAACTCCGGGTAAAACAATCCTTCGATTAGGAGTCTGACAAATCAAGTCGAATTCTTTAAATGTATTATGACTTTTATCAGTACTTTCTATTGTTATAGTCGTAGCTGTCTGGAAATTGGTGACATATTCATCTAAAACAGTTATGCAATCATTTTGAATTTTTTTATGGACAGCGGAATAGAGAATTTTATATATACAATTGTAGATATCACAGGACATGTTTACATAATTATATAAACAGTTTTCAAAAGGTTCTTTTTTGGTCAAAGAATATTTATGTTTCCACACTATGCAATGCCATTTAAATGGGTCTATGCACCCGTGTAAATAAATAAAAACTTCTTTTTGCAAAACAGGTAATTCTCCCTTATATTTTAACGGAAATGGAAAGAGGGTATTGTCTGTCTTATAAACACTCGGCGTTGTAGCTATTACATGGGGATAGAAAATAATACCTCCTTGTAGATGGTCAATTACTTCAGCCCCTCTAACAGGAAGAAGGTAATCCTTTCCCTTTAACTCATAAAGTTTGAATGTAGGTTTATGTCCGAAATGTTGCATAGAAAAGCTGCTGTTAAATGAAGGATATGAACATTCATTCGCCCAACGTGGAAACCAATTTCTCCATTCTTGTTTTTTTGGCCACAAAGTATAAGTAGGATCGGGAATTCTATAATAATAATTTATTAACTCATCCATATAATTGAATATTGCTACTTCACTTCTATTGATAACAATGAGATCTCTTACTTCACTATATAATTTAATGCTGGGGGGATATGGTATATATCGAGATTTTAGAACAACTGCTCCCTCAACAATTTTCACTTTCCAGCCATCTCTAATTCGGTTGACGATCTTTCCTTCTTCAATGATCTGTCCTGGAAAAATCATCTGCTGCCCTCAAATAATTTTTTATATTTCTTGTATATACTTTCTCCACATTGCCTTATTCTTATAGTAAAGGTATTTGGTATGTATCCTATCCTTTCAGCCATTTCCTTAATCTGCAAACCTTCTTTTAACCCGAAATACCAGTATCGCAAGAGTTTAGCGCAAAAATTGTCATCTTCAATGGATATTTGCTCTAAAATTTGTAATATTTCATTTATATAGATTTCCTTTTCAATTTCGGGTTTGGTATGCAATTTAGGTTCACTTGCATCATAAATCTCATGAAGAGAAATATAAGCAATTTTCCCCGCCCATTCGTTACTAATCATAGGGAATATATTTGTTAATAATGTTTTATTTTGCTTCCTAATTTCTTCTGCTGTACTTTTATTTTCATGTAATTCCAGAGATTTATCCTGTGGAATATCAATGTCTGAAAATATTTCAGGTTTCCAGAAATTTTTCACTTCAAGAATTCTATTAAAATCCCTGATTAAGCAATCTATTGTTTTGTCAACATCAACAGACTCATTATAAGAGAATTTCCAAATTAATAACTTGGTATCGTTTTGCAACCAATTTTCTAAAACATAATTTGCTGCTTTGTTATTTTCATCTCTAAGCGTCATTAATAAAGAATTTATGTCACATATATCTTGTTTATTAAAATTTGAGACTTTTATATATTTGCCCGGCCCTCTAAAATAATCTGCCGTTTTATTTTTAAAAACTGTGGAGACATAAGCCCCAAAATTTCTGATTTTTTTTCTTTCTACACCTTTTTTAACTCCCTCAATAGTACCTGATATTATATACTGTATTGCATCATCATCGAGACCTTTTAAAAGCTTATGCATTTTTCGTTTAATAATTGCTGTCATTTTTGTACATAAATCATCTGTCTCTTTTTGTTTTAACCCAACTTCCGCACTTTAGTGACCAAAATCTATTTAAATCAATGGGTTATGATATTGTTTAGTCACTATGATTACCATTTTCGGTAGTCCAAAATTTTTTAGGCGTAATAATTTCAAATGGA
>JBFLZS010000022.1:0-46151 GCA_040756135.1 Nitrospirota bacterium
TAGAGAAAAGGAATAATGAAGACCCTCGTACTATTGGTAATCTTTTCTATTTATGTTGTGATGAGATTCAAGAGATCGGATTCTTGGAAGCATTGCTCCTGATAATAGAAATGCTAAGAGAGAGGCTATATAGATTCCTGTTTCTCCCCGAGAAGAAAATTCAAGACTTCATAAGTAATTTTATTTCAGCTCTGCCCTTGTTTTTCAAGGCTCGGCTGCAAATTTTGATGTGCGAAAGTTGAGTTAATAATTCTTAGTTTGTGGACAGACACTATATAAATTTCAGACCTACCCTGTAGACATCATCTTCTTTTTTTACCCAGCATACGCTTGCTGTTTGAGAAGGGAGATAAATCAAACTCTTTATTATAATTTCTTGCCCTTCCTTAAGAGGAACAGGGGTGATGAGGCAGAATCCGGATTCACTGATATTTTCAATAATACCTTCGTAAGCTTCATCAGCATTAAAAGGATCTAAAACATATTCTATAGAACAATTCAAATAAGTACGTCCGTGTCTTGCTGAATAAAATAAAGACATTTTTATCCTTCCTTTATCCTTTCCACCCGTACTCACCGATCAAAGGTACAAACACGCAAGGGGTATGGTAGTTCTCTAAAAACTTCCCCTTAACCTTTCTGACCTTTAAAAGTTGTTGTGAGAAACGGTCTCCAACAGGGGCGATGATAATACCTTCCTCAGATAGCTGTTTTATCAGTGGTTCGGGAATTTTTGGTGTACCTGCAGTTATCACGATCCTGTCAAATGGCGCTTCCTCAGGCCATCCCAGTGTTCCATCACCTATCTTAATGTGGATATTGTTATATCCAAGTGAATGAAATCTTTCTTCTGCCCTAATAGCGAGTGCAGTAACTCTCTCAACACTATAGACATCTTTGGCGAGTTCGGCGAGAATTGCTGCCTGATAACCTGAACCTGTCCCTATTTCTAATACCTTTTCATTTCCTTTTAGTTCAAGTAACTGTGTCATGACAGCGACCATATAAGGCTGTGAGATAGTTTGCCCTTCACCAATCGGAAGGGCCATATCGTCATAAGCCTTGTATTGCATTGACTCATCTATAAAAAGATGTCTTGGAACCTTTTTCATTGCGTTAAGCACCCGCTCGTCTTTGATCCCTCTCGGGATGAGCTGAGTTTTTACCATGAAATCTCTTAACTCATTAAAACCCATCATTCCATCCTTCTTGCTATTTCTCGTGCACTTATCACACCTGAAACAGATGCCTGTATGAGACCCCTGCTTACCCCCGCCCCATCACCGACTGCAAAGAGATTGTCTATTTCGGTCTCAAGGGACTCTCTAAGTTTTGGAAGCATCGAGTAAAACTTCACTTCAGCCCCGTAAAGCAAGGTGTGTCCTGAATTTACACCGGGGGCAATCTTATCAAGGGCATCGAGCATCTCAAGGATGTCAGACATGTAACGATAGGGTATAACAAAACTCAAATCACCTGGAGTTGCATCCTTTAGCGTTGGCTGTATACCGCCTTTTGAGATACGCTCATACGTTGATCGTTTTCCCTGCTGTAAATCTCCAAGCCTCTGGATAATTACACCCTTGCCGAGCAGATTTGCAAGCTCTGCTATATAACTTCCATATAATATAGGTTCATCAAATGGCTCTGTGAAGAATGTGCTGACTAAAAGTGCGAAGTTTGTATTGTCTGTTTTCCTATTTGCATAGCTGTGCCCATTGACTGTCCAGATGCCTTTCAGATATTCCTTCACAACCTCACCATATGGATTTACACAGAATGTCCTTACCTTGTCATTGAATTTTCTTGAATGAAATACCAGTTTCGGCTCATAGGTTATTTTTGTGAGGGGCTCAAATACAGTGGCAGGTATCTCGACCCTTACACCTATATCAACAGGGTTTTTCAGAAGTGTGAGGCGTAGTCTTCTCAACTCTCTTTCAAGCCATCTTGAACCCTCACGGCCGGGGGCGAGGATTACAAATTCGGAATAAAGTCTTCTGCCATCCTTAAGCCTGATGCCAGCAACCTTCCTTTTTTCTGTAATGACCTTTTCGGCTTCTGAACTGAACGTAGTCTCTATCTTCCTGTTAAGTGTTTCCTTGATATTTTTAAGGACGGTTTTACACCTATCAGTACCTATATGTCTTATCTTTGAAGGTATAAATAAAAGATTATTTTCTGATGCAAGCCTTTCTATCTTATGTACCTCTTCTTCATCACCTCCATATGTTTCATTTGGTGCGCCGTATCTTACATAGATTTCATCCACATAGAGTATCAGAGATTGCAAAGAGTCCCTATCTATATATCTGGAAAGATAGCCTCCAACTTCTGGAGAGAGGTTTAATTTCCCATCGCTGAAGGCCCCTGCACCACCCCATCCACTGAGAAGCGCACATTCAGGGCAGGTTTTGCATGAAATCTCCCTGATCTTCATTGGACATATCCTTTTGTCTACGTCCTTACCTTTTTCAATGATAAGGATCTTTGTATCTTCTTTTTGTTTGAGTAGTTCGAGTGCAGAAAATATTCCGGCTGGGCCAGCCCCGACTATTATGACATCATAATTTTTCACAGTATATTTACAAATCCTCATCATTCCCTCTTTACTAAAGGGGGACAAGAGGGATTACCTAATTTTCTATATTAAATGACCACCCTTCCTTTAAGAATTTCAGGGCTTCATAATTTGTAAGATCAAGGTGAAGGGGAGTGATAGAGATATAACCATTTTGAATAGCCTGAATATCTGTATCCTCGCCATGCTCCCAGTAAGGTTGCCCTCCACCAATCCAGTAGTATTTTTCACCATTTGGGTTGAAGGTTTCCTGAATGGAATTGTCATAGATAAGTTTCCCCTGTCTTGTGAACTTAGTCCCCTTAATGTTATTAATTTTGACATTAGGAACATTTACATTTAAAAGCGTATCATCTGGCAGGGACTTTTCGAGGATATATCTACCGATTTTAATAGCGACTCTTGATGCGGTATCAAAGTGTAAAGGTGTGTTAGATTGTCTTTTAATAACCAGGGAGATAGCAAGAGATGGTATCCCCATTAGTGTACTTTCTATCGCAGCCGAGACAGTGCCGGAATAAGTAATATCATCTCCTAAGTTTGCACCTTTATTGATGCCCGAGACAACAAGCGCAGGCCTTTCAAGGAGAATCTTGTTTATTCCTATCGCAACGCAGTCTGTTGGTGTGCCATTAATACTATAGACACGTTCTCTGAGTTCCTCAACCTTAAGCGGACGGTGCATTGTCAATGAGTGACTGACTGCGCTTCTTTCCCTGTCAGGCGCTACTATGTATGCGTCACCGAGTTCCTTCATGGCATTGAATAGGGAAGTCAGTCCATGCGAGTTGACTCCGTCATCGTTTGTAACAAGTATAACTGGCATCAAGAATATTTTATCAGAATATAGGATTTGTGATAATACCTTATTCCTGGCTTGTAATGATTTTGAGAATTTCTTTGTATCTTGTGGCTGCTTTATTTACAATCTCATCCGGCAACGTAGGACCGGGATAAGTTTGATTCCAATCAAGAGTGAGCAAATAGTCTCTTACAACCTGTTTGTCATAACTGTCCTGACTCATGCCAGGGATATAATCCTTGATGGACCAGAAGCGTGACGAGTCCGGAGTGAGAAGTTCATCAATCAATATGAGTTCACTATTATACAAACCAAATTCAAACTTTGTGTCTGCTATGATAATACCTTTTTTTTCAGCTATGTCCCTTGCCTTTGAATATATTCTCACGCTTGTATCCCTGAGTCTTTCAGCGAGATCGTTACCGACAATGCCTTTTACATCTTCAAGAGAAATATTGATATCATGTCCCTGCTCTGCCTTTGTACTCGGGGTGAATATTGGCTCATCAAGTCTGGAAGATTCAATAAGTCCTTCAGGTAACTTAATCCCACAGATACCTCCCTTCTCTTTATATTCCTTCCAACCACTGCCTGAGAGATAACCTCTTACGACACATTCAACAGGTAATGGACTTGTCTTTTTAACAAGCATACTTCTTCCTTTAAGTATATCAGCGTATTTATGTAGCTTTTCAGGAAAATCCTCCACATTTGTAGCTACAATATGATTCGGAATAATATCCTCCATCTGTTTAAACCAGTAGATGGATATCTGTGTAAGCACCCTGCCTTTTCCAGGGATTCCATCAGGCAGGACAACATCAAAGGCTGATATCCTGTCGGTAGCCACGAGCAGCAGATGCTCACCAATGTCGTAAATGTCCCTAACCTTGCCACGTTTAACAAAGGTTATATCGGGGAAATCTGTTTGTAAAATTACATCTTTCATTCTAAGCCCTCAAAAATTCTATTGTCACACCCCCTCACCCTCGCCCTCTCCCGCAAGGGGAGAGGGAATTCCCCTCTTGAGAGGGTGCAGGGGTGTGTATTTCCCCTCCCTTTTCCAATTTCCGTTTTTATTCATGCTATTATACAACATATTATGAAAGGTTAAGCAGTAGAAATCAAAGGATTCCACGAATGTCAATTGTCAAAATGTCAAAATGTCAATCATCTGATGGAAAATTTTACAAAATGAGTTTATAATAACACCCTCATTCAAACTGCAAAAGAAGAAATAATTATTTCGGTGAAAGGAGTGCATATGAAATTTCATTTGATAGCAGTTCTGGGGCTTTTGTTATTAGTAGGTCAGGTCGGTGCTGAGGAAAAGGTGGTACTGAAAGATCAGAAGGACAAGGTGAGTTACAGTATCGGGATGGACATCGGAAACAACTTGAAAAAACAATCCATTGATATTGATCCTGATATCCTTGCACAGGGGATAAAGGATGCATTTTCAGGAGGCAAGACCTTACTGACTGAGCAGGAATTTCGTGATACTATGACGGCTTTTCAGAAAGAATTCAGAGCCAAACAGATTGAGCGTGCAAAAGAACTTGCTGAGAAAAACAAAAAAGAAGGAGAGGCATTTCTTGCCGAGAACAAGAAAAAGGAAGATGTGATAACACTGCCGAGCGGTTTGCAGTATAAGATTATCAAGGAAGGTACAGGTGAAATGCCCAAATTGGAGGATACGGTTACCGTAAATTATCGTGGTACCTTAATTGATGGGACCGAGTTCGACAGCTCTCATCGTCGCGGACAGCCGGCAACATTTTCAGTAAAAAGTGTAATTGCTGGTTGGACCGAAGCCTTGCAACTGATGAAGGTTGGTTCGAAGTGGCAGCTTTTTGTTCCCTCTAATCTCGCTTATGGAGAACGAGGGGCTGGACGTGATATCGGACCGAATGCAACCTTGGTTTTTGATATTGAACTGCTCTCAATTAAGGAAGGAGCAAAATAGTGTCTGTCCATAAGCTCATATTTTGTCATTGTCCGGCTTGACCGGTCAATCCACCCTTCGACAGGCTGAGGGTGACATTGTCATGGTGAGCTTGTCGAACCATGGATTTCGTCCTCCGACTTGATCGGGGGATCAAGTCGGGGAATGACGGACTATTTGAATAGCAATTTATGGACAGACACTAACTAAAAAAACTCTTTACCTGAGAATAAATTTATGTTATTCTTTTGAAATTTACCACCGCTTTAGAGTCCTGATGGGTAAGGTGGGGAAGAATATTAGAGTTATAAATTTTAGCAGGGGCGATTTTCGAATCGCCCCTGCTATTCAGAAAGGAGCCTTCAGCGGATGTTAATTATAGGTGAAAAATTGAGCATAATAGCCAAAAGGGTAAGAGAGGCTATGATGAAAAGGGACAAAGGGCCTATACAGGATATTGCAGTTTCCCAGTGGAAGGCAGGGGCGGCTATGATAGATGCCAATATAGGCCCTGCCGAAGACGGGGGCGAGGAACTGATGCAGTGGATGGTCACAACTATACAGGAGGCTGTAACATTACCAGTATGTCTTGATACAACAAATTACAGTGCAATTGAGGCTGGTCTTAAGGTACATAATAACCAGTGGGGTATGCCCATGATAAACTCAACATCAAATGATCCCGAAAGGTTTCCAATGCTCGAACTTGCAGCTAAATATAATGCCCTGATAATTGGCCTTACTGTTGGTAAAGGCGGACTTCCTGCGGATGCTGAAGAAAGGGCTGCTATTGCAGCAGAGATTATGGCAAGGGCTTTAGAATACGGAGTCCCATTAGAAAATTTGTACCTCGATCCACTTGTACTTCAGATAGCAACTTCCCAGGATCATGCATTAAAGGTTATAAAGGCTGTAAAGATATTTCAGGAACTGAATGATCCCCCTATGAAAACAGTAGTAGGTCTTAGCAACATATCAAATGGTTGCCCAAAGCAATTGAGACCTATAATTAACAATTATTATCTTTCTCTGTTAATATATGAAGGGCTAACCGCTGCAATAGCAGATCCGCATGAAGTAGTTCCAACAGTAAAAACCATAAATGTACTACTGGGAAGGACACTTTATGCTCATTCATATTTAGAAATATCATGAATGAGGATTACAGGAGGGTAGATTTATTATATAATTTACTTTATAATATATATTAATTAACTTAAAGCCATATATAAATATAACTTGTGAATTAAAAAAACGGTTCTTTCATAAAAAAGTTGAAAATCATAAATACTGGATTCCCGCCTGCGCGGGAATGACAAACTGCTTACAATTAAAAACGTCATTCCCCGACCCCCGATTACAACCTTCGAGGGCAGGCTTGATCGGGGAATCCAGAAGCCTTTTCAACTAAAATACGAAAGACACAAAAAAACATTTGGAGGTTGAGATGGCTTTCATACCACCAAAAGAGGCTTATTCAGGTAAAGTTTTTGCTGTAAGCATAGGAATTGCCCCTGCAGAAGTTACATTTGGGGGCGAGAATGTACTTCCTTTCCATGCCTTTGAAGGTATAGCACCGAACAGACCTATAATCGCATATGAAATACAGGATGTCTCACCTGCTGACTGGCCGGAGATCGTACAAAAACCATATAAGGATATTTCGAATGATTCAGTATCGTGGGCAAAATTTTGTCAGGACAATTTAAAGGCGAAAACTTTAGCATTAAGACTCATTGGCACACATCCTGACAGGGAAAATCGTTCTCCTGAGGAAGCAGCAAAGACTGTCAGGGATGTTCTTTCTGCTATAAGTATCCCTTTAATTATTCTTGGCAGTAATCATGCTGAAAAGGATGCGTCTGTTTTGGTTGCAGCAGCAGAGGCTGCAAAGGATAAGAATTGTATTATAGGGAAGGCACAGGAGGCTAATTATAAAACGATTGTTGCTGCTGCAATGGCGAACAATCTTAAACTGATTGCTATGTCAGAACTTGATATAAATCTTTCCAAACAGTTGAATATACTTATTACACAGATGGGTTTTGATAAAAAGAGATTAATTACAGACCCGATGAGTTCAGCATTAGGGTACGGTCTTGAGTATACCTATTCGGTTATGGAGAGGATAAGGCTTGCTGCCCTTATGCAGAATGATGTAACCATGCAGCCACCGATGTTAGGTGACATAGGGATGTATGTCTGGAAAATAAAAGAAACACAGGCGAGCGAAACAGATGTACCTCAATGGGGAAATGTAGAAGAGAGAGGAATAACATGGGAAGCTGTTACAGCAACAGCACTACTTTTAGCTGGTGCTGAGCTTCTTATAATGAGGCATCCCAAATCTGTTGACGCAGTGGAAAAGATGATTGAGGAACTTACCTGATATTTATGGAGGGTTGTGATGGCTTTAACAGGTGTTGATATATTTAAACTCCTACCAAAGACAAATTGTAAAAAGTGCGGATTCCCTACTTGTCTTGCCTTTGCAATGAAACTTGCACAAAGGCAGGCATCTTTAGATTTATGTCCGGATGTCTCTGAAGAAGCAAAACAAAAACTCGGTGAGGCATCTGCTCCTCCTGTGAGACCGGTTACGTTCGGGGCAGGTGATAAAGCAATAAAGATGGGTGAAGAAACAGTGCTTTTCAGGCATGATAAAAGATTTGTTAACCCCTGTGTTTTTGCACTTGAGATAAAAGACACATTATCAGAAGCTGATATAAGTAATAAAGTCGAGGAAGTTCTAAACTCAGAGATAGAGAGGGTTGGTCAGAGGCTCAGGATTGATGCAATAGCCCTTATGAATGATTCAAAAGATCCAGTTAGGTTTGAGGCTGTAGCAAAGGCTGTTGCAACAAAGGCACCTGAAGTCCCTGTGGTTATCTGCACATTTAATCCTCAAGCTGCTGAGGCTGCAGTTAAACTATTTGCTGATAAGAAGCCAATTGTATATGGGGTAAATTCAGAAAATGTGGAGGCAATGTCTAATATTGCAAAAATATATAAAGCAACACTTGGAATTACCACACTAGGCGGAGGACTTGATAAACTTTCAGATCTTACAGAAAAGGTTAAATCACTTGGTGTTGCTGATATGGTAATAGATTCAGGTGCGAGGAAGGCAAAGGAAATTATAGAACACAATACATTAATCAGGAGAGCAGCCATAAGGAAGAATTTTAAACCCCTCGGTTATCCCATTATAACCTTTGCACAGCGTGAAGATAACCTTTTTGAGACACTTATAGCATCAGTTGGGGTTGCAAAATATTCTTCAATAATTGTTATCAGCAGTATTGAAAAATGGAAGAACCTCGCCCTTTTTACATTAAGACAGAACCTCTATACAGACCCGCAGGTTCCGATGCAGGTTGAGCAGAAGATTTATAAGTTTGGTGAACCAAAATCTGATTCGCCATTGCTTATTACAACGAATTTTTCTCTTACTTATTTTATAGTCTCAGGAGAGGTTGAAAACAGTAAGGTTCCAAGTTATCTTGCTGTTATGGATTGTGAAGGTCTTTCGGTACTTACAGCGTGGGCAGCTGGAAAATTTACTGCAGCAAAGATTGCGGAGTTTATTAAGGAGAGCGGCGTAGAGAATGATATAGCACACAGGGAACTTGTGATTCCAGGTTATGTAGCAATTCTTAGTGGGGCAATAGAAGATAAGCTTGAAGGCTGGAAGGTGATTGTCGGTCCGAGAGAGGCTAATGGAATACCTGCATTTTTAAGATTAAGGACAGCGTGAATAAAAACAGTAGGAGGTCAGAATGTCCAAGTTAATAGCCTCAGCTGCTATAAAAGGTGCACATATACTTGTAAAAAAAGCTGAGGAGATGATCGAAAAGGTTATTACTGAAAAGGGTGAGGCCTTTTCGTTTGAATTTCCTGATACAGCTTTCTATCTACCCATGATATATGCTATGACAGGTTTTGCTGTGAAGACCCTTTCAGATATGAGGGTTGCACTTGGCATGGCAAAGGAATTACTTCACCCGGAACCTGATGAACACCTGTGGAAACCCTATCTTGGTGAAGCACTTGATTCCGGAATGGCAACACTCTTTGCAGAAGAAATAATAATGGCATTAAGATACATTAATGGCCTTGAGCCTGCAGTAGACCCTGAAACAGGTTATGTTTATAACGGTTTTATTACAGATACTATTCAGAGGAATTTAGGTATCCAGCTTGTTGACGGAACAATGCCGGGTTTTGCTGCTGTTATAGGGGCTGCGCCAGATGATGACACTGCGGTGAAGATTATAAGAGAACTCCAGGAGAAAAATATCCTCACTTTCCTATCCGGCCATACTAATGGAAATAGTGTTACTAAACAACTTTTAAGAAAAGGCGTTGAGCTTGGATGGGAAACGCGAATAGTTCCTGTAGGTCCTGATACAGAACATACGATTTATCCCCTTGACTGGTCGGTAAGGGCATCTCTTATATTCGGGGGCAAAAAACCAGCCGATTTCAAGGGACATCTTAGATATACAAAAGATAGGGTTTTTGCATTTGCTTTAGTTATGGGTGAACTTGATGATATAAAATGGACGACGGGCGCAGGAGCCATTAATATGGGCTACCCGGCAGTCTGTGATACGGACGTGCCTGTTATACACCCCACAGGTGTTTGTATCTATGAAGAAGTTGATAAAGAATTTGATCATGACAAGATCGTTCAGAAGGCGATAGAGGTCAGGGGCTTAAAGATTATAATCGAAAAACCCCCTATCCCTGTTGCATATGGCCCGGCATTTGAAGGTGAAAGGATAAGGAAAGAGGATATGTTTATTGAATTTGGGGGCGCACGAACACCTGCATTTGAATGGGTCAGGATGAAGGAAATGGATGAGATTGAGGATGGAAAAGTTGTAATAGTCGGTAATGATTGGCAGGAAAGGTACGAACAGGGTGGAAAGATGCCACTCGGAATAATTGTTGATGTTGCGGGCAGAAAGATGCAGAAGGATTTCGAGCCGGTTATAGAAAGAAAAATCCATTCTAATATCAATGAAGCTCAGGGTGTCTGGCATATGGGTCAGAGGGACATTAACTGGATGAGAATAAGTCATAATGCTAAGAAGGAAGGATTTACCCTTGAGCATCTCGGAATAATCAATATTACCATGACCCATAGCAGGTTTAAGGCAATAGTAGATAAAGTTCAGGTAACAATATATACTGATGAAGCTGATGTACTCAGATTTCAGGATGAGGCGAGAAAAGTTTATAAAGAGCGTGATCAAAGGATGGCCGGACTTGTAGATGAGGCAGTTGATACATTCTATTCTTGCCTACTTTGTCAGTCTTTTGCTCCATCCCATGTCTGTGTTATCAGTCCAGAGAGGCTTGGTTTATGCGGGGCGTTTAACTGGCTTGATTGTAAGGCTGCATTCGAGATAGACCCAACAGGTGGAAATCAGCCAATAAAAAAGGGTGAGCTTCTGGATACGAGATATGGTAGATATTCGGGCATTGATGAATATCTTGTAAAGGCTTCAGGGGGGGCTGTAACAACACTCAACCTTTATACAATAATGGAAAATCCGATGACCTCGTGTGGTTGCTTCGAGTGCATCGTTGCAATAGTTCCGGAGGCAAACGGAGTGATGATAGTTCAGCGTGGACATACAGGGATGACACCTATAGGTATGAAATTTTCTACACTGGCAGGTAGTGTTGGCGGAGGTACTCAAAACCCTGGATTTATGGGTATCGGAAGAAATTTTATAGTCAGTAAAAAGTTTCTCCATGGTGATGGAGGGATAAAAAGAATTGTCTGGATGACTAAAAATTTGAAAGAGGGGCTTAAAGAGGCGTTTGACAAAAGGGCAGCAGAGGAAGGAGTTCCTGATCTTTTTGATAAGATAGCCGATGAGACTATTTGTGAAGATTCCGAGAAACTACTTGAGTTCCTTGCAAGTGCAGGACATCCGGCACTTGAGATGGAGCCGATGCTGTAAAATGTTAAAAGTTGAAAGTTATAAGTTAAAAGTCTAAATAAAGTATATGGAATTATATATTATTGTCATTCCTGCGGAAGCAGGAATCCAGGAAAAAATAAAAACTCTGGATTCCGCATCAAGTGCGGAATGACAAGCTGGTATTCTAATTGGAGGATATTATGGATAAGGTTGTAAAGAGCGCTAATGAACAATCAGAACAGATTATAGAGTGGGCTGAGTCACATGGGTTTGAAACCTGTTTTGAGAGGGCCGAAAGGCTGAAGCCATGTCCAATAGGTGCCTCAGGTGCTTGCTGCAAGGTGTGTCACATGGGACCTTGCAGGTTTGTTGGGAAGAATGCAGAGGAGGAAGCAAGGGGAGTATGTGGTGCAACGCTTCCTACAGTTGCAGCACGGAATCTCCTTAGAATGGCTGTAACAGGAACAGCAGCACATTCAGACCATGCAAGAGATATGGCCTTTGTTCTACTTGCTGTTGCTAACGGGGAAACAAAGGATTTTCATATAACGGATGTGAAAAAACTATACAGGGTTGCAGATATTCTGGATGTCGATTTTGGAAATGGAAGGGCTATTAATGATGTTGCAAGAGATGTAGCCATAAAGTTAATTGAGGATTTTGGACGTCAGAAAGGTGAAGTTAATTATATAAAACGAGCACCCACTAAGACGCAGGAGAGGTGGAAAAGATGGGGTATTATTCCAAGAGGGATTGACAGGGAAATGGCAGAGTCAATGCATCGTACTCATATGGGGGTTGACCATGATCCTGACAATCTCCTGTTAAGCGCCCTTAAGGTTTCCCTTGCTGATGGCTGGGGTGGTTCTATGATCTCAACAGATATCACAGATATCCTCTTCGGTACTCCTCGACCGGTAAAGGCAGAGGCGAGCTTCGGAATATTCAAAGAAGATGAAGTCAATTTAATTGTGCATGGTCATGAGCCTTCACTTGCGGAGATGATAGTAGATGTGGTCAATGAGCCTGAAATGATTGCACATGCAACATCAAAGGGTGCAAAAGGAATAAATCTTGGTGGTATGTGCTGTACTGCAAATGAAATATTGATGAGGCATGGGATTCCAACAGCAGGTGGCTTTACAAATCAGGAGTTAGCGATCATGACAGGACTCGTTGATGCAATAACAGTTGATGTCCAGTGTATAATGCCTGCCTTAGCAGAACTTTCAAAGAAATTTCATACTAAGGTAATTACAACATCTTATAAAGCAAAAATACCAGGAGCTCTTCATATTCAGTACGACGAACATAGGGCCAAAGAAATTGCAAGAGAGATAGTGAAAACAGCCATTGACAATTATCCTGATAGGAAGGCAGAGGGAAGTCATGTAACCCAGAAGTATCCTGTTATTGCAGGCTTTTCGCATGAATATATTGAATATATGCAGGGAGGTAGTTGGAGGGCGTCATTCAGGCCATTAAATGATGCTATTATGGCAGGTAGGATTCGCGGCGTTGTGGGTCTTGCAGGTTGTGACAATCCACGGGTTCCTTCACAGGGGCTTCATCGCTTTCTGGCAATTGAATTGATTAAAAACGATGTGCTTATAGTCTCAACAGGATGTGGATCTCATGCATGTGGGACTGCAGGATATCTTACACCCGAGATGGCTCTCGAACAGGCTGGGCCAGGATTAAGAGAGGTATGTGAGGCTATTGGAATTCCTCCAATACTTCACGTTGGTGCATGTGTGGATAATTCAAGAATCTTGACAATAGCCTCTGCAATGGCAGAAGAAGGCGGCCTCTCTGATGAGATTGGAGGTATGCCTGCAGTAGGTATTGCACCAGAATGGATGAGTGAAAAGGCAATCGCTATAGGGTGTTATTTTGCTGCATCAGGTGTGCCTGTGATATTTGGTGGAGAATCACCTGTGGGTGCAAGTACAGAAGTAACCAGGATAATGACAGAGGTATGGTTTGAAAGGTTTAAGGGAGCCCTTCATTTTGAGCCTGACCCTGAGAAGATACTTGCTCTCGCCCTGAATTATATAGACATTGCAAGAGATGCATTAAAGCTCAGGAAATATGAACCTGGAAGATTTGGCGTAGAAAGGGTTCTCATGGATATGGCAGCACGGAGAGAACTTGAAAAGGCAGCAAAGCCACATTTAGGATTCTAAAAACATGATGCATGATAAAAATTCGAAATTACTAATGAGTTCATTAGTAAAGTCTCATAATTGGTCATTCCTGCGAAAGCAGGAATCCAGAAAAACCAAAGAAAAGACTGGATTCCCGCCTAAAAATTGCGGGAATGACGGAAACATAAGCAATGTGCTCTTACTTATGACCTCCTTAGTATATATCCTGTATCTTGTATCTTGAATCAGTAAGTTTCGGAGGGATAGATGGAAATAGAAACAATCGATATTAATAAAAACATAGGCGAGGTAGGAAGTATCCTTCGAGAGCATGATAAGAAAAGAGGAATACTGATTCATGTCCTCCATAAAATTCAGGAAGATAACCGTTATCTGCCAGAAGATATATTAAGGAGACTTTCCAAAAAACTCGACATCTCGCTCGCAGAGATTTATAGTGTGGCAAGCTTTTACAAAATGTTTCACTTCACGCCGAGGGGAAAGAATATAATAAGAGTGTGTCTTGGTACAGCGTGTTATGTAAGAGGGTCAAAAAAGTTTCTGGCTGCACTCGAAGATGAATTCGGGGTCAAAAGTGGAGAAACAACGAAAGACCTTGCCTTGACTCTCGAAACAGTGGGATGTGTAGGCTGCTGTGGGCTTGCACCGGTAACCACAGTCAACGAAGATGTTATAGGTGAAATGGGACCAAAGAAATTAGAAACGTTGATCAAGTCTATAAGGGAGGAAGAAAAGAAGGAAGAGGTTGGGTAGGCTATCCGTTAGGAGATACTGTGGAAAAGCTTAAGAATATAGAAGAACTTAAGAATCTCAGGGCCATTCTTATTGAGGAGGTCTTTAAGCAAGAGAAAGACAAGTTAAAGGTCTGCTGTGGGCTTCCCTGTAGCACATTGGGTTCTCATAAGGTTGCTAAGGCATTAGAGGAAGAGATATTTAAAAGCGGTCTTCAGATCGATGTGGTAAAGACAGGATGTCAGGGTCTTTGTCAGAGAGGTCCCCTCGTGAGGGCGGAACCCTATAGTTATTTTTATCAGAGAGTCCATCCTGAAAAAGCAAAAGAGATTATTTCCATCACATACTCAGCAGGATTGCCTGTTAGAGAGCTTCTTTACAGGGATTCTTTTCTTGAGTCACCCAAAAAGGCCATGGAAGAGATACCCTTTTATAAGAAGCAGCTGAAGGTCGCTCTCAGGAATACCGGTAACATAGATCCCTTTAACATTCATCATTATATTGCTATTGGCGGATACAGTGCCATTGAAAAAATGTTTTCCTCCATGAGCCCTGAAGATGTGCTTGAAGAGGTTAAAAAGTCAAATATAAGGGGTCGGGGAGGCGCAGGATTTCCGGCTGGCATAAAATGGGGGTTTGCCAGAAAAGCCCCGGGTACAGTGAAAATGGTGGTAGCTAATGGAGACGAGGGAGACCCGGGGGCATTTATGGACAGGTCGGTTATGGAAGGCGACCCTCACGGTCTTCTTGAGGGGATGCTTATATGTGCTTATGCAATTGGTGCACACTATGGATTCATCTACGTTCGTCATGAATATCCCCTTGCTATTAAAACTCTAAAGATAGCCATAAAACAGGCAGAGGAACTCGGACTTATAGGTAGAAATATTCTCGGTACAGATTTTGATTTTACAGTCCATATCAGAGAAGGTGCAGGTGCTTTTGTATGCGGTGAGGAAACTGCACTTATGGCGTCTATAGAGGGTAAGCGGGGTATGCCAAAGACAAGGCCTCCCTTCCCTGTAGAGAGTGGCCTGTGGGCTAAGTCTACGGTTATCAATAATGTTGAGACACTTTCAAATATTCCGTATATCATAGAAAAAGGTGCAGACTGGTTCTTGAGCATAGGGACACAGAATTCACCCGGCACCAAGGTATTTGCCCTGGCAGGTAAGGTTAAGAATACAGGTCTTGTTGAGGTCCCGATGGGGATAACCCTGCGGGAGATAGTCTTTGATATTGGTGGAGGAATCATACATAACAAGAAATTCAAAGCAGTTCAGACAGGGGGTCCCTCCGGAGGTTGTATCCCCGAGCAGTATCTTGATCTTCCTGTAGATTTTGATTCCCTCTCAAAGGTTGGTTCTATAATGGGGTCAGGTGGCATGGTCGTTATGGATGAGGATAACTGTATGGTAGATGTTGCCAAATTCTTTCTCTCCTTCACACAATCAGAATCCTGTGGCAAATGCCCCCCATGCAGGATAGGCACATATCAAATGTTGCAAATACTTGAAAAGATAACATCCGGCAATGGTGAGGAGGGAGATATAGAGAGGCTCGAAAGCATCGGTGAGCTTGTTAAGGAAGGGTCTCTCTGTGGGCTTGGAAAGACTGCCCCAAATCCTGTACTTACTACAATCAAATATTTCCGTGATGAATATGAAGAGCACATACATGATAAATACTGCAGGGCAAATGTCTGCAATCTCGGTATCTTCAGAATAGAGCAAGAGGAGTGCATTCTCTGTGGCCTGTGTAAACAGGTATGTGCATTTGATGCGGTGAAGGAAACAAGAAGGAGTTTCTTTATTGATCGGGATTACTGTACAAAGTGTAAGTCTTGCTATTATGCCTGTCCTGTTGATGCTGTAAAGATAAATAAGCAAAGAGATGTAAGACGTGAAGAGGAATTAAAAATGCCGGGAACAGAATGAAATTGTTTAAATGGTAAATGTTTATTTTATACCCCTTTAGAGTTGTATTTCTAAGCGGGGTAAACGTGATACGAAGATATGAGAAGGCTTAACAATATTAAAGACCTTATTGCTTTACGAGAACAACTATCCAAAGAAGGTATCTTAGCTCCGGGTAAAAACAGGATAAAAGTCTGCTGCGGTACAGGATGTACTGCTTCAGGCTCGCATAAGGTTGTTAAGGCATTAGAAGGGTCTCTGAAAAGTGATTTAGATATTGAACTGCTAAAGACAGGTTGTCAGGGTCTTTGTCAGAAAGGTCCGGTTATGAAGGTTGAACCTTATGGTTATTTCTATCAAAAGGTCGGCCCTGAGAACGTACCAGCGGTTATTTCCACTTATACAATTGGATATCCTGTGAGAGAACTTCTATATAGAGAGTCATTTCTTGAGCCTCCGATAGAGATGATGGAAGATGTGCCTTTTTATAAAAAACAGATGAGGGTTGTTCTTAGACATAATGGAAGTATAGATCCCTGCAATATCGCCCAATATATTGTTGTTGGTGGTTATAGTGCAATAGAAAAGGTGTTTTCTTCCATGAGTCCTCAAGATGTAATTGCAGAGGTTAAAAAGTCAAATATCAGGGGCCGGGGAGGAGCTGGATTTCCGGCTGGCGTAAAATGGGAGTTTGCGAGAAAGTCTCCATCTGAAGCGAAGACAGTAATAGCTAATGGAGATGAAGGCGACCCAGGTGCTTTTATGGACAGAACAGTAATGGAAGGCGATCCTCACAGCCTCCTTGAGGGCATGATTATTTGCGCCTATGCAATCGGGGCAAATTATGGTTTTATCTATGTCCGTCATGAATATCCACTGGCTGTTAAGAATTTAGGTATAGCTATCAAACAGGCAGAGGAATTGGGACTTCTGGGTAAAAATATACTCGGTACAGGTTTTGATTTTACAGTGCACATAAGGGAAGGGGCAGGCGCTTTTGTATGCGGTGAAGAGACGGCCCTTATGGCATCAATAGAAGGCGAAAGAGGTTTCCCCAGGCAAAGGCCTCCTTTCCCTGCAGAGAGTGGGCTATGGGGAATGCCAACAATAATTAATAATGTTGAGACACTTGCAAATATTCCCGATATTATTAATAAAGGTGCAGACTGGTTTCATAATATAGGGACTGAAAATTCATCCGGGACAAAGGTTTTTGCCCTTACAGGCAAGGTCAAAAATACGGGACTCATTGAGGTGCCAATGGGAATAACTCTTAGAGAGATTATATTTGATATCGGGGGAGGGATTATACAAGATAAGAAGTTTAAGGCAGTTCAGACAGGGGGTCCCTCCGGAGGTTGTATCCCCGAGCAGTATCTTGATCTTCCTGTAGATTTTGATTCCCTCTCAAAGGTTGGTTCTATTGTGGGTTCAGGCGGAATGGTTGTGATGGATGAGAATACCTGTATTGTGGATGTCGCCAAATTTTTCTTATCTTTCACACAGTCAGAATCCTGTGGCAAATGCCCTCCCTGCAGGATAGGCACGTATCAGATGTTGCAAATACTTGAAAAAATAACATCCGGCAATGGTGAGAAAAAGGATATAGATGAGCTTGAAAGACTTGGTAGGCTTGTTAAGGCAGGTTCTCTCTGCGGTCTCGGTCAGACTGCCCCAAATCCTGTACTTACTACAATCAAATATTTCCGTGACGAATATGAAGAGCATATCCATGATAAATATTGCAGGGCAGAGGTTTGCACCGGCCTCGGATTTTTGTCAATAAACACTGATATATGCTACCAGTGCAAGCGGTGTATGGATACATGTCCTTTTGAGGCTATAAAAGAGACTCAGGATGGCAGATTCTATATTGACCAGGTATATTGCCAGAGATGTAAGGCTTGCTACTATATATGTCCGTTAGGAAGCATTGAGGTTAAAGAACCTCCTGTTTATATAATAGATAAAGAAATATGTTATCTCTGTGGACGTTGTAAAGATGTATGCAGAGTCAATGCAATTAAAGAGACCAAAATAGGATATACGATTGATCGATACGAATGCCGTAGATGCGGTGATTGTTACAACATATGTCCTTTAGGAGCTGTGAAGGTTGAGGATAGAAATAAAATGATGACAGATAAGGTCATTGCAATTGAAGCGAAGCAATCTACTTAGAGTCTGTCCATAATCAGGTTTTTTGTCATTCCTGCGGAGGCAGGAATCCACCCTTCGACAGGCTCAGGGTGACAGTGTGAGCTTGTCATGGTGAACTTGTCATGGTGAACTTGTCATGGTGAGCTTGTCATGGTGAACTTGTCATGGTGAGCTTGTCATGGTGAGCTTGTCGAACCATGGATTCCGGCTTAAGCATGTCCCTGCAGGTTGTAAGCAGGGAGACTGCCGGAATGACAGAGAGCAAAAGTTAGTTTATACATAGACGCTATTTAGATTTCTTCAAAATGATATTTTAGATTTATATATTTTAAGTTAAATATGTGGGGGAAAAATGAATGAAGAGATTTTAACCGAGGAGAAAGGGAAAACCCTCGAGGAAATAAAAAAAGAGGCAGAAAAGAAGGCCTGCCCGGTTCAGAGAAATCTATATTTTATAGAGGAGTTTATTGCAGGGCCGATGTGTGGCAGGTGTTATCCATGTGCCCTTGGAACACAGGAGGCAAAAATAAGGTTACTCAGGATCAGCCAGCATCTGGAGAATGTCAGCAATGCGGATATCGAAACCCTTAAAAGGATAGGTTCTAATATGATAGTAGGTTCTTTTTGTATAAAAGGGAAAAATACAGGTAAGTTTCTCATAGAGACGATTACTGGTTCAGAGGAGGATTTTATTCAACATGTTGCCGGAGCCTGTCCGAAAAAAGAATGTATCAACCTAATTGAATATATAATAAATCCTGAGCTATGTATTATGTGTGGCAAATGCCTGGAGGCGTGTAAATACAATGCAATAATAGGGGAAAAGAGAGAACACTATCTTTCTGGTTATCTCCCTTTTGAAATCAGACAGAAAAGGTGTACAAGGTGCGGAGAGTGTATAAAGGTTTGCCCTACAGGGGCAATTGAAGTTATCACAACTGAAATAGAGGAAGAAGTAGTTAGCAATAAATAACATATTGAAGAGGAGGTCTAAGCGAAAAATGGTCAAACTTAAAATAGATGGAGAAGATGTTCAAGCTCCCGAGGGTATGAACATAATTGATGCCGCAGAACTTGCAGGGATTCATATACCGAATCTCTGTTATCTCAAGGGAATGAAAGGTATCGGAGCATGCAGGCTATGTCTTGTAGAGATTGAAGGAATGAAGGCGCCTGTAATTGCATGTAATACAAGGGTAAAGGATGGAATGGTTGTTAATACCAGGACCGATAAGGTTCAAGAGATAAGGAAATTCGTTATGGACCTGATTCTTTCGATGCATCCACTTGATTGTATGACATGTACAAAGGCAGGAATATGCAAATTGCAGAGTTATGCATACGACTTCGGGATGAAAGAGTCAAGTTTCACGAGGAAGAAATTAGGGTATCCCACAGATGAGGCGAATCCCTTTATTAAGAGAGATCCGGAATATTGCATCCTCTGCGGCAGGTGTGTGAGAGTGTGTAAGGCTCAAGGGACCAATGTGCTTGATTTTATGGGAAGGGGAATTATCTCAAAGGTAACAACTGCCAATGATAAGCCACTTCAGGAATCGGAATGCACATTCTGTGGCAGTTGTGTTGATGTATGTCCTGTGAATGCCCTTCTCGAGGCTGACAGATGGAGGAAGGGAAGGGAATGGGAGTATGAAAAAGTAAATTCCGCATGTCTCTTATGCGGCAATGGCTGTGACATTATAGTCAGTACAAGGGATGGAGAGGTAGCAAAAATAAATGCAGGTGCTCCAGACGGCTCATATGAACGTTATATTTGCGCATTAGGAAGATTTGGATTCGACTCTCTCAAAAGCGAGACAAGAGTTATCTCTCCGATGAAAAGGGTAGACAATGAACTAAAAGAGATAACATGGAATGAGGCCATTTCTATCGTTTCAGGAAAGCTGAAAGAGGCAGGCGAATCAGTCGGTTTTATAAGTACGGCAGGGATTTTGAATGAGGATGCACTAACATTAAAAAAATTTGCCTCTGATGTTGTCAAGACAAAAAACATTGATACAACAGTTAGCCTTTATGCAGATGCAGATTCTATGAGAGGTGATGTTGCAGACATTGAAGGGGCTGATCTTATGGCTCTTGTCGGACTTCAACCGGACCAATGGATAAGGGTTCTTCCTGCCCTTGATGCAATAATAAGAAGAAAGGTCAATGCAGGTGCAAAACTGATTGTTATAAATTCAGGCGAGCCGAGGATTGCATCTATCGCCACAGTAAATCTTAAGGATGATGAGGCATCAACTCTTTCGATGTTAGCAAAGGCATTGGAAGAGCAAAAAGCAAAGAGCAAAGAGCAAAAGACAGAAGGCAAAGAAGAAGTCTCCGAGATCGATAAGGCTGCCGAGCTTTTTGTAAAGGCAAAAAATATTGTCATCCTTACCGCACCTTCCCTTTATGGCGCTTCTGCTAATATTGCACTCATTGCACGCAAATTGTCACTCCCTGCCCCACAGGTTGTTGCAGTTCCTATTGAGGCAAATGCAAAGGGTGTGACCCTTATGGGTCTTGTAACAGAAGGCAGTTCCTACAAGGAAATGATTGCAGGGAATGGCGTGAAGGTTCTCTATGCTGTTGGAGAAATACCCCTGAATTCAGGAATCAGGCCAGAGGTAGATTTTCTTATTGTTCAGAACTCTAATCTCACACCGTTCGCAAGACAGGCTGATATTGTGCTCCCCTCTGCTGCAATCCTCGAATCAGAAGGTACAATAGTAGACTATCTTGGCAGATTAAAGAAGGTGCAGAAGGCTGTCGAACCCCCTGAAGATGCAAAGATCCACAGGGAGATATTTATCAAGATTGCAAAGGTCTTAGGCAAAGCGATTAAAAAGCCATCAGAGACTGAAATAAAAAAGGCCGTGAAGGTTAAAAAGACAGGGTCTTCATTTGCTCCGTTTAAAAAACTGGAAGGGCTTGACGTTGACCCTATGGAGATGATCGAGTCCCTCAATGCCTCTGTTATTAATGGTTCAAGGCTTCTATGGCTTAAAGAGGTTGAGAAGGCGATTGCGGTTTAAACACTTATAAATATCTTCAGATTTTCTTTGACCGAACAATTCCTCGAAGCTTTGCAGTCGAATTCATATTGTAAACCCATGTTTTCCGGCGTTATATGTATATGGTATATTTAATTTATGCTCCATCCAATTCTTGTTGTTGAGGATGACAGAAAGATTGCAAGGGTTGTAAAGGTTTATCTTGAGGGTGAAGGTTTCAAAGTGGTTACTGCTGAGAGTGGTAAATGTGCCTTAACCCTTGCAATGAAAGAGTCCCCCTCCCTTGTAATTCTTGACCTCATGCTTCCTGATATGAGTGGAGAGGAAGTATGTCAGGAACTCAGAGAAATTGGTGACTTTCCGATAGTTATGCTGACAGCGAAATCTTCAGAGGAAGAAAGAGTTGCAGGCTTTGCCCTCGGTGCAGACGACTATGTTGTGAAACCATTCAGTCCCAGGGAGCTTGTTGCGAGGGTAAAGGCAGTTCTGAAAAGAGCTCAAAGAAAGGATATATATGCTGCAGAACCCATGAGTTTCAATGACGGGTCACTGATTATAAACACCAGAAGCTATGAGGTCAAAAGGAGAGGAGTACCTGTAACTTTAACACCAACTGAGTTTAAAATTATTGCGGTACTTGCAGGTTTTCCGGGTAAGGTTTTTACAAGAGGTGAGCTTGTCGAAAACGCTCTCGGATATCAATTCGAAGGATACGAAAGAAGTATTGATGCCCATATAAAGAATATCAGACAAAAGATAGAAGACGATCCAAAGAATCCATTATTTATAATTACAATTTATGGTGTAGGATATAAATTTTCAGGGAAAATAGATGTTTAGAAGCCTATGGATTAAATTCCTTATCCTCCTTTTCTCTGTATCTATGATTTCGTTATCAGCAGCATTAATCTTGCGTGAATTGATAGTAAAAGATTTTGAAGAATACTTAGAAGGCAAAGCAGAGGACAGAACCTATAGAATTATTGCAGCAGTTGAAGGTTTTTATGAACAATATTCGGGTTGGGATGAAAATGCGCTTAAAGAAATCACAATATGGGCATTATTGATCGGGTATGAGACAAAAATATTCGATATAAATAACAATGAACTGATGAATACCAATAAGGCAGTGGAGACTTTATACCCTCTTATGAAGAAGAGAATTTTGGCGATAACGGGTTTCCCGTTGGTAAAAAAGTCGACCGGCAACGAAAATTTTATGAGTTACCCTATGTTCATAGGTGGGAAAGAAATCGGCACGCTTGAGATTCTATTCATTAATCCGAAAGAAGAACAGGGCAAGGAGACAATCTTTATGAAGAGATCGAATAGATTTCTTATCCTGTCGCTTATTGCTCTGGGGGGATTATCCATTGTCCTGAGTTTTATTTTCTCAAAGAAACTGACAGATCCTATAAAGAAACTTACAATTGCAGCTAAGGATATCAGCAAAGGGAACAGCAAAAGCAGGGTTTCTGTTTCCGGTAATGATGAGATAAGCACACTTTCGCGAACATTTAATATGATGGCGGATAATCTGGAGATACAGGAATCTCTGAGAAAAAAGCTGACATCTAATATTGCACATGAACTCAGGACACCCCTTGCCTCAATTCAGGGAGAACTTGAGGGCATGATTGACGGCCTCATAAAAATAGACAAAGAGCGTCTTTTATCATTACATGAAGAGACCGGCAGATTAAAAAAAATCATTGAAGGTATCGAAGAACTTTCAAAAGCAGAGGCGAGTATCCTTGAGCTTAAAAAACAGTCGATTGATCTCAAACCTTTTCTGAGCAGTATAAAAGAGAGATTTGAAAAATTATTTACTGATGAAGGTGTTAAATTGGAACTTGAATGTCCAGATACATTAACACTTTATGCAGATCCTGACAAAATAAGTCAGATTATGATTAATCTCCTGAGCAATGCACTTAAGGCTACTAAAAAAGGTGGGGATGTGCGAATAAAAGCTGGAATCAAAAACACAGAGGTTTTTATTGGGGTTATGGATACCGGCTATGGTATAAAGAAAGAATATCTTCCCTTTGTCTTTGAGAGGTTTTATAAGACTTCCGAAGGGGGGCTCGGGCTGGGGCTTACTATTGCAAAAGAACTTGCCGATGCTCATGGAGGAAGGATAGAGGTACAGAGCGAATATGGGGTAGGGTCAACATTTACTCTTTATATCCCAAACTTCACAACACCTTCATAATTCCTTCAATAGCCCTTCATAATCTCCTGGTATCATGAATACATATGAAAGGAGGTGAGAAGGATGAGAAAGGGGGTGATAGTAAGCCTTATTCTGATAGCAGGCTTAATCATTGTTTCTGCTGTCTACGCACATTTTCCCGGGGGTGGCTTTGGAACATGCCTTTCACGGTTTGAAAATACTGATATAGAAACTGTGAAGAAATTTCAGAAAGAAACCTTACCAATGCGAGATGAACTTATAACGAAGAGGCTTGAACTTCGTAAGGAATGCAGCAAGGGAAATCCTGATAGAGATCGCATCGCCACGCTCCGGAAGGAGATCATAGATATCAGAACAAAGATTCTCAAGAAGTTAGACGAAGCAGGAATCCCTGCTTGGAAGAATTCCAGAAAAGGTTATGGTATGATAGGAAGAAGAAACACAAGCAGAGAATGTCCGCGCCTTTCGGGACTGTAATCTTGAAGGGGGGCTTTCAGCCCCCCTTCACAAAAATTAGCAGAAAGCTTATGAGACAAACGTTCTTGGTATTGCTACTATTTTTTATTACTTTTTTAACGATATCTGGATCTTCGTACGCACAGTCAATGATATCTCAGGAGTCGACGGAATGCCAACCCACCTATGGACATTATTGGCGCGGTGACAAATGGGGATGGTATGGCGCAAGAAAAGTGGTACAGACTCCTGTTGAAGCAAGGGAGATACTCGAGAAGTTTTTCATGACAAATCGTGGTATAAAAGTCGGCAAGATACGAGTGAGGAGATACTTTTTTGAGGCTGATATTATCAACAGAAACGGTATGCGTGTAGACATGGTGATAATTGATAAGAGAACTGGCAGGATAAGGTCTATATATTAATATTCAATATCATCGCCTTTATCACTATTCACAAATGAAAAGGTAATCAAGCATGGAATATAAAGACACAAAGGATAGAGGCTTCCTGATCAAAAGATTCTTTAACTTCTTTTTCCGACTTACCATCGCAAAAAAGATTCTCTTCGGTTATCTTTCTCTTGTGGTCTTGATTATTATAATTTCTGTTTTTGCCCTTTCAAGCCTCGAGAGGTTGAACAAGATTAACGAGGGTATTATACAGGGAGATATCCCGGTGATAGAGGCAACTGATGAAATGATTGATAACCTGCTTGCACAGGAGTTTTATGCCCGTCGCTATATTATCTTAAAAAGCCCAGACATGTTGGCGTTATTTTGGGAAAGGAGCAAAGAGTTTGACCGCATGGCCGAGAAAATATGTGAACTTCCTGTCAAACATAATATGCCTATTGACCGTTTAACATCTCTCCATAAAGAATATAATAATATCTTCGTTAAAGGCTTTGAATATCTGAAGAATCCTTCTTCTGCCATTGCACAGAAATATAATGCCCAGATTAAGAAGAAACAAGAAGAACTTTTTGGGCTGATCAAAGAGGTATCTTCTCAAACGCGGCATGCTCAAAACGAAAAAATGCTCATGACTGCACGAATTGGAACTGTAGCATTCAGAGGCGGGGTGGTATTATGTGGTGCAGGTATCATCCTGAGTATAATTGCTACAATGCTGATTACCCGAAATATTTCAGGCTCTATTTATCAATTGAAACATGCAACAGAGGAAATCTCTGAAGGGAGGTTTGAGTATAAATCCAATATCCGAAACCGTGATGAGTTAGGAGAGTTATCCCTTGCCTTCAGTGAAATGGCTAAAAGACTGAAGCGTCTGGAGGGGATATATTTAGATACAAGTCCTCTTACACGGCTTCCCGGCGGTGTAGTAATAGAAGATGTCCTCAAGAGGAGGTTAAACGCAGGTACTCCCATGGCATTTTGTCTTCTCGATATGGATAACTTCAAGGCGTTTAATGATTTTTATGGTTATGCCAGAGGCAGTGAAGTAATAAAGACAACGGCCGGTATAATAAAAGCAGTGGTTTCAGAATTCGAGAAGGAAGATGACTTTATTGGGCATATTGGTGGAGACGACTTTGTTATCATTACCTCGCCAGACCGATACCGTGAGATATGCGGTGCTATTATCGAAAGATTTGATAAAATGATCGTGGATTTTTATGACCCTGAGAGCAGGGATCGGGGTTATATTACTATAAAAAACCGTCAGGGGCAAGAAATGAAGTTTCCCATAATGACGATATCCATAGCAGTTGTAACCAACCAGCATCGTGAACTCAAGAATCCTGTACAAGTAGGTGAGATAGCTGCAGAGCTAAAGGAGTATGCCAAGTCTATTCCTGGCAGTATCTATTTGATAGACCAGCGCAGAAAAGATGCTCAACAAATCATAATAAGATGAGAATTTTACAAAGTTTACAATTACAGAGAATCATTGAATTCTGTGCAATCCTTTTTTTGCTACCACTTACGTCTCATTGCACCTGGACAGGCATTCAAAAGGACACAAATCTTTATACGGTTTATATGCGTTATGAAGACTTAAAATCTTCAGGTTTTCACAAGGAGATCACACGGTTACAGGCGATTGCCGAAAAACATCGAGATAAACCTGACAGGGCAATGATACATCTTCAGCTTGCATTGCTTTATTCGCATTATAAAAACCCGACTCCTAACTATCACAGGGCGCTTAAGGAGCTCGAGACATATGTATCTCTGGATCCCGAAGGAGGCAAGGCAGATGTAATTCAAAACTGGCTCACAATGCTGAAAGAAATAGTAAAACTGGGCAGGGAAAATGAAGATATGAAAGAGAAGTTAGAACGGTTAAAATATCTTGATATCGAATTAGAAAAAACGAGGAAACTGCTCAAATGATTTCCTTGCTTCTATATAAAATCTGACCTTGGGCTCTGTACCTGATGGTCTTATCATAATCTGTGAACCATCATCAAAAATTAGCTTTGCACCGTCAATGGTAATAATACCCTTAATAGTCCTTCTGTTTTTACCAAATGTTGGCAGAATGTTGGAATCCTTTTTTATTTTATGTTATTTTATCTAAAATATAAAATTACTAATAAGACCATAAGTAAGGCCACATAATCGTCATTGCCCGACTTGATCGGGCAATCCGTGGTTCGACATCCTTCGACAAGCTCAGGATGACATTGTCACTCTGAGCCTGCCGAAGAGTCACCATGACAATTGTCACCCTGAGCCTGTCGAAGGGTGGATTCGGAGCCTGGCCCGTACTTGATACAGGAGTCAAGGCGGAGAATGACAAAATTTGCATCGCATGTGGTTTTACTTATGAACTCCTTAGTAAGTGGCAATAAAAATGGCCTTTTAAAGAAATTTAAACGGACATAAAGAATCAGAGTGTAGGAGAATTTAATCATGGCTATTAAAGATTTTGTTCCCTATAACACCCTCGATTATGAATCATTACCCATGATTCGTAAAGAAGGCTTTAGAGAATACGATGCGAGATGGCTGATTGAAAAGGAGATAAATTATCTCGGATTACAATATCTTGGAGCCGCCATTGCAACCCACCTCGAAGCTCAAGGTCATAAACCTCCACGAGTTATCGTAGGGCACGATTATCGCTCGTATAGCGAAGCAGTAAAATATGCTTTGATAACAGGACTTCTTTCTTCAGGTGCTGAAGTATACGACATAGGTTTAGCAATAACGCCCATGGCATATTTTGCTCAGCACTATTTAAAAGTGCCAGGAGTTGCTATGGTTACGGCCAGCCATAATGAAAATGGTTGGACAGGGATTAAAGTTGGCTCAGATTACTCGCTAACCTACGGTCCAGATTTGATGGCTGAACTTCGTGATATTGTATATGGTGAACGTTACATAACCTCCCCCGGGACGTACAGATTCATCCCTGGAATCAGGGAGGCATATATTACGGATATTACACACGGGCGGACTCTTCCCAAGAAACTCTCTGTAGTAGTCAATACGGGTAATGGTACCTCTGGCATATTTTCCCCTGAAATTCTTGAACGTATTGGTTGTAAGATTATCCCTATCTATACAGATATGGATTGGAATTTTCCTAATTTTAATCCAAACCCGGAAAATATGACCTTTCTAGAAGCAATAAAGCATGCGGTTAAGTTACACGGAGCTGATATAGGATTCGGATTTGACGGGGATGGAGATAGGATTGGTGTTGTAGATAATCTTGGCGAAGAAATATTTAGCGATAAGATGGGGTTGCTTATTGCGCGACATCTCAGCAGCCAGTACCCTGATTCTCATTTTGTAGTGGATGTTAAATCTACGGGCCTTTTCTCATCAGATTCTATCCTCAAATCAAATAATGCAAGCACCGAATACTGGATCACGGGACATTCCTATATAAAGGCACGCGTTCGTGAAACAAAAGCCCTTGCCGGCTTTGAAAAGAGCGGACACTTTTTCTTTACGCCCCCATTTGGTAGAGGCTACGACGATGCTAATATATCCGCCGTAATTATAAGTGAATTATTAGCAAAGGCTAATAAGCCATTGTCACACCTACGTGAAGATATTCCAAAAACATGGCAATCTCCGACAATGGCACCATATTGTCCTGACGAACGTAAATATCAAGTTGTTGATCAGATTATGAAAATGTATGAAAATGCACATAAGGCTAATGAACATATCTATGGACATACTATTCATTCCATAAACACTGTTAATGGTGTTCGGGTAGAATATGATGATGGTAGTTGGGGCCTTGTGAGAGCATCATCGAATAAACCCTCGCTCGTCATAGTTATTGAATCAATGACTCAAAAAAGGCGACTATATGAAATCTTTGATGATATCAACCAGCGTCTAAAATCTATTGGTGGCACTGGAGAATACGACCAAATGCTACCTCCTTTTAATGGGACTGAAGAAGTCTAACTTCATGTTGACGAATATGCAAGCCCTTTTGCAGTTTTAGATTAAATATCTATTTCGTTATAAAGATGAACAATCTAAATTTTTATAATAGCTCTTTTGGCATGCAGGTAGCGGTTATTGGCACAGGAACAATTGAAACCGTGATTGAGGTACCGCACTTAGATTTAGCAGGTCTTAAAGTTACTTATGATGAAAGGGCATTTAGGGGGATTGGAGGAAGTGCTCTGAATATAGCACTCCGTCTTCGAGCGATGGGGATAGATGCAATTCCCCTTTTTCCTTACGGAGATGATGAGATAGGAAGGAAATTGGTAGATAGCATAATATTGAAGGATAACTATTCTCTTAAAATTCACATGCTTTCTCCAATACATCGGGCAACTACTAATGAATCACTAATTCTCGTTGAGCCAACCGGTAAAAAATGTAATATTTCCAAGACCGGAGTAGGCCAAGACATTTTCCCAGAGATGGTGGAAAGCTGGTTTGGGCAAAATATAGAACGAGTGGGGGCTGTCGTCATTAGTCACATCCGCCAGGAAACAGCAAAAAACCCGATCACTTCTACGTTATGTAAAAAAATTCGTTCCAGCCGCCAGAATGTTCCTATCTTTTTCAATCCAGGACTAAGCCAATATCAAATCGGCTTACACCAGTATACTGAGGTTTTGTCTATGGTGAACGTTTTACAGCTTGGTAGAGATGAACTCTTGGTTTTTATGGGTAGTGGTCCCGGTGAGAATAAAAACTGGATTCCCTTGTTTGAAGAGTTGTTACAAATGATGTCATGTCTTATAGTAACCCTTGGGGAATCAGGCGCTATAGTTAGCCGAAAAGATGGGGTCATTTATAATGTGCCTCCTTACCAACTGGGTAGAATGATACGTGACTCTACAGGCGCTGGTGACGCGTTTCTCGCGGGTTTTGTATATGGGTACTTGGAGGGGAAAGATGATGTAGATTCTTTAGATTTAGCTAGACGCTCGGCTGCATTTGCTTGCTTATCCTTCGGTGGTGTATCTCAGATTCCCACTAAAAGTTCACTTTTGAGGCTTGAGGAAAAATTAGGGAATATAGAGCCAATTCAGGTGTTATCCTATGAAGAATGTCTAAAATATTTTAAAAGTTTTAGAGTTTCAGGCGTTTAAATTCCCGACTGAAGTCGGGGCATTCTAGAACGTCGTCGTAAAAAGAAATGCTGAGGGACTTTAGACGTGTAATTCTGATAGTTCTTGATAGCTTAGGGATCGGTGAACTACCTGATGCTGCTATGTATGGAGATACAGGAAGTCACACCCTAAAACATATTGCAGAGGCTGTTGGTGGCCTTCATCTGCCCCATCTGGAATCTTTAGGACTGGGATATCTTGGTAACTTTCAAGGTATTAAAAGGGTTTCTCAACCTCAGGGTGCCTTTGGCAAGATGGCAGAGGCATCGGCAGGAAAAGATACTATTACGGGGCATTGGGAGATGATGGGTTTGATCCTGAAAGACCCCTTTCCAACCTTTCCTGACGGTTTTCCAGAAGATGTAATCAGGGCGTTTACAGAAGAGATTGGAACAGGGATACTGGGAAACTATCCTGCCTCTGGAACCGAGATTATTAAAGAACTTGGAGAGATTCACATGACAACAGGATTCCCAATTGTCTATACCTCGGCTGATAGTGTTTTCCAGATTGCAGCACATGAAGATATTATACCTGTAGAAAAACTTTACAAGATCTGCGAGATTGCAAGGCGATTACTAACCGGTGTTAACAGGGTTGCCCGGGTTATCGCACGACCTTTTATTGGTGAAACGGGAAATTTCCGGCGTACTTTTAGAAGGAAGGATTTTTCTCTCCCCCCTCCGGAACTAACCCTTCTCGACAAACTACAAGAAAAAGGTATTCACACAATCGGGATAGGGAAGATCGGGGAGATTTTTGCTGGCCGAGGGATTGGGGAGATAATCCATGCAGAAAACAATGAGGAATGTGTAGAGAAAACGATAGAAGCTATTCTTCAAATAAAACAAGGCATTCTCTTTACCAATTTGACTGATTTCGACATGCTTTACGGTCATAGGAATGATGCCAAAGGGTATGCTATTGCATTGGAGGCATTCGATCAAGAATTACCTAAAATCATTAATGCCATGAAAGAAGATGATTTACTTATTATTACTGCTGATCATGGATGCGATCCCACAACCGAAAGTACGGATCACTCACGGGAATATGTCCCTCTTTTGGTATATGGGAAATTAGTTAAACAAGGAACAAACCTTGGAGTACGTCAGACTTTTGCCGATCTTGGACAGACCATAGCAGAGATTTTCCGATTAAACCCACTTAAAAACGGTACGAGTTTTGCTGAAAATTTATTTGACATAACCTTCAATTAATAAGTCTTCTCCGATCTGCTTTATTTTTAAGTCTTTTATTTTATATGCCTCTTCGAGGTTCCTGAAGGTTTTACCCCCTACTGCTGGAAAAGATTTTTCACCACCAATAATTTTCGGTGCAATGAAAAACATCACCTTATCAACAATCCTGTCTTCGAGTGCATATGAATTTAATGATGATCCGCCTTCTATGAGGACGGATGTAATCTCCATTTCTCCGAGCCTTTTCATCAGCCATTCGAGATTAACTTTTTCACCTTCGTACGTGATAATTTGAACACCTCTATCAGTCAATATCTTTTCTTTTGTTGCTGACTGCTGACTACTGATTGCTGACTTTTTTGCTACTACGATTGTCTCTGGCGGTATCTGAAGAACCTTTGCATTTATTGGTATCTCAAGGTCAGGGTCAATAACGATCCTCTTTGGATTCCTTGCCCCTTGTCCCTTACCCCTTGCCCCTTTTTGAATCCTTGCTGTAAGCTGAGGGTCATCAGCCTTTACCGTGCCAATGGCAGTCATTATTGCATCAACCCGGCTTCTCAGGCGATGAACTGTTTTTCTTGCCTTTTCACCTGTTATCCATTTTGATTGGCCATCAGGGGTTGCGATCTTTCCATCAAGGGTCATAGCAATCTTAAGTATCACGAACGGTTTGCCTGTAGTTATATATTTTATATATGCCTCATTAAGCCTTTTTGCTTCATCCTCAAGAATACCTGACCTGACATCAATATCTGCATTCCGGAGCTCTATGATTCCCCTGCCTGAGACCCTTGGGTTTGGATCTTTCATTCCAATGATTACTTTTTTTATACCCGCATTAATAATAGACTTTGTACAGGGAGGAGTTCTTTTTTCTGTATGGCAGCATGGTTCGAGACTTACATAAAGCGTAGCGCCCTTTGCATTTTCTCCTGCCTTTTCTATAACAAGGACTTCGGCGTGGGAAGTTCCGGGTTTTCTGTGAAAATCTTCGGCTATTATTAGCCCATTTTTAACTATTAAAGCTCCAACCATAGGGTTCGGGCTTGTCATACCCCAAGCTTTTGCTGCGAGTTTTAAGGTTCGTCTGATATAAAACTCCTCAGTCATGGATAATAGGATAACATAAAAGAAACTTGAATATGCGACTTGGGGTTCCCTTTGCTATTTACTAAGGAGTTCATAAGTAAGGCATCATTATTGAAAAATCTCCCCTCTCCCCTCTTTGCCAAAGAGGGGGATTACACACCCCTACACCCCTCTCAAGAGGGGATTATTCCTCCCTTTGGCAAAGGGAGGGTAGGAGGGATTTTATAATAAATGTCTTCATACTTATGGTCTTATTAGTAACATAAATTTTTGCTTCTCACTGCGTGTTCAATTTGATATAATAACCTCAAGGAGGGACGATGAATCAGATATGGCTGGGATTAATAGCAATTGCAGTAGTTGTGACGGCTGGCTTTATCGTATCATTGATTATAGAACTGAAAAAGACGACTGCTTCTTTAAGGGAATTTTTGAAAACAACAGAGGAATCCATCAAGCCCACAATGGAGGAATTACAGCAGACACTGAAGAGTATCAGAAATATATCTAACGATATAAATGATGTAACAGATGACGTTAAAACATTTTCAGGATCAGTTAGAGATATAGGACAGAATATAAGTCATGTTAGTAAACTGATAGAAAACGTGACTTCGTCAACCATTATAAAGACCTCGGGACTAAAGGTTGGTATAAGAACAGCCCTCAGTGTTCTATTGAATAATCTTTTTTTAAAGAAAGGAGGCGGGAAATGAGAGAGGAAGGCGGATACAGTGCAGGTAGTATATTTCTTTCTTTTCTCCTCGGAGGTATTGTTGGTGCAGGTCTTGCCATGCTTTTTGCCCCAAGATCTGGCAGTGAGACGAGACATAGGATAAGAGAATTGGCAGAAGATGTGAGGGATAAGGCAAAGGATTATGTTGAAGATGTAAAAGGGAAAATAACTACCAGTATGGATAAGGGCAAGGAATTTTTTGAGGAGAAAAAATCTGCTATAACAACAGCTATTGAGGCAGGCAAAGAGGCTTACGAGAAAGAGAAAGAAAAATTAGCTAAGGAATAGAATGCATGAAGTATCGATTGCCCTAAGCTTACTCGATATTGCGAAGAGGTATTGTAAGGAAGAAGGATATAAGGGCGTAGAATCAATAGGAGTTAGAATAGGGAAGGCCTCGGGCGTTATGTCCGAGGCGCTACTTTTTGCATTCGATGCAATAAAGATCGGTACTATCGCAGAGAAGGCACACCTGATTATAGACGAAATTCCTATTAGTGGTTTCTGCAGCACCTGCAATAATAATTTCACTGTAGAGGAGGCATATGTTTTGTTTTGTCCGAGATGTGGAGATACTTTGTTCCGGTTAGAGACAGGAAAGGAATTGGATATTTACGAGATGGAGGTATTCTGACCCCGTTAGAATATCTTTGATTTCTAACGGTGAAGGGAGGTCTAACGGGGTGAAAGTAAAAGTTGTAACACGAATCCTGGAGGCAAATGACAGGATTGCTGCTGAAAACAGGAAATTGTTTAACGACGCTGGTGTCTATGTTATTAACCTAATGAGTGCACCAGGAGCAGGCAAGACATCCCTTATCGAACGGATGATTAACGCCCTTTCTGTGAAGCTAAAAACGGGTGTTATAGAGGGCGACATTGCTGGCACAGATGATGCGCAAAGGATAGAAAGTCTTGGTATCCCCGTTGTACAGATAAATACAGGTGGTGCATGTCATCTTGATGCGAATATGATTAACGAGGCGATTGCTGATTTACCTCTTAAAGCCCTTGACCTGCTTATTATAGAGAATGTAGGTAATCTCGTATGCCCTGCTGAGTTCAAGGTTGGTGAAGACATGAAGGTTATGATCCTCAGCATAACAGAGGGAGATGATAAGCCTCTAAAGTATCCATTGATGTTCCATGAATCATCGGCGTTGATCCTGAATAAGATTGACCTTTTGCCTTATACAGATGCAGATATCGAGAAGATAAAAAGAAATTCATTATCCCTTAATCCATCTTTAAAGATATTCGAGGTATCATGCAAGACAGGTAAAGGAATTGCAGAATGGACAGAATGGTTACAGTCGCTTGTAACCAAAATCCAAAGATAATATTGTAAAAGCAAAGGTATCTCTCCGGAAAATTCCCCTCTTTGGCAAAGAGGGGTTATGGGAGATTTTATAAATCATAAATGGTAGCATTTGTTCTTAAAATCCCCCTTTCTCCCCCTTTTCCAAAGGGGGAAGTAAAGGATATTTTCATACTCCTTTATGAGCCAATGGCTCGCGTAGTTTCCTGCTTGGTAATAAAGTTAAGTCTGGATATAAAATTAAATAATGCATCCCAGGGTTAAAATATTAGTCAAAGGTGTTGTCCAGGGAGTTGGCTTTAGACCCTTCGTTTATAACCTTGCTAAATCGTTAAACCTTAAAGGTTTTGTTATGAATTCCTCTGAAGGCGTTGTCATCGAGATAGAAGGTGAGGATAGCTCGATTTTTATTGAGAGACTTACCAGAGAAGCACCTCCACTTTCACAAATAGTTGGCATTGATATTATTCCCATGTCATATCATGGTTATCAGGATTTTCAGATAATTAAAAGCAAGGATGAAAGGGGCTTTACACTCATTTCTGCAGATGTGTCAATATGTGAAGATTGTCTGAGTGAATTATTGGATAAAAATGATAGACGTTATCTATACCCATTCATAAACTGTACAAATTGCGGGCCCAGATACACAATAACGAAATCCATTCCTTATGACAGGCCAAACACCACAATGTCCGTATTTAAAATGTGTGCTGAATGTGAAAAAGAATACCATAATCCAGAAAACAGAAGATTCCATGCCCAGCCAAATGCATGCCCTGTATGTGGACCACAAGTTGAGTTGATAGTTAAAAATGAAACATTAAAGAAAGGTAATCCCCCCACCCCCCCTTTACTAAAGGGGGGCAAGGGGGGATTACCTGATAAAAAAGAAAATCCAATAAAGGAAACAATTAGACTTTTAAAGCAAGGAGCTATCGTTGCCATCAAGGGGCTCGGGGGATTCCATATAACTTGCGATGCGACTAATGAGGAGGCGGTGAACAGGTTAAGATTGAAGAAAAGAAGGAGTAACAAACCCTTTGCATTAATGGCTCCTGATGTTGTAAAAATAAAAAAGTTCTGTGAGGTGTCAAGTGAAGAAGAGAGTCTTTTAATTTCTAACAAAAGACCGATTGTGCTGCTTAAAAAAAGACAGAATTATCTCCCCGATGCTATTGCGCCCAATAACCAATACCTTGGCTTTATGCTTCCTTATACCCCTTTACATTATTTGCTTTTTTACTACCCCGGAGATGAGGGAGTAGGTACTCAGAATGAAAGTAATCCCCCCTCGCCCCCCTTTAGTAAAGGGGGGGTGGGGGGATTTAACTTTGATGCACTTATCATGACGAGTGGTAATCTTTCAGAAGAGCCTATCGTTATTAATAATGAAGAGGCTGTTTTTAGGCTTTCAGGTATCGCTGATGCATTTCTTATTCATAACAGAGACATATTTATGCGTGTTGATGATTCAGTCATGACTTCTCACTTCCCACTTCCCACTTCCCACTTATTATTCATCCGTCGTTCTCGTGGATATGTACCTGACCCTATTCCCCTCCACGAGGACGGCCCGGAAGTTCTCGGCTGTGGTGCTGATATTAAAAATACATTCACTCTTACAAAGGGAAGTTTTGCAATACCAAGTCAACATATAGGCGATATGGAACACTATGAGACATTGAGGTTTTTTGAAGAGAGCCTTAAAAACCTGAAAAATATTTACAGAATAAACCCCGAAGCCATTGCATATGATCTTCATCCCAACTATTTATCTACGCAGTGGGCATTGAAACAAGAAGGGATCAAAAGAATTGGTATCCAACACCATTACGCCCATATTGCATCTGTCATGGCTGAAAAGGGTATTAAAACAAAGGTTATAGGCGTTTCTTTTGACGGGACCGGTTATGGCATTGATGGAAACCTCTGGGGTGGGGAGATTTTGATTGCTGATATAAATGGATTTAAGAGGGTAGGACATTTTAAGTATATTCCACTTCCAGGTGGTGAAATAGCAATAAAGGAGCCGTGGAGGACAGCCGTAAGCTATCTTAAAGATATTGCAGGAGATGAGACGATGCATTATCTCGAATCCATCGGTTTTGTTAAAAGATATGGTGCGGAGATGCTTGAAGATATCTTGAAGATTATTGATAAAAGATCATTCTCACCATTTTCATCAGGTGCGGGCAGACTATTTGATGCGGTATCGGCTATCCTCGGCATATGTGATATAAATACATTTGAGGGAGAGGCAGCAATTGCACTGGAATCTATTACGAGACCTGATATATTTGATGATTACCCTGTTGATATAAAATTCAGAGAGGTTATGGAGATTGACTTTTCCCAGACCATCCTGAAGATTTTAGAGGATTTTATACATGGAGTTGACAGAGGTATTATTGCATCTAATTTCCATAACACTGTAGTTACTGCAATTTTAAGGGTTGTACAGAAGCTTTCTTCTCTTTACATGATAGAGGACGTTGCCTTAAGCGGGGGAGTGTTCCAGAACATTTATCTGCTCGAAAGGACTATCGCCACACTTAGATCAGTTGGTATGGAGGTTCACATAAACGAGAAAGTGCCGACTAATGATGCTGGAATATCCCTTGGCCAGGCATATATAATAAGGGAAAGGATAAAGGCAACCAATAAAAAATATGAATGCACCTAATCTCAATATCGTTACAGGCGCGTTCAGCTATATAGGAAAGTACATAACCCAAAGGCTCCTCAAAATGGGAGAGCGTGTAAAAACGCTAACAGGCTATCGCAATCGGCCAAACCCTTTTGGAGATCAGGTGGTCGCAGCCCCCTTTAACTTCGACAATCCTTCTGAATTAGCCATGAGCTTGGAAGGAGCTTCCACATTATATAACACGTACTGGGTGCGATTTCCATATGGGCAAATGACATTCCAGAAGGCTATCCAAAACACCCTCACGCTGATCAATGCTGCCAAAGATGCCGGGGTAAGCAGAATAGTTCATGTAAGTATTACGAATCCAAGCGAGGGATCACCATTGCCTTATTTCAATGGGAAAGCGGTTCTCGAAAAGGAGATTATACAATCCGGCCTATCGTATGCCATCATCAGACCCTCAGTAGTCTTTGGAGACGAGGATATCCTCATCAACAATATCGCCTGGTTTCTCCGAAAGTTTCCTGTTTTTGTTATCCCCGATCTCGGCCAATATAAACTTCAGCCGGTTTATGTTGAAGACGTGGCAGAAATAGCCGTTCAAGCAGGGCACCAAACTGCTAATACTATCATTGATGCGGCAGGTCCTGAAATTTACAGCTATGAGGATCTGATTAAGCTGATCAGGGACACAATCGGAAGTAAGGCTTATATTATCTATGTGCCGACAAGTATAGCTCTCTTTTGTAGCAAGGTTCTTGGTTTGCTTGTTAATGATGTTGTTCTAACACGGGAAGAGATTGATGGGCTGATGACAGGGCTACTGGTCTCGAACTTACCACCAACAGGCAAAGCACTTTTTAGCGACTGGATCAAACAAAATGCAAACACAATTGGAACCCGATATTCGTCAGAGATGGAACGGCACTACCACAGAGACACCCCCCTCAGTCCTCCCTTGATAAGGGGGGATTAAGGGGAGTGTTTTATGATAAAATTTAAAAATGAAGCTCTTAATGCACATCTGTTGCGCCAATTGTAGTCTGCATCCTCTTAAGACCCTCTTTTCAAAAGGCATTGATATAAAAGGGCTCTGGCTCAATCCGAATATTCATCCTTATGTTGAATATCGGATGCGTCTTGAGTCTTTGCAGAAGCTTCAGAAGTTGTGGGATCTGGATATAGAATACATTGACCACTACGGTCTTAAGGAATTCGTCAGGTCAGTGGCATACAGAGAAGACAACAGGTGTATCTTATGTTACTCCATGAGACTTGAAGAAGCAGCAAAGACTGCAAAAAAGACGGGACTTGACGGTTTCACCACCTCTCTTCTTGTAAGTCCTTTCCAGAAATTTGATATGATAATAAGTATAGGCGAAGAGATGGGAAAGAGATATTCCGTACCATTCTATTTTGAAGACTTTAGGCCAGGGTGGAAGGATAGTATCAGTCTATCAAAAGAACTTGGACTTTACAGACAGAAATACTGTGGATGTGTATATTCAGAGATGGAGAGATACCTTAATAAGCCAAGAGCTAAGGGCTAAGAGCTAAGGATATGGTTGATAATATTCAGTATATAGGCAGGTTTCTAATAATTTTCGGCATCGTAATCTCCGCTATTGGCGGGATACTCCTTCTTTCTGGGAAAATCCCATGGCTCGGTAGACTTCCAGGAGATATTATAATCCAGAGAAAGAATTTTACTCTCTACTTTCCATTAGCTACAAGTATACTCTTGAGTGTCGTATTGACCCTTATTCTCTGGCTTATTAGCAGGAGATGATGAAAAGTTTAAAATTTAAAGTTCAAAGTTCAAGGTTAAAGAAATTTTTTATTCTCTTCTTTTCACTTTTCACTTTTCACTTTTCACTACTCACTGCTTTCGCGGAAACTACTATAAGGGTGCTCATAATAAATGAAGTTTATCAAAAAATTCCTTCAAAGATTGAGAAGATAGAGAAGATAGGGAGTGTGAGGGGAGACCTCCTCGTAACGGGGTCCCGCTATACTGGTAATATTGATGTATGGAAAGGTGACAACGGACTCTATCTTATAAATGAGCTTCCGATAGAGAATTATGTTAAGGATGTTGTTGCAGCCGAGGTTGGTTCAAACTGGGAAATGGAAGCGCTTAAGGCACAAACTGTGATATCAAGGACATATGCTGTGTATCAGAAAGAGATGAATGGAGACTCAATATACCATATCGCATCTTCCGTGCTTCACCAGGTATATAAGGGCAATAACCCTGATGTAAGGGTAGCATACGCTACTGCAGAAACAAGTGGTGAGATACTTACGTTCAATAATGGACCGATAGAAGCCTTTTATCACTCAACATGCGGCGGAAGGACAGAAAACCCTGAAGATATCTTTGGGAAAAGCTACCCTTATTTAAAGTCAGTAGAATCAAACTGTGAGATATCGCCATACTGGACCTGGGCAAAGAGGATTCGTCTTACAGAGATCGAAAAGGCTTTAAACCTGTCAGGCATCAAAGAAATATTAATAAAATCCTATACATCAACAAACAGGGTTAAACAACTCGATATAATAAAAAAATCGGGGATAACGACAATAAATGCAATCGATCTCAGAAGGGCGCTCGGCTGGAGCATTCTTCCGAGCACAAATTTTAAGATAGCACGTGATAGAGATTCAATAATGTTTGAAGGTAAAGGTTACGGGCACGGTGTTGGCCTCTGCCAATGGAGTGCCCTTCAGATGGCACGTGAAGGGAAAAATTACAAAGAAATCCTATCCTTTTTTTATCCAGGGACAACAATCCAGTTATATGAAGGTCGCTGACTTCGACTTCATTCTATCAAAAGACCTGATTGCCAAAAGACCTCTAAAAGAAAGAGACAGTTCAAGACTTCTTGTGCTTTTCAGAGATGGCATGATCGAACATAAGAGTTTCTCTGACCTCCCTTCATATCTCGAAAAGGGAGATATGCTGCTTATAAATAATACGAAGGTTTTCCCTGCAAGGCTTACTGGATTTAAACAGAATGGTGAAAGGATAGAAATCCTGCTCATAAGGAAAAAGGAATGTAATGTTTGGGAGGTATTATCTAAGGGAGGGTTTACAGGAACAATAACGATTTCAGATAACCTGCAGTTAGAGCTTCATAATGGAAGTACAGCCCGTTTTAAATATTCTGGAGATTTTATGGATATCATCTGGCAACAAGGTAACATGCCGCTTCCACCATATATAAAACGCCTCCCTGATGAAGCAGATAAAGAAAGCTACCAGACTGTATTTGCAAGGGAAGAAGGCTCCATCGCAGCCCCTACAGCAGGCATTCACTTTACAGATAGATTATTAAATGAGATCGCCCTAAAGGGTATATTGATAAGAGAGTTGACGCTTCACGTAGGCCCAGGTACATTCAAGCCTATCAGAACCGAAAATCTGAATGACCATTCTATGGAAGCTGAATTTTTTGAGATTGATAAAGGGATTATCTCTGAAATTAGAGAGATTAAGGCCTCGTGTAGAAGGATTATATCTGTAGGAACAACTACAACAAGGGCAATAGAGGGATGTATGAGTGGCAGGTATACTAACAATTCAAATCCCCCCTCCCCCCCTTTCTTAAAGGGGGGTAAGGGGGGATTACAAAGCTCAAAATTTATAAGTGGAGCAACTGACATCTTTATTTATCCAGGTTATGAATTCAGGGTCGTTGACTCATTAGTCACAAATTTTCATCTTCCCGGGTCTACACCCCTCATGTTAGCCTCTGCAATGTGCGGCTGGAAAAAATTGATAAAGGCTTATAAAGAGGCTATCGCTAGAGAGTATAGATTTCTCTCATATGGTGATGCTATGCTTATCTTATGAAAAGAACTGATTCAAAAAGAGATTCAACTGTATTTTATATTGGTAAAGGTATTATTATTATAGCCGTATTAATCATATCCTCACTGAGCTTTACACTCGGTTATTTTGTTGGTAAGGGCATTCAACCCTCTGCCCTAAATCAAACCGCTGTTATTACAAAGCAGAAAAGTACTGAACAGAAAGATATAGCTCCTGAAAAAAAAGAAGCCGTGGTTCAATATCCAACCCAAGAAACTCAACAAACTGCAAAAACCCAACAAGCTCAAGAAACTAATCAAATTCAGGAAACAAAAGAAAATAATAATAATCCCCCCTCGCCCCCCCCTCGCCCCCTTACCAAGGAGGGACAGAAGGAGAGCAAAGGGGGAAAAGGAGGATTTTCTGATGAAGCCAGAAAAACTAAAGAAACCCCAAAAACAAGAAAATACACGATTCAGGCGGGCGTATTCAAGGATGCCTCTGTTGCAGATGCACTTAAGACGAACCTTGATAAAAAAGGATACAAAACATATATAATCCCATCTGAAACAAAAAAACATGAGAAACTCTATAAGGTTATGGTAGGCGAGTTTGCTACCAGAAAAGAAGCTGAAGTATTATCTATCAAAATAAAAAACGCTGAAAGTCTGCAGACATTTGTAACATTTAAGACAGATAAGGAGGAATTACGATAACCTTAGAGATTGAACTTGACAGTGAAAAGGAATCTAATCTTCTTCATGGAGGTCTTGATAAAAACCTCAAGATAATAGAGGAAACCCTCGGTATCATTGCCTCTCAAAGAGGAGATAAAATATTTCTTCAAGGTGACGATAAATCTGTAGAAAAGGCGGAAAGACTTATCCAGGATATTCGATCAATTAGCTCCAGTGGTTTCAACTTCAATCCTGAAGATATACGTTATGCGATAAGGTCTACATCCGAGGGTGAATATACATCGGTAAAAGACCTTTTTTTGAATAATATCCCTGTTTCCTCAAAAAGACGATTCATCATTCCAAAAACGGAGACCCAAGGAAGATACATAGATGCTATAAAAAACTACGACATAGTCATATGCATTGGTCCTGCTGGTACTGGGAAAACCTATCTTGCAATGGCAATGGCCATAAATGCTTTTCTTAAAAAACAGATAAGCAGGATTGTCCTTGCAAGACCTGCTATAGAAGCAGGGGAAAAACTCGGATTTCTACCAGGAGACATGTATGAGAAGGTCAGCCCCTATTTGAGGCCTCTTTATGACGCACTCTTCGATATGATGGAGGCGGAAAGGGTGGTTAAACTTATAGAGCGTGGAATTATTGAGATAGCTCCCCTTGCATTTATGAGGGGCAGAACACTGAATGACTCGTTTGTAATACTCGATGAGGCGCAGAACACAACCTCTGAGCAGATGAAGATGTACCTCACAAGGCTTGGGTTTAATTCAAAAACCGTCATCACAGGAGACATAACTCAGGTAGACCTTCCTGCAGGAAAAACCTCAGGCCTTATAGAGGCTGAGAAAATACTGAGCGATATAGAAGGCATTAAATTTATATATTTCTCTGAAAAGGATGTAGTACGGCACAAGCTGGTCCAGGAGATCGTAAAGGCATACGAAAGATATGAAAAACGGCCTGCAGAAGACTAAAACCCAACGAATTGCTGAGTTTTTCAAAACATTGCTTGAAGGAACCTCAACAAAGATGAGCGGGGCTCCTGCTCGTTATGGTAAACGCGATCAGATCATAAAGGTATCTTTCATTGTTATATGCGGCTTCATAGCTGCCCTGTCGGTAATGGAAAAATTTGGTATTACACAATTGGTTGGTGGATTTCTTATCGCCTGCCTGCTGCTGTTTATCCTGCACAGAGACATTATGAGATATAAGCCTGCTTATATCAAGAAATACAACATGCTTCTGCTTCTTGGCCTGATGCTTATAAGTACACTCCTGATAGGAAGGCTATTCGGATATTTACTGCTCAGTCTTTCCAAGGGTCTAGAGTTTAAGGCATTAGATAGTTCAGTATTCGGGATCCCGATTCCGGCAGGAGCAATGCTTGTCTCGCTCCTTTTTGATTTTCATACCGCAATTACTTTTTCTTTCACTGTCAGCATTCTCGCCGGGCTCTGGCTTCACGATGCATCCTTCACCATATATGCATTTGTTGGAAGTATTACAGCAGCCTTCGGTGTCATAAGGTGTAAAAAAAGGACTGCGCTTCTTAGAGGAGGAAGCTATGTCATTGCAGTAAATATCTTTACCGCTTTAACAATTCTCCTTTTTAAAAACGAGCTTTTCACGGCAAAGTTACCACCTTCAATAATATTTGCTATACTCGGTGGCATAGGTGTCACAACAATTGTTTCCCTGCTGCTACCCATTCTCGAATATTTATTCAAGGTTACTACTGATATAAGTCTTCTCGAACTCCTCGATCTCGACCAGCCATTAATGAAAGCCCTTATGGTCTCGGCGCCCGGCACATATCATCACAGTGTTATTGTTGGAAATCTTGTAGAAACTGCTGCGGAAGTAGTGGGAGCAAATCCACTTCTTGCACGTATAAGCGCATATTACCATGATATAGGTAAGATAAAGATGCCAGATTATTTTGTGGAGAACCAGGTTAGCTCAGTCAGTAAACATAATAAGTTAACCCCACATATGAGCAGCATGATAATCGTCAACCATGTCAAGGAAGGAGTTGAACTTGCCAAACAATATAAGCTCCCGGAGCCGATTATAGACATCATAGAACAACATCATGGTACTATGCTGGTCAGTTATTTCTATCAAAAAGCAAAGGAGCAAAAAGAGGGTATTTTACCTGTTGAGGAAGACTATAAATATCACGGTCCAAAACCACAGACACGTGTGGCCGCACTTGTGATGATGGCAGATGCAGTTGAGGCTGCATCAAGGGTTCTTACAGACCCAACCCCTGCAAGAATCACATCTCTTGTCGATAAGATAATAAATCACATATTCCTTGATGGTCAACTTGATGAATGCGAGCTTACCCTGAAGGATATATTTGAGGTAAAGAAACGTTTCACTTACATACTCATTGGAATATTGCACAAAAGGGTAGATTATCCAGGTTTCGATTTTACAGATGAAGGTATATATAAAGAACCAGCAAAGGCTTATAAAGGTAAATCAGCATAGAATAAGAAATCTTATAAAGAAGGTTCTCCATCTGCTCGGTCTACACAAAGCTGAACTCAGCATCCTGCTAATTAACGACAGGAGGATGAGGATGCTGAATCATCAGTACCGGGGCATAGACAGAACCACAGACGTCCTTTCATTCCCGCAAAATCCCCCCTTACCCCCCTTTACTAAAGGGGGGATGGGGGGATTACTAACTCAGAACTTTGTTCTCGGTGATATAATCATAAATCTCCATCAGGCAAAGAGACAGGCAGCTGAGCACGGCCTTACCTTTAACGAAGAACTAAGATGGCTTTTGATACATGGACTTCTCCACCTTATAGGTTATGAGCATGAAAAAGGTGGATATGATGAAAAGAAGATGAGAAGAAAGGAAAGGGAACTGCTTAACGCCCTTGAATAACGTCTTCGGATCAGACAATCACTCCCGTCTCTCCAGAGGATTACATATTCTGCACGGGCGATAACCTTCATCCAATGCCTCATTGATGGACTTGAAGACCACCTTATTCTTATCAGCTATGCGTTTGGCATGCGGGCATTCAACACGATGGAATTTCTTGATTTCACCTTCTTTTTTACTTTTAGAGGCTATGTATTCTTTACTCTGGTTTTTTAGCGGCAGCGCCCATATCCCGAGCTTATTCTTCCTCGCCTCATTCTCATATTGAAATAATAGGTTGTTCTTAGAGTTGTTCGGGCTAAAGGGACTGTATAATGCAAAGCCCTTCCTTACTAATTCCCCATTAACAAAGGTTTCACCCACATATACATATGCAAGCAATCTGTTATCGTGCTTTACCTGTTTATCATATTCAAGCCTTACAGTCTTACCTTCTACAAGCTTCCTGTTAGCCTTTGTTGCTTCCTTTCCAAAAGCTTGGGGCATCTTATGTCGAGAATATTCGGTTTCGGGTGCATCAATTCCGATATATCTGACAAGTTCTCCGGTGCTGAGCTTTATTGTATCCCCATCGATAACCTTCTCAACAACTCCCACAGACGGGTAATTCTCGCCATACATAACAACAGGCAGCAAAAGAAATATTAATGTTATCAGCCTTTTCATAATACACAAGCAGTAATCCCTGCGTTTTCTTAAGTGCTTAAGTATCGTCTCATGGATGAGGTCTTCGTACTTCATACTGAATTTTACGCAAAAATCCCTTGACAACACAAGGGGGTTAATCAATAATTAGACCATACAAACACACACCTTTTAGAAAATGGGATTGACTTGAGATATATTCAGGAGTTATTGGGGCATAAAAGTTCCAAAACTACAGAAATATATACCCATGTAAGCACAAAAGACTTTGCGAGGATAAAGAATCCTCTGGATCAAATTTTAGAAGGAAAGGAGGGATAGTCCATAGGGAGGTATATCCGACATAGTCGTCTATACCTCCAAAACTAATAAAAAGGCGACATTGTCGTCTGTGAACGAGATGAAATCGCCGACTATGGAGGAGATGATGAGTGCAAGTCAACCGTATGACAAAGAAGAAGGTATTCCGATTTATACCATCACCAATGCAAATATTTTGACTAATAATAAGCCGTCCAATGGACATTTAAAGACTCTGGCATTAGGACTTAAAGAAACTTATAATTTGATTAATTATAAATTGAGTAATAAGAAAATAGCTGAATACTTAATAGAGAAATCTGGAATAAAAGGCAATTTTTCAACAGATGAATTAATAAGCATTATTGAGTCGGCGACTTCATCTAACAACAGGCCAAAAGGTTAATATCCAAATGCTATCGCACTTCTTTTGGCCTTGAACGTCAGCTGACATTTGCAATAGCTAATGGAATGTTTGCTCCATTTGATAAGCTTGTTACAATACCTCAGACACTTCAGTTTTTGACATTTCTATTAGCGCTTTTCTTTTCGGGTAGATTAGCATTAAAAGAGTTGATTAAACCATAAACAGGAGGTTAAAGAATGAACAATAATCTAATCACTTATTTTTATATTATTTTACTTATTACTTTATTTATTGCATCACCTTTATCTGCACAAAAAGATTTCAAAGAAGATGACCTGAACATGATGGTAGAAAAAGGTTTTCAACAATACAAACACAAGGAAAAGATAGCTTTTGAGCCAGGATTAGAGAAAGAATTAAAAGCTACTTATTTAAAAAAGTTGCGCTCATTATCTCCCAAGGATTTCTATGACAAAGCCAAAGCTAAAGATTTAATCGCCTACTATTCAAAACCGAATGGAATAGAAGAAATACTTGCAGCGTGGGTCAGTGCAACTGAAGTAAGCTATTTTGAAAAAATTTATTCTGTAGATATGGAATTGTACATGAAAATCTATTTTGCCGCTAAAGAGCCCAGCATCAGTCCGTATATTGGTGAAAATATGCTCAATAAATATTCAAACTTAATTGTAGAAATTCAACCTAAAGACGTAAAAGGTGATATTTATTTGAACAATAAATTTGTTTGCACTTCATCTGACGCTCTTAACGGCATACGTATTCCAAGCGATAAGGATTATATAATTGAAGTTAGCCCAACTTCCGCACTTTTTTCACAAAAACCGTAAGATTTGCCAAGGCTGTTTAGAAAAATGATTGATTTTCAAGAATATTTTTAGGCAAAAAATCAAAAATCTCAAAATAGTGACTAAATTA
>JBFLZS010000023.1:0-45706 GCA_040756135.1 Nitrospirota bacterium
TTTACATAAATCATAAAATCTCCCCTCACCCCTCTTTGCTAAAGAGGGGTATAAATCCTCCCTTTGGCAAAGGGAGGTTAGGAGGGATTTTATAAATAATGTTGTCATTATTATGAGACCATTAATAAATTCGATAATGAACAAATCTAAAAGAAGATAGGCAGAAGTTACTATTAAGTTATATCTCTTAAAAAAGCTGTTCCTGCTTATCCCGCTTTTATTAGGGGTGACGCTCCTTACTTTTACCCTCACTAAGGCACTGCCAGGAGATCCGGTTCTAAGTATGGTTGGAGAAAGGGCTCAGCCCGAGGTTATTGAGAAAATAAGAAAAGAAATCGGTGCTGACAAAAATTTATTACGCCAGTATTTTGGTTATATCGTACTGCTGCTGAAGGGTGAATTCGGACGTTCGTATTACACAAACAGGAAAGTATTTGACGATCTCCTTCTAAAATTTCCGAATACCTTAAAGCTTGCGGTAGGCGCTATGATTATCGCAGTTCCTGTTGGCCTGCTTTTAGGCTTTATCTCTGCATATAAAAGAGATACCATCACGGACAATGTTATATCATCGGTTTCTGTGACAGGTCTAAGCATACCTGTTTTCTGGAGCGGGCTTTTAATCATACTTTTCTTCAGTCTTAAACTTAAAATCCTTCCCCCTTCTGGTACCGGTGATATAAGATTTCTTATCCTGCCTTCAATAACCCTTTCTCTGCCTGCTCTCGCAACTCTGTCAAGGGTTACAAGGACCACGCTAATAGAAGTCTTTGACATGCCTTTTGTTATTACAGCGCGTTCAAAAGGCATACGAGAATTTAAGATAAATTCCATACATATCTTTAAAAATGCTCTCATCCCTCTTATAACTGTAATAGGACTTGATTTTGGAAGCTATCTTAATGGTGCGGTCCTTACCGAAACAATATTTGGATGGGATGGAATAGGGAGGTTTACTATGGAGGGAATTATAAAGAGGGACTATCCTGTGATAATGGGATGTATAATTGTGGGCACCCTTATTTTTGTGCTTATCAATCTGCTTATAGATATTTTTTACCATTATCTTGATCCGAGAGTGAGGCTACATGAAAACAACAGGTAAAGTTTCTATAGCTATTCTGATTTTAATTTCTTTACTTTCCCTGATTGCACCTTATATATCCGGCTATGACCCTGACAAAATAGACCTTGAGAGTCTAAAGGAGCCTCCGAGTTTCAAGCATCTATTCGGGACTGACAATAAGGGAAGGGATATATTCTCACGAATACTTTATGGAGGCAGAATTTCTATAGGTGTTGCTGTAACAGCAGCATTGTTATCTATGGGGATAGGTCTTGTTGTAGGCCTCTGTTCAGGGTATTTTGGGGGTAAGGTTGATACAGTTTTTATGGCACTCGTTGACCTGATACTTTCTTTCCCTGCGCTCCTTCTCGCAATAGGTATCTCTGTTATTTTTCCGCCCGGTATTTATACTGTGATGATAGTAATTGCAGCAGTCGGATGGGCTCCATTTGCAAGGCTTATAAGGAGTTATATTTTAACCCTGAGAGGATCTCTTTTTATCGAGGCTGAGAAGGCCCTGGGAAACAGTGATATAAGGATTCTATTTGTGCATCTCATGCCTCAGTGCATTCCGCTTTCGCTTGTAATGATGGGGTTGAAACTCGGAGGTTATCTATTGACGGAGGCTTCGTTAAGTTTTTTAGGGTTGGGTGCTCAGCCACCAACAGCAACATGGGGGTCTATGATAAGTGCAAACAGGGCTTATATCTCTTCGGCTCCTTGGATGGTATTTTTCCCCGGGTTTATGATCGCTATTACTGCTTTATGTTTTAATACACTGGGGGATTGTTTGAGAGACAGATTTGGCTATCCCTTACGTTTCCATTAGCTTCTCTTCTTCTTCCTGTTGCGTTTTACATTCTATACACATAGTTGTAACGGGCCTTGCCTCGAGTCTCCTTATATCTATTTCCTCGCCACACTTGTCGCAAATGCCGAATGTACCTTGATCTATCCTCTCTATAGCACCTTCTATTTTCTTTAGCAGCTTACGTTCTCTTCCTCTTAGCCTTAGCATGAAACTTCTGTCTACCTCGGCTGAAGCCTGGTCACCGAGGTCGGGGAATACAGTTTGACCTGGAAGCTCATTGAGTGCATCTATTGCTTCAGCGAGGAGCGCCTTTCTCTGGGCTATAAGCTTTTTCTTTATTTCTTGTATCTTCTTTTCTCTTAAAGGCATTCGTGATCCCTTTTTTATTTTTAGTTTTTTAGCTACCTTGCCCTCTTTCTTTATATTCTGGCTCTTTGCCATAAAGACTCCCAAAAATGATTTTTAAAATAACAAAAATATTTATTTTAGTCAATGGTACACAAATGGTACACAAATGGTAATTATTTAGTGAAGCGTGGCGGCTCACAAAAGCGGCGCACCCTTCGACATCCTTCGACAAGCTCAGGATGACATTGTCATGGTGAGCCTGTCGAACCATCAGGGTGACAGTACACGACACATTGTGGGTTTGTCATGGTGAGCTTGTCGAATCCATGACAGCCAAACTTCGCACGTCACTGAATGAATACCACAAATGGAATCAGAATTTATAAACAATAACAAGAACAAAACAAAAAGTGATATAATAATTTAAGTAATATAAGGAATAAATTAATGTGTCTTGCGGTTCCGTCTAAGATAATAAGGGTTGAAAATTCTACAGCAACCATTGATGTTTATGGTGCACAGCGTGATATAAATCTGCTCCTTCTTGAAGATGAAGTAAAGATTGGAGATTATGTGCTTGTACATGCAGGTTTTGCCATTCAAAAGATTCAGAAGGATGTAGCAAAAGAGACCCTCGGACTCTTCAAAAAATTATTTGAATTAGAGGACAGGAAAGAATAAACCCCCGTTAGAAAGGACGGGGATTTCTAACGGGGCAAACGCGAAAGAGAGGACTTGTGACATGCTGAAAAACGATCGCTGGATAAGAAGTATGGCGGAAAAAGGCATGATAGATCCCTTTAATAAAGATCAGGTGAGAGAGGGTGTTATTTCTTACGGTGTGAGCTCATACGGTTATGACATGAGGATTTCTGATGAGTTTAAAATATTCACAAATATAAATAACACTATTGTTGACCCTAAAGGTTTTGATACAAAGAACTTTGTTGATTTTAAAGGTGATGTTTGCATAGTGCCACCAAATTCCTTTGTACTTGGTCGCTCGGTAGAATATTTCAAAATCCCCAGAGAAGTCCTTGTAATATGTATTGGAAAATCAACTTATGCAAGGTGCGGCATAGTAGTGAATGTAACTCCTCTTGAACCTGAATGGGAAGGCTTTGTGACAATAGAGATATCAAATACAACACCGCTTCCAGCAAAGATATATGCAAATGAGGGGATAGCCCAGTTACTTTTTATTGAAGGCTCAGAGGTATGCGAGACATCGTATGCTGATAAAGCGGGTAAATACCAGGCTCAGAAGGGCATAACACTGGCAAGGATGTAATAGATCTAATGGGAAGAAAGACTATATCAGTGTTAGAGAAATTAATACTCGCCCTCGATGTATCTGATTATAATTATGCAATTGAACTTATAGAAAAATTTAAAGATTATGTTGAGATATTTAAGATTGGCCCTGAACTTTTCGTATCTTTTGGCCCCAGGATAGTTGAAGATTTAAATAAAAAAGGCAAAAAGGTTTTTCTCGACCTGAAATTCCATGATATTCCGAACACTGTCTCAAAGGCAGCCGTTGCTGTAACAAGACTCGGAGTATATATGTTTAATTTACATATATCAGGTGGGCTTGAGATGATGAAGAGATGCAGGGATAGTGTTATAGAGGTATGTCTTAAAGAAAACTTAGAACGACCAAAAATCCTCGGTGTGACTGTTCTTACGAGTTTCACCCGCGAGATCCTCAGGGATGAGCTTGGAATACAGCATGGCCTGAGGACGCACGTTAAGCATCTATCAAGTCTTGCCATCAATGCTGGCATTGATGGTGTTATAGCATCTGCAAGAGAAGCTGAAATAATAAGGGACCATTGCGGAAGAGGTCTTCTTATAGTAACCCCTGGTATTAGACCTTCATGGACACCTCCAGATGACCAGAAAAGAACTGCAACACCAAAAGAGGCTATCAGGGCAGGGGCTGATTATCTCGTCATGGGAAGGGCTATCTTACAGCAACCCGACCCTATAAAGGCGGTAGAATTGATAACACTGGAGATCCTTGCTGCATCATAATACGCAATCTTCCAAAGATTATAGAGGTTATCGTTAGAAATGCAAGGCAATTATTATCCAAAAATGGTAAAATTGTTTACCCCGTTAGAATGATCCGTGCTTTAAAGGGGTATGGTAAAATATAAATTCCTATTTTTCATATGGGGTATAAAGCTCCGAGTGAAATTCTAACGGGGGGATTTCATGGAGGCATTGATTTGATTTCAACAAGTGACTTCAGAAAGGGTCTCAAAATAGAATTTAAGAGTGAACCCTGTGAGATAATAGATTTTCAACATGTGAAAATGGGAAGAGGTGGAGCTATCGTCAGGACAAAGATGAGGAACCTTAAAACAGGGGCTGTACTCGAAGAGACATTCAGATCAGGAGAAAAATTAGATACGCCAGGGCTTGAAGAAAAGAACATGCAATATCTATATGCTAAGGACGAATTATATTACTTCATGGATTTAGAAACTTATGAACAGGTACCACTTATGCCAGATCAACTCGGTGAAGCAAAAAAATTCCTTAAAGAAAATATGATAGCCAAAATTCTGTATCATAAAGATATGCCCATAAGTGTGGAACTCCCAACGTTTGTTGAACTCGTAGTAGTAAAAACAGACCCCGCAGGTTTTAAAGGAGACACAGCCTCAGGAGGCGGGAAACCAGCAACCCTGGAAACAGGGGCTATTGTTAGAGTCCCCTTTCATATAAATGAGGGAGATACTATTAAGGTTGATACAAGAACATCGGAATATATAGAAAGGGTGAAATAATGGAACTTGAGGATTTAAAAGAGCTCATAGAATTACTCAAGGATACGGATATAACCGAACTTCAATTGGAAAAAAACGGCACAAAAGTGAAGATCAAAAGGGAAAAAATCCTGTCACCGATAGAATTACCTATACAGAAATCTATTGGTTTACAGGAGAAGATAGTAGGGGAGATAGAGGAAGAAACACAGAGGCTTATAACAATAACCTCCCCGATAGTGGGCACATTCTACAGGTCGCCTTCACCTGATGCTGCGCCTTTTGTAGAAATAGGCGCAACGGTAAAGAAGGGCCAGGTTCTATGTATTGTAGAGGCAATGAAACTAATGAATGAGATCGAGAGTGAAGCTGACGGCATTGTTGTAAAGATCCTGGTGGAAAATGGACAGCCTGTTGAATACGGTGAGCCGTTATTTCTTATCGAGCCCGTATAAGCAAAGAGCAAGGAGCAAATAGCATAGAGTTAAAAGCATTTTTACACTTTGCCCTATGCTCCATGCTATAAGCGATTAAGATGAAACTATTTAAGAAAATATTAATAGCAAACCGCGGTGAGATTGCTGTAAGAATTATCCGCACGTGTAGGGAACTCGGAATAAAAACCGTTACTGTATTTTCAGATATTGAGAAAGAATCCCTCCATGTACGACTTGCGGACGAATCTGTCTGTATCGGACCTGCAAGCGTAAACCAGAGTTATCTAAATATTCCCGCTATACTAAGTGCTGCTGAGATAACAGACTCGGATGCTGTACACCCGGGTTATGGTTTTCTTTCAGAGAATCACCATTTTGCCGAGGCATGTATTACATCAGGTATAACATTTATAGGCCCGACCCCTGAGAATATACGACTTGGTGGGGACAAGGCTAAGGCAAGGCAGATAATGAAGAGGAAAGGTGTGCCTGTTGTGCCTGGAAGTGACGGCCCCGTTGCTACAGAAGAGGTGGCACTAAAGATTGCAAAAAAGATAGGGTTTCCGATAGTGCTCAAGGCATCTGCTGGTGGAGGAGGACATGGTATGAAGATTGTAAAAGAGGAAAAAGACCTTGAGCAGGCATTTTATATGGCACAAAGAGAGGCATTAACAGCATTCGGAAATAGTGAGCTTTATATTGAGGAATATATACCGGAAATGAGGCACATAGAGGTACAGATTATAGCAGACGGTAAGGGTAATGTTGTCCACCTCGGTGAAAGGGACTGTTCGATACAGAGAAGGCATCAGAAACTTATAGAAGAATCTCCTTCACCTATCTTATCAACAGAAAAGTTCAAGAAGAGGATTGGAGAGTTAGGTGTAAAGGCTGCACGTGCGATCAAATACAGGAATGTAGGTACTGTAGAGTTTATAGTTGATTCTAAAGGCAATATCTATTTCATAGAGATAAATACCCGAATACAGGTAGAGCATCCTGTAACAGAGGCAGTTACCGGAATTGACATAATAAAAGAACAGATAAAACTTGCAGCAGGGTTACCATTAGAGTACAAACAAAGCCAGATAAGACCATCAAGTCATGCTATAGAATGCAGGATTAACGCAGAGGACCCTGAGAGGTTTATCCCGTCTCCGGGAAAGATCACATTTCTGTCGCTTCCTGGAGGCCCATGTGTGAGAGTAGATACAGCAATATACAATGGATATGTTATACCACCACATTATGACTCCCTTATAGCCAAGCTGATCGCATATGGAAAAGATAGGCAAGAGGCTATTGCGAGGATGAGGCGTGCACTTGATGAATTTATAATCGAGGGGATAAACACTACCATCCCCTTCCATAAAAAGGTTCTGAGCAATACTGATTTTATTAGTGGGAATTTTAACACAAATTTTACGGAGAAGATTAATAGCAACAGACAGGAAAATACATAAATAGGAACATCAGAAGGAGAAACTTAAACAGTACTCCAGCCTTAAGGCTATAACCTCTCGTGAGCCTCTTTAGTCGTATTGCCGTGATTATTCCTTGCCTTTTAACCATATGGAAGAATTCCCACACAAGATATTGTATAATAAAATAAAAAGCACACAACATATAAGGAAAATTAAATGAAGAACAATAGCCAGAAAATTCAGAACCTTTACGAATTAGTTTGTTCTCATTTTTACCTGGGCAATGAGACCTTTGAGGTGGGAGATAAAATATACGATCATGTAGCACTGTTCGGGATTCTAAACCTGATCCTTGATGGCAAGGAGCTAATCTTTGGTGGATATGGAAGTGGCAAGACCAGCTCAAGCGAGAGGATTTCGTCTTTAGTCAAAGGACTTCCTCTGGAATTTGTTCAATCGACTACCATACATGGTCATCCGGAGCAGACTGAAGAAAAGATGAAGGCCACTTTAGATCTCGGTGCCCTGGAAAAAGAAGGAAGGGAAGTTGTTAAGTGGAAGATAATCCCTTATTCTCCTGTTGTTATCATTGACGAGATAAATCGCCTGCCCATAGGTAAACAAAATATGCTTCTTAATGAAGTGGATAGAAACATCTGGAGTTACAGGGGTGAAACCCTCATACTCAAACCTGCTAAATCCTTCTTTGCAACAATAAATTATCAGGATGCCGGCACAACAAAATTAATTGCCCCTCTCTGTGATCGCTTTGATTTAGCCGTAGAGACAGGAATGATACATCCTATAAGAAAAAGGCTCATAAGAAGGGGAATTGATGAAGAGGTCTTGAGAGAGAAAGAGCTCGCAGAGGAAATGGTTAAGTATATTTTAGAAAATAATGAGACCAGGCAGGCTGAAAAGGTAATCAAATATATAAAGGAGAGGGCTGAGGAATTTAAGGTAGAGTTGGAAATGAGGCTAAAAGATAGAGGGGTTAATCTACAGATTCCAAGGGAAGAAGAAATAAGAGAAATAAAAAAGGAGATAGCAGAATTAGAAATCTCAGAGGATGCTGAACTCTTCTTAGATTATATCGGCCAGGAAATCTACTGCCAGTATAGCCTAAAAAAGGATTTTTCGAGGTGCTACGGCTGCCATTACTCCAATTATCTCTGTGCCGATCTATATAGTATCTCAAACCGGTCAGAACAGAGTCTTTTCAAATATTCTAAAGTCTTGGCATGGTTTACAGGCGAAAGAAAAGTAACATTGGAACACATCATGGCAATAATGCCTTATGCCCTCTGGCACAGAAGCGCCGTAAGTGATGAAAAACTCAGCGAGGTCAGGGAGTTAGAAAAGGATTCATCTGACGAGCTGTATGCAATCCATGATCTCCTGAAGGAAGTAAAAAGAAGATGGGCAGAACATAGGGAGTATCAGGTAGAGGCATATCTTACCTTAAAGGAAGAGAATTATGAAAGGATTAAGGAGATAGCAGAAAAAATAGGTCATCCTTTCTTTAAGAGTCTGGTGAAATAACTTACTAATACGGTCATAAATATGAAGATATTGATTATAAAATCCCTCCTACCCTCCCTTTGCCAAAGGGAGGAAATACACCCCTCTTTGGTAAAGAGGGGCAAGGGGAGATTTTTCAATAATAATGCCTTACTTATGAACTCCTTTATATATGGATAAAGACCGGAAGTTAATCGAAAGTATTTTCAAGCAGGCAAGGAAAGATCTGTATTATCCGCCCATCGTAAATGTTGAACTGACAGATATCGAGACGAGTGAAATAGACTTTTCAGGTCGGAGTTACAGCATATTGGTTGGAAAGGATATGATCTCAAAATTGAGCGAGAAGGCATTACTCGGAATATTCCACCATGAATTGAGTCACTGGACAAAACATCCCTACGATGCAAAGACTATCATCCTTGAAGACCACTTCCTCAAGGGCATACCCAATAAAAATAGCATAAGGAACCTTTATGACGATGTGGTTGTAAATCTGGACTTGATAATCAACAGGGGGTTAAGAGAAGTAGTCGAGGTCTACCGTGAGCTTCCAGCCATAAGCAAAATCGATAGGCTTTTAAGGGAATTTTATCGAACACTTACAGGCTTAGATTTTGGTGATGTGAGGCTTGAGGAAGAACTCAGAGAAAGGCTTATGATGCTTAACAGAATTGACTTCCTGAACATGAACAAAGTCAGGATTAAGACTAACATAAAGAAATTTGCCGAAACAATAGGGGATCTGACGGATGAAGAGATCTGTCTCCCATTTAATCTCTTCTCCCTTAGAGACTTCAATTATGATGAGATCAAAAAGGCGATGCGACATATTGCTGAAGAAATTACCCCCCAGGAGTACAAAGAGATTGCCATAGAAGTCTTAAATGAGCTCAAGAAAGAACCCGGTATCAGCCCTGCTGAAGAATCTCTATTCAGGGAACTGGAAAGGCCGGATACCCTCTGGTACAGAATCAGGGCTCAAAAGTATGCTGTCTACATCGAGGCACTTTCAAAAAAGGACTCACTTTATCCTAATGAATTAAAGGATTTTGAACTGGATGATAATATAGATACCTTTAGTCCTATCGAAAGCTACGGGAAGATTCTCCCCGGACTGGCAAAAAGATATCACTTAGAGGAGTTCGAAGGACACGATGTGGTTTCTCTTCCGAGTGCCGTAATTATGCTTGATTCTTCAGGAAGTATGAGACATCCAGGCAGAGAGATATCCTATGCAGTTCTTGGTGCCTTTTCTATCGCCAGAAATTATCTTGAGCATGGCTCAAAGGTAGGGGTTATAAACTTCTCCGACCAAAATCTTGAACTTAATCCGGTCAGGGAAAGTTATAAAGTCTACGAGATGTTGAGGACATATCAAGGTGGCGGGACAACAGTTCACCTGAATCACCTTAAACAATATGTGGCTAAGATTAAGAGCGAAAATAATGGGGGAGAAATGGATTACATCCTGATCACAGATGCCGGAATCGTCAACATAACAAGTGTCGTGGAATCTTTATCTCAGCTCAACGACAGGGTTACGATCATATGGATTAAAAGCGACGTTAAGGATTATGAGAGTTTTGAGAAGAATTATAGTTTCTTGAAGGAGGGTCTTCCTCCTTATGTTACATTCGTAGAGATCGAAGAAGAAAAGGATATCCCTCACATAGCAGTAGGGAAAAGCTTCGGGTGTTATGCAGGGCATTAAGAGATTATTAGAAAAAAATCCGGGTCTGTTAAGGGTCGAATCCCTTGATCCAGAAAAGAAAGAGAGAAAGCACAGGTATGAAGAGGCATTAAATTATGATAAGCTTGATGAGATAGCTAAGGAATACATGAGCTGGGGATCGGGTATTCCGGGCTGGAGAATAGACCATTTCACTATTGAAAAAATCTTCAACTTCGGAAATGGCATATCAAGGGAATATGCTATAAACCTTCTGGAGATCGAAAGACTTTTTAACGAGACTCTGCCCCGCTATGGTAGAGGTGGATCGCAGGGTTTCTTTATCTCCGGTCTTTACAAAGAAGTAATAAGGGAAGATGACGTTTTAAGGCTTAATCTCACAAAATACCCTGCGAGTATATCCGGTCTTGGGTATCGACACAGTCATGGAAGACTCGAAATTGTCGGCAATAAAGCTTATTACATCGGGATGAAAATGACAGGGGGAGAGATCCTGGTCAGTGGAAATGCAGGGAATTATCTTGGAAAATCAATGAAAGGCGGACAGATAATCGTTGATGGATATGTTAGGAACTGGGCAGGAGAGAAAATGGAAGGCGGCATTATCCTGATTAAAGGTGATGCCGGAAATATAGTTGGGAAAGGGATGACAGGGGGAGAAATAATTATTGAGGGTAATGTCGGATACTGGATTGGAGACGAGGCGAGGGGAGGTTTAATACGGGTAAAAGATACCGAGATTCTTCCTTGAACCCTTCAATTTGATTATTGTGTGTAATCCCTGCCTTTTTTTAATGCCTCAGGAAAGATGATATCCAGAACTAAAAAGAGCCTGAGAATATTTATCCATGTATGAGGTTTCCAATTTATCTCTTTCTTTATTAATTCTTCTGGTCTGTCTTTTTCAACCCACTGCAGTTTGATGTCAACTTTATTTATAATTGAATGTACAAGAAGAATTTGTGCAATAACAGCCACAACCCATAAAATGAGACAGACTATCAACACAGACGAGGTTAACTTAGGCTCCTGGAAAATAAATGATTGAATTACGTAAACAAGAGCTGATATTTCTATTAAAGTAATTATGATACGAAAGGGCCCGTAAAGAGCTTTTTTTTCAAAGTGTCCTTCACTAAATATATCTTTGTCCCATTTGCTGACATATTCTCCCCACAGCGGAATGTCAGGTAAATTTAGATTTTCCTTAAGTTCTGTTGTCCATCGGTGTCGTTGAAAGTATGTTTCCATTTCTGCACAGAATTTAGCTGCCCTCATGATCCTTATTTCTGCAGCCAAAAGTAGATACATAAAACCACAGGCAAAAAAACCAAATCCTAAAAGAATTAACATGCCAAAAAGGACATGCAATTTGAATAAATAAATAGTTAGGGCAGATGCAGCAATCAGAATGCTCAGCCCTATTTTTGTGACATCATATTGTAGCTTGAGATTTTCGCTTATTTCATTTCTTGCATGTTCACATGCTTTCAAAAACAGTGAGAACTCGGTTTCAAAAACTCTGCTTTTACTGGTATCAGTAAAATATTGAGCGTAAATCTGATTTAGACGTTGTTTAAGTTCAGAAATCTTATTTTTTAATTCAATTGTTTTCTCGTCTTCAACCACAGTATTTTATTTCCTTTCAAATATCAAGGATTATCAATATTAGCAATTTACATCATAACTTGAGAGTACCGTTTTTTTATAGAAATTTCAACCTATGCAGCCAGATCGGCTCCATCTCTCATGAACAGGCTGCCGATGCCTTGTCGGAGAGGAAAAAATGAAATGTATACAAATGGATGTTGTAAGGCATCCCTGTGATGAACTTATGTTTTCCTTTTTGGAGCCGATTTAACCCTCTTAATTAATCTCTTATTGTGGCTTGACATATGTATATAATAGTCATATACTACTATCATGACACCGTCTGATATTTTGACGAAATGCACCGGATTTGAATGGGACAGTCACAATGCAGACAAAATTTGGCTCAAGCATCATGTTTCTCTGTCGGAGTGCGAACAGATATTTTTCAATCTTCCATTGGTTGTTGCTGACGATATTAAACACTCAGATCAGGAAAACCGGTTTTATGCTCTTGGCCAAACTGACGCAGAAAGATTTTTATTTGTGGTTTTTACAGTTCGAAAGAATATAATCCGGGTAATATCAGCGAGGGATATGAATCGAAAAGAAAGGAGGGTGTATCAATCTCATGAAGATGAAAATACCTAAGTTTAAAAATGAAGATGAGGAAAGAGCGTTTTGGGCGACTCATAGCTCAACCGAGTTTATTGATTGGAAAAAGGCAAAGAGAACTTTGTTGCCAAAATTGAAACCGTCGGTCAAGACAATTTCTCTTCGCCTCCCCGAAACAATGCTTGAAGAATTAAAGCTGCTTGCAAATAAAAGAGATGTGCCATATCAATCGTTGGTGAAAATTTTTTTAGCAGAACGTATTGAAGAAGAACTTGATGCATATTCTAAGGCATAATAATTCACTCGTGAGCATGATAAAAAGACTATCAACGATCTTCTTTGATACTGGACAGCTATTTAAAAAATGATTTACAAGGCATTTAAGGGAGTGGTTTTTTATTAAAAACGACTTTTTCTGCAGACTCGTAAGATTAAGACTGTGTTTACTCTTGATAGAGACGATTTCTCTCTCTATCGCCCAAAGCACTTTACACATTTCAATATAATCCCGGGTTAGGGAGTCTTTTATCCTCAATAAGTATCTAACAGCTTTAACAATCGCAGACCGCTTTGCGTATAGCGCTATTACAGTTTCTGCTTTAATAATATATTTCTTCAATCTAACAAGCCATACTATTATATTGCTTTTATGGCCTATTCGTAGTATGGTATATTCATGAGAAAGACACGCTTTGAATGGGACGAGGAGAAAGATAAAGAGAACCAAGCCAAGCACAATGTCTCTTTCGCATTAGCGCAATATGCCTTTCTTGATCCTCAGCGTATTATAGTCGAAGACATTGATCACAGTAATGAGGAAGAAAGATTTTACTGTATAGGTAGAGTTGAAGACGGTATTATGACCGTGAGGTTTACTTACAGAGGGAATATTATCCGCATTTATGGTGCGGGATATTGGAGAAAAGGGAGGAAGATTTATGAGGAACAAAATAAAATATACAGAAGAGCCGATGGGCCGACTAAGAGTAATTAAAGATTTTCTTCCCCCACCAGATCAGTTGGTGTTGAAAGAAGAAAATGTCAAGGTAACGATTGCCCTAAAAAAATCAAGCATTGAATTTTTTAAGAAAGAGGCGAAGAAATATCAGACCTCCTATCAAAAAATGATCAGACAGGTTATAGATTGGTACGCCTCTCATTATAAAAAGAGTGCCTAACAGCAAAGCTTTTATTTTCTTTCGAGGGACAAGGCCAAGGGGACGGGGACGTAATTGAATAAGTTGACTTTTAATAATACTGGCTGTAGGGAACATCCGGCAGTTCAGGCCCAAGTCACTATTGACAGACCCCATTAGCCACAGATGTCCCCTTTGTCATCTTGCAACCATATCATTATAAAGAAGGCTTCTTATACTTATCCTCTTTTGCTCTAATTTTAATTATAGACCCCGTTATCCCGTTACTTTGTAGGTATTCCCACTTGACAAATTTCCCACTTTTTATTTCGATTAATTGAAAAAAGAGGAGAAAATATGAAACCACAGGAAAAGAATTTCACCACAGAGCACACAGAGAAAAGGATTTTTAAATTTAAAAAACTCTGTGAACTCTGTGGTTTTTCCTAATGCATTTTCTGGGTTAAAGACAATGGATAAAAGAGTTGGATTGTTGATAAATTTTAATGTAGAGAGACTAAAAGATGGTATAAAACGGTTAATAATTTAGAGTGCACAGAGGGGAGGAGCTATAATTTTTCGTAACATGTTGATATGTAATATTTTCTCTGTGTTCTCTGTGGTTAGTTTTGACAATATGTGCAGACAAGAAAGGAGGAGAGATGGAAACGATAAAACTGACCGTAGATTCAAGAAAGAGGATTTCCTTAACCAAGCTTCTTCCAGCAGGGAAGATCAGTTCGGTGAAGGCATATAAAGAAGATAATAGAATTATTCTGGAGCCCATGGTGGAAATTCCAGCCCGAGAGGTCTGGCTTTATGAAAATAAAGCTGCTATAGAAAAAGTTAAGAAAGGCTTGTCACAGAAGGGGACAATCAAACGTGGGTCATTTGCAAAGTACAGCAAATAAAATCATATGTTTGAACTGATTTTTACTACTTGATTTCTATATATAAACCTTTATCCATGCTGTAGATAGGATAAATTTTATAGTTCTTTACCCATGGCTGCCTTATTGTAAAATCTGTCCTGTGCCAGAGAAAAACCCATGACGAATCCTCAACAATCATTTCCTCTGCCTTTCTATAAAAAATGTTTCTCTTTTTTTCATCCATTGTATACTGCCCCTTTTCTATCAAAGAATCTACAGCGGGGTTATTATACCTTGTCCTGTTTCCTGCTGGACCGAAATTGGAGGAATGAAATAAAGGAAAAAGAAAATTCTCGGGATCGGGGTAATCAGCCCACCAGCTAAGATAGAACATATCAGCTTCACCTTTATTAATTGCCTCCTTAAAAGCACTCCATTCAAGCTGTTTTATCCTCACTTCTATCCCGATAGCCCTGATGTAAGACTGTATAACCTCTGCTATATCAATAATTTCCTGGTCTGCTGTTATATAAAAATTTACTGTGATGCCGTCTAACATTTCTTTTTTAATCAATTCCTTTGCCTTCTCAGGATTGTATTCATAATGTGATGACATATTCCATTTTCTCATGATATCAGGCACAGGGCCTGATGCCAATCTACCTCTCCTTTCATAAATAGTATTAAGTATCTTTTTCTTGTCAATAGCATAATTTACAGCCATTCTGAGATTAGGATTATTAAAAGGCGGCTTTGAGCAATTGAGACCGAGATAATAAGTATTTAAGCCTATTATCGATGAAATAAAGGGTTGCTCTTGAGGGTCATTCTTGTATCTTAGATACTCTGATGCTGGTATCGTAATTATATCAAGGTTTCCAATTTCAAACTCTGTTACCGCTGTGAGGTCTTCAGGGATTATCCTGTAAATTATGCCTTTGATCTTTGCAGGGCTATCAAAATAATCCTCCCTTTTATCGAGCTTTATCTCTCTGTTCGGTAACCATTCCTTTAATGTAAAAGGACCTGTTCCAACAGGATGGCTCGAAAAATCAGGCCCCCATTTCTCTACCTCCTCCTTCGGAACAATGTATGCTGCGGTCATGGTAAGAAGGCTGAGAAATGGAGAAAATGGTTTTTCAAGGCGTATCTCTAAGGTGTAATCATCTATTACCTTTATTACCTTTATACCTTCAACATCGTCAGTCTTCCCCTTCATAAAATCTTTTGCACCGAGGATTTTTTCGAACACCCATGTATTTGGAGATTTGCTCTTAGGGTCTAATATTCTTTTAAAGGAATACTTGAAATCATAAGCTTTAACTTCCCGATTATTCGAGAAATATATACCTTGTTTTAACCTGAAAGTATACGTCAGGCCGTCTCTGGATATTGACCATCTTTTAGCAATATCAGGCTTGATACCCAGGTCATCCCCGATTCTGACAAGACCATTAAACAATTTTGCTGATATTGAACCACCTGTCACATCAACTATGAGGGCAGGATCAAGAGTAGTTGGATTCGTATTGAGTCTGTAATAGATATAGCCATCGAGACGATTTTGCGAGGAACACGAGAGGGATAACAGGATACAGCATAAAGAAAAAAAATAAAAAAAAGATTTCCGTAGATGCTGAAATAAATTCAGCATGACATAATTAATCTCGTTACTTTTGTCCTTTTTTGTTTTCGATATTAGTTTCGTTTATCTTGTATTCTGTCTAATGCTATGAAGCCTTAAGTATCTTAAAAACTATTAAAATATTAATTTCTGTCATTCCCCGACTTGATCGGGGAATCCATGGTTCGACATCCTTCGACAAGCTCAGGATGACATTGTCACTCTGAGCCTGCCGAAGAGTCACCATGACAATTGTCACCCTGAGCGGTTCTCGGCTGAGCTCACCGTCGAAGCCCTGTCGTAGGGTGGATTATCCGGTCAAGCCGGATAATGACAACAATATTTATCTTGCATCCTGAATGTCAGAATCTTAAAAACGCCCCTATACTTCCGGACTCCTCCAATTTTTTATTTTCAGATATTACCGAGACAATTGCTCCCTGCTCAACTGCCTTCTGTGCTGCAAGATCAATAATATATTTTGCATGTTGCATCTCCCCTTTGCAGTAAGGACATGATAATATGTCTTGAATGGTCAGATGTCCGCATTTTTTGCATTGCAGACCTGACTGTTTATAATCCTTTAGAAACAAAAGTTTCATGACGCGGCCTTCCTGTAAGGCATTCAGCACATTTTCTATTCCTATGACAGCATTTTCATTCTTCATAGCCTTTGTAAGTAAATCTTCAATAATCTCTGACTCTTTCTGTCTTTCGAATGCCTGGAGTATAGGTTCTGCCTTCTTGAGTATCTCTTTTGTCTTTGCAAACATCTCTGCCTGAAATGTCCCTATAACCTTATCAGATACTGCCTGTGGAAGCATAGCCCTTACCTTTGTAACAGCCTCTTCTGAGCCACCAATTATCAGTCGCCCCACATATTCACCTGATAGAAACGAGTCTAATTGCTTAAGCACATCCTTGAGGTGGAGGGCAACATGGTAGTCTATATGCCTCTCATAACTTTTTTCTGAAAGGGCAAACCATCCACCCTTTTTATGTCTGCCAGGAACATCAGCAGAATGAACCTCTGTATATTCTTCTATCTCACCGAGATGAATAAGAAATAAACGAGCTGATTCCCTGCCTACAAGCAAAATGGCATATCTCTGATAATTGTCGAGAATATCAAGGAGTGGCTTTATATATGGTGTCTTATCCACTATGACTTCGTTTTTTACAGGAACTGAAAGATGAAATTCCTTCCAGATATTTTTTCCTTGAGAACTCAGGATAGCAAGTCCTTTTTTAAATATCCTCTTATTAGCAAGGATATAAGCTTCAATCTTTTCAAGGTCTCCGTTTACCTTTTTCAATACAACCTTATCCAGCCCTTCCGACGTTTGTTTGAGCATATTCTTTACGTGTATCACATAGTTATTCTTTACATTCGTCATCGGGTTGACATTCAAATAAAGACTCACAAAAAAGGCGTCTTCAGCACGCATCTTTGCTATTTCTCTAAGTTCTTCCCTACTAACCATTTTCTCCTCCTTCTATATGTCTGAATATTTCGAAGACTGAAACAAAAAGGGCCAGTACAAGAGGACCCATTATAAATCCTATGAACCCAAAAAGTTTTATCCCTCCAAGCACACTGAAAAATACTGCAAGGGTAGGCATCTTTGTCCTGCCACTTATTATTATCGGCTTAAGTACATTGTCCACCATACTGATACCCAGCCCCCCAATTAAAAGAAGAGTAATTCCTTTAACATAATTACCCTGAATAAATAAATATCCTGTCATAGGTCCCCATATTGAAAATGTACCAAGTAAGGGCAGAAAAGACATAACAGATATGGAAGCTCCCCATAATACAGGCGATTTTATTCCAAGAAAATAGAAAGCAAATCCTCCTATAACTCCCTGGACAATGGCAACAACAACACCACCGAAAACGGTTGATATAACCATATCCTTTACTTTTGAAATTAATCTGTTTTTATCTTCTTCATTAAAAGGCAAATAGTTCCTTATTCTTGAAAGGAAATCCGGACCATCCTTGAGCAAGAAAAATATAGCAAAAAGCATAAATATAAAATCTATAAGCATGCCTGCTAAATTACTGATCCCGCCTGACAGCCTGCCTATTACTTCCCGGCCTATCTTTTTTATATTTTCCATTATCATATCGCCTATATTTATACCTTCTATCCCGATATAAGATTGAACTTTATTAACTATATTTGTAACCTGAGGACTGCTGAAGATATTTTTTATGGAATCCAGCGAACCTTTATTGATATTTTCTACAAAATTTCCTACTTCATCTATGAGGATAAATGACAGGTAAGTGAACGGTCCCAGGATAATCAAGATTATTATAAGCAAGGTCAGAATTGAAGCGATTACTTTAAATCTTAAATGTTTCAAAAGGAAGACATAGATAGGATAGAAGACTATGGAAAATACAACTGCCCATGCAATTGGATGAAGAAAAGGGTTTATTATCTGATAGGTCAGATAGCCAAGAAGGAGTATTAAAAATATGGAAGTTGTTGTATAGAATCTATTTGGTGTCACTTGATGCCTCCACAAATAATTCAAATAGCCTTAAAGAAAGTTCGTTATCTTTCAAGTGTTCAGGATGCCATTGAACACCAATGAGAAAGGGATAACCTTCCTTGAAAAATGCCTCAATTAAATTGTCAGTAGAATAGGCAAAGGCTGAAAGACCGCTTCCAAGCTTTTTTATCGCTTGATGATGGGTGCTGTTTACAGAAAACCTGCCTTTTTCCAAAAACCTGTTTTCTGTTATCACAATTATATGATAATCTTTTTTATGATTAATTTCTACTGAAACCTGTGACTCGATCCCGTTAGAAAGTTTGGGCAGGGTTTTCTTTCTAACGAGGTCAATGTCCTGATAGAGCGTCCCGCCGAAAGCCACATTTATAAGTTGCATACCGTAACAGATACCAAAAACAGGTTTACGAAGGCTTACCACCTCTTTGAGCAGGGAAAACTCAAAATCACTCCGTTTTCTCGATACAGGTTTCACATTAGACATCATTGGCTCATTGTAATAAAATGGGTCGAGATCATCACCACCAGGGATAAGGAGTCCATCGATCCTTTCTGCATAAAATGCTGCGCTACCACTCAGTGGTATCAGGAAGGGAACCCCGCCAGCTTTTATTATCGCATCAGGGTAATAGTGTTTAACTTTTAAATATTCACCTTCTGCATCCGTTGTTATACCGATTATTGGACTGCTCATAATAGTTTTTATGGAAAGATGTAGCCACAACCTTTAGGTTGCGATTATTTAAGTTTTTGTACGCAGGCTAAAGCCTGCGGCTACAATGTTATTTATTGCCCTTTCTATATTTTATACTTATAAAGGAGTTCATAAGTAAGACATCACTATTGAAAAATCTCCCCTCGCCCCTCTTTGCCAAAGAGGGGTACATTTCCTCCCTTTGGTAAAGGGAGGATAGGAGGGATTTTATAATTAATGTCTTCATACTTATGACCGCATTAGTAATTATCTCCCGTGCCTGAGCACCCTGCCAGCATTAATGTCTGTCAGTTTTCCGTCCCATATGGCTGGTTTTCCATTGACAAAAACATAACAAATTCCTTCCGGTTTTAAAAATGGTTCATCAAATGTTGCCCTGTCAATTATTTTTTTATGGTCAAAAATAACAAGATCTGCAAATGCACCCTTTTTTATTATCCCTCTTTTATCTATACCGAATGTTTTAGCAGGAAACATTGTTATCTTGTGTATTGCCTCACTCATGCCAACCACCCCTTTGTCTCTCACATACCTTCCCAGAAACCTCGGAAAACTCCCGAAGCCTCTCGGATGAGGCTTTCCTTTACATGTAGGACCGCTTGTGCAGCGCGAAGAACTATCAGTTCCTATCATGACGTACGGAAGTGAAAGAAATCTCTCAAGATTATCCTCGTTCATAGATGAGAATATAGCGCCAACTCTGAGTCTCTCTTCGATAAGGATTTTAAAGAATACATCAATAGGTTCAGAACTCTCATAATGTGTAATGTAAGCAATGCTTTTACCTTCCATCCATCTGTTCTTTTCAGAAGATACGGATGATATAATAACGCCTTCCCAGTACTCTATTTCAGGGTGTTCACATAGTATTTCTTTTTTCATCTTCTCTTGAACCTTTAAATTTTTTAACCTTTTTAACTCTTTTTCTGCTCCTCCCTCATAAGCCCAGGGCGGCAGTATTGTATCAAGGTCTGTAGATGCTGCAGTATAAGGGTATCTATCACAGGTAATCCTTACATTATTTTTCTGAGCATCTTCTATCATTGATATGGCATCGCTTATCTTATGCCAGTTTTCCTTACCACTCGTCTTTATATGAGAAATATGAACCTTAATCCCTGCTTCCTTCCCAATCCTTATTATTTCCTCAATAGATTCTATTAATTTATCTCCCTCGCTTCTCATATGGGATGTATAAATACCAGTAAAATAATTATCTTCCGGTAATCCCCCCATCCCCCCTTTAAAATCCCCCTCTAATCCCCCTTTAATAAAGGGGGACTTAGGGGGATTATCCATTTTCCAAAGGGGGGTATGGGGGGATTCGGGGGGATTTGAAAGCGGAGATTGAGGAATATTCCTTAATGATGGGTATATTTCTGTGAGAGTTTTGCAAAGTTGTATAATCTCTTCTGTGTTTGAATATACTCCTGGTGGATAAATAAGCCCTGTCGACATGCCGATTGCTCCTTCAGCAATTGCCTCATTGAGGAGAGCCCTCATCGCCTGCATTTCTTTTCTCTCGGGTTTTCTGTCTTCATACCCTGCTACACATGACCTTAAATTGCCATGACCTACAAGTGTAGCAAAATTGAGAGCTATGCCTTTTTTTTCAAGGATCTCAAGATACCCTTCTAATGTTGACCAGCGTTCAAGGATGTCAAATTCTCCGAGGTCTTTCTCCCTCTGTTTCAATCCCTCACCATAGAGCGGGGCAGCAGAAAGACCACAATTCCCATTTATTTCAGTTGTTATTCCCTGACATATCTTTCCTTCTGCACGCGGGTCGGCAAGCAGGGTAAATTCAGAATGTGCATGGGTATCTATAAATCCTGGGGCGACTGCGAGATTTTTTGCATCTATGATTTTGTCAAATCCCCCCTTTTCTCCTGACTTCTTTTTAATAAAGGCAATATTATCTCCAGAAATACCTATATCTGCCTTAAATGGTTCTGAGCCGGTACCGTCAAAGATTAGACCGTTTTTGATTAATATATTAATTCTGCGACCTTCTGAACTGCTGGTATAGATGTAATATATTTATTAAGACCCCCGGCAATCGCCTCTGCAATCTGCATCCTGTAAGAATCGCTTGAAAGCAGTCTTTCTTCTTCAGGATTACTTATAAATGAGACTTCGACAAGGACAGATGGCATCCTTGCACCGAAAAGTACATAAAAGAGTGCCTGTTTGACGCCGAGGTCCAGGGTATCTTCATGACTATTGTTTAGTGTTGACACTATGGATTTCTGGATATAGTGCGCAAGTTTGATAGACTCATCTCTTTTATTTTGCCTCATGAGATCCTCTGTGATTACTTTAACAATATCCATCTGCTGATGCATCACTTTCATCTTTTTTAATGATATTTGATTCTCTCTTGCCGCAACCCTTATCGCCTCCTCATCATCTGTCCAGTTAAGTAAATATGTTTCGATCCCCTTAGCGCCCCTTCTCGGGCTTGCATTCGCATGTATTGATACAAATAAATCTGCTTTCCTTTTGTTTGCGATGACCGTCCTTTCTTCGAGGGGTATAAATACGTCAGTTCTTCTTGTTAAAAAAATCTCATTTAAGGGGTCGGCTGAAAGAATCTTTTCAAGCTTTAGTGCTATATCAAGCACAACGTCCTTCTCATAAAGCCCTCTCAATCCCACCGCCCCCGGGTCGTGGCCTCCATGCCCGGGGTCGATAACGATCCTCCTTATGACAATTGCTGCATCTGTTTTCTTCATTTTCTCTTTTCCACGGACATCAATAATAAGTCTTGCAGGGTTTTCGAGGATAAATGCATTAAAATCTGCAATCTCTTCAAGGTCAAGGACAACCCTTACTATATTAGGTTTAAACTGGCCTGCCCTGACTATCTTCAAAATCCCATCTCCTACAGGAAGGCTGGTCTTTATATCCTTTGCTATTGTGGTATTCATCAGGTCAAAATAAAGTCTGTCAGGCTTTGATATACGATTTTTTGAAAACTCGACAGTTCCTGATAAATTAACCACAACCCTTGTGTAATCTGAGGACGACCAGTAACGAATATCTTTGACCTCTATTTCACCGGAAGCTATTAAATATGAGGGAAAGAAAGTCAGAAATAAAATAACAGCATATTTTAAAATTCTTTTACTGCTTAATTTGAGGTTTAAAAACAATCTCTGTTCTCCAACCCCCTTATTATTGCTTAAAAGACGTTGATAGTATCCACGTCCTAAACTGCCTGAACAGCGCTTATCTCGGGTATCTCTTTCTTCAGGTTTGACTCAACCCAATTTTTAAGCGTAAGGGTTGACATAGGGCATGTGCCACATGCGCCCTTAAGCTTTACATAAACAACGCTATTTTTTATATCAACGAGCTCTATATCTCCTCCATCCATCCTAAGACCCGTCCTTATCTTTTCAAGAACTTTTTCTACATCTTCTTTCAGCATATGAACCTCCATATTTTTCTTTAATAATAAAAGAATATATTTATTTATTCAAGTTTTTTATAGCTAAATTGAGCGATTCCTGTTTGCTAAGACGCCCAACCCCTGGTAGGCTGTCCGGGCATTTCATCTATCTGGACAGGCGAGACTGTCCTACTGGTTTTGTTATGAAAATCGCTCAAATTAGGTTAAAATAGATGAGGTTGTGGATGTATAATTTGTGAACAATATCAGGACATTTATTCAGAATCAGCATAATATGACATTCTTTGCTATGCTTAAAGGCATAAACCAGAGGGTTCTGCTGTGGTTTCTGTTAGCTTCCCTGCCTTTTATATGGACATCTACTTATGCATCCGAAATAATTACCCAGGAAGGTATTTGTACACAAGATGCAGGAGGTTCTGCAGAATGCGGTGATGTCCTAAAAAATCCCAATAATATCATTATATCTCCGAACCCGGAGAAAAAGACTTCAAAAAGCACGTTTAAATCGAGAGCAGAAACTTCTCCTGAGAATAAGAAAGAGGTAGCTAAAAATGATATTAAAAAGACCTCGACAAAAATAAGGAAATTTGTGGTGTATTTCTTCTGGGGAAAGGGGTGTACCTATTGTGCTAAAGAGAAGGTTTTTCTTGATGAGATGAAAAAGAAGTATCCCGGTATGCAAATCAAGGATTACGAGGTCTGGTATGACAAACAGAATGCAATTCTTTTATCCAGAATGGCAGAGGCCTATAAAATAAAAGCCTCTGGTGTCCCTGTTACATTTATCGGCGAGAATGCTTTTGTTGGATTTTCAGAACCCTCTAAAGAGGAGATAGAGGAGTCAATTCGAAAATGCTCTGTTACTAAATGTATTGATCCGATGGAGAAGATGAAGGATATTTCAGGAACTACTCCTGCAGATAAAGATACTGACACAACATTTTACGGGGATAAGACAAAAGAAATCGGGGATTATGAGTGCAGAAAAAAAAGCAATATAGTAAACATACCCCTGATTGGAAAAGTTGACACATCAGAGATGTCCCTTCCGTTTATAACATTAATCATTGCTGGGTTGGACAGTTTCAATCCATGTGCGTTCTTTGTGCTCTTTTCTCTCCTGGGGCTTTTAGTATATGCCCAGTCCCGGAAAAAGATGCTTATCATAGGGAGTGTCTTTGTGTTTTTTTCCGGCTTCATCTATTTCCTCTTTATGTCGGCATGGCTGAATCTTTTTCTTCTTATGGGACAGGTTTCAACCATAACTAAGGTAGCTGGTGTCATTTCTTTGATTATTGCAGCTATAAACATAAAAGATTTTTTCGTGTTCAAGAAAGGCATATCCCTCACCATCCCTGAAAGTGCAAAACCGAAACTCTTTGACAGGATGAGAAGGTTAATGAAATCAACATCTCTACTTTCGATTCTTGTTGGGACTGCCGTACTTGCAGTAGCTGCCAATTCCTATGAACTTTTATGTACTGCTGGATTCCCGATGGTATTTACCAGGATACTGACACTAAACAACCTTCCCATGTCCTCATATTACATGTACCTTGTCTTTTACAATTTGATATACGTTGTTCCCATCTCCATCATAGTAATCGCGTTTACAGTTACATTGGGAAGAAAAAAACTTACCGAGTGGGGAGGAAGGGTACTGAAACTCGTATCCGGCACCATGATGCTCGGTCTGGGTCTTGTGTTGTTACTGAACCCCTCACTTTTAAATAATATGTTGATATCGTTACTGCTGCTTTCGGCTGCACTCGCTGTCTCTGTTATAGTGGCTTTTTTCACCCCGCACCACAGGAAGCCACGTGTATAAACCCGTGGAGGAATATTAGAAATATCCACAAGGGTAATAACATAGATGCCACGGGTGTAAAACTGTGGTGTGGGGTTCACCAGAAAATTTGGCAATTCTGCTTTTTAATGTACCGAGCATGAAAAGCACGGGTCATATGCCCTTACAAGCATTTCACACAGAAGAGAAATTTCTTCAACTGGCTTATCTATATTTTCATTCACCAATTTTTTAAGTGACTTCTCAAGGCTCAGGAAATTGTAGGCTGTGGGTGTCACAATATTTGCCCTCTCGATAACCCCTCTTCCATTTAACTCATACTGATGATAAAGCATCCCGCGAGGCGCCTCGGTTGCTGCAGAGCCAGAACCTTCTCTGACATTAACCTTAATGAAAAAATCTTTAATAGAAAGTGAATCGAGCAGTTCAATGCATTCCCATATGCTGTGTACTATCTCTATAGCTTGAGCAACATTATTTAAATAAGGATTCTTTACTAAAATCTTAAATCCTATTTTTTCTGCGGCCTTTTTAGCCTCTGCATGAAGCATGTCAAATTTGATGTTAAGTCTTGAGAGAGCACCTACCATAATCGGGTCTTTTCCCTTAAGCACTGTTCTCTTTGCATTGGAATAGAGAACTTCATTCTCTTCAAAGTAATAATGGTAATCGCCAACTTCTACCTTAAGTCCGGATATTGAAGCAATAGTTCCTTCATTTATCGCATAACCTTCATCGCTAATGATAGCTACGTATTCCATATTATTATTGAAATCAGGACAACTAAGTCCTGATATTATTTTGACAGTTTCTAATGCATCTTTTTTTATATCTTCAAGTTGTTTTATCATTCTTCCAATCTCATCCCTCGAAGGAACTTTTGTAAAGCCTCCCACTACCATCGCTACTGGATGAAGAGATCTTCCGCCGAATAAAGCAGTAATATTGTTTACAGCCTCTTTCAACCTTATAAGCCTGTTTATTTCATTTAATAATCCCCCCTTCCCCCCTTTACTAAAGGGGGGTGGGAGGGGATTACTTCTGCCACTGGAGAGTTCCACTTTGTAATAGTCCGGAAGGGCAAGCATATAAAGGTGGACAAGATGGCTTGCAGCTATCTGGCTTAGAGACATTATCTTTCGGATTTTCTTAATCTCAGTTGAAGGTGTAAATCCTATTGCTTTCTCAATTGCATATATTGAGGTAGTCATATGAGAGACAGGGCAGATACCGCATATCCTTGAAACGATATCAGGAACCTCATCATATTTTCTGCCCACAAGAAATCCCTCAAAGAAACGCGGTGGTTCCCATATGTTAAGTTTAAGCTCCTTAAGTTTTCCGCCTTTTATCTCTAACTTGACAGAGCCCTCCCCTTCTACACGTGCAATATAATCTATATTAATCTTCATATGTCTCTATTGCCCCTCTAAACTCAATGGTATCTGCTCCGAACAGGGAAAACTTTCTTTCAATGTCATCCCTCGATAATCCCAGCGTCTTGAATTTTCTTGCCAGTGCCAGGCCGTTAGCCTGTCTCATCGGTCCAAAACATGAGTAGCATGCCCTATTCATCGAAGGGCAGAGTGCACCACAGCCAGCATTGGTTACAGGTCCCATGCACGGCATATCATGGGCCACTAAAACACATATATTACCTTTCATCTTGCATTCTATACAAACGCTGTATTGAAGAAACTCCGGTTTCTTACCCATTAGTATCGATGATAACGCCTCACATAGGTCTCTCTCTCCTGGTGGACAGCCCCTTATATATCCGTCTACCTTCACATATGCATCAACCGAATGGGGCCTTATGGAATGGATGGTAGAGAGGTCATTATAGACTTTTTTTTCAGCCTCAAGTTCTGGCATTGTGGATTTTATGGCAGGAATACCCCCGTTTATAGCACACGAGCCTATTGCGAAAAGATGGGTACTATGCTGTCTTATCCTTTTCAGCTCATCTATCTGCCATGATTCTGTTATTGTGCCTTCAACGAGGGCAATGTCAAATGGGCCGGAAGGAGAACCTCCTCTTAAAACCATCTTTGCAAAGATTAAATCAAAATCTGTGAGGGTTTCAGGTATATATTTCTGAAAATAAAAAACCTGAAACTCACATCCAGCGCAACAGGAGTATTTAAAGAATCCAAGTCTCAGTTTTTTATAAGATTCCATCAGGCAATCCTTTGACCTCTTTATAAGAAAATACCGGCCCATCCTTGCATACGAACAAACCAAAGTGCTGACAGTGGCCACAATGTGCTATCCCGCATCTCATCCTTCTTTCAAGGGATACATAAATCCTTGAAGAAGCAACGCCCATCATGAGAAGCCCCCGACATATAAAACGCATCATTATCTCGGGGCCACAAATAAATGCAACTGTATTGCCAGGATTTATTTTTATTTTATCGAGAAGATCGGTAACAAGGCCTGTATGATATTGCAACACCCCTTTACTTCCCCCTTTTTTAAGGGGGAATAAAGAGGGGATAGTCCCCTCCTTGGCAAGGGAGGATTGAGGTGGGTGCTGTAAAACCTCGTCTACCGTTAGGTAAAGTGAAATCCCTTTTTCCCATCCGTCAAATTCGTTCGTAAAGAGGATATTCTTCTCACTTCTTGCTCCATAAATTAGACTCACATCATTAAATAGGTCTCTTTTATTTAAAATCATCTGCACTACCGGTCTTATTGGAGCAAGCCCTACACCGCCAGCAATTAAAAGGATGTCTCCGCCTCTTGCCTCATTCAGTGGCCAGCCTCTGCCGTAAGGGCCTCTAAAGTACATTTCATCACCTTTTCCCAAATTATTCAAAAAGTTTGTTACTCTTCCCACTGCCTTTATGGTATGCTCGAAACAACCGTTCCGAACAATGGAGCTTAAGGATATAGGGGCTTCGCCTACCCCGGGATAGCCCACCATATTGAACTGGCCCGGTTTTGCAACAAATGAATATTCTGTAAAAAGAGTGTATGTCTTAACCTCCTCGGCCTCTAACTTTATATCTTTTATGTATGCCTTTACTGGCTTAAGTTGATTCATGACTCTGTATCTCTTTTGCTATCTCTGTAAGGTCTATGCCTGTTGGACACCATGTTATGCATCTGCCGCAGCCAACAGTCCCAAGAATGCCGTATTGACAGGTCTGATTCAATTTGTGCGTTACAAACTGTCTTAGTCTTGCTGCACGCTTTTGCCTGAAATTACCACCGTGCACCTCGGCAAACCTCATATCCTGACATGCATCCCACCGCCTGAACCGCCTCGCAGTCTTAAGATCCATAGAGGTCTCATCAACCATGTCATAGCAGAAACATGTCGGACATACCATAACGCAGTTTGAGCATGAAAGACACCTTTCTTCTGCCGTATGCTGCCAGACAGAATGATCTATATTTTTCATGAAAAGACTATCAAGTCCTGCAACATTTATAGTTTTTTTAAATTTACCCAGTATGGATTTCTCCTTTTCTGATTTAAGTTTCAATCCATTCACACCTGCTATCTTCCCTTTTATATTGAATAACTCTTCTGCCCTCCTGCTCTTTATCTCAACAAGATATTTATCCTCAAAGTCTGTAAGAAGCATATCGTACCCTGAATCTGCTTTAAGGAAAGGCCCTGTGCTAACGGACGAACAGAAACAGTTCGGGGAGACTTGTGTACAGTTCAAAGATATAATCACGGTGTTTTTTCTTCTAACCTCATAATATGGATCCTTGAAATCACCCAAAAATGTCCTGTCAAGATAAAGTATTGCGTTTGTATCGCAAGGGTGCACTCCTACAATCACCTGTTTTTCCGGAAGCGGAGGGATTTCTTCAATTAATATCTTGTCATCCTTCCTGAATCTAAAAAGTTCTTCTTTTGCCTTATAGAGAAAGAGTTTTCCCGGAGGAAGCATGGTGCTCTCATAATCCATAAAAAGTTCCTTTGACGAGATTATTTCTCTGAAGACAGTCTGGGTTCCGACACTGGCAGGTCCGATAAGCTTAAAATTTTTTCTTAAGGAATCAAGCCAAAGAAAAAAGGCCTCTTTGGGAACAAGTTTTTTAGATTTTTGGAAAGCGCTTTCCCCAGTCATACCATTTCCACACGTCTCTTGCAAGCTCCTTATATTCACTTTTAATATGTTCAAATAGGCGCGCGTTTTCTATTGCTATTGCACCCTGGCATGCAAGCGCTGTTAGGAAATCTATTTCTGATTGTTTGAAGACATACGGTACAGATGTATATACTCTGAGAACTCCTATTGCTGTTCCCTTTACAGTTAGGGGTAGTGAAAGCAGTGCCATAATGCCTTCCTTTATTAATTCATTTGGATATTGAAGCCTTTTATCTTTTTTGATATTGCTTACTGCAATAATCTTACACTTCAAGCACTCTCTATCTATAATGCTCTTTTCTAAAGTTACAGGACCCTTTTCTAAATATGCCTTGCTTAAACCATATGCTGCCTTAACCTGTAACGTCTTTTTTTCTTCATTTAAAAGCCTTATGGAAGAAGCCTTCATGCCCAGTGCCTTAGCAGCATTTTCCACCACCATCTGTAGTATTTCATCAAGAGATAAGGAAGAGTTTATTGATTGAGATATTTTTATCAGGGCATGCATCTCATTCCATATTCTCGCTCTTTCTGCAAGTATGCCCCCTAATGAAGCGAGGGCTTTCAGTCTTTCAATTTCTTCTGAGGTAAAATCATGCGGAACAGACGAGTAAACCCTTACAACTCCTATAGGTCTAGCCTCTGCTACAAGTGGAACACTTAAAACTGACTTTATGCCTTCTTTTTTAGCCTCTTTCAGATAAAGGACATGGGGCTCTTTTGTTATGTCTTTAGTGCTTATGGTCTGTCCTTTAAGAACCTTCCGATCAATCGGATGTTTTTTTATAAGGACAGGACCTTTTTCTAAATATGTCCTGCTCAAGCCATATGCTGCAACAATCTCAAGGGTCTGGTTTTTTTCGTCGAGGAGTCTTATGGTAGAGCCTTTAACTCCCATAATTTTTGTTATATTCCGCGCAAGGATATTCAAGATCGTGTTAAGGTCATAAGCTTGAGCTATCTCACCGCACAACCTGCATATGTTGATATCAGGTCTATCCATAAAAAAAGGTTATCAAACAAGGATTAGATTGTCAAGAGAATACCTCAATATTGTTATGGTAAAATGTATTGAGATACGTTTATACCTCTTATGTAATCACAAAAAAACAAAACTTTTTTCGAATCATTGGCAATAAACAAAAACGGTTCCACATCTTTGGCCAAATGTTTAAAATCAAAATCCTTGCATCTCAATAAAAGTTTCTTTCTTAAGTCGGTCATATCCTTTATTTTCAACTTCAACTTTAAATAATCGAAGTTCGGTTTAGTCTTTCCTAAAAGGAAAACAGCATCATAGAAGTCTCTGCCCATAGGACGCCTACGCTTAAAAATCGCATATATTTTCTGAGACAGCAATATATCAAGCGGCACAATATTTATTCTCACAAATACATCAAATTTATTTATTATAATTTTATCCGGCTGGTAGCTGAAGCCCTGCGGTTCGGCATCGAGTTGAATTAACAGCTTCTCATCTTTATGCCGGGAAAGTCCGTTTTCAAAAAGCACATCTGCAACTTTTATATAACATCGGTACGCTCCTTTAAAAACATTTTTTATTTCCGCTCCATATCCTTCTAAATACAATCTTCTCTGCACTATCTCCGACAATCGCTTGAAGTCCTTTTCTTTCAATCCTAAATTGTCAAAATCCAGATCTTCAGAAAATCTGTTGTTTTGATGGATAATATGAGCAGCAGTCCCGCCCATAAAAGACAACCTCTGACCATAATCCGAATCAAAAATAGATTCCAGAATCTTATATTGCAGGTACTCTCGCAAAAGATTTCTCCTGAATGCCCGCAGGTATTCCGGATAAAAAGATTCTATCTGTTTTAAATCAAGCATTTCTAATAAATTTTAGAAGCAAATTTACCCTTTTGGCCAATGTCCTTTTAGCAAATCTTTCTAAAAACTCTTGAAGATTATCTTCATTAATTTGTTTTAAAAATAAGTCTGAGTTTATCCGCATGCCGGCAAAATCATCCTCTGTCTTCATATCCGGTCTGACGTAGAAATAATCCAGAACAGCCTTTTCCACACCGGCTATTTTAAAATGCTTATTGTTATAGCCGATAATATTATATCCAAAAAATAAATCAGGTTTTATTGTTCTATAGCTGAATTCCGCTATCTGAGACTTGAAGTCATAGGTACGTCTGGTTGAAGCAGAGGTTATGCCGTATACACTTTCGGGAATCAAATTATAATAGAACAATGCTGTTTCAAAAGAAATATAAGACGGGCTGTATATCTTATTGGCTATCTCGAATAGAACATTTTCACTAAGTTTTAGGTCGGTAAAAATGTAATAGCCCTTTACAATCTTCCTGATATACCCTTTATTCTGCCACTCATTTAATCTTGCTCTAAAAAAGTCGCTGTCTATTCCCTTGATGTCCCTGAGAGAAAATACTGTAAAATCCTTTAATGCATTTTTTAAATCAATATATTTCATTTCTTAAAAATACTATTATTAGTATTATTACGAAATATAATATCAGTTGTTTGAATAAAAAACAAGCAAGTACAAGGATGAGATATTGCCAGAAAGAACTGCCCGGCTATTACGACAACCGCTCAGAAATCGAACAGGACATCTTGGAAAATTCAGAAGAAACCGTCCGTGATACAAAAGATTAAGCTTTATCTCGATGAGGATGTTGACTTACTCCTTGCTAAAGCACTTTTTGATAGAGGATATGATATTTTATCTACTCATGAAGCCAAAATGCACAAATCCGATGATTACAAACAAATTGATTTTGCTACATCACAAGACAGGGCAATACTAACTCACAATATCAGAGACTTTCATCGAATATCAAAAGAGTATGCAAAAATTGACAAATTCCATACGGGGATAATCCTTTCCTCACAGTTACCATTTAAGGAGTTATTAATTAAGGAGTTATTAAAAAGAACCCTCCGCTTGCTTAACAATCTTAATGCTGGGGATATATTAAATCAAATAGTCTGGTTAGAGGATTTTAAATAAAGAACTTTTCAGAAAAAATCAGCAGCTTTCCACAGAATTTGAATTATATCTTCTTGAACATCCTGAGATAGAAGAGAAGATTCCTGACAATGCTATGATTGTGATGGTGCCTTAGTATGACAGGGAACTTGCAGAGAAAAATATCGAACTTGCTGAGGCTAACAAGGAACCAGGGCAAGCGATAGTTTATGTGAAGGTTGAGAGATTACGGGCATCACGTCCCCAAGACCCATCAGTAATATTGTTTTTCCTATTTAATGTCTGATAGAATTTTATTAGGAGGTATATTCATGGATAAGGATGATCTTTGGATTGTTGAACATTTCAGTGAACTGGTGACTAAATATGCCGGCAAATACATTGCAGTCGTTAATGAGACATTGGTTGCTGTTGGTAATTCAGGCAAGGAAGTAGAAGACAAAGCCCGGGAAATAGAACCGCATAAAATTCCGTCCGTACTCCGTATTCCCCGTGAAGAGGACATGGCGTGTCTGTTATAGAATTTCCTTACACATTTCATAAAGGTTATTTGATGCCGATAATTCCTGTTACTATTCTTGACCACCGGACATGGGTCTTCGTTGATTCTGGCGCAACTTTTACTATTCTTAATGTAGACGATGCACACCGCATTGGAATAGATTGGGAAGGAGGAAAACAACAAATGATTGTAGTTGGTGACGGAAGTTTTATTCCTACCTACTTTCATAATCTTTCTATTAAAATCGGTGAATGGGAAGTCACCGCGCCTATTGGATTCTCCGAGCGTCTCGGTGTAGGATTTAATCTTCTTGGCCGCAAAGGCATCTTTGATCAATTCCAAATTTGCTTCAACGATCACACCCGAAAAGTAACATTTCAAAAAATATAACCACTTTAATCTTCAAATGAGATATATCATAACATGCTGATACGGAAGGGTTTCCTTATTCTATTTTATGCATCTTAAATATGTATTCGAGAGGCTTTATGATCAACTTCACATAGCAGGCTACTATACTAAGGTCTTTTACATGATGTGAATGCCTTGAAAGACTATTTTAAAGTAGCAAAAGGATTTATCAAGAAGATAAGTTTTTAAAGAAGCGGATGTCCTCAAGTTCTTTATTCTGGATTGCCCGATCGAGTCGGGCAATGACAATTTATCACAAATTACCAAGGGTTCTCTACAAAGTCATTCCTCCCCCGTATCGGAGTACGGGGTAAACTCCAGCAGGAATCCAGTATTTATTATTTAACTCATTTCTGGATTCCCGTTTTCACGGGAATCAACACAAGCCCTTGGCTCACAAAGGAGAATGAAAATACCATAAACTCCCCCTTTGGAAAAGGGGGATGAAGGGGGATTTTAAGAACAAATGAATCGATTTATTAATCATAAAATCTCCCCTACCACCTCTTTGCCAAAGAGGGGTATTTTCGGGTCAATGACGGTGTTAGAACATTCTTCTCGATACTCTTTCGTAATTCGGGTTTAAATTGTCAGAGGCGGGACATCGTCCCGCCTCTCTTGAAATTCATTATTGCCCATAGTGCACACCGCCAACGGTAGCACTAAGAAGATCCTGAGGATGTCCACTTTCATCTATCGACTTTACTACGCCTACCCCTTTCGCTAACCATATGGTTGATTCACCTGACCCAATTTGACCTTCATCCGAAAACATATTACTGGATTTCGTCTTACCCTTAAGACAGTCCTTAAAGGTTCCTGCTGTGACAGTCACATCCTCGATTCCTTCAATGGTAAATTCCATAGATGATGTTGCTGTTTTTGACTCACCCCTGCAATTTGTATAGTAGGAAGTGAAAGTAGAGGTATATTTTGCGCCTATACACACCTCGGCTGGAGTAGCAGTAATTGGAGGGGTAAATACACTCTGGGACCAGCCGTGACCTTCACCGCAATCTTCATCAAGATCATCCGCATCGTATTTTTTGTAAAATGTAATCCCATTACTATTAGTCCATAGCTGATAGTCTCCATCCTCGTCTATCTTCTTTGCAGCATCCACCCCGTTGATGTTCTCTGTGCCTGATATAATGTCTGTCTCTAAATCACCATCCACTGTGTCTCTATAACTCCATGTATCTCCCTGTGCCAGAGGCAAATATTCGGCAATGTTGTAACAGGTAGGTCCCTGACTTGTCGTAGCACATGCCTGGCTGCTCTGGCCGGACTCATTGCCTGCTGCATCGTATGCAGATACAGTGTAACAATACTGGGTTTCAGGACTTAGTCCTGTGTCGGATGTTGAAGTAGTCGTAATTGATTTAAGATATGCCCCATCTCTGTAAATCTTATAACCGCTAACCCCGACATTATCTTTTGATGCAGTCCATGACAGGTCTATCTGACTTGATGAAACGGCAGTTGCTGAAAGACCTGTTGGAGTAACTGGGGTTGTATTGTCATTAACACCTGGCGGGAGGGATGTATTCTGTCCGCCTGATGTAACCCCGGAAATATTCAAAGGATTGTTTGCAGGGACTGCTACGCCTGAAGATGTGTCTACAAACCCAAGGTCAACCGTCACGGCAGAGGAGATATTAAATACGTTGGTTGTGTCTTGATAGATGAAAAAGACCTCTTCATCGGCTGTGCCCTCATCTTCGATAAGATAGAATCTGTATGCGCCTCCTACAGGAACGGTTAGCGTGAAACTCTTTGGAGAACCAGCGCCGGTAGCAGTAACTCTGGCCACCTCGTTATTGTTTTCATTTATGGCAACGACTACTGTTCCGGCCACTGTGCCAGTTATTGTGGCGCTTTGGCTGCCTCCACCATTTCCTCCCCCGCCGCCGCCTCCACATGAAAGAACAAAGGGAAAAATACTTAAGAATAATAACAATGCTTAAAGTTTTGTTGGTTTTATCATGTTTTCTTTCACCCTCCCTATACCCCTCCCATCAAGGGAGGGGATATTTTAACAGTCCTAAAATAATAACTACATTGTTTTGTAAAATCCCTCCTCACCTCCCTTTGCCAAAGGGAGGAATAATTCCCCTCTTTGGCAAAGAGGGGGAAGGGGAGATTTTTTGAATAATGTCTATTCAATTATGAGAACCTTAATAATTTTAGACACTATACAACTTACTGCCAGGGTATCCATTGTTTAAAAATAAAATTTCTCTCACCCCCCTTCCAATAAAAAAGGCGTTTTCTGAACAATCAGAAAACGCCTTTTGGTTAATAATTGCTGAATTCTTGTGATCAAGAAAGATTCCCGACAAGCGGGAATGACAGGAATCAATAAGGCTTAAAAGTGAGTGAGTGAGTGAGTGAGTGAGTGCAAATTACAGGCCACTCTATTCATGACAGGAACTACATTTTCACCGAACATCATCTTGCCCACCTTGTACAATCTAAAGTAGCAAGTTTTTTCTTTGCCCTTGAGATGATCCCCCTCATCTCTTCCCTTTTATGAATATGGGAATAAAAACATATCTAAAGTCATATAGTCAAGAGAAATAAATTTTTAAAATTTAATATAAAAATAAATATTTAAATAGAATTTTGTTTTCATGTAATAAACAGATTTCAGTTTTTAAAATATTGCTTATCATATCTTATCCATGTTATCTTTATTTAAAGGAGACGAATAATGCCAAAGACAATTGAGGCTATTTATGAAAATGGTGTTTTCAAGCCTGTTTCTGCCGTTGATATAAAAGAACATGCGAAGGTACGTCTTATCATAGAAGAAGCGAAAAGCATTGCAATGGCAACCAGCGGTATAATTCCTGCAAAAAATAGAGAGTTTGTTGACAAAATAGCTCTTGAGCCTGAGCATTGATTTTAGATACTGAAACGGGTTCAGCATGACATATACTAAATTTTTAGTGGCTTTATTCTTTCATCAATTCTTGTCTATTTCTCCATTCCGCCTTTGGTGTGAATCTTAAAAGCATGTGACCTGTGCGATAATTTTTTTGTCTCTCTAATATTATCAGGTGTTATAGGTTTGGTTTTATCCTTCAGAATAATTATTTCATCAATACCAGCTTCTGGCATATGACACGACCAGCACTTCTCGTTTGTATTCTTTATTCCCATTGCCTCATGGCATCTCAAACATCCCTCATTTCCACCGACTTCAATCCAGTTTCCTTCCTTTTCATGATACCCTAATCTTCTGAAATCACAATCTTTAAGTTCATATTTTATTTTCTGGACACCCCCTGGTATATGGCAGTCAAGACATTTTAAGTCTTTATGAGCTGACTGAGAAAGCTCTTTAATCTGCTGGGGAACATTGTGGCAGGCTGAGCATTTTTCTGGTGGAGGTAATTTTTCCGGTAAAGGACCTTTGATAACATCACCTGCAAAACATAAACTAAAAGAAACACAGATAAACAAAAGTGTAAACGCAATAGTCTTTTTCATAATCTATCTCCTCCTTTTGCTTGATGTATTGTCAAAACCAATTTTATTTTATGAATATCTAACACCCCTACCTCCTTTCTCTGTATTGCCGATGTTAAAAGCCTTATAACCTGATTTATTTAGTATTGAAATTGTATCTTCGGCTTTATTTGCAGAAACTACCATAACATAACCAATACCCATATTAAAAGTTTTTTTCATATCTTCTTCAGGAACATTTCCCATTTCTTTTATAAGTCTAAAAATAGGATGGACAGGCCATGCAATAGCTTTAATATTAGCACAAATGCCTTTTGGCAGTATCCTTGGAAGATTCCCGGGTATGCCCCCACCTGTTATATGGGCCATCCCTTTTATCTTTAATTTGTCCTTTAAAGCCATGAATGCTTTAACGTATATCTTTGTAGATTTAAGAAGTTCCTCTCCGAGGATAGTCCCAAGATCAGGGATATATGCATCTATTTTCATCTTTTTTGATTCAAAAAAGACCTTTCTCACCAGTGAGTAACCATTGCTGTGCAGCCCATTTGAAGCAATACCTATTATTGCATCCCCTTCTTTTATCTTTGAGCCATCTATTATCTTTTCCTTATTTACAACACCTACTGCAAAACCTGAAAGGTCATATTCGTCCTCAGAATAAAATCCTGGCATTTCTGCTGTTTCACCTCCTATAAGGGAACAGCCTGCCTCTTTACAACCTTTGACAATACCCTTTATGACTTCTGTTGTCTTTTTAGAATCAAGTCTGCCTGTAGCAAAATAGTCGAGAAAAAATAAAGGCTCTGCACCGCTTGTAAGGATATCATTAACGCACATAGCTACAAGGTCTATCCCAACAGTATCATGCCTGTCCATCATAAAGGCAATCTTTAGTTTTGTTCCTACTCCATCTGTTCCACTTACAAGAACCGGTTTCTTATATTTCTTAACGTTAAGATTAAAAAGTGCATTGAATGAGCCGATATCGGTTATAACCTCTTGCCTGAAGGTCTTCTTGACCAATGAGGAAATAAGCTTCACAAACCTCTCTCCCTCGTCAATGTCAACTCCTGCTTCTTTATAGGTAAGTTTTTTGCCCATTTCTTATTCTTTTTAATTATCAGGAAGGTTTCTAAAACTTGATATATTTAGCACAAAGAAGGTGAAAAGAGCAAGTTTTTAATCTTTATATTGGGGTCTGCGGCAAATTTATGGGGAGATATTGAACCGTCTTTATTTTTCGAGCCTGCCAGTCAATAGATCACAGGTTTCCTAAATCCCGAATGCCTTCGGGACTCAATTCCTGCAGGAGTACTATACTTCTTCCATGATATTTTTTCCTGGATTTATCCTATAATATCTACCAGATATCGGACTTAATTAAATTGTGATTAAGCTTAATTATATGAAACGAAAGTTCTGTAAGGGTGATATCATCGTCGTCAACCCTCACATCAAGCCCGACCATTGTGATTATGTTGTCCTCAAAAATGCAGAGGACGAAGCTGATCGAGACGCCTTACTTTTTACCTTTCACGCTTCACGGTCTTTCGGGATTACAGGGAAGGTTGTGGAGAAGAAGAGGTATTAAGGCGGTTCTTCATGGGCGTTGAGGGGAAGATTATTTTGAGGAAGGATTTTATAATAGCTTAGAGAAGGAGGTGTCAGAATGGCTGCGAAGACTTTAAAATTGGAGATCCCTTTTCAGAAGCTCATTTCAATGATAGACCAGCTCGATCCGGATGAAAAACTTGTTCTGAAAAAGAAGCTCGAGGAACAGAAGGTCGCAACCTGGCAGGAGAGGTTCGGGAAGGCACTGCAACAGCTCGGCAAGAAGAATGTCCGTTTCTCTGAAAAGGAGGTCGCCGAGGACGTAAAAAGGGCCATTGCGGAGGTGCGCGGCGGTGTGAAAGATTAGGGCCGTTATAGACACCGACGTGCTCGTAAGCGGTGTCATCTCTCCTAAAGGCGCCCCGCGAAAAATCCTGAATCTGGCCAGGAAGGAGGTTTTCAAGGCTGTCTCCTCCGTCTCAATCAATCATGAAGTCCTGAGCGTTCTGCACAGGGGTCATATTTACGCCAAGTACAACCTTACAGAGGAAGTAATAGACGATATATCGGCATTTCTCTATGAGGGCACCGTTCTGACCGAAGACCGATACGCCGTATCAATAATAAAGAAAGACCCGAAAGACAACAAGTTTATCGCATGTGCAATCGAGGGAGAGGCCGACTATATCGTCTCAGGCGATGACCATCTCCTCAGATTGGAACATTACAGGGGTATCCAGATAGTGGATGCTCAAGGCTTTCTGAAAGTCCTTGATAAGAAATGAATGTCATCCATGGGTATGCACAGAAGGACAAGATTATTCTTAAGATGGGTTTTATAATAGGTGGAAGGTTAGTGACCCGTAGAGTGAAAATAGAAAGTCAAAAATGATATATGTCCCGGTCCCCTTTAAATCATCAAAATGTTGTAAACAAGCCTGAACTCATGAATGACGGAATACATAAACATATGACCCCATGAATGCAGAAGAAGAGGTATTGAGGCAGTCGGTAATAGCGTTAAAAACCGAATGAAGTAAGATTCTTCATCAACGAATAATAAATGAAACAACTGAAACAGAAACTAATAGATTTTGCCCTTGCATCTGAGGAATTTAGAGAAGAACTGCTCAAGACTTCTGAAGAGATAGCCCAATTTGCGGCAGGAGCTCCTAATGAGGCGACTGTTGAAGGAATTTTTGAGCGGGTACTGTATGCATTGTTAAAGGATATAGGTATACAATTTCATCCAGAAAAAGAAGCTCTCATTGATACAAGACGTCATACTCGGTCAGGCAGAATGGACAGTAGAATTGGAGCTTTAGTCATAGAATATAAACACCATTTGCGATTACGATCTCAGAGTGATGTTAGGTCTGCCATAAAACAAATCGAGGAGTATATCGTAGCTCTATCGACTATCTCCGAAAGTGAGATTGTCGGCTTCGTAACGGATGGCATATTCCTTTACGAAGTTCGAGCATTAGCGGGAAGATTTGTTGGACCATTTGGTCGCCTCCAAGTTGATCATCGCTCACTATTAAGAGTTATAAAATGTATCGTTTCATTGGAGCAAGCGGCACTTACTGCCGGCAATCTTATTCGCGATTTCTGTGGGAAAAAATATGAAGGGGTTTTGTTTGATCTGTCGAGAATCCTAAATAGGATTCTCAAAACCAGGGCAACACCGAAGACAGGAATGTTAATGGCTGAGTGGGAGGCCCTTTTTAAACTTGCCCATGAAGATCAATCCCAACAGAAACGCATTCAAGAAAGAAGATCTATACTATCTGATATTTTCAACGAGAAATTGACCGATGCATCATCAGAGTACCGATCCTTATTTTCGTTGCACACGGCCTATGCAATAGTCCTCAAATTAATGGCATATCGCGTTGTGTCTGATCTGCAATTTGGCGAACCATTGAAGAATTATAAGTCGATGATCCGAGCCGACGCGCAAGATATTCTTGCTTTTTGTGCTGAACTGGAAGATGGTGAAATATTTCGAAAAGTGGGTATCCTAAATTTGATAGAGGGCGACTTTTTTTCTTGGTATGCTGATAAGGGACAATGGAATGACGAACTCGCCAGCGTATTTCGCGACATTTTGCAAATCCTCGGGCAATATGAAAGCGTTTCACAAATTTTTTCAGAGAAAGAAGCAATTGACCTTTTTCGGGAATTATATGAAGCCGCAGTTCCACAGGTAATAAGAGCAAGCTTTGGGGAATTTTATACTCCTTTCTGGCTCGCTCAACATGTCCTTGAATCGTCCGAATTAAATCACGGATGGCGTGCGTTGGATCCCTGTTGTGGGTCGGGCACATTCGTAATTGCTGCGATTTCACTTCTCAGAAAACAACTAAAGAATCGGCCCATTGAAGAGAAGCTAACTCAAATTCTTGATCGCGTAGTTGCCATAGACCTAAATCCGCTGGCTGTTTTAACGACGAGGATACATTATTTCATTCATATATCCGATTTGTTGACATCCGGAACGTCAAATCTGGTTATCCCAGTTTTCCTTGGTGATGCTTCCTATGTGCCATCTGAAATCACTCTTGACGGTGTGAAATACCTCAAATATGAATTACGTACCCTAAAGGAGCCAATTCTTGCTGAAGTTCCGAAAAGCATTGTAGAGGACATTCCCAGGTTTGTCTATCTGATGTATCAATTCGAAAAGCATGTGAAAAATAAGAAAGAAGATGCTGCCATTGATCTGCTTATCAATGCATTGGATAGTATGGATAGGAAACCCGAAGTGATTTTTAAAATAGAACTTCTTACGAAGCGGCTTATAGACTTAGAAAAAAAGAAATGGAATGGCATTTGGGCAAGGATCCTTACAAATTTTCTTGTAACTGCTTGCTTCAAGAAGTTTTCAAACATAATTGGCAATCCTCCCTGGATCGACTGGAAGAATTTACCTGCAGGTTATCGAGAAAAAATAAAAGCACTTTGCATTGACAGAGGTCTGTTTTCAGGTGCCGGGCGAACCGGTGGTATCAACTTAAATATATGCGTTTTAATCACCCATGTTGCAGCAACAAATTGGCTTAAAGATGATGGAAGACTGGCTTTTCTCATGAATAAGGATTTTAATACAAATAGTAAATAACAAAAGTTTCTCCGAGGCTGTTGAATCTTGCAAGTTAAAGATTATGAATATAAAGGATATCCGGTGCAATAACTTTCTTTGCAAGCTGAACAAGATGTTGATGATGAGTAAAAAATATTATTTGCGTCTTAAGGGAAAGTTCTGTGAGAATTTTAAGAGTTGCTTTTGAACGATCATCATCAAAGTTTACAAGGATGTCATCGACTATGAAAGGCAGAGTCTCATTTTCGCCGATCTGCCTCTCAATGCTTGAAAGGCGAAGAGATAAATATAGCTGATCGCTTGTACCGTCGCTCATACCTTCAACCCCCACCTCCTTGCCAGATGGTCGAACGCCGATGAGAACCGGTCTGTCTTCGCTGTCATAACCAGCTTTTAAACCTGAAAACGATCCGAGAGTGATTGTCGCGAAGATTTCACTCGCTCTCTTCAGAATCGGGCCTTGGTGCTGTGATCGATACCTCTCAATCTCATCTCGAAGTATCTCAGCAGCAAGCTTAAGGTGCACATACTGCTCCACTCCTTCCCGAAGTTGCGCAAGAGTACTCTGGGCCTTTTCTGAAGCTTCAGCGGCCCTTGCACTGCCATCCATTTTCTCGATTTCCTTTTCTTCTCCTCCGATCCTCTGATCGAGAGCGGAAATGCTACTATTTAGTTCCTTAATCTCTTTTTCCATTTGTTCGATACGTAATGGTAGTTCATCAGGATTGATCCCTGATGCTTCTTCAATGAGATCAGCTATAGTTCTGCCTGCGGTATAAGGAAATATTTGCCGTTCAAGCTGATGTACTGTCTTATCAAGCTCTCGGGCTTCACCTGACCTTCTCTCAATTTCCTCCATCTCATCGTAGGACGTGCATTTTGCTTGTTCTCGCAGGCGATCAAGGATTGCAGTATTTTCTTTAATGATGTCATTTGCAGACTGTAGATCCTGTTCTTTTTCCTTAATTTGCCGAAGAAACTCATTTTTCCTTACTTCATCTTTTTTTGCCTCTTTATATCTTTCATCGAGCAATGAAGCAGCCTGCTCCACTGGAACTGATAGCAGATCAGGCGCTATTGTTTCGACGATTGCCTTCACATCGTAAGAGAAACGATTTTCATCTCGCTCAATTCCTGCGATTCGATCAGATATTTTTGATGCTTCATCGATTTTTTCGAAGAGTTGTTGTACTCTTTCTATATAGGTGCTGACAACGGATGGTTCTATAAATACATCAAACCCAATTCCCTTAAGCATCTCATTCCATTCATTTTGCCACTGAGTTATTTTTTTATTTGCATTATCCTTTTCGTCTCCTGTGCTTTTAAGTTGTGCCTGAGAATCTCTCAATATTTTTCTTGAGAATTCTCTCTGTGTCTCTGTCTCATCATGACGTATGATGACTTTATTTGCTATATTTAACAGTATGTTAAGAGACTGCGCTTCAGAATGACCGGTCTTCCCTAAATTATTGAGGACAAAGAGAAGTCTGCTCTTAAAATCCTCTATTTCTTTTTCGATCAGACTAACATTCAAACGTGCATTACGGACCCTTTCTGAAAGACGGACCAGATTTTGTTGACTGCTAAGCCAAGCCCTCATTTCTTTAGGTGAGAGAGGCTGGATTCCTAAAGAAATCCATAGTTGACTCCATTGTTCATTAATTTCTATCATGTCTTGCCTGATAATGTCTTCTTCTGCCTTAAAATTTATAAGTTCTTCTTCATGTTGCTTTAACTCGTCACGCCATGTTGCCTTTTGTGCAACCCGATCTGCTTCTCTCCTGAGTCGATCTGAAATTTCATCAGCTTCATTAACAGTCTTCTCGTAAGCAGCATCAAGGGGCATCGAAGAATCAAAGATTGATGCCTCGGCATCGACTGATGCCCCCTCTATCCAGGTTCTACGGATAAGCTCCCATCCTTTCTGACGACGCCCTCTTGCTTTCAGAAGATCTTCCTCAGTTGGAATCTCGCCGACAAATTCTAAGGATTGGATATCAGTGGTAAGCTTTCGGATTTTGCTATCAGCATTGTTGACAGCAATCTGGATTTTCTCAAGCCTCATTTCCTGATCCGACATAGATTTTTCAAATCTATCGATAGTCTCTTGCTGAGGAGTTGCAAGCGCCTCAAGTGAATCAAGGTCTTTTTCCCAAAGGGGAAGCTTCATTAATTCTATGTTTGCCTGCTCTTCAAGTATCTGAAGTTCTTTCCTTGCTTCTTTGAGGCGTTTCTCTATGTCTCCATGACCTCGAATAAATTCATACAACTCCCGCAGTTCACGGATGTCTTTTGGCTCGCCAAGAATCTCGAGTTCCTTTTTCGCCTGCTCAATCTTATTTATGATAGCTGCAAGCTGATTTGCAGAGTTTTCCTGTCTTTCTACAAGTATTCCATGTTGAGATGATAGCTCATGGATTTTCTGTCTCTGGGGAGCAGAAATACGTATAGACTCGACTTTTTCTAATGTTAGATCTGGGCGGATATCCCTGAGAATATTCTGAGCATCAGAAAGAAATTGAGACTTTTTCGTAAGAAGGTTAGACAGATCTTTCTTTGCCTTGAGATGACTTCCAAGGCGCTGCTGGAGCTCCTTAATAACATCTCCCATAGCGATAATATTCTTCGGAATATGAATCTGTTCAAGCTCCAATCTATAGGTTTGTATAGACTTCTGCGCTTTTTCTGCATCAGCCTTAGCGCGGTTCAATGCTTGTAAGGCATCTCTTCTTTGCTGAGGAAATTCTGGAGAAAGAAGCAGAACATCGCCCATGCTGGTACGTTTATTACGAGTTTCCTTTAGTTCTCCGAGCGCAGGAAGTACGTCCCGTAGTCTTTTAAGATGGTTAATTTCCGCAATACGTTTGTTTAGTTGTCCAACGAAATCGTCCTTTTGATTTTTTGCCTCTTTGAGGTTCCTCTGGTGGGTATCCCAATCTTGGCTTGAAAGTATAGCTTTCTGCATTTCTCCTTTTGCTTCCTGAAATTCACGGATCTTGATATTGATGTATCTTTTCTGGGCCTGAGGCTTGAACAGTTCATCTGTCTTGTCATCAAGTTCGGAAAGAACCTTACGGAGGCCACCTTTACCGAGCGCTGCTGCAAATAGGCTCTCGCCTATATCGCCCTGACCAGCAATTATTTCTTTTCCCCCTTGAATGAGATCATCGTAACTGATACCAAACATCTTTGTAAAAAGGGCTTCATCAATACCTCCAAGAAACCTTTCAAGGATACGCTCATCGATCGGTTCATCGTTCTCGTTGAGTAATGTTTTTGTACGCCCCTTTCTTCTTTGGAATATAAGCTCAGATCCGTCTGAATGCCTTATTTTTGCGCTTATCCTGAGCTTTATTCCTTCGTGTAGAAAAGTGTCAGGAGTACGCTCATGAATACCATAAAAAAGTGCCTTGATTGCTCTCAAAGCCGCGCTTTTTCCTGCTTCGTTAAGGCCGTATATTATATGGAACCCTTCACTACCCTTCGAAAGATCAATTGGTTTGTCTGTGAAGGGACAAAGGCTTTGAGATCAAAGAAGAGAATTTTCAATCTGATGAACCTCCCGAGAGAAGCAAAGAAGTCAGCAAGTGCTTTGCATCTTCGAGTAATATCTTGGCCTTATCAGGAGATTCGAGGTCTAAAGCATTCTCACCTTTGTAAAGTTCACGAGGTAGCTTTCCTTTGAGCTTGGTGTAGTCTTCCTTGAGATATTTTAAAAAGATATCTCCAGCTTCAATTCCTTGGATATATTGAATAAGATCTCTTATAGGCCCCTGAATCTTATCATGATCAAATTTTGGGCTTGTCCGGAAGACTACTTTCTCAATCCATATCAGCCCACCGCTTAAGTCGGTGGCATCCGCTCTTATCTGGCTAATCCACTGCTCAGGGTCCTTCATGAGAGAGTCGTGCGCCTTGCAGGAACCAGCAACTAATATACGAACAGCAAGTGTCTTACCTGGATTTTGATCATATTCTTTCAGTACTTCTTCACGAATACGTTCAAGAATAACATCTGGAGTTTCAGCATCTAATGCACTTACTGTGCAGGAGCACCAGCGAAGGACATCAAGGTCTCGCTGATCTACGGAAATTATTTTGCCATCGTCAATAGTTACAAGTGTGCATCCTTTTGGTCCTGTCTCACGGATATGCCTGCCCTGAATATTGCCTGGAAAAATAATCCATGGATCTTCATGAAGAATCTCATTCTTATGGACATGCCCAAGGGCCCAGTAATCATATTGTTTTGAAAGAAGAGTCTCAATTTGGCAAGGAGCATAGATTTCATGGCCTGAAGCGGTCTCTCAACTATATAATAAAGATTGTGCGGGTTCTGCCCCTTACCCGATCCTGAAGCTAACTGGAAAGAGTCCATCTTAACCAGACCTTTGAGTAGGACGGCATAAGGGTATAAAATAGTTTCTATGTCGTGGAGAATAAGATCGAATGGTCTCTCCACTGTCGCCGGCAGCACGGAAAAGTTGTAATGTTCCGTGCTGCCTGGCTATCGAGCATCGATAAGTGTTTGGTGCAGACTTTTGATCTGACGCCGTGGTGGAAACCAAGTCAGAGCTATTGGACAATCTTTTTAAAAAAATAAGGAATGGAATTTATTTATTTTATTTCCGATCAGGATCGTTTTTTCTCTTGACAGAGCGGGGCCTTATAAGCATTATGCTGTCACTAATTCCAATTTTTCTTTTGTAATATTAGGCAATCGCACAGGTGCAAAAAACTTATCGGGATATAAATAATCTCCGCCGGATTCATCAATAACTCTTAGCTGATGATGTCTTTCTGCTACCTTATCGTTCAATACCTCGTAAAGTTTTCTTATTTCCAGTGATGCTTCATAGCCACGATTATCTACGCATATCATAAAATGTTTTTTCATAGCCATCTCCTTATAAATATCTCTTGATTTTTATTTCTTTTTTCCCGATGCCATGTCCTTCGTACCAATGCACTTCTGCATCAAGAATAGCACCATCTTCCAATTCTACTTTACAAATACCTTTTAATTTTCTCCAGTTTGCTTTCCCGTATATTTTATTTACCTGACTTTTCCCTAAAAAATGTACACTACACATCAGACATATAGAAACTATAGCAGAATCAGGAAGTTTGGGGAAATAAAAAACTTGACATTTTATCTTGTAGTGTATATTGTATACACTA
>JBFLZS010000024.1:0-44340 GCA_040756135.1 Nitrospirota bacterium
TTCCATTTGAAATTATTACGCCTAAAAAATTTTGGACTACCGAAAATGGTAATCATAGTGACTAAACAATATCATAACCCATTGATTTAAATAGATTTTGGTCACTAAAGTGCGGAAGTTGGGTTAGCGGTTTTGGACATCCGCAGGACTATGATTTCCTGATATCCGGGTTAGATTTGAAAAATTCTAAGGATTTAATATGTCATATTCATGCTCTCGGCAGGTACGGTGATTTGCGAGCTGTTCACCGGCTGATCCCCTTGCTGAAATCGGAAGACAACGAGACGAGGAAGGCGGTCATTTCAGCCCTGAGTGTTCTGCTGACCCCATCCTCGCTGGAAGCCTTGCATGATCATGCCGACAGAACAGGGAATCCCGAGGAAGCGAAGATGTGCAAAACCATTGTCGAAAAAGAGTTTGGAAGTAACCTTGAGTAGGAGAGACTGGATGATAAGCGCGCAAGTCGCATTGCAGTCTATCGAAACGGTGACATAGATTTGCCCTCACAGGCACTGGACGAAATCCGCTCATGGTCCGTCGATAATCTCCTGAGACTGAAAAAGGTATTATTGCCTGAGAAATTGGAAAGACAAAAGAATGAGTCACCCAAAAACACTCGTGCGGATGGGCTTTGCCCGTCGCACAGTTATGGCGATATGCTGTAAACAAAGTCTGTATGTGAGGGCGTGAGCCTATGAAGATTCCTGAAAAATTGAAAATTTGGTTTGATGTCAGAGAAAGATATAAACTATCGGACACACATGCTTACGCAACAAACAAAGAAATGGTTCCGCATTGGTATTTCTATTTTGATCCTGGCGTTCTATTCCGGGACAAATAGAGATATTCCATCGGTTTACGCTCAGCAAGTTCCCGACAAGTTCGAGCTGGTTGTTGAAGCAACCTTGAAGATCGACAAAGGCATCGTGGTGTCTTCGTTTAGTGAAATACACGCCAAGCTGAAGGTGTCAAAGAGGTTTGTTATCCCCAACCGCTGTTAGTCCTGCCTTGCTATCTTCAATTTCATATTCATACGGAAGTGCTCTTTGTGCCATAATATATTCATCTCGTTGGTGTTAGTTTTTTTCTTTGCCGAAATATTCTAACACCCGTCACTACGGGAACAACGAGGTTTTATATTTTTTGATAGTGGATCAGAGGCAAAAATCGGGAAGATTTTATATATAATGATAAATGGAAAATTTACTCAAAATTTATCAGAAGTTATATCAGTCCTTTGGCCCTCAGCACTGGTGGCCGGGTGATACCCCGTTTGAGATCGCTGTCGGAGCGATCCTTACGCAGAATACAAACTGGGGAAATGTGGAAAAGGCAATTAGTAATCTTAAAAAACAGAATGCCCTTTCAGCTAAGGCTATACACGAGATGACGATAAAGGAACTTTCTGAATCCATAAGACCTGCAGGATATTTTAATATAAAGGCCAAGAGGCTTAAGTGTTTTATCGAATTTCTTATGAATGACTATCGTGGAAGCACGAAGAGGATGAAAAATGAGGATATGCATTCACTGAGAAAAAAACTCCTCGGTATCAAAGGTATCGGGCCTGAGACAGCAGACTCGATACTCCTTTATGCCCTTGAAAAACCTATCTTTGTCATAGATGCCTATACAAAACGAGTTCTCTCAAGACACAACATTATGGAATATGACAAGCCATACGAGAGATTTCAGGAGATTTTTCACTTATCCCTGAAGGAAGACGTTAAGCTGTTTAATGAATATCATGCCCTTTTTGTAAAGGTAGGCAAGACATACTGTAAACTAAAAAACCCCCTTTGCGATAAATGCCCTTTAGGGACTTATTAATAAGGTCATAAGTATGAAGACATTGATTATAAAATCCCTCCTAACCTCCCTTTGCCAAAGGGAGGAAATATCCCCTCTTGAGAGGAGTGTAGGGGTGTGTAACCCCTCTTTGGTAAAGAGGGGTGAGGGGAGATTTTTCGATAATAATATCTTACTTACGAACCCCTTAGTAACATGGCATATATAATCTTAAGAGTAATGATAAATGCCCTTTCTATAGTTGCGGCTGTAAAGCTTGTAGAGGGTATTACATTTTCAGGACAGTGGTGGAAGATGATAATAATAGGCGCTATATTCGGCCTTGTTAATTCATTAATAAAACCGATCGTAACCTTTTTTACATTTCCATTCATAATCCTCACGCTCGGTATTTTCACATTAATAATAAATACCCTCATGCTTATTATTACCGCTCATCTTTCAGAATCACTAAACCTTGGCCTTCAGATAAAGGGCTTCTGGCCTGCATTCTGGGGGGCTCTTATTGTTAGCATTGTGAGTATGTTACTTTCATGGCTAACCGGCGTGAAAAAAATAAAGTATTATAGAGGCGCTGATTAAAGTAAGTGAGCAAATTCAGGCTTATTACCTCCTTTTCCCCTAAAGGCGACCAGCCAAAGGCAATAAAAGAGCTTACAAAGGGCATAGAAAAGGGGCTCAAGCACCAGGTGCTTTTAGGCGTTACAGGTTCTGGAAAGACATTTACAATCGCAAATGTAGCTGCGAATGTAAATAAGCCCGCCCTTGTAATTGCTCATAACAAGACCCTTGCTGCTCAGCTTTACGGAGAATTTAAGGAGCTGTTTCCAGAAAATGCTATTGAGTTCTTTGTTAGCTATTACGACTATTACCAGCCCGAGGCATATATCCCTACAACTGATACATACATAGAAAAAGACGCTCTCATCAATGACGATATTGACAGGATGAGACACTCTGCGACAAGGGCAGTGCTCGAGAGAAGCGATACAATTGTTGTTGCTTCTGTCTCATGCATTTATGGTATAGGCTCCCCGCAGGACTACATGGACATGCATCTAATTATCGAAGAAGGGATGCACACCGAGCGCGATGAAATATTGAAAAGACTTGTAGAGATGCAGTATGCACGTTCAGATATCGAATTCAGAAGGGGAACATTCAGGGTAAGGGGAGACATTGTAGAGGTTTATCCATCCTTTTCACTCGACAAAGGAATCCGTGTAGAGTTTTTTGGTGATGATATAGATACACTCCATGAATTTGACCCCCTCACAGGTGAAAAACTGAGAAGGCTCGATAAGATTGCCCTTTTCCCGAACAGCCACTGGATTACACCGAGAGAGAGGCTCGAGCCGGCTTTAAAGAATATCGAAAAGGAGATGGAAGAAAGGATCGGGTATTTTTTGAGAGAGGGAAAGACGCTCGAGGCACAGAGGATAGAACAAAGGACAAGATTTGATTTAGAAATGTTAAGAGAATTCGGTTACTGTCATGGCATAGAAAACTATTCGCGCCACCTGAGTGGAAGGGCTCCCGGAGAACCTCCATATACATTAATAGATTATTTTAAGGATGATTTTCTGCTCATCATTGATGAATCTCATGCAACTGTCCCTCAGATTGGCGGTATGTATGAGGGCGACCGCTCAAGAAAACAAACCCTCGTAGATTATGGCTTTAGACTGCCTTCCGCACTGGATAATAGACCGCTTACATTCACTGAATTTGAGCACAGGGTCAATCAGGCAATTTATATATCTGCAACCCCGGGGTCCTATGAACTCGAAAAATCAAGGGGACATGTAGTTGAGCAGATAATAAGGCCGACCGGTCTTATAGACCCGAAACTTATCGTACGTCCTATTTCAGGGCAGGTGGATGATTTGCTGAGCGAGATAAGAAAACGTGCAGAAAGGGGTGAAAGGGTTCTTGTAACCACGCTTACGAAGAAGATGGCGGAGGACTTGACTGATCACTATGCCGAGTTCGGGGTAAGGGCAAGATATTTACATTCTGACATTGACACACTTGAGCGGGTTGAGATATTAAGGGATCTGAGGCTCGGGAATTTTGATGCATTAATTGGCGTCAACCTCTTAAGAGAGGGGCTTGACCTGCCTGAGGTCTCTCTTGTTGCAATCCTTGATGCAGACAGAGAGGGCTTCCTCCGTTCAGAGCGTTCATTGATACAGACATCAGGCCGCGCTGCAAGAAATGTAAACGGAGAGGTAATTTTATATGCGGACACCATCACCGGTTCAATGCAAAAGGCATTACATGAGACGGAAAGAAGAAGAAGGATCCAGGAAGAGTATAACAAAAAGATGAAGATCACCCCTGAGACTGTAAAATCCAATATCAAGGACATCCTCAGATCCATCTATGAGGCGGATTACTGGACAGTGCCTGCTGCGGCAGAGGAGAAGGCTGAATACGGATATGACGATGAGACCCTGAAGATGCTTGAGTCTGAAATGAAAGAAGCTGCAAAAAAACTTGATTTTGAAAGAGCTGCAAAGATACGGGATAAGATTAAAGAGATTAAGAAAAGAATTATTGAGGTAGGGATAAAAGGTTAAAAATGAATATTAGATAAAGCCTTCAGGAGCATGTCATGATTTCTGGTATAATAAGCGTAACAAATCAGTAGACGGGAGATTATAAATGAAACTAAAGGCAACTATTGAATTGTGGCAGAAAGAAAAGTGGTACATAGCTAAAATTCCTGAACTGGATTTTATAGCACAAGGCTAAACCATGGAAGAAGCAAAGGCAAATCTCAGCGAGGTTATTCAAATCCAATTTGCTGAGATGAAAGAAATGGGAACACTTGAAGATTATCTCGCTGAATGCGGCTTTATAATTAAAGATGATACTATAGAACCAGAAAATGAGATTGTCGGATTTGAAAAGCAGGTGCTCCGGGTTGCCTGATGCCGAGAGTATCTCCTACAAAAATTGCCTTTATCACATTCATAATAGAATACCTAATGGAAAATATCAATTTTAGAGAATTTCTTCTTTGCAGGAGCTAGGTTGCAGCTTGCTTCCCTAAAAAGATATTGACAATAACAATACCTTTTCTTGAAAATAATATATGGAAATCACAGAGTTTGAGTGGGATGATAATAATATCGAACATATTGCAAGTCATAATGTATTGCCCGATGAGGTTGAAGATGTTGCATTCGATGACGAACCATGGATAAGGAAAGGCCGAAAAGGAACCAGATATATGCTTAGCTACACTGTAGCCGGAAGATATTTGTTTGTCGTTTATGTTTTAAAGGGTGAAGGTATTGCGAGAGTAATCACAGCAATGGATATGGATGAAAAAACACGAAAACTTTACAAACGAAGGAGTAAATAATGAAAAAGTTGCCCGTGTTTAAAACACAGGAAGATGAGATAAGATTCTGGGAAAAGCATTCAATTGCTGATTACTGGGATGAGCTTGAAGATAGCAAGGATATTTTCAAAAGACCTAAACTTACACCCGTTACGCTGAAATTCGACCCGCTTGTAATGAAAAAGCTGAAGATGCTTGCAAGAAAAAGAGGCGTTTCATATAGCGCATACATACGATTCCTTCTCGCAAAGGGAGTTGAAAAAGAAATGCTCCCTTCAAGCCGATAAATCAAAATCGCCAGGCTGATCGAAAGGGGAAAATAGAGTTTATAGAGATGCTCCTTAAATACATAAACAGGACAAATGACTTATCAAAAAACTGCCTAATCCTGTCTATTCGAACACCTAATCCTGTTTTATCCGAACGGTATCTTTTTTAATTATCTCCTGACAGTTTGAGTTTAAAATAGTATTCGACTTGAGTCAATCTTTTTGTCATCAGTTGGTGTTTTTTAGTAAGCCTCCTTTCTTCGGATTGATCGAATTTCAGGTAAAAAAGACCCTTACCTGAGGTCGTCTTTGCCTCAGATAATCGATTACAGGGCATTTTTGCCCTTTTGCGGTGGCTATCAGCCATCCGCTGGATTTTTTTGTTAACCCATCAGTTTATTATATTCTTCATGGCTGCCGATCCAAAACCAAAGCAGTCCACCGGAAACCTCAACAGCAATTGCACGATAATGCAAGCCAACTCGGACAGACCAAAAACGGCCAACTTTCTTCAGGTGTAACGATGGATGAGGGGGATCATTTTTTAACAACGCATAACTTCTGTCTGCAAGGTCTTGGATATGCCGTGGAAGTGCTCTATAGAGACCCCAAAACTCTGGCGAGGCAAAATGCTTCAAATTTCGGAGTAGTGGCCGGACTTAAACGACTTGAGTGCTGTTTCGGCCAGTGAGTCAAGTTTTCCCGACAGAGCATCCTTCTCAAACTGACGATCCCATACCTCTGCGTCAAACTCCCAGAACCATTTCCGAAAAGCCTGAAGTTCATCAGGCTTTAATCCTTGGACTTCTTTTTCAATCTCTTCTATTTTACTCATCCTGATAACTCCTTATCGTTTCTTGACTTTAGTTTAACAAATTTTTCTTTTCGCTGCTATTGCTTTGTTTTGCTTGTGCTTTAGCTGTATTTCCTGATTTCCAAATGGCCCAATCCGTGGCTTTGGATTGGCGGCTGCTTCTTTTCAATTGTGACTTTGTATACTTGACAGTCATTTGGTATGAGTCGTTTATACAATTGCTTCTTCTTGCTTCCGCCCATTCGTCCCTGAAGGGCATCCATAATGTCCTTTAGCCTGTTATCTACGTCATGAAATCTTATGTGCGGCTCTGCAATGTAAAGCGTGATACGAAGTTCCAGTTTTTGATCCGTAGTGTATTCAATGCCTTTGTCTTTTAATGCAGTCATATTGCTTGCATGAAGTTTCTTTCTCCATTCATTTCGGGGTGCCTCATACCAAGGCAGACGAACTTTCAAGCTGAGTGTTTGTTTTGCCATTTATTGTCTTCTTATTCTTGGGGTTAACGACTGAACTGTGCGGTGGCTATCAGCCATCCGCACGAGTGATTTGTTAGGCTTTTATAACACATTCATTCATTTATTCTGACAAATAAATGGCCTAACCTTTTTACAAAAATAATTTTTTCTCCTCTCTGTTTTATGCATGTCATAGACAACGCTCTACCAAAAATAGTTCTTCAGAGCCTCTTCTTCCGTATAGATGTGCAGATGTGCTTCTTGGATTTCTCTTGCTCTCCGCGTATCATTACAATTTTTCACAAACATCAAACACGTTTCACTTGTTAATCACCTCAAGGGCAAAATTATAAATGCTTCCAGTATAGTTAGTAATATACCCGTTTTCCAAAGGGATTTCATAATCACCAAAATCCTCGGAAGGCTCATGACACTTCTTACCATGAAGCGGATCATACTGAGGGAGATCACTCTTAAAAACACAGTCCCATTTGCGATACATATTAAATCTAAGGAATTTTTTCTTTCCCCTCTTAATAATCTTGCCTTTAACGTCTATGTCTATCGTACCGGAAGCCTGAGTTATTCCACACTTAAAATTTACAGGGATAGTAGTAGATCCAGCCTTTGGAGCCCGGAGGCCAGCAAAAGCTGCCGAAGGGATTAAGTCATTGTTTTTACTAATCAAAAAACCAATCATCCCGCTCCCGAGACCCTGCTTTGGTTTACAGGACATATTGAAGTATATAGTTAATATTATCTCGCTATCTTTTCTAAATGCCTCTTTTGCCTCATTCCAGGACTCGATGTCTTCACCGTAAATATGAAGAAAATCTCCTTCTCTGTCTTTTTGAGCAAATGCAATATTAGACAGGAGAATAAACATTAATGCAAAGACTAAAAATGATAAAACTCCAGTTTTTTTCACGGCCATTCCTTCGGTATGTTGATTTCTATTTACACTGCCCAATCCATTTTCCTTTGAGACTCTGGGTAATCTCCATGCCAGCGTGTTTGACCCTTATGACCCCTTCAAAGGTGGTTCCTTTATATGTCACTCTGCCATTGCTTACCGCAGTGCCTTCTCTCGTCTTACATTCTATGACCCATGTGATAGTATCTCCCTTAACATCATGCTTTATCATCTTACATTCCTGATTTGGTTCTTCTTTCTGCGGAACCATATCCTTTTTTGTCAGACAATGGGTATAGGTCTGTGGAGGCATCTTCATGGGCATCCCTGGCATCTCCATGGTCATCGTGATCTCCCAGAGGCCTTCTTTCATATTCTGGGCCATGGAATGATTACTCAAAAAGAGAAACAGAAAAGCCAAAAGCAATACCAAACAGATTTTCTTATTAGCCATTTTTCTCCCTCCTTATTAGTTTTTTAACTATTGCTCGACCAACTCAACCCTTCGGTTCTTGGCGCGGCCTTCATCAGTCTTGTTTGAAGCCACAGGGGCCAGAGACCCCACTCCATAGGCTTTGAGCCTATCAGCAGAGACCTTGTATTTTGTCACAAGCTCTTTCATCACCGCATCTGCCCTTGCCTTTGAGAGCTTCATATTGTAGTCAATATTTCCAACATTGTCTGTATGTCCAACCACATAGAGCTTTAGCCCTTTATTTTCCTGAAGGAGTTTTGCAATATCTTTAATTGCCGGTTCGGATTCCGGTTTTATATCTGCCTTGTTAAAGTCAAAATAGATCCCATAAACCGAGGCACTACCTTTTACCTGGATGTCGCTCATCAGGCTCTTTGCATCTGCCACAATCTCCTGTGCCATCTCCGCTTTTTCGACGATGGTAAGTTCGTAGTAACTCCCACTGCCTCTTGGAAACACAACTGCCCAAAATGTTTTTCCTTCTTTAGTTAACTTTAAATAAGATAGCCCACCCTGTTCTTTGACCAACACACCGCCTATCTTTTTGATGGCATTTTCATAGTTTCTCCTGATCTCTAACTCACTTGGTGCCTTGTGGCCCTTTTTGATTTCGTATTCAGCCCAGTGATATTTCCCTTCGACTTTAATATCCTTTCCTCTTTCGTCTACGAATTTAGCCTGATCAAAGTCTTTCTCTTTACAATTATTGAGATAGAAATTGGGCATCCGAGTAAACATCGGATGGTCTTTGCATCCCTTTTCATCTTCTTGGGCAAAAGCAATACAACTGAATGCAAATACAAAAACTAAGACTAACCAGATTATTCTTCTGTACCTATTCATAACCTATCCCTCCTGATTTATTTAAGCCTAACAATATTATTAACTGGTTTCTTGTTATCATACGGCAAACACGCGGATAAGGCAATAAATTTGACAAATTTTCAGGGATATGATTATAATTTTCTAAATCTCCAACTCGTTATCCACGCAAAATGAGTGGATAACGAGTTAACTTGTTATCTACATATGAAGGACATACCGGCCGACATATTGACACGGTTCAGCGACATGCTGAAAAAACGCTCTGTCCCGATCGCTTCTCATTCGTATTACCTCAAGTGGCTGCGCTACTACCTCGACTACTGCGCTAAATACAATCTTCCCGACAACTCTTCGAAGAGCCTGACACAGTTTCTCCTGAAATTGAAGGAGAAGAAACAGAACGAGGCGCAGCAAAAACAGGCAGGTCATGCCATTTCCATCTTCCTTGATATGGCGAAGGCATATGCCAAGGGTTCTTCTGCCGGGGTAACGGAGGCAGATGTTCTTCCCTCGCCCCTCGATCCCCTTCCGCCGGGGGAGAGGAATAAAAGGCATGGGACAACCGCTAATGATGCAAATAAACCGCAACCTATCTCTTCGGTAAATTTGAGGCAACCGGTCACGTACAAACAATATTCGGCGGCTGGTGCTGCGAAGACGCAGTGGGTTAGGGCCATTGCCGAGATGACTGCGGTCATCAAGACGAAGCATTACTCAGCCAAGACCCTGAAGTCCTATGGCCATTGGGTCTGGAAGTTTCAAAGATTCAAAAAGGACACGGATCCCGTGTCGCTAACAACGGAAGACGTCAAGGCTTTCTTGTCGTGGCTTGCGGTTACCTGCAACGTTTCCGCTTCTTCTCAAAACCAGGCGTTCAATGCTGTTCTATTCTTTTTTCGGCATGTCCTCAAGAAAGACTTTGGAGAAATCCGAGACGTCGTCCGGGCCAAACGCAAACCTTATATTCCTGTGGTGCTCTCTCGTGAGGAAGTAGTCGCCGTCATAAAGCATCTTTATCCTCCCTATGATCTGATCGTCAAGACGATGTACGGCTGCGGTCTTCGGCTCTTCGAGTGTATTAAACTGCGGGTACATAATTTCAACTTCGACGCAGGGGTACTGACAATCCATGATGGGAAGGGGAAAAAAGATAGAACAGTGCCATTGCCTCAAATACTTATGCCTGAACTGACATTACAGCTTGAAAAAGTGAAATCAATCCATGATGGGGACATCAAGGCAGGCTATGCCGGGGTATTTCTTGACAACCTGCTTGAAAAGAAATATCCTTCAGCAGCCAGGGAATTCATATGGCAGGGTTCTTTCCGCAAAAAACGCTTACGCCGGTTCCTGACAAGCAGGAACTGAGGCGATATCATCTTCATGAGACACATGTTCAGGAGGCGCTTTACGAGGCAGTCCGTCGCGCCAAACTGACGAAACGAGTCACCTCCCATACCTTCCGCCACAGTTTCGCCACCCATCTTTTACAGGCGAATATGACATCCGGACAATCCAGACGCTTCTGGGTCACAGCGACGTAAGAACTACGATGATTTATACTCATTGCGTGCCGAGCAGGACTTTGAAGGAAGTGAAAAGCCCTCTTGATTTTTAATTAAGGGTTCTCCGCCTTTAGAAGCATAAAGTACCTTCGCAGGGATTGTAAAGAACAAAATGTTTCACGAGGTAACCAATCATCTTTCGGGATCAGGCCAACTGGGGAGAAGTCAATCTTCCGGGCTCATTATCTTATCAAATTGACATCGGATCGACATCAATCTTTACTCTCACATCTTTTGAGTCTTTGAATGCTTCTATAAAGGTTCTGGCTATAGAATGAAGACTTCCACGAATAGGGGACTTCAGGAGCAATTTAAATTCATTTTTGCCCTGATTCTTCTTCGATATAGATGGACCAAGTACTTCAACATTATCATCTATTCTTTTTATCTTATAATCTCCCCTTCCCCCCTTTACCAAAGGGGGGTGAGGGGGGATTATCTTTTTTGTCTTGTTTATAATCTCTGACAATTCTACAAATATATCTCTTTTACTCACAAACTTAATCAGTAAAAGCCTTGAATAAGGAGGATAGTTTAGGGATTTACGCCTATTCAGTTCTTCTCTAAAAAACGAATGATAGTCATAATTTTTCAGGTATTTGAATAAATAGTTCTGTGGTATCCTTGTCTGTATGAATACCTCCCCACGAGGTTCAATCTTATCTATTATGGATGAGATTTCCTGAAATGTCTTTTCAGAAGACCTGAAGTCAGGGAGATTAAGGAAAAGGTCTGTATTCAGGATAGCTGCCATAGAAAATCTTTTAGACATGCCCAGCCTTCTTGTCATGAGTTTCGTCCCGACGATTATCCTTATGTCATCCTTATATATATCACCAATCAATCCCTCTATTTCAGATTTTTTCCGAGACCTATCACTATCAAGTCTGAGGGTTTTTATCCCGATGAACTCCTCGATGTCTTCCTGCACCCTCTGTGTGCCTGCACCGAGCAACTTTATGTTATAGCTTTTACATCTTGTACAATTTTCAGGCACATTAGACAATGTATATCCGCAGTAATGGCATTTCAGAATCCGTAAACCGTGATCCGTTTTATGTAGAACTAAGGGAATTCTGCAATTCGGACATTCCTCTATGTAATTGCAATCCGAACATTGAAGGAGTGTTGAGTATCCTCTTCTGTTTATTAAAAACATAATTTTTTTATCATTCTTAATATATCTCGCAGAGGCATCAATAACAGTTTTTGATAGATTTGATAGATATGTTTTAGGAAGTCTTTCATATCTCATATCTATTACCCTGACCTTAGGTCTCTTAATATCAACTGTCGGTTTCAATAAAGTATATTTACCCGTTTTACAGTTATACAGAGATTCAATAGATGGACAGGTGGATGAAAGAAGTACAGTTGCCCTTTCAAAATAACCCCTCTTTACTGCAACATCCCTACCATTGTAACGCAGGCCACCTTCTTGTTTATAAGAACCGCTATGTTCATGTAGCACTGCAATGAAGGAGACATTTTTCAGAGGAGCAAAGATAGCAGACCTTGTACCAAGCACGATGTCAGAATGGCCTGAAAGAATTCTTTCTATTGACTCGCCTCTTTTACCTTTGCTCAGCTCGCTGTGAAATAGACATACCCTTTCTCCAAACCTTTCATTTAAATGTGGATAAAGGTTATTGACGAGGGATATTTCTGGAATAAGAAGGATTGCATTCTTAATTTCTGGAAGTACCTTTATTAAAAATGAGTATTCATATGCAGAAGATGGGGCATGGAGGAGGAATGTCCTGTATATAGTTTTATGTATCGAATCTATAACACCGGATACCACACCATCATTGATATTGATAGTATTTAAGGAATAATCCCCCCACCCCCCTTTTGACTCCTCTGTATCCCTCCTTGGTAAGGGGGGAATTGAAGGGGGGTGTGAGGGGATTTTTGTCTTTCTCTGTTTTACCTTTGTAAATGCCTCTTTTGGCAGCATATTTTTTAAGACAAGTCCCTGTTCTGTTAGATAGTATTCTGACATCCATCTTAGGAGATTAATCATCTTAATGCTTAATACAGGGACATCGCCGTAAACCTTTTGAATATCTTTTAGGACGTAGATATTATCAACGTCCTTTACATCACCAGGTGGGACCATTAAAGGCTTTCCTATAATAACCCCTTTTGCAGTTCTGCCCTTAAGCGGTGCACTCACAATCATGCCAGGTTCTGCAGAGTCTAATAATGTATCAGGACACCTGTAGGTCAAAGGGTTAAGATTTATCGGAAAAAGGACGTTCAAAAACTTCATAGAAAAATTTTATCATATTGTTACCAATCTTATCTTTGTGTCATAATTAAATATGTTGATATTAACAGTCTCGTAATAATTGCAACAATGTTCATTTATGTAGCCGTCATTCCACGGCTTGACGGGGAATCCACCCTTCGACAGGCTCAGGGTGACAATTGTCATGGTGACTCTTCGACAGGCTCAGAGTGACAATGTCATCCTGAGCTTGTCGAAGGATGTCGAACCATGGATGCCCGCTTATCCCGAAAGCTTTCGGGACGGGCATGACAGATAAGAAACCAATAATATATAAACGAGTGTACATTTTATGAAACCATTAATAAAAATAATTATTTTTTTACTCATGTTTCTATTTGTGGTTTCCTGTGCTGCAAAACAGGTCAATGTGCTGGAAGAAAAGCCTCTCCCTTCAAAAGATGCTTATTATATGTATATCCTTGGTTACAACGCAGAAAAAGAAGGAATGTGGGAAGATGCACTTGAATATTATAATAATGCCCTTAAGATGGACCCCTCATCAGTATATATCAAGACACAGATTAGTTTTATGCTTCTCAGAACAGGAAAGGTAGCCGATGCTATATCACTTGCTGAAGAAATCATTAAAACAGAACCTGATTATATTCCGGCACTCATGCTCTTAGGTGAGCTTTACAACAGTAAGAAAAGGACAGAAGAGTCAATAAAGATGTACGAGAAGGTACTTAAGATACAGCCAGATAATCAGGAAGCAGCCCTGTTTGTAAGTGTCCTTTACGCATCAAGGCAGGAATATGATAAGGCTATCGAGGTTCTTGAGAAACTCGTCAAGATATACCCCGATAACATAATGGCAATTTATTATCTCGGTTCAATAAATATTGATAAAGGAGATATTGAAAAGGCCTCAGAATATTTCCAGAAGGCGATAGCCCAGAGGCCTAACTTTGATGCGGCATACTTTAATTTAGGTTTGATCAGCGAGATTAAAGGCAATCTTAAAGAGGCAGAAGAGTATTATAGTAAGGCGGTTGCCATAAACCCTCACAATCTTCAGGCCAAAGACAGGCTTGCACAAACTTATTTCAGACAAAAAGAAGTAGATAAGGCAATAAAGCAATTTAAAGAGATTATCGCTCAGGTACCCACAAACATTGATGTACATATAAAGCTTGGAATCCTGTATTTTGAAGATAAGCAATATGATAGGGCTATAGAAGAATTCAGGATTGTACTTGAAGCCAGACCTGATGATGCCGCAATAAGATACTATCTTGCTATATCACTTGAGGGAATAGGGAGAGATGAAGAGGCTATCTCAGAGTTAAAGAAGATAATTTTACAGGAACCAAAGAATCTGAGCGCCTTCTTTCATCTTGGATATTTATATTCAAAGCTTAACAGGGATGATGATGCAATTGGTGTTTATGAAGAAATACTGAGTTTTGAGAAGGAAAAGCCTGATGTTTATCTCTATCTTGCAGTAACTTATCTGCATAAAAAGGAATATGCAAAGGCAGAGACGACTTTGAGGGATGCACTAAGCCGTTTTAAAGACCATGATGAGCTAAACTTTAATCTTGCCATAGTGCTTGAAAAAACAAATAGATTTGAAGAGATGGTAAGATACTTGAATAAGGTGATCGAGATTAACCCGAAACATGCAGATGCACTTAACTATCTTGGTTATAGCTATGCTGAAAAGGGGATAAACCTCGAAGAGGCACATTCGCTAATAAACAGGGCACTCGATCTTAAACCTGACAGCGGCTATATTATAGACAGCCTTGGATGGGTTTATTATAAATTAGGAAAGCTTGATGATGCCCTGAAAAATCTGATCAGGGCCTCTGAAATAGTGAAGGATGACCCTGTCATATTTGAACATCTTGGTGATGTCTATAACTCGATGGACCAAAAGGAAAACGCTAAGAAATACTGGGAAAAGGCAATTGAGTTTCACGAAAAAGAAGAAGGACTAAAAGAGAGAGTCGAGAAGAAAATAAAAGAACTTGGACACGGAGAAGGTGAGAAACGGTAATCCTCTTACCTTGAGGGCCCCTGCAAAGATAAACTGGTTCCTTAAAGTCATTGGGAAAAGAGACGATGGTTACCATAACATTATAAGCCTGATGCAATGCATCAGCCTTTATGATGACCTTGTGTTTGAACATGCGGATACTATGGAGGTAGTGAGTGACTTAGATATCTCCATTGAAGATAACCTTGTATATAAGGCTGCATCTCTTCTCAAGCAATATACATCTTACAGAAAAGGTGCAAAGATAACCCTGCAGAAGGATATTCCGCTTGGTGCCGGACTCGGAGGGGGTAGTAGCGATGCAGCATATACCCTTTCAGGGCTCAATATGCTATGGGGTCTTGAATTGAACAATGAAGAGTTAAGTTCGATAGGTGCTGAAATAGGTTCGGATGTGCCATTTTTTTTTAACGGTCCATTTGCCATATTAGAAGGTAGAGGAGAAAAGGTTTCCCCTTTTAAAATTAACTCTTCCACCGTGCTTCTTCTTGTAAAACCCCCTATCTCTGTTTCTACGGCATGGGCTTATGCATCCTTTGACATGCTCAGGATGCATGGTGAGCGTTCGACTGAGCGCTCACGCCGAAGGCCTGTCGAACCATTGACAAAAAAGACTATTGATATTAAACTTTTTTGTCAGGCCTTTAAAAAGCAGGATTTTGCCTCTCTCAGCACTATGCTCAGTAATGACCTTGAAAAGGTTATTATTGATAGATACCCTGTTGTCGGAGAGATCAAAAATAGGCTGTTAGAAAAAGGGGTAGTTATTTCTGCGATGAGTGGCAGCGGGCCTACAGTATTTGGTGTTTTTGATAATAAAGACACGGCAGAAAAGGCTATTAAGGCTATAAGGCATTCCGTTTCCGGCGGATGGTTTAAGGTGGTCGAGACACTTATTTAGTGTCTGTGTATAAAGTCGGGTTTTGTCATTGTCCGGCTTGACCGGACAATCCACCCTTCGACAGGCTCAGGGTGACATTGTCATGGTGAGCTTGTCGAACCATGGATTCCCCGATCAAGTCGGGGAATGACGAATAACTTAATTCTTAGTTTATGGAAAGACTATTTTTAAGTTAAGGTGTTCACTTATAACTTTTCAGCCTTGAACTTTTTGGAGGCTTGGGGCGTCGACAAATGGCAAGTCAGGAGACTTTGGATCTCCCATCTGGAGGTTCGAATCCTCCCGCCCCAGCCAACTTATAATGTCTGTGTATAAAGTCGGGTTTTGTCATTGTCCGGCTTGACCGGACAATCCACCCTTCGACAGGCTCAGGGTGACATTGTCATGGTGAGCTTGTCGAACCATGGATTCCCCGATCAAGTCGGGGAATGACGGAATATTCAATTTGCAGTTTATATACAGACTATAAAATAAGAAATGAGAAGTGAGAAATTCAGAAGTGGGATTTAGATTTGGATTTTGAGGAGAGGAGGAATAATGCCTAAGGAGATTAAGCTTTTTACTGGTAATGCTCATAGAGAGCTTGCACAGGAGGTTGCATCTTATCTTGGCATACCCGTTGGAAATGCTACTGTAACAAAATTCAGTGACGGTGAGGTCATGGTACGCATAGATGAGAATGTAAGGGGACACGACGTTTTTGTATTACAACCAACCTGCACGCCGGTAAACGATAATCTCATGGAATTGCTTTTAATGATTGATGCACTGAAAAGGGCCTCTGCGAAGAGAATAACTGCGGTTATTACATATTATGGATATGCAAGGCAGGACAGAAAGGTAAAGCCAAGGGTGCCTATATCTGCAAAACTTGTTGCTGATTTGATAACCGCAGCAGGTACAAGCAGGATACTGACAATGGATCTTCACGCGGCTCAGATTCAGGGCTTTTTTAATATACCCGTCGATAATCTTTACGCATCTCCTGTCCTTCTGGATTACGTAAGGGAAAAATATACCAGCGAAACCCTTGTTATCGTATCCCCTGACGCAGGCGGTGTTGAAAGGGCAAGGGCTTTTGCAAAAAGGCTTCAGTCTTCTATCGCAATTATTGATAAGAGGCGTGAGGCGGCAAATATCTCTCAGATAATGAACGTGATAGGTGAAGTCGCAGGAAAGAATACCTTTATACTGGATGACATGATTGATACCGGTGGTACAATCATTCAGGCTGCCGCAGCGCTGATGGAGAAAAACGCAAAACAGGTTATAGCAGCATGTACACATGCCGTACTTTCGGATTCTGCGGTTGATAAGGTGAATAATTCAGTTATAAAGGAACTTATTGTAACAAATACTATACCTTTTGATAGTAAAAAAGAACAGTGTAAAAAACTCACTGTATTGAGTATAGCGCCTCTTCTTGGAGAGGCAATTAAACGGATTCATGATGAATCTTCAATAAGTTCTCTTTTTGTATAAATAGAATATAAACCGCAGAGAGATCTATGTGGTCTGTGGTTAAGGCTTGACAATTTTATAAAGACGAGGAGGAAAAATGGAGAGGATAACTATTAATGCAGAGAAAAGGGAGGAATTTGGAAAGGGAGCATCTCGTGGCCTCCGAAGAAAGAATATGATCCCTGCAATTATTTATAGGGGAGGAGGGTCTCTCCCTATAAAATTTTCCAAGAAGGAACTTGCACAGTTCATTAATACAACCGCCGGTGAGCAGGTAATGATGAGCCTACAATTTCCAGATGGCGAAAGCAGACTTGCACTTATGAAGGATTATCAGGTTGACCCCATTAAGGGAGAATTACTCCATGCAGATTTCTTTGAGGTCTCGCTCACAGAAGAGGTAAGGGTTACTATACACATAACTGCTGTTGGAGAGCCAATAGGTGTAAAGAGGGATGGCGGTATATTACAGTATCTGCTCAGAGAGATAGAGGTAGAATGTCTTCCTGATAAAATACCCGGCCGTATCGAGATAGACATATCGGGGCTTGAAATAGGCCAATCTATTCATGTTAGTGACCTGAAACTCGGCGAAGGCATAAAGATTCTCAACAATCCAGAAGAGGTTATATTTAACGTTATAGCTCCTGCAGTTGAGGAAGCACCACCTGCTGAAGCTGCTCCTGCCCCTGAGGTTACAGAGCCCGAGGTGATAAAGAAAGGCAAAAAGGAAGAAGAAGCAGAAGAAAAAGAGAAAGAAAAAAAATAAGTTAGTTAATAATGTGGCTTATAGTTGGCCTCGGGAATCCGGGAAGAAAATACTCCAGAACCAGACATAATATTGGCTTTATGGTTACAGAGGAAATTGCTCACAGAGATAAAATAGATCTTAAAGATAAAAAAGAAGGATACAGAATAGGAAGGGGTTTTATATGGGGATGCAATATCCTTCTTGTAGAACCCCTTCTTTACATGAACATGAGTGGCCCTGTTATTAATAAAATACTCAGGAAGTTCAACCTGCAGCCCGAAAACCTTATAGTCATCCATGACGACCTCGATATGGAAATAGGCAAACTAAAGATTAAGAGGACAGGTTCATCAGGTGGACACAAAGGCGTTGAATCAATAATACAGGGCATTGGTTCAAGGGATTTCGTAAGACTGAAGATCGGAATAGGAAGGGAGGAAGGGGTATCGGCTGAGGATTATGTACTGAGCAAATTCAGTAGACATGAGATTCCACTAATCAAGGATACGATACATAAGGCAGCGGATGCGGTTTACTGTATTGTTTCAGAAGGTGTTAATAAGGCTATGAATAAGTTTAATTAGTAACAGTCTCATAATTGAATGCACATTTATTATAAAATCTCCCCTTCCCCCTCTTTTCCAAAGAGGGGCTTTATTCCTCCCTTTGGCAAAGGGAGGTTAGGAGGGATTTTATAAAACTTATGTCGTTATTATTATGAGACCCTTAATAATTAGTAATCCCCCTCAGTCCCCCTTTAGTAAAGGGGGATTAAGGGGGAATTGCCTTAGAGACCTATGAAAGATATGCTTGGCAGAGAGGAACTTGTTACCGTAGAGAAGGCTTTGGAGCTCCTTCTAAAGCACACACACTTTAAGAGACCTCCTGAAACAAACCTTTCCATTGACAATTCTTACGGAATGATAATTTCCAGGGATATAATCTCGCCCGAGGACCTTCCTGCATTTGACAGGTCAACAGTAGACGGATTTGCAGTAAACTCTTCTGATACATTCGGCGCTACAGAAAGCCTTCCAGCATACCTTGTCATAAGAGATGAAATATTGATGGGTGAGAAACCTGAATTTGAACTTAAAAAGGGAGAGGTCGCAAGGATTTCAACAGGCGGAATGCTTTTAGAAGGTGCGGATTCGGTTGTGATGCTCGAACATACCCAGCAGGTAGATGAGAGAACGATCGAGGCTGTAAAACCTGTTGCCCCTGGTGAAAATGTGATAAGGGCAGGGGAGGATTCAAAAAAAGATGAGTGTGTACTGGAAAAGGGACATAGATTGAGACCACAGGACATAGGAACGCTTGCCGGACTTGGTATAACAAATGTATGGGTTTATGAAAAGCCAAGGGTATCCATCATTTCAACAGGTGATGAAATAGTACCTATTGATAAACATATAAAGATAGGGCAGGTACGCGACATAAACTCATATAATCTGTCGGGACTTATCTTAAACGCTGGAGGCATTCCAGTAAAAAAAGGGATATTCAGCGATACATATGAAATCATAAGTGATGTTGTTAACGAGTCTTCAAGAGATTCAGATATGGTCTTGATTTCAGGCGGCAGTTCTGTAGGCACAAAGGATATGACAGCCCGGGTGATAAACAACATGGGGAAGCCAGGGGTCTTATTCCACGGTGTTTCGATAAAGCCCGGTAAACCATTAATAGGCGGCTTCGTAGACGGTATTCCTATCTTTGGCCTTCCGGGACATCCAGCAGCAATCCTTGTATGTTTTGAGATATTTGTTAAACCGGTTTTAGAAAATCTGGCAGGGCTGAACGAAAACAGATTTGATAAGAAAAAAATTACTGTCAGGGCAAAGATTGCAAAGAACATATCTTCAAGCCCTGGCAGAGAAGAACATATAGGGGTTTCCCTCGATGAAAGAAATGGAGAGTTATGGGCTGTACCTATACTTGGCAAATCAGGTCTTATCACAACTTTAATTAAGGCAGATGGAACGGCTGTTATTCCATTGAAAAAACTTGGGGTACAAGAAGGCGAGATCGTAGAAGTCAGATTATTTAGATAAAGAAGATCCTAAACTCGATTTTTTATGAAAAACTCACCTTTACAGGCTTCCTTTCAACCTCAGGTGCCTCGAGTTCAAAGAATTCTTCTTGTTTAAAATTGAATGACGTTGCGATTATGTTTGACGGGAAGGACTCAATGAGGATATTAAAATCACGAACAACTGCATTATAATATCTTCTCGCATATTCTATATTATCTTCCAATTCCTTTAACTGAGATTGAAGCTGTATGAAATTGGCATTCGCCTTCAGATCAGGATATGCTTCTGCAATAGCAAACAGACTCTTTAATGTCTCTGTGAACATATTTTCAGCCTTTGCCTTATCAACAGGAGTTGAAGCACGCATTGCCATTGACCGTGCAGTCGTCACCTTCTCAAATACCGTCTTTTCATGCGCTGCGTACCCTTTAACTGTCTCAACAAGATTCGGTACAAGGTCATATCTCTTTTTAAGCTGAACATCAATGTCTGACCATGATGACTTAACTGTATTCCTGAGCCGAATTAATTTGTTATATATCGCTATACCAAAAGATATAATTGCTATAAAGATTCCGAGGATGACAATTATCGCTATCATTTTACCTCCTCATGTTATGTTCTTTGCACAACTACCATCTTAAAACAATTCTATCACAAAGAGATTTTACATTCCTCTATTTTTACCTTTCTTGTTTCCTTTGTCCTTCTATCCTTGATTTCAACAAGACCTTCTTTGAGATTCCTTTCGCCAATGATAATTTGAGTTGGGATTCCGATTAAATCAGCATCCTTAAATTTTACCCCTGCCCTTTCATCTCTATCATCCATTAAAACCTCAATGCCTTTGTCTGTTAAATCCTTATAGATTTCCCCGGCAACCTCTTTCGTCCTTGCATCTTTCATATTCAACGGTAATATTTCAACATCAAACGGTGCGATGCTCTTTGGCCAGATGATACCGTCTCTGTCATTATTCTGCTCAATTGCTGCAGCAGCAATCCTTGCAGGGCCTATTCCATAACTTCCCATGATGACTGGTTTCTCAAGTCCTTTTTCATCAAGATATAATGCCTTTAAAGGAACAGAATATTTTGTGCCGAGCTTAAAGATATTTCCTACCTCTATAACACGTTCAACTTTTAAAGTTCCATTACACTTATGACATACATCACCTTCCTTTGCAATATGTATGTCATGCCATTCAGCAGTAAAATTCCTTCCAGGTCTTATTCCCTTCGCATGATAATGCGGCTTGTTTGCCCCGCTTACGTAAACACCCTCCTTAAGACATATATCAGCTATTATCCTGATCTTGTGGTTCATGGGACCTATAAACCCTGCCTCTACACCAAGGATATCTTTCACCTCTTCCTTTTGTGCTGGCCTGTGTTCACCGATAATCTTATTAAGCTTTTTTTCGTGCAATTCCTGATCACCCCTCACAAGGGCAAGCACAGGTCCCTCATTGCTAATAAGTAATATGCTCTTTATAAAATATTCTGGACCGAGTTTTAAAAAATTTGAAACATCCTCAACCGTACGTTTTTCAGGGGTATAAACCTCTTCAAATTCCCATTCCCTTACTTCTATTTTTTCCGGGCTTGAAAGTGCGAGTTCAATATTTGCGGCATACCCGCATGAGGCACAGAGCACAACCTCATCCTCTCCTGCCTGGCTGGGTGCCATAAACTCATGAGCGGTTGCCCCACCCATCATGCCGGGGTCCGATTCTACCATATAAAACTTGAGCCCGCATCTCGAAAAGATTTTGTGGTAAGCATCTGCGTGTAACTGATAGCTTCTTTCAAGTCCGTCCTCATCAGCATCAAAACTATAACTATCCTTCATCAAGAATTCCCTTGTCCTGAGTACCCCGCTTTTTGGTCTTGCCTCATCCCTCAGTTTTGTTTGAATCTGATACCATATTTGTGGCAAATCTCTATAAGAGCGAATCTCTCTAACAGCAAGCCATGTAATTATCTCCTCATGTGTCATGCCGAGACACATATCACGACCTCCTCTATCTTTTAGCCTGAACATCTCATCCCCTATTTCAAACCACCTGCCTGTTTCCTGCCATATCTCAGCCGGATGCAACACAGGCATAGTGATCTCCTGTGCTCCTATAGCATTCATCTCTTCACGAATTATTTTATTTATCTTCTCTATAACCCTGAGACCGAGTGGCAGATAAATATAAAGACCTGCTGCAAGCTGTCTCACGTAACCGGCCCGCAACATGAGTATATGGCTTGCTGCCTCTGCATCAGCAGGGATTTCCCTTAAGGTCGGTATAAGCATCTTCGAAAAACGCATTATTTTTTCTCCTCTATTTAGTATCTGTCCATAAAGTCAGTTTTATTGTCATTCCTGCGGAGGCAGGAATCCACCCTTCGACATGCTCAGGGTGACAATTGTCATGGTGAGCTTGTCTAACCATGGATTCCGGCTTAAGACTGTCCCTGCAGGTAGTAAGCAGGGAGACTGCCGGAATGACAGAGAGTACACGTTAGTTTATAAACAGACCTATTTGTATTTTGCCAAGTATAGTTATAATGATATCTAATATAGAAAAAATCAGTAAAAAAGTGTTAAATTAATACATAATTTAAGGAGGATAAATAATCTTATGAAGAGAGTACCTATAACGCCCGTGGGCTATCAGAAGCTACAGGAAGAACTTGAGAGACTTCTGAAGGAAGAAAGGCCTGCAATTATAAAGGCGATTGCAGAAGCACGGGCACACGGTGACCTTTCTGAGAATGCAGAATATCACGCTGCAAAAGAAAGACAGTCTTTTATCGAGGGAAGGATACAGGAACTCAAGACAAAACTTGCCCTGGCTGAGGTAATAGACCCAACAAGAATAAATCAGTCGAAAGTTGCGTTTGGTGCAAAGGTCAAGGTTTTAGACATTGAAGCAGATGAGGAATATATTTTTACGCTGGTAGGGCCTGATGAAGCAGACGTCAGGAATGGAAAGATATCCATAAACTCACCTGTCGGCAGATCATTGCTTGGTAAAGGGGTTGGAGACACAACAATCATTAAAGCACCTGCGCGAACTATGGAATATGAGATATTAGAGATCAATTTTGAGTAGATACTTCAGGGCAAAAGTAACAGATAATCTTCCATTAAACAGTAAAACAAATCTTCTTTTTATAGAGCCTCTCGAACAAATAATCAATCCTGTTCCAGGACAGTTCTATATGATAGAAACTGGCAATTCATATGATCCTTTATTAAAAAGGCCCTTTAGCTATTTTAGAAAAACATCAGAAGGCATTCAGTTCCTCTATGCAATTAAAGGCAAGGGCACTTCATTGATGAGACATTTCAAGGGAGGCGATGCTATAAATATAATCGGACCTCTTGGTACCTGTTATCCAAAACCAGAAAAAGATTCTATACCATTAATAGTTGCAGGAGGAATAGGTATTGCTTCTGTTTTTCCTCTTATTGAGAAACTCTCTGAAAAGGCATATGTTTTATATGGTGCAAAGAATAAAGACGAGATACTTATACCTAATGAATTGAAATGGATAGTAGACAAACTGATTATAACCACTGATGATGGATCTTTTGGCGAAAAGGGCACAGTAATTGATGTTTTAAATGATTTTCTCGCTTCTCACTTCTCGCTTCTCACTTCTTACTTGATTTACGCCTGTGGCCCGAAACCACTGCTTAAAGCTATATCAGAGATCGCTGTTGATAAAGGCATCAAGGGATATGTTTCACTGGAAGAAAATATGGCATGTGGATTTGGCGCATGCCTCGGATGTGCTGTGAAAACAATTTATGGGTATAAACGTGTTTGTAAGGAAGGGCCGGTATTTCCGATAGAAGAAATCGTGTGGTAGAGGAACCACTTATGTCATTCCCGCTTGACGGGAATCTTTCTTCAAGAAGGATTTCGGACAAGCCGAAATGACAGAAACAGAGAGAATGCTATGGATTTAACTGTTAACATAGGACAACTAAAACTTAAAAACCCTGTCATGACAGCCTCTGGCACTTTCGGTTACGGTGAGGAATATTCTGAGTTTGTTGATTTGAATATGCTCGGCGCTATTGTTGTTAAAGGGATATCGCTAAAGCCAATGGATGGAAATCCTTCCCCAAGGATTTGTGAAACTCCCTGCGGTATGCTGAATGCAATCGGCCTTCAGAATATTGGATTGAAAAGATTTTTGAAAGAGAAGTTGCCTTATCTAAGAAAATTCGATACCAAGGTAGTAGTCAATATCCTCGGCAATACTATATATGAATATGTAAAACTCTCGAAGACCCTCGATGAAGCAGGCGTGGATGGGATAGAACTGAATGTCTCATGTCCGAATGTAAAAAAAGGAGGGATCATTTTCGGCACCGATAAGAAGACACTTACAAGACTTATATCAAAGGTGAGACAATCTGTAAAAAAAGCAATTTTGATCACAAAATTATCTCCGAATGTATCGAATATCCAGGGATTCTCAAAGGTAGCCGAGGATGCCGGCAGTGATGCTGTATCACTGATAAATACTATAACAGGAATGGCTATTGATGTTGAGACAAGGAAGCCAAGACTTGCAAATATCACAGGCGGACTGTCAGGCCCTGCCATTAAGCCGATTGCTTTAAGGATGGTCTGGGAGGCATCAAAAGTAGTCAAGATTCCAGTAATCGGCATCGGTGGCATAATGAATGCTGAAGATGCGATAGAGTTCATGCTTGCCGGCGCTACGGCTATAGAGGTAGGCACCGCTAATTTTGTAAACCCCGGGGTGACTGTAGAAATTATCAACGGGCTTGAGGCATATTTAAGGAAAAAAGACATCTATGATGTAAAGAAACTCATCGGGGGCATGTATAGAGCATAACCCTATAATAACCCTAACAACCGACTTTGGATATCAATATCCCTTTGATTATTTTCCACGCCCCTGCGCGAGGGGCGATTCGAGCTACAATCATGTACAAGGAAACTTAAAAATTATTTTCCACGCCCCTGCGCGAGGGGCGATGGCCTTCTCATAACTATGCATGAAATAACAATATATAATCCGCTTTTTGCGAACCTTTCTATAAATGCTTTAAAAAATAAAGTTGTCAAAGAACAAAACAGAACTTTTTTATTGTTTTTTAATATATTTAATCTTTGCGAACTCATTAGCATAATCATGTGAACTTCCGATTCGCAAGAGCATTTCAAACAATCAACGGCCCTTCCTGATCTATCACCGCCTTAGCTCCAATATGTTCTACTCGATGCCTATAATTTGACCCAAGATAATAAAATCTCAGGCTATCTTTTTCTGGATCGATCTCGGAAATCAACCGCTCTTTTAACATTGTCCACTGCGCCGGATCAACAATGCATTCAAAGACTGAATACTGGACTCTCTGCCCGTAATCCTCGCACGTTTTCGCAACTCTGCGCAGACGGCGCTGTCCCGTATCGTCATTAGTAGCAACATCGTAGCTTACAATTACAAACATAATTTACCTCTAATCTTCCGGACATCCTTCGACAAGCTAAGGATGACAAATGTCATGGTGAGCTTGTCGAACCATCACTTCCATATAAACGGAGGATAATTGTCTATGTCTCCCCTGAGATAGCGCGCCATCAGCAGCGCCTGCACATAAGGAAGAAGGCCGATTGCCACCTTCTCTTTTATAAACGGGTGTTCTATTTCCTCCTGCTTGCGCTTCTGATACGCAACAAGGACGGTTTTTCTCGTGTCTTCATCCATGTCTTCATCCATCCATACCGCCCCTGATTCCTTTTTCTTAAATCCTTTGGCCTGAACCTGCCCAAGATTGATTAAAGAAAGGGTGAGCCGGTCGGCAATATATGGCCTGAATTCCTCCATCAGGTCAAGAGCAAGACCATAACGCCCGGGACGGTCCCGATGCAGAAAACCGACTGCCGGATCGAGTCCTACTGTTTCAAGACCCGAACGTACGTCATGCATCAATAATGTGTAAATAAATGACAGCAGGCAATTTACGTTATCGAGCGGCGGCCTCCGGTTCCGTTCTTTAAATGTGAAATCATCTTTCTGCGAAGTAATCAAATGGTCAAAGACATCAAAGTAGGAATTTGCCGATTCTCCTTCAATCCCCCGAATAATATCGAGAGGAGATTCAGACTGTAACCTTCTCAATGAATTTGCAAGTTTCTGAGATGCCTGCGAAATTGCGTTTGAATCAACCTTTTCTGGATGGTCTCTCAAGGCACGCTGAAGCACTGTGCGGCAGTTTGCGATCTTGCCTGTCAATATTGCACGCGCAACCGATGCAGAAACTTTCAGGTCATCAGCACGACGGTACTGTTCCCGCCTGAGAAGGACATTGCCCGCCACAGGCCCCTGCACCTTTGCGAGAAAACTGCCGTTTTCTGTAAGAAAACTGATTGCAACATTGTTCTCGGCACAGAACCCCATAAGATATGGGCTGCACGAAACCTGACCGAAGCAGACAATTCCTCCAAGCGTGTGAACAGGCAGACGCAAAGCCACTTCGCCATCAATCTTAACAACAACTGTTTCACCTTCTTTTGAGAGATGTGCTCCTTGCGTTGTCACAAAAAGTGTGTTAAGAAGTTTTTTCATATTTTCAAATTCATCTCTAATTTCTTGACAAACAGCATTTTCATTTGTACAATAATTTGTACAATGTAAAAAGGAGATATTAATGGCCACGATCACATATTCAGCAGTCCGCACAAAGCTTGCTGCAACAATGAAAAAAGTGTGCGAAAACCATGAACCTGTCATTATCACCAGACAAAAAGAAGAATCAGTAGTAATGCTCTCCCTCGAAGATTTCAGAGCGCTTGAGGAAACGGCATACCTTCTCCGGGTACCAAAAAACGCCAGGCGTCTTCTGGAATCTATTGCTGAACTCGAGCGCGGCGGCGGGAAGGTACGCAAACTCGCCGATTGAAACTGATCTTTTCCAAGAATGCCTGGGAGGACTATCTTTACTGGCAGGAGACCGACAGGAACATACTCAAACGAATAAACCGGTTGATCCATGAGATCATGTGCGATCCGTTCACTGGTACAGGCAAACCCGAACCGCTTAAACACGGACTTTCCGGCTACTGGTCTCGACGCATCAACGACGAGCACAGGATAGTCTATCGCCCTGCTGAAGACGCAATCTTTATCGCCCAATTGAGGTATCATTATTGATGCCATCTATTCTTTTATCGTCCAATAAACTAATTTTGTCATTCCGACTTGTTCGGAATCCTTCCTCTTGTGTCATTCCGCACTTGATGCGGAATCCAGTTCCTTTTCAACCGCTTTAAGTAGATAATTATTTACCTTTCTGCTAACCTTCGGCATGCAGAGTTCATATAAAGAACATTTTTTGCATTTTTTTGAATATTCAGCCTTCGGTGTCGTTCCCGATTCAATAAGCTCATGTGCTTTATTAGCCGCATCTTCCGTCTCCAGCCGTAACTTCTCATCAAAAACAACATCCTCCCTACGCCGCGTCCTCCCATAAAACAGTGCTCCACTTTTGATCTCAACGTTAAGCATTTCCTCAAGGCAGATCGCCTGTGCGCAAAGCTGAACTTTATCGCAATCGTCCATTTTCGGTTTCCCTCTTTTGTACTCAACAGGGAAAGGTATCCATTTGTCATCCTGTTTATGAAATTCCACTACATCAGCCTTGCCGATTAGACCGAGTTTGAGAGACCTGATCGGAACGCCGTATTCAATTCGGACATTCCCTCTCGATTCACGATTCGCCGTATCAGCTTTGTCATGCATAATCCTGCCCTCGGCAGTAAAAAGATTCTCATCCCATAACTGCTCGATGTGGATCAGTGCGCAGCGGCGTGGACAGTAGAGATATTGATTGAGTGCAGCAAGATGGATGAAATCTTCCTCATCGTATCCCTTTGTTAATATTTCAGGCACTGGGATATGTCCTCACTAACGCACTTGTATTATCATCCCAACTCCATAATTCTATTCCCTGCGGAATTCGGTCATTATGGATGGTCACTGTATAATGTTCAAACCGCCGAGGGGTTGTCTCATTATCTCTTTTCATTGCTTCCTCATTCTTCTGAATATCTATCACCTTGCCGATATCAAGCAATGCCTGAGCAGGAGCACAGCCAAGTTTCGCCTGTCTTGCCCTCTGTTCAGGATTATTATCCGTGCCAACATGTTTAAAAATATAGAGTCCTCGGCGTGCCATATATCCCTTGCTTGAAGAACGATCATGCTCATACATCTTCGCAAGCGATTCCCAAAGGAGAGCAAGATCGTTTTCGGAAAAACTTGTGCCTATGTCGTCATCAGAGAGATGGGCACTGATGAAACCTTTGGCAGCATAAAGACCGTAAAAAATAAAGTTCTTACGCCCCATAGTACGAAGCTCATCTTCTGGTTGCTTTTCTTCCCACTCTTTGAATTCCTTCGATCCTACATCTGCACCTTTAATCTCATTGTCTGTTACTGCCATGCGTGTAATTCCCCAATCAGGCGGAAGGACAGGGTCAATAGAGCGGGCAAATGTAATCTAAACGGGCCCACGCACTTGACCAGCATTGGGGCCTGTGCTTAAAACTGCTCCAAATGTTCTCACGTCAAAGAAGTTCTGGCAGAGCCACCGCCGCGCTTCCATTACTTTCTTTTTCTTAGGAGACCACTTTCTATCTTTGTTATCCCATGACGGCATGCCGCCAGTCTCTTCGTGAGCTCTCGCTATTTTTGTATTGAGATTTGTGGCATGTTCAATAAAAATGGCATTTGGCATCTCATTTCCCCTTGCTATCTGCACATAGTTTCTTACACGACGTTTTAGTGCCACATCAGAAACTAATCCTCTCATATCTTCAGGATCAATGCGTGGAGCGTTGCCTGCATCAGGGTCGCCATTAGGGTTGCCATTTTCACAATCAAATAGATAAAGGAATTCATAACGATTCTGGATACCGTTTGGCTTGCTGCGGAATAATAACGCTGCACTATTCCCGCACCTACATCGCCAAGAGCATCTCGCTGCAAACGGGCAAGCACCGCAAGCAGACGGCCACAATGGTAAGCTGGATGCGGATGTTCTGGATTCAGATAAGTATCCATACCGTGATTACCTCCTTTACGAATAAAATAAGCTTTAATCGTGTGTTTTCGGCAAGCCTGTGTAACCCGCATAATTTTTTGGGAATCAGAGGTAGAATTCTATACTGATAGGGCTGCGATTGCTGCCGTGTAATTCCAGGGCAGCCATTTCTGAGGATTCCGAGACACCTCATGATAATGTTTTTGCAACGCCACCAGGTAATCGAAGGGGTTAATCTTCTGAAGCTTGCAGGTATGGATCAAACTCATAAAGATATCGCCGACGTGTGCGCCACGGAGGGTTTTGTAGAAGAGTGAGTTTCGGCGATGCCGTATAGCCATCTTCAAGAATTTAAGACCCTATTTATTTCCCTGGGATTTGGCTTACCTCATCGCAGTTGTTGAAGCCGTTGATTGGCTAAAAATGATAAAGGTGACGGCAAGCTCTCCCATTTATCGATTATTTGTCTTGGCCTCTGATGATGACTACAGCCATAACAGTTTAGTGGTCGGGGGATGTCGTGGAAAAGAAATAAAATGCCATCTGTTTGACAATGTAGTCTCAAATAAGTTAATGTAGCTACATGACACCAAAAACTGTAGGTATAAGAGATTTAAAAACACGTCTGAGCAAACATCTTAAAGATGTGAAAAAAGGTCAGGAAATTGTGGTCTCTGAAAGAGGTAAAGTTGTGGCAAAAATAATACCTGTAACATCTCTATTAGAACAATCAAAATTACAGTCCTTCTTATTTAAACTCTCGAGCGAAGGCAAAATAATGCTGCCTCTATCTTACAGCCCTCCTGCCCTTCCTAAGTTCAGGAAAAAAGTAAAAGGTACTCCATTTTCTGATGCGGTAATAGAGGGGAGAAGGTGATACTTTACTGTGACACATCTGCTCTCATAAAGAGGTATGTGGAAGAAGACGGAACCGAGAATGTAAATGAGTTCTGGGACAGTGCATCGGCAGTTGCAACATCAGTTGTTGCTTTCGCTGAGGCAATGTCTGTCTTTAACAGAAAACTAAGAGAAGGTGTTTTGTCAGATAAGGAATATAGAGAAACTGCGAAAGAATTTAAAGCAGATTATAAAAACTTACTTCTGGTTCCTGTTAATGATGACTTAAATGTTGCTATAGAAAACCTTTTAAAAAGGCATCCGCTCAGAGGATTTGACGCAATTCATCTTGCATCAGCGATGGTTTTTATTCATAAGGATGATGTCGAACTCTTTTTTGCATGTTTTGACCATAACCTTAATCAGGCAGCCCGGAAAGAAGAACTAAATGTGATAATTAAAACTATTGATTCTTAATTTTATGGTTAAATAAACTTTGCAAATCCCCCGTGGTTTTATGCAGAAGTTGCAGTTGTTGAAGCCGATGATTGGCTACCTGCCTTTTTGTTTTTGACACACCCTCCATTTCTTGCTATACTGAACAAAAATACGTCGAAATATTGAGGTATATGAAAGATGGAGATAGCTGATACCATCAAAAAGGTAATCCAGGAGATTATCGTCCCAGAGCTTGATTTGATAAGAGCAGAGAATGCAGAGATTAAGGCCACCCTGCAAATTACCAATAAAAGGCTTGACGATATCAATCTACATCTTGCTGATCTGAGCAGAAGGATAGACGAAATAAACAAAAGAATAGACCGCCTTTATGAGGTAATCGTAAGGCGTGAGGAACATGAAAAGTTAGAGTTAAAAGTCATGAGGCTTGAGGAAGAAATTGCAGGAATAAAGGCAAAAATAGCAGTGTAAGTTGCAGAGGCTGTTATAACCATGCCAAGGATTCTTGAAGAGGTAAAAAAGTTAAGAAAAATCCTGTTTGGGTTCAGACCTGCAAGGGTTCTTCTTACAGCAAATAATTACAGGGTATTTGATTACTTAATAAAACCGCACTCAGCTAAGACAATCTCGAAAAAAATTGGTGCAGATTTAAGGGCAACTGAGATCTTGCTTGATGCCCTTACAGGTGTTGGGCTTTTAAAAAAACAGGGAAACCAATACATAAATGCAAGGATAGCTTCAAAATTTCTTATATCTGCAAGTCCATACTATCAGGGTGATATTCTGAGACATACTGACAACCTGTGGAAGAACTGGTCAGGACTTGATGAAGTCATAAAGACAGGAAAGCCGCATCACAAGGCGCATAACCATGAGGCATTTGTCCTTGGCATGTATAACCTTGCAACCTTAAAGGCAAAGGATGTTGTTAAGACGATTGGTTTAAAAGATGTTAAAACAGCATTGGATCTTGGTGGAGGCCCTGGAACATATTCAATCGAGATGGCAAAAAGAGGTGTAAATGTCACACTCTTTGATTACCCTGAGACTATCGAGATTGCAAAAAAAGTTATTGAAAAAGCAAAAATAAATGGCATCAATTTCATCAGCGGTGATTTTATGAGTGATGACATAGGTAAAGGTTATGACCTTATCTTTATCAGTCAAATCCTGCATGCATATTCAGAGAAGGACAATCTGCAGGTATTAAGAAAATGTAAAAAGGCATTGAATGATGGTGGAAGGATAGTTATTCAGGAGTTTTATATCTCAAAGGATAGGGCGCATCCCGCGCAGGGTTCGCTTTTTTCTGTGAATATGCTTGTCAATACCGAAAGCGGCAGATGCTATTCGCCTGAAGAGATAAAAGGTTGGCTTTTAAAGGCGCAGCTTAAAAATACTGAAGAGGAAAAACTTATTGACGACACGGTTTTGATTACAGGGTATGATCACCCCAGTAAAATCTCTAAGAGCCTATCAAGCTCCTCAAGGGAATAATATTCTATTTCTATTTTCCCTTTTTTGCCTTTATGGAGTATCTGAACCTTTGTGCCCAGATTCTTTATTAACCTTTCCTCAAGCGATGAAATCTGAGGGTCTTTGGTCAACTGCGCCTTCGGGGGCCTGGAGCTTTTTCTGGATAATATCTCTGCTTCTCTAACACTAAGGTCTTTTTTGACAATCTTTCTTGCTGCCTCTATCTGATTAGTCTTTCCATCTATTGCAAGTATTGCCTTTGCATGCCCTATACTCAGGGAGCCGCTATAAATGAGGGTCTTTATCTCTTCTGGCAGTTTTAAAAGCCTGATGTAATTAGCAATCGTTGCCCTGTCTTTACCGACCTTATCAGAAAGCTCTTCCTGAGTCAGGTTGTAATCTGTAATCAATCTATTGAATGCCTCGGCAGTTTCGATCGGATTCAGGTCTTCCCTCTGGATATTTTCTATAAGTGCTATCTCGAGTGAATCCTTGGAGGCCACATTTTTTATTAGGGCAGGGATTTTTTTAAGCCCTGCGAGTGACGAAGCCCTCCACCTGCGTTCACCTGTAACGAGTCTGAAGGTACCATCTCCGACACGTGAGACGATTATAGGCTGCAATACCCCTTTTTCTTTTATGGATGTTGCGAGTTCCTGGAGCGAATCATCTCTGAATGCCTTTCTCGGCTGCTGTTCCCCTGGAAAGATACGGTCAATATCCAGATAGACAACCTCTTCTCCCTTTTCAGGTATTAAGGCTTCAAGACCTTTGCCCAATGCCGTTTTCATTCAGTATCTCCTTTGCCAGGGACAGATAACTCTGTGCCCCTTTTGAGCGAATATCATATAAAAGCGCTGGTTTCCCATGACTTGGCGCCTCTCCAAGTGTAACATTTCTCGGAATTACAGTATTATAAACCTTATCCCCGAAATATTTTCTAACCTCAGCAGCAACCTCCTGTGAGAGGTTATTTCTTGAGTCAAACATGGTAAGAACTATCCCTTCTATCTCAAGGTCAGGGTTAAAGGAGTTCCTTACAAGGCGTAGTGTCTTTGTCAAGAGCCCGATCCCCTCAAGCGCATAATATTCACACTGCACAGGGATTATCACAGAATCAGCGGCAACAAGCGCATTTAATGTGAGCAGCCCCAGAGAAGGAGGGCAGTCAATGAATATATAACGATATCTCTCTCTGATCGAATTTATTGCATTGCGTAATACACTTTCCCGCCCTTCTCTTCCTACAAGCTCAACCTCTAAACCTAAAAGATCTATAGTAGAGGGTAAAATATTTAGATGTTCCAAGGAAGTCTTTTTTAAGGCATCATTAATCTCACATCTGTCTGCATAAACATCATATAAACTTTTATCGAGGTCATCCCTTAATATACCAAGTCCAGACGTAGAATTTCCCTGGGGATCCGTATCAATAACAAGTATATCTTTTTCAGCAAGGGCGAGTGATGCAGCAAGATTGATAGCTGTTGTAGTCTTCCCAACCCCACCTTTCTGGTTGACTATCGTTATAACCTTCCCCATATTACCCTATCCATTCTAACTTTGCTGACTTTATGAACTTTTTGAATTCAGGGTCGCCTGTTACCACTTTAGACTTTTTCATTACTCCCATTGCAGCAGCAAAACAGTCAGCATAGGCAACAGGATACAATGCCTTTAGTTTAGCGGCCTCTATAGTAATAGATTTATCAGCATCGACAATTATGACAGGAAGCTGTTCAATGATAAGCTTTGTCTCATTAGCCTTTTCGATGCCCCTTTCTCTTAGGGTGTTATAGTATATCTCACCAAAGTTTACCACTGATAAATAGAGTTTCGTTTTTCCTTCCCGGGCTGATTCCAGTAAACTTCTAACCTTATCTCCTCCTGCTTCATCTTCAAAATGTGCTATCAGTGCATAGCTATCGAGAACATATGAGTCATCCATGTCTTGCCTCTTCCTGTCTGTCTTTCAAAAGCGCCTTAAGAATAGATGTTTTCCCTTTCAACATACCTTTCGATGCCTCTATCGGATCTTCAGGCAGAGGCTTTATGATAATAACATTATCCTCCCCCTCATAAATGCTCACCTTGCTTCCCTTTTTGATGTTATATTTTTTCCTGAGTTCAGCAGGTATTACAACCTGACCTTTTGTAGTAGCTTTGGCTATCATGTTTTACCTCCATAAATATTGTTATAACATAATACCAGAAGTTATCTCTTCATTTCAAAGGTAATGCTTTATTTCCCTTATCTCAGCATAGGGAAAAGCAGCAAAGAAATAATAAAAGCCAGAGAAATTTGACCCGCTGATACTGTCATTCTTCCTGAAAGATTATCATTGTAAGAATTACACATAGAACTATGGATTTTTAGGCATCAGTGATATTTGAAGATTTCCAAATCAAAGTTGTGTTTCAAGGGCAAGGCAAATGGCGCGCAGTTCAAAAGATAATTCTAAAAATCCCATTTTTATTTATAATATGCATCTTATCAGCTAACTTTTCTTGCGATTTATTTTGTCTGCAGCCCTGTAGGCATCGTACATCCCCCAAATCCACAAAATCGGAGTCGTAATAAATCCTATCAGAACGTACATCAGAAGAATTGATAGGCTATAGGCTGCAAACATCAAGATGCCTTTTAATATCTGCCCATTATAAATTTGACCAAGACCACAAAAGAAAAAAGAAAGAACCGCCGCTACTCCAGGATTTTTCATTGTTAAGATCCCTCCATATTAATAATTATGCGGTTTGATCTTACCATTACTTGAGCTTATGATGGTGTTCAATATTTTTGCAATATTTCTCTATCGCCCTCAAAATTGATAACACCATTTTTTCTTTATTTTCATCGTCAGAGAAAGCCATCTCTTCGTCTCTGTTTACTATGATACCGCATTCGAGCAAAACGGCCGGTAAATTTCCTTTTAACATAGCCAATTGATCAAATCTATAAATGCCCCTATCCTTATCAATTAGGAGCCTATTTTCACCTTTAATTTTTTCCGCATGATGCAATGAGGGCGAAAACCCATTATTCAATAATTCATCTCCTATCATTTCTGCAAAATGCAGGCTTTCCTCTGCCTTATTATTCGATGCGGAATAAAAAATCGAAAAGCCTCGATACTTATCGCTATATTGTCGAGTCTTGTTACCATACTGCCATGTCAACAAATAATGCGGTTGTACAGAGTCATGATGAACGGAAACAATTAAATTGGCGCGGTTGCTTTCTGCGATTTTAATTCTTTGATCAAAGCTCAAATCCCGGCCTTCTGGATTTATCAGAAACGTCTTCTTAAAGCCTCCCTTCACCATTCTTGATAGAAGCATCTCAGCAAATTTTCTATTATATGAATATTCTGAAATTCCCCGCGCGCTCATAGCGCCTCCTCTGCTCAAGGAATGCCCTATGTCAATTGCTAAAATGAATTCTGACTTTAGACAATCACCCGCCCAAGACAGACCAGGAAATAATAACATCATAAAAAAGAGGTACTTAATTGCCGCCCTATTAAAAACTGTCACGATTTATCACATTTTGTTTCTCATCTGTAATATGCCACGCATCATTATTAGAGCGCAGCTTAAAAGTATTTTCCGCCTGTCCCTTTATGGTTTTATTGTCATTCCAGACATGAAAATCGTAAGTAAATTGCACGACCTTGCTGCTACTGCTTTCATTCGAATCGCTAATCTTGATGTCGCTGACAAGATCATAGGTTCTGTGCGGCCATCTTTTGAAGTATGCCTTCTTGTCGCTATATATAAACTTCTTGTTTACCCAACCCTTCGCATAATAATTGACCCGCTCATCATAGTAGGTCAAAAGTGCATCGAGGTTTTCGCCGCTACTGTCTCGCAAATAGTTTGAAACAAAATCGTTGATGGTTTGCTTAACAAGGCGATCATCTGAAGTTGGCAAATTTACCTTTTTCGGTGGTGACTTCTTCGAAGGAATGTTGATGGTTTTTGATGGTTCACGATCTTTCTTGACCGTTATAACAGGTGTAGTATTGAATTTCGTGTAAATGAAATATCCGATGGCCAGGATGATAATTACGAAGACATATCGAACAAACTTGCTCTTTACCCAAGTATCAGCGTAATCCTCCCCCGGCTTTTTCGGACCTTTATCTTCATCTATCTTCGTGTCTTGAGGTATTTCCTCTTCCGGTTTCAATTGTTCGGGTCGAGGTTCTTCCACTGTATACAATGGCTCGGAGTCCTCAGCAAACTCCTCAATTATTTCAGATTCTGATTGTTTTTCTACCGGCTCTTCGATCCTATCCCCCGTACTACCTCAGCACGGTTGTTGGCTGTGGCTGCCTGAGGCATCTCAGATTCAGTTGTTCTTACAGTCAGATCAGAGCCGCAGAAAGGGCAATATTTGACGGGGCCGTAAAGATGTTGATTACAGCCCCTGCATTTATCAAGATATTTCATGGAGGTTCAAGATTATTTTATTATGCCTTTGAATGCATATTGTCTCATATCAGTTTTCATAGCTGCGACTTCAATTGTTTGTTCACTTTGTTCTGTTTTGTCCCCTATCTTTACAATAGCCATGTGAGTGTATTTCCCGGGCAAAAGCTCTTTAGGTAGTGTAACGGTCTGTTTCGCAACCACTCTTTGAACACCTCTTGATTTTGTTCTTTTTGCATCCGGTGTTCTTGTGCCATCAGGCATAACAAGGTAGTTGTTCTCTTCGACTTGCACGTTCTTTACTTCAGGGGAGGCTACAATTGTATACTCGGAAGCCATCTTTATCGTTTGCCCTCCTGAAAAGCTCTCTATAGGCTGATTACGTGTGTCCAACAGATCAGCATTCAAATCTTTTATGGCAGGGTCAGGTGCTGTTGAACGCTTTGAATATTCCGGATACTCCCTATAAACTTGTTTTCTTGTCTTAACCTGATTCTCTTCGTATTTCCCGATCGCGAATCCTAATAGCGCACCTGCTGCCGCTCCAATGCCTGCCATTATCGCGGCATCCTTAAGTTTGCCAGTTTTCGCAAAGCCATAGATTGCTCCGCCTACGCCGCCAATGGCTGCTCCAAACGCGGTTTTGTTGTTAGTTTCAGAAGTTGCACAACCAGAAAAAGTACTGACCAGAAAGAATATCATGACAATTGACGATAAAAATCTTTTCATTTTATGTCCCTCCCGTTCTATTCAGATCCTCCAAATGTTGGATTGCTGAATTGCCTTTTGATGTTATTTATTCTTTCGGAAGCCATTCTGATATACTGTTTTGCTTCGGGATTGTTGTTATCTCTTTTAATTACCTCTCGCATCTTTTCAATGCATAGCTCGTACTTGCCATTCTCGAAGAATCTTTTCCCATCTGACAGGTAACTATCTATTTCCCGTTGTCTCAGAGCTTGTTCTTGCCTTTGCTTTTCTGCCTCAACCTTGGCCAAGGCTTCCCGCTCCGCTTCTTGCCTTATCTTTTCTCTCTCTTCATTGAGATTTGTGGCTGGTGCCGGTTGTTGGCTGTTTCCCTGTTCCGCCTGCGGCTTTGGCGGTTCAACTACTTCTCTTACTGCTTCTTTTGGCTGCTCAGCTATTGGTTGAGGCTTTATTTCTCCCTGCTCAGTTTTTGAAACTGACTGCATAAAGCTTCCCTTTTTCGCATAAAAGAAACCACCTATGATGACAACGATTCCCAAAACCAAGACTACTTTCAAAAAGATCGGCTTCGGTTGGGGCAGCATAATGGTGACAGTTGCACTTTTCAGTTCGCTTGAGACATTGTTCGAATTATCCTTTGCCCATGCATAAAGGGTATGTGTACCGGCACTTGTAAAGGGATAGATTGTCGGCTTAGAAACACTCCAGCGAGTATCTGATGCTAAAGGTTGAGCTGGTGTTTCCGTTACCGCAAAGGCGGCGACTGTTCCTCCAATATCCGTTGCTTCAAAATTCGTGATCGCCACACTAAGGGAAGTCGATGTCGACGGTATGCTGAAGCTCGTCACTGTCGGGGGGATAGTGTCAGGTTCTGTAGGCATTGAGACTGGCTGTTTAACCTCTACGGGTTTTTTTGGTTTAGGTGGCACCTCTTTTTTTCCAGCAGAATACCAGCATACAGAAAGCGGATCATGGGGGCTTTCTTTTTTTGGGATAAATTTCTTTTCCTTCAACACTTCAAGCAAGAAGGAATTACATACCTCTTCAGCAATGCCTAACTCTTTCCCCTTTTTCTTTATATATGTTCCAACGTCAGGCGTGAATTCTCCTTTTACCAACGAATCGTCAATTGCAGACCTAAGAGAGTCAAGCTTTTGTTTCTCAGACGTGCCAGAAAGAAATTCTGTGCCGCAGAAAGGACAGTATTTGACCGGGCCGAAAAGCGGTTGATTGCAATGGTTGCACTTAGCTGGAAAATCCATAGTTCTTATTGAGATAGCTCTATTAAACTAATAGCCTACCGTTTCACTGACTGGCCACAGTTCGGACAGAACTTCTGGCCTTCTTCAATCGACTGACCACAGCCCGAGCATTTGGCTGGAGCGTTTTGTTGTTTGCCGCAGTTCGGACAGAACTTCGGATTTCCCACTATTGTATTTCCACAACCTGAACACCTTGTTCCAAAATTTAAGGCATTGCCGCAATGCGGACAAAATTTTGGATTGCCATCAACTCGTTCACCGCAGATTGAACAACGATTAGGCGTAGTATCACCGTATACATAGTTTTTAATCCAGTCAGTTTCAAAGAATTCTTTCTTCACGCGTCTTTTCGAACGGTTTGGCATCTGATCATTAGGTTCTTCGACCTCCCATGAATATGCATCCAGCGCTGAATCAGGAATCTCTTCTGTCCAAGGATTAAGACTGCCTATCAAATCATCCCAATCGGCCAGCTTATTCTCAAACCGCCTTGTTTCCTTTTCTTCAAGCCCTCGCTGCCTTGCCGATTGTAACAGTTCATCTGAAAGCTTCAAAGCAGCAACATTTGAGAATCCTGGGACTTTATACTCAGCACCAGAATAATCATCTTTGACCCTCTTTGATTCATATGTTATCCTTCCTATAATATTTGCCAAAACAGACAATGCCATAAGTTGGTATGCATCAAATTTGTCCAGTTTCTCCTTCACAGACTCTTCTATATGGCGTCGAAATTCCGGGGGAAATCCATTAGTACGAAAGGCACGCTCATTTCCGAAATTTCTGCGATCTCCATGTCCGAAATCAAACAAATACTGTCCCGGAGGAATCGTTTTCTGGGGATTGCGCACTAAAATTCGTAACATTACGGCAAGCAAGAAAAGACGGAAATCAGAGGCGCGATCCTTGAGTTCTTGCGTTGTAGGCACGAGAGGTTGACGAACAAGGTAGGGTCGATATGAGTATGCAACGGCCATTCCTTGCTGACTTGACGATAACTTACCCGCCAGTTGTCTAGAGCACGAAGCACGCGCAGCGGAAAACCTGAAAGCTCGCAATAGCACACTGCGCGACCGGGAATTCCAGTGGAACAAAGCTGGAACTGTTCTGCGGTGATTCCCGCATAGGTAGGCAGGCACGCCCTCAATTCTTCGAGAAATGGCTCCCACTCTTCCACCTTGCCTACGCCAAGCAGGCATTTGAATCTCTGTGCTTTAAGTGGGACATCAGCAAAGCTTGCATCAATCCACGGCATAGCGGCACGCAGGAGATCTGAAAAAACTCTTTGCCTTGTTTCCTTTATGCTGTTGAGCTTGATTACCAAAGGATCTTTCCACCCAGTAGAGGTCGCGACCATATTTACCCGCTCTGCAACTGCTTTGTTTCGGAGACGCGCAATAAGCTTGGCCTTTCCAATCGGAGTTTTTAACATTGGGAATATCTTTCGCGATCCTTCAAAATCCTTAAATGCTTCGTTTGCCCATATCCGGAGTTGCTGACCACCTGGCAAGACTGTTTCTAAATCGGCTACTGGCAAGAATATATAATTGGCATGCCGTTTGTCACTGCTATCTTCAATCCGTTTGGTCATTTTTCTGATTTCATTAGCAACAGCCTGCACTTCGCGACGCCCTGACTGGAACTCCTCCATCAAACCCGTATATAGAGGATTACCCTTGTCGTCCGTGCCATTCCTCGATCCGAGATAGGAAGACAATTCGGTCAACAGTATCGCCGCATTCTTGGCAGCTATTCCGCGCACGTGAAACCGCAAATAGTCACCAATATCCTGTTTTAATTGATCCATATATGTCTTCGCCTTAGTAGTATCTGGTTTCTTCAATAATTTTTTTTCGACTGCTGTGGCCACATTGCCGAGCGAATTTTCAATTTGGTGCGTTTTCAACGCATCTCTGATGTTGAAGTAACGCTCAGAATTACTTCTTAGAAGGTTTACTAGTCCGGTAGCAGGATGATCAAATGCCGTCTTAATCAGGTCTATTAGCGTAAGTACAAATTCAAGGCCGCCATAATCCTGGTCGTCAAGGTAATTATAGAGCCTATTGTTTAAGAGTTGCTTTTTCTCTTCCAACACATGAGATCGCCACCGTTCCACGCGATCTTCGCTCGTCTCAGCAGTAGTATCCTGATTACGGATTGCATCCTGTTCGAGGGCCGGAATCTGCTCGCGTAACAGTCTTGCCCACTCAGTTATATTGTGTTCATCGGACTTGATTCGTTCGATCACTGCATTGACTTTTTGTTGGATAGCATCTTCAATTCCTCCATGCTCATCCTTCAACAAATCAGTTGTCAATTGGTTATCAATAAAAGGGGAACAAATATCCCGCCGTTCCTTGTTGTTTCCGAAATCCGGGAACCGATCAAATGTCACTGGAATCAGCTTCAAGTGCTGTCTAATAAAATCATCGCGTTGTTGATCGGTCGCACGCAATGCACTCTTATCCTGTCCCGAAACGCAGAAGAAGGCCTCCAGCATTGCAGCGCACCAACGGTATTCCTGTTCGTCCAATTGTTGTGCATGTTGAGTGTCCAATATTGACTGGCCGAATGAAGAATACCCCATATTGTATTTCAGCTTGAGTTCTCCATAACCGTCAGGAATAGGTGGATGATATGGGAGACTCTTATGTTTTTGCTGATTTACAGCGATGGAACGTTTCTTGTCAGCAAAATCGGCATTCAAAAAATCCTCAAAGAGTGCATCCGCAACCATTTCGTAAACTTCCTTAACATCTTCGAGTGCATGTCGGCCCATATTTGCTGTCTCAATCAAATACACATCAGTATAAGGTGTAGGATCAAGACTCAGCTTACCCTCATCCAGTAACCATGTCCCTTTTCCATCACTGCCGCATATAAACTCTGGGTATTGACGCATACAGGTTTCAAGCTCCATAAGCGCTGCATATCCATTGGCTTCTGTATGATCCCTGTCCGCTTTCGCATAGCCTCTCGGAGTGAAAAGAACAAGTTGAACGTCATAGCGATCACCGCCAAAAGCTTTATATGCCAAGAGTCTGGCCAGCCAGCCCATATCTAAAAAAGACCCTGATCCGGTGCCACCCGCGATTGAACCAATGACGACAATCCGCACTTTTTCGTCTTTTTCACCGGCAACTTCCAAATTTAAACGAGCCAACTGATGACGGTTTTGACGATTTGCTTTAAGGTGATCCAATTTCTGAGCAATCGTGTCTCGTGTTTGACGATAGTTGTCAAAAAAGTAGAGGCGAGAGATGGGGCGCATCTGCCCAGCACCTTTGCTTGGGTCGATACCTAACGAACGTACCTTCTCGGCAGTCAATGGGAACCATGCTGCTATGTTCGGATACTTGTGAAGATCGTCTTCATTACGGGAGTACTTGAGCAAGTCCAATCCAGATATGACGCGGTCTTGTGCTGGCAGCTTGACCAGATTTGCAAGGGGATCATTACTAGCGGCACGACCCTCTTCAAGTAGTGCACCTTGATCAAGATCAAAATGCATAAATTCAGCAACGGGGAACTCTTCCAGAGAACTCACCCGTACCGATCTTCCAGGCCCCCAAGTTGCGTGGAGGATCCGTCTGCGAATACGGAGAACTACTTCCAGCCCAGTACCGCCCAAGCCTATAAAAAGGCTCGGTTGCAGTTTTCTGATTTCGTCCTGCCTCCCATCTTCCATCATAGAGGCAAGGCCTGTTGCATCCTGTTCCGGCATATATCCTCCTGATCGTCTAAATACTTGTTCGTTAAGAACGGCGGCCGGTGACCAACATAAGCACCAACGCCACAACGCTGACCAACAATATTGGAGCCATGAAAATCGGTGTCAGAAATTTAGATGGGCTCAGTATTGACAACGTCGCCGATGTTGCCAGGCCGGTCAGGAAAATGAACAGCCACCACCCAGCGGCATTTGCGGCACCGGCAGACACTCGCTTCTTAGCAAGAAAATTAGCATAAGCATTTTTTGCGAAAAAAAAGGCTATGATCAATACCAGAAGCACACCGCCAGCAATAGCATAGTCACGCGGTTGCGGAGCACCAGCTTCAGGACTTTTTGGTAACTCTACCCCTTCCTTAGTTTGTGATGTCGATAGTGGGGCGCCTGGAGTAGGTGTTTGACCTTTATCCGTCGTAGGTTCCGGAATCGTGAAACCTTTATTCTGTGTCTGCTCTGCCATGTTTGCCTCCTCGTTAAGTTATTAAAGAGCTAATAAGTTTCAATTTTTTTATACGACAACACTCACGTCCTTATCATCGTAGGCTGAGTGTATGCCCAGGAGTTACGGATTCTACGGTCGGGGATCCGCCTTTCCTCTTAATTACGCCAATTTGCTGTCCTGCTTCATCAAAGATTGCTTGACTTGAAAATCGTCTAACACTTATGCGTCGTGATATACCATCAACCATAATTTCATAACTACCCACCGAGCGAGAACGAGAAAAAAGGAAAATACCTGATAGCACCAGAACAATGACGCTACCGATAACGACCAATAGAGGCAATAGTGGATAATTGACTCGAATTAGCAAAGGGATTGTTGCGATTGATTCCTGGACTGATGCTGGTGGTACAAAAACATCAGGTAATGGATCTCCAGGGAAGATTTCGCCCAAACGATTAAGAAATGCATCATCAATCCTCAATTGCTGATTTTCAAGGCGAACACGAATTACCGATGGAATGCGAACTTGACGACCAAAGTCGAAGAGAGAGGTGAGCGACCAAACCTTTGGCAATTCAGCGCGGATAGGAATTTCGACTACTACGTCAGACGTACCGCTACCCGGCGCCAAATTTTCAATTCTCTTCGGAGAAATAGGAAGGTTGTTTGTCCAACCTTTCCCCTCGATTTGCGCACTTAAATTAGCTGACACTATACGATATGGGTAAAAAAGGTTCTCCATTCTGCATACGATCTTTACGACTGGTTGGCGAGAAGAAACATCAATATCGAGGAGAAGAGTACGGCCATCAGCCCCCAATGAGGCAGATGTATTGGGTGCGTTCATAACTGATTTTGGCACTAACAACAGCTTCACGCAGGCCTGCTCCGATTGTGCTGTTATAAATAATGGTGGGTGATTGGTTATGTGACGTTGTCTGGTTAAAGGTTAATACAATGAATGGCTTGCCAGGATCAGCCACAGCCTCTATAATGGCAATAATAAGTGGTTTGAATTCGGAGTGCACATCATTATAGAAGGGCTCCATCCAACCTGAGTTTTGAATCAGGAAAGCTTGCTGAACGGCTTGAACTTTTCCGCTGTATAGCGTTAGCAAAATCACAATGATTTGTACAAGAATAATTTTTCTCATAACCCCTCTCATTCGCCCTCAGCAGAAACGGTCAGCCAGCCAGGAAGCGACTTAATGTCTGGGTGATAGATAAACAGCACATCCTCAAAAATAAAAGCAGACGCAGTCCACGGCTCTCGTAGCCGTTTTACGTAAAACCCTTTGTCTCCGTGCTGGCCCATAATTTGAAAGCGCGTAGCAATTAATTCATCGGTTCTTTCAAAGAAACGAGTTATCCCTTGAATGTGATCAGCCCGTAGAACCAGAAGAGTACCGTCTTTCGTGGATTCAAGCATTGGTATAACCGCTTCATCGTTAGCATGATCCATACTGGCCACTACCGTAGGCTCGATCCACGGGTCATCCTTTAGCAATTTCTCCACTTTGATAGAGCTTCTGCCTGTCAGCATACGCGCACCAACCGATGGACGTTGGCCAGGGTTCGATCGCCCAAGTTGAATAAAGCAGAAACCTTTTTCACCCTCATGAATGGTGGGATGAAGAACTTGCATCCATAGATGCCCGTCTGACGAGCAGTGAGGCCCACCAAGTAGAAACTGCGGTTCGACCCCTGCCTCCCAAGGGATAAAGAGATACTGATTGGCATTCGGCCGTAAAACCACCTGTCCTGCATCAGACAGCCAGATCACCTCACTTGGTGTCGCAGCAGCTACAACCCATTTCGCCGCTGGAATGTCATCTATCGCCAATTCGTAGGGTATGCAGCTTATACTGACAAATCTTTATGATAACCCCTGGATATGCAAACCAGCTGTCAAAAAGAATATATTGTGCAGGTATCTTGTACGCACTTATCTGATTTAATAAATCAAACAGAACGTCAG
>JBFLZS010000025.1:0-44334 GCA_040756135.1 Nitrospirota bacterium
CTTGACCGGAGGACACCGGATGAGGTTTACTGTAATAAACTACCTAAGATGCAGGTAGCGGCATGAGGCAGAACAGCTTATCACTTAAAAACTCCTTTAAGCTGTCTAAACAAACCCGGCCACCTCTTTATTATAAGTTTAGTTGATTTCCTTATGAAACATTTACCCACAACTAAGTACACCACAACTAAGTACTCTTGTTAATTTAGTAGAGCCGATCCGTTAATGTTCAATCTAAGCATTATATATCTGCGGCGAAACGCCGGGGGCTGCACCAGCAATAACCGGCAACACTGCGACTTAACTGCCCTATATAAAATAGTTTGAGGGGCGAGTAGAATTTTTCTGTCAGAGAAACTGTAGGAGCATGATTGCGATTATATTAGAGGGTACCTCACAATTTCATGTATTATTTTATCTCTTCGATAAGAATAGCTGATTTGATATTTAACCAAACAATTTTTTCTTGTGGAAGTAGTTTAACTTTTATCCAACCATTATCGCCGCGGTAGGTCAGTTGGCCTATATTTTTATTTGAGCGAAAAGTATATTTAAAGGTTTGCTGACATGAATTTCATCGCATCTTTACTTAAAAAGTCATATTTATATTTTAACTTGGCGCTTAATTCAGATATTTGCTTTTTAGATAAAAAAATTGGAGTGTAACCTTTTGGATATCTTTCAAGTTTCAGAACTTTAATCAAATTATAAAAATCAAACCTATATTTTTCTATTAGAGCATTATCTTTTATAGTAAAACCGGTTCTCTCTTCAGCAAAAGGATAATGATAATTTTCTTGATACATTATTTTGTTCCCAAAAGTTATAAAATGAACTATTTGACGATATGGTGAAATGTAAAGTTCTAAAGCTCCTTTATTATTTAATTCAATCACAGGATTCATTTCTGTTTCCTCGTCAATTGAAATAATGGGACCTGCAATCATTTTGAATTTGATTTTTAATTTTTCGTACTTATCAATAATTAAGGGTTCCAAGATTTTGAAAATACTAAAAATAGCTTCTCCAGAAACACCATTAACTTCATCATCCTTTTCTAAAAGGTCTAAGTTGGTTCTCCATATATTACTAATTTTTTGAACTATTGCTTCCATTATCTCCTCCTTTTTCTGGTAAAAAACTATCTTTGGTACTTTTTAAAAACATATATATATCTTCATCACATTTAAGCAATGGTTCTAAATGACGACCGAGATGAAAGGCATGATAACAATTCCTGAAATTTGAGCAGATGTGACAACATTCTGTATCTTTATCGTTTTGAGCATTTATTGCCTTTGGCAAACAATAACTATACTGCCAACATTTACTATTTAAACATTTTGAACACTTTAATTCATGATATATGTCATTATTATTATAAGTGGCTGCACAATTTTCCCCTACTTTCCATGCCCAATGACAAACATCAAAATATTCAGAGCAATTTTCTTTAGAGCAGAGTAGCTTCTTATTATACTTTCGTTCATCTTCAGTTTTTTCTCTAATTATTGAATAACAAGCAGTTTTATTTAATATTCCTTTAAAAGTTTTTTCCCCAAGATAAATGTAATGATACTGAGATTTAATAATATCGCGTAAATTATCAGATATAAATGTCATTGCCCCTTCTGTACATGCTAAGGTTCGAAACAGTTTATTTATACTATGTCCTATTATAGTGAAATCCATATAATTACAATCACCAATGGCACCTTTCATATGGATATCTGATTTTGATATTGCGATGCCTAAATTAGTAAAACCAAAATTAAATTTTTCTTTAATATTGATAAAATATATCATTATTTGTTTTGCAACTTCAATTACTCTAACAGCGCTATTTGATGGTAAATGAGCTAAGAATCCATCCCCTATTATCTTGATAACGTATGCTTCTGGTATTTGTTTTATAAATTGATTAGCAGCAGAAAAAAACTGTGTTAAAAAAGTATATACTTCAATATCGTCTGCATCTGAAGATGTTTTTGTAAAATTACGTATGTCAGCTGCTAACAAAATGGCATCACCAGGTTTAGGATTAAAGAATTCTCGTAATGCATTAGGGGTATCGAAATTATTTTTATAATATTTAACAACATCACCAGGATAATTACCAGGGTAAGTGGGAGCATTAAAAGTTTTACGTCTTTCTCTGTTATTCAAAATCTATACCCATTTAATAGAGACTATAAATAATGTGATAATTCTAAGAAAGACAAATTCTTTTGTCAATACAAATAGTACACCCAAATCCCGATACTGTCAAGAATAGAATACCGGCGGCTTTTATTAAGGTTATTATAATTGAACAGACATTATTTCGAAAAATCTCGAATTGCCTCATCAAAAATCTATATAAAACTAAATCGTTGCCTAATTTAAAAATCTACACGAAAATATCACAATTGTCTCCTGGCAAAAAGCAACAGGAGGCGGGAATGAGGTTAACGATGCGAGAAAGAAAAAGGGTAACAGCTATGATTGCGCCACAATATCAAAGGGCGCAGAAGATGCACAAAGGAATCATTCTGAATGAATTCACAGAATTGACAGGATATACCCGTTGCTATGCTTCCTATGTGCTTCGAGCACACGGTAAGAGGGTCAGAGTCAGTGAAGATACGATTATTGAGGGGGATGTCAGAAAAAGGGCAAATAGGAAGCATAAGAAAACATATGGTGGTAACGTGAAAAAGGCTCTTATAAAGATCTGGGGCATCATATAGCCTTTGTAGCCTTTGGGGAACGTTGTTTCCTACGTTGCTTTTCTACGTGTAGCCATTCAATATCGCTTTCTGTAATAACGATTTCGAAGAAACCAAAGAGCCAGAAGGCAATGGAGTCTACTTATTCCACTCAATTTTATTTTTAGGTACGTGCCAGTGGATAAAATCATACCATATGCCGAGAGGTGCCTTTTCAACGCCCTTAAACCTTTTATGAAGCACGGGGAGGGCATCAGGAACATATAGAAATGTATATGGCTGCTCATCAGAAAGTATTTCGTGAATCCTGTGATATATCTTTTTCCTCCTGTCAAAATCAAAGGTGCGTCTTCCCTCAAGCAAGAGTTTGTCCACCTCCTCATTTTTATATGAGATAAAATTAAACTCACCTTCTTTTGTTTTTGAGGAGTGCCATATATCGAATATATCAGGGTCCCTGGAAAGTGCCCAGCCCAGGATGACTGCCTCAAATCGCTTCTTATCTATAAACTCGTGTAACATTGCCTGCCATTCAAGAACCTTAATATTCATCTTAATCCCGACATTTTTAAGATTCTCCTTTATTATCTGTGCGGTTTTAAGCCTTGCCTCATTCCCCTGATTAACGAGTACAGTAAATTCAAATGCTTTTCCATTTTTTTCGAGCAGACCGCTCTGACCTTTTTTCCACCCTGCCTCTTCAAAAAGCCTCTTTGATATCTCAGGATTATACTCAAGGTCTTTTGTTTCAGGATTATATGCCCATGATTCCGGAGGGAACGGTCCTGTGCATGGTGTCCCATAACCGAGCAAGACACCATCTATAATATCCCTTTTGTTTATAGCATATGTTATAGCCTGTCTTACCCTTTTGTCCGAGAATCTCCGGTCGAGAAGATTATAACCAAGATATGTATATCCAAAGGAAGGGTACCTGAATTTCTGAAAGTATTTGTTAAAAAACTCTGTATCTGCCTGGAGTTTATACTGAGGAGGTGTAAGACCCATAAGGTCTATACCTCCAAATTTAAGTTCAAGAAACATTGTTGCTGTATCCGGTATAACGCGTGTGATGTATTTGTCTATCTTTGGTCTACCCTCAAAATAATCATCAAATGCCTCAAGAACTATCTTCTGACCGGTTACCCACTCCTTTAACTTATATGGGCCGGTACCAACTGGATTTCTACTGTAAATTTCGTTAGTTATGTCTTTTCCTTCAAGTATATGTTTAGGTATTATGCCCATTCCCCATGACTCAAGTGCAGGCGCATAAGGCTCTTTGTAAGCCACCTTTACTGTATATTTATCTAACGCCTCGACCTTTTCAACAGGCCCGTAGGTACTGCTGTACGGGGTTGGGACCTTCGGGTCAATCACTGTATTATAAGTAAAAATAACGTCATCTGCTGTGAACTCAACACCATCATGCCACAAAATGCCTTTTCTTAAATGAAAGATTATCTGAAGGCCATCAGGGGATATATCCCATGATTCAGCAAGGTCACCTGTAATTTTTATATCCTTGTCGTACTTTGTCAGTCCATTGAAGATCCAGCCGCTTATATCTCCTGAGGCACTATCAGAGGCAAGCAGGGGTAACAGTCTTTTTGCATCTGCAAGTGAGCCGATTGTTATGGCATTAGGTTTCTTTATCTCTGGTTCGCGTGTGCAGGAAATCAGGATTATCGTCAGGGTAAGAAATAATAAAATAGGAACAATTTTCATTAATAAAATTTCTGGACTTATTCACCTCTTTAATTTTCTTTCATAGTAGCATAAAAACCCTAAATCTACAAAAACAATGGTTCTTCAGAGAATTGTAAAGTTAGTTACAATGTAACCCCCCTGACGTTTTATTATTTGTCTTTGTTAGAATTGACTTGATTTTTATAGATATATAGTTATACAATTTCGGGATTTTAATGTTGACAAATTTCTTTGTGTTGTAATATCTTTTTAAGATATTTATCAAGTTTTTTGGAAGGAGGTGAAAATCAATGAAGAAATTTATAGCGTTAGTATTATCATTAATGTTACTCGTGGCATTTACAGTGGGCTGTAAGCCAGCTGAGAAGCCAGCAGAGGCACCAAAGCCAGCAGAGGCACCTGCACCTGCACCGGCTCCAGAAAAGCCAGCAGAGGCACCTGCACCTGCACCGGCTCCAGAAAAGCCAGCACATTAGTAGTAAATTTTCAGGGATGGGTGGATCCCCATCCCTGAATTTGCTTTTTATACTAAAAATTGTTATAATTTTATGATTTGTAATGCGAAGAGTGGGACTACCCACTCTTTTGTTTTATAAATCCCCCCCATCCCCCCTTTACTAAAGGGGGGATGGGGGGGATTAGGATTTACAATGAATGATGTAAAGCAAAGGGTCTTAGAATTAGCAGGGCAGGTTGCTGATGAGCAAGGGTTAGAAGTATTTGACATTGAGTTATTAGGAAGGGGTAAGTTATTGCTCAGGGTTTTTATTGATAAGGATGGGGGGGTTACCCTCGATGACTGTGAGAGGTTCAGCAAAGGCTTCGGGGCTGTTCTCGATGTTGAAGACCTCTTTCCAGGGCCGTACACGCTGGAAATTTCTTCACCGGGGCTCAATAGACCAGTGAAGGGCATAAAAGATTTTGAGAAAAATATCGGTAAACTTATACGTATAGTTACAGTAGAGAAAATAGAAAACCAGAGTTTTTTCATAGGTCGTATAATAAAAGTTGACAGCGATTTTGTATATCTGTTAGTAAATAACTGTGAGATACATATACCATTTGAGAAAATATCAAAGGCAAGACTGGAGGTAGAGTTTAAGTGACAAAAGAACTCTGCCATGTAATAGATCAAATAAGCAGAGAAAAGGGAATATCAAGAGATATATTGATCGAAACCCTGCGGTCTGCCCTGCTTTCTGCCACAAGGAAAAGGTTTGGAGGAAGGGCTAACATAGATCTCAGAATAGACCCAAAGACATGCGATATATTTGTCTTCGAAACTAAAAAAATTGTCTCAAAGGTTTCAAATGAGAATGAAGAAATCTCTATAGATGAGGCCAGAAAGATTCTTCCTGATGGAGTGGAAGGGGATGTAGTTAATGTACCTTTAGATTTGCAAGTCTTTAGTAGGATTGCTGCCCAGACAGCAAAACAGGTTATCTTTCAGAGGGTGAGAGAGGCAGAAAGGGATGTGATTTACAATGAGTTCAAAGACAAGGTTGGTAAGATTGTAAGTGGAATGGTTATGAGAAAGGAGAAAGGAGTATATTTTCTTAACCTTGGCAAGACAGAGGCAATCCTTCCGGTAAAGGAGACACTTCCTAATGAAAACCTGAAAAGGGGTGATACCATCAGGGCATTTATAGAAGATGTAAAGATTACACCGAAAGGGCCGGCTATTATGGTTACGAGGTCAACACCACAATTTGTTGCTGCTTTATTTAAGATGGAAGTCCCAGAAATTAACGAAGGTCTTGTCGTAATCAGAGGTATAGTTAGGGAACCTGGTGAAAGGACAAAACTATCAGTATACTCAAGTAATCCCTCTATTGACCCGGTGGGTGCATGCGTGGGTATGAAGGGTACAAGGGTTCAGTCAATAGTGCGTGAACTCAGGGGAGAGAGAATAGATATCATACCATGGACAGATGACCCCAGACAGCTTATTGCAAGGGCATTAAGTCCTGCAGTGGTTGATAGAATAGGGATAAATGAGGAGGATAAGACAGCAATGGTTATTGTCAATGACCAGCAACTTTCACTCGCTATAGGCAAAAAGGGGCAGAATGTCAGGCTTGCAACAAAGCTCACAGGGTGGGATATAGATATATTGAGCGAAACCGAATATTCCAAGATAAGAATAGAAGAAGCAGAGAGGACATTCTCTCCCCCCTCCGTTGATGAATGAACTACCCCTAAGGTAATAGTTCACCTATACGCCTTCCCCCCTTTGGCAAAGGGGGGGTGAGGGGGGATTTTTCGGAAATTTCGTGCCCATTAAATCTCCCCTAACCCCTCTTTTCCAAAGAGGGGAACTGAAAGCCTTGTCATATGGATAAGGGTAAACCATTACCCCCGAAGCATAAGCTTCGAGGAATTCTTATGAATAAAGACATATCAGATTTTCAAATCCAGTATATAAAGGGTGTAGGCCCTCAAAGGGCCAGACTTTTGAGCCGCCTCGGTATCAAAACATTTAAAGATGCCTTGTATTACATCCCGTATAGATACGAAGACAGAAGCAATATTAGAAAGATAAGTGATCTTAGATATGGCAATGTGGAGACTGTGTCTGGAAAGGTCATCTCTGCCGAGGTCATAAGGCTGCCAGGGAAAAATCTAAAAATATTCGAACTTATAATTAGTGACGGGAGTGGTCTTTTAAAGGGTAAATGGTTTAACCAGCCATTCATGAAAAAGAATTTCAAAATAGGGCAGAAAGTGCTGCTTTGTGGGGCCGTCAAGATGGATCATTACCGGGGAATCGGATTTGAGATGGATAACCCTGAATATGAGATTATAAGCGACAACGATTCATTAATTCATATGAACAGGATTGTACCTATATATAGAGTGACCAGCGGCCTTAGTGTAAGACAAATCCGGACAATAATGTTCAATCTTATAGACACTCATATCAGGGACGTGCGCGATACGATACCTGTAGAAGTCCTGAGGAGAAACTCATTGCTTGGTCTCTCAGAAAGTCTTTTGCAAATCCACTTTCCATCTGACAATGTAGATATTGAATTTCTTAACAGGGGAGTGAGTGATTTTCACAAAAGACTTTCTTTCGATGAGCTTTTTATGCTTGAGCTCGGCCTTGCAGTAATGAAAAGGGGTAATGAGCTTGAGAAAGGGATTGCCTTTAATCCCGACGGCACCTTTATGAAAAGACTTATAGAGATGCTCCCATTCAGTCTAACAAAAGCGCAGGAAAGGGCGTTCAGTGATATACTCATAGACATGAAAAGGCCTTACCCCATGAACAGACTTATACAAGGCGATGTTGGATGCGGGAAGACAATTGTTGCCTTAATGGCGATTATGATTGCGGCAGAAGGTGGATATCAATCAGCTATGATGGCACCAACAGAAATACTTGCAGAACAGCACTATATTAATATACACAGGATAATAGAAAACCTAAGTTTGAAGATATGTCTTTTGACAGGGAGCAAGAAGGATAGACCTCTAAGCAAGATTGCTTCAGGAGAGATTGATATTGTTGTTGGAACCCATGCACTTTTACAGGAGGGGGTTACATTTAAAAACCTCGGTCTTGTGGTTATAGACGAACAACACAGATTCGGTGTAGTGCAAAGGGCCCTGCTCAGGAAAAAGGCAGCTAACCCTGATGTACTTGTCATGACAGCAACGCCTATACCGAGGACACTTGCGCTTACACTCTATGGTGACCTTAATTACTCTATTATTGATGAACTCCCGCCAGGGAGATGTCCTGTGAAAACCATTTTATTGGACTCGAAGCAGAAAGATTACATATACAGGCTTATCAGAGAAGAGGGGAAAAAGGGAAGGCAGGTCTATGTCGTTTATCCTATAATAGAAGAGTCAGAGAAAACAGATCTCAGGTCAGCGATAATAGGTAAAAGTGCCTTTGAGAAGTTCTTTCCCGAATTTAAAGTCGGGTTACTCCATGGCAGAATGAAGGCACAGGAAAGAGAAGAAATAATGGCATCTTTTAAAAAGGGAGATATAGATATACTGGTTAGCACAACCGTGATAGAGGTGGGTGTAGATGTGCCGAATGCAACGCTTATGCTTATAATACATGCTGAAAGGTTTGGTCTCTCACAGCTTCATCAGTTAAGGGGAAGGATAGGTCGGGGTTCACATCAGTCCTACTGCATACTAATAGCATATGAACCTTATGGGGAGGAGGCAAGAAGGAGACTCGATATAATGGTGAAGAGTAACGATGGTTTCGGGATAGCCGAGGAAGATCTGAATATAAGGGGGCCAGGGGAATTTTTTGGAACACGTCAATCGGGTATGCCAGACCTCAGGATAGCAAACATAGTAAGGGATGCAAAACTCCTTGAGGCATCGAGGAGAGAGGCATTCAGCCTCATTGATAGAGATCCTGATTTAAAGGGATTTCCTCTGTTAAGGAAATCCCTTGAGACATTCTGGGAAGGAAAGATCGAACTGTTTAAGACAGGGTAATCCCCCCTCGCCCCCCCCTTTAGTAAAGGGGGGATGGGGGGATTGTGGGGGTGTTATGTGGAAAAGGTTAAAAAATAATTTCGATAGCGGAGTCGAAAAGGTAAGGTGTTTTTCGTCATTACTTTCAGAAAGACTCAAGATAGAATACTTAGTAATGAAACTGCTTTACCAGTCAGCGCAGTTGGAAAGAAAAAAGGATGAATTGATGAAAACAATCGGCCAGCGTGTTTATGAATTGAAAGGATACCCCGACAGATACATTCTTAAAGACAGTGTTGTAATAGATGCCTTCAGCGAGATTGAGAAAATCAACAGCGAGATAGATTTAACAAAAAAGAAGGCATCTGAGATAAGCAGCACATGAGTAAACGATTTTCCTTATAGTTGCATAAATAATGTATCTAAACAGATGAAGAAGGTTGAAATTAAAGGATTAGCAATGATTTTAGCAATGTTATTAAGAATTCACCAAAAGTGGATTCTATTTTATCTGTAATCCCCCCTTGCCCCCCCTTTAGTAAAGGGGGGATGGGGGGATTACTCAATAATATTTATGCAACGTTTAGGTTTTCTATGTTTGTACATATTATAACTTTTATATTCGGTTCTGTTGTTGGTTCATTCCTTAATGTCTGTATATACAGGATACCGAGAAACTTATCAATAATCATCCCTTCTTCGAGATGTCCTTCCTGTGATAATCCAATCAAGCCATGGGATAACATACCAATATTAAGTTATATATTTCTATGTGGTAGATGCAGGGTATGTAAGGCAAGGATATCCTTTAGATATCCCCTTGTTGAGATCCTGAATGCAGTGTTTTATGTCCTTGTATTATGGAGATTTGGTTTTGGCTGGCATACCCTGGTGTATTTTGTTTTTTGTTCATCCCTTATTGTTATATCATTTATAGATCTAGATTTTCAGATAATACCAGATATAATAACACTACCTGGCATCCCGATAGGAATAATGTTTGGGGGATTTTTGCTGCTGAATCCTTTTATGCGGAATTTATCACTCGGGATTAAATCGTCTCTGATAGGAGCATTTATTGGCTTTGGATTATTTTATCTAATTGCAGTGGTAGGATCACGCATTTTTAAAAAAGAGGCGATGGGAGGAGGGGATATCAAATTGATGGCTATGATTGGGGGATTTCTTGGATGGAAAGGGGTAATACTCACAACCTTCTTTGGAAGCCTTTCAGGAGCAATTATTGGTGTTTTGGTGATATTATTTAAGGGGAAAGAGCAGGGATCAAGGATTCCATTTGGTCCTTTTCTTGCCCTCGGCTCTGTTATAACGCTTTTTTATGGTCAGGAGATATTTTATTGGTATCTCGGCAGTAATTAGATGAAGACAGAGATAATATTTTTATATTCTGTTATATTCCTGATTGTAGTCATAGTTTTTTTATATTTTCTCAGAATATTTATAAGGTTTTATAGTGACAAGAAGAAGTTAGAGCGAAAGGATGTATCTCAGGTTGGTTTTGTCGTAGACACATTTCATGAGCTTGTATCAAAGCTTAAAGAGAAAGAAAAGGAACTTGAGGTTCTGCGGCAAAAGGCAGAGGACAAGGCATTAGCAATCGAGGGTTATAATGAAAACATACTGCAGAGTGTCCCGAGCGGGGTAATGAGTTTCGACGAAGAGTTAAGGGTTACGAAGGTTAACCTGTCTGCTGAGAAGATACTCGAGATTAAGGGTGAAATGATTGTTGGAAGGCATCATTCAGAGGTACTGAACAAACCAATAACTGACCTTCTAAGCGATGGGAAGGTCGTAGAAAGGGGTCAGATAAGCTACACAACACCTTCGGGGAAGAGGATATGGTTAGGACTTACACTCTCACCTTTGAGGGACAGAGAAAACAGGGCAATAGGCCAGATACTTATTTTTACAGATCTTACACATCTCAAGGCAATCGAATCCCAGATGGAACTGAGGTCAAGGCTATCGAGCCTCGGCGAGATATCAGCAGGGATCGCGCATGAGCTAAGAAATCCTATGGGGGTGATTGCAGGTTATACAAAACTTCTATCAAAAAAGGTGGATAACTCTTTAAAATCTACTGTAGATGCTATTTCGAAAGAGATTGTTGTTATGGACAGGATTATCTATGACTTTCTTTCCTTCGCAAAACCTGCTGAACTCAATATCTCTGATATCGACCTTAAGTCTATTATAGAAAATTGTATTGAAGTGGTTATAGGTGAAAGAACTAATATTAATCTTTACCTTGGCATTAATGAACTGCCAATTATAAAGGGTGATGAAGTGCTTTTGAGGCAAGCGTTTACAAACCTTATACAGAATGCAGTTGAGGCCATGCCTCAAGGAGGAAAACTCGCAATAGAGGCTTCTGCTTTAACAGGAACTACTTCGACAGGCTCTACTTCGACAGGCTCAGTAGGGGATTTTCTGGATATCTTAATATCTGATACGGGCCACGGCATTGCAGAGGACATAATAGATAAGATCTTTCTACCATTTTTTACGACAAAAGAGAAGGGCACAGGCCTTGGCCTTGCAATAGTGCATAAGATTGTAGTCTCTCACGGAGGGAATATCTTTGCTGAAAGCGGTGAGAAAGGAACGACGTTCAGGATAAGGCTACCTATGGGTATTTAGCGAATTTTGTGTTAAGATTAAACATGCCAAAAGTAACAATCCAGGACTTTCTGAAGAAAAAGGCTGAAAAGAAGAAAATTACAATGCTTACTGCCTATGACTATCCTTTTGCAAAGATAGTTGATGAGGCAGGCATTGATGCCATCCTCGTTGGTGACTCAGTAAGCATGGTTGTGCAAGGTCTTGAAAATACCCTTCCGGTTACAATGGATGAGATGATTTACCATACAAGGATGGTCTCCAGAGCGGTCAAAAATGCGATGGTTATCGGAGATATGCCTTTTATGTCATACCAGGTTAATATTGAAGATGCGGTAAGGAATGCCGGCAGGTTTTTAAAAGAGGCTGATGCATCTGCTGTAAAAATTGAAGGTGCTGCTGATGTTGCAGAACACATCAGGGCAATGACAAAGTCAGATGTCCCGGTTATGGCACATATAGGCCTTACTCCGCAGTCAATTCACAGGATGGGTGGATATAAGGTCCAGGGTAAGAGTGAGGAGGCCGCAAAGAGATTGATAGAAGAGGCCCATATCGCTGAGGATGCAGGTGCCTTTTCAATCGTCCTTGAAGCTGTACCAATGGGACTTGCCAAGAAGATAACAGAGGAGCTTTCAATTCCGACTGTAGGTATCGGTGCAGGTCCATATTGTGATGGGCAGGTACTCGTTCTCCACGATGTTATCGGATTGTTCGAAAGGTTTTTACCAAGGTTTGCAAAACGATATGCAAACTTGAAAGACGAAGCATTAGATGCTATAAGGGCATATAAAGAAGAAGTAGAAAAAGGTATCTTTCCTTCAGAAGATCAGAGTTTTAAGTAAAAAAAACTTAAGTTGAGCGATTTTAATGCCAATTCTAAGTAGAGCAGACGTCTCGCAGGTCTTAAAAGGTGAAATAACATACCAGCCTGTCATGGTGAGCTTGTCGAACCATGACAGACGATTCACCCTTCGACAAGCTCAGGGTGACAACAAGAATCGCTCAATTTAGGAAAAAATAAAACAGAAGAAGATTGCTTAGTTTTATAAGAAGAAGATTAAGCAGGAAGGTTCTGACAGTCCTAACAGTCAGTGTGATCCTCGTTATGCTTATTGTAATTTACACGACTGCCTCCCATCAGACTGAAGTCATGATATCAGAGCTGGAGCGCTCTGCTGAGGATATTGCAAGCACAATCTATGCCGGTATAAAACATCCTATGTCAGTGGGAGATAGTGCTTCTATAGAAAAAGAATTATCAGATATGAAGGAAGAAAGGAAAGGCTTGGAGATATTTATATGTGATTTTAACCAAGGAATAACCTATGCTACCCATAAGGAGAAAATAAAATCTAAATTAGAAAGTCATATTTTTGATAAAAACATATTACTGTCAGTAAGCAATGCATTAAAAACAGGAGAACAATCACAAGCCTTTTTTAAAAACAAGACCCCAACTGGAAGATACCTTCTTCATATTCATCCTATTCTAAACCATAAGGACTGCTATCACTGCCACGGCTCTTCCAGAAAGATTCTTGGAGGAATGATAATAAAAATGGATGCCGAGGAAACTTATGCGACTATTACTTCTGTAAGAAACCGTACCATTCTAATGAGCATATTCGGCATATTTGCAATAATCGCATTAACTTATACCATGCTGACTAAGCTGGTAAGGCGTCCTGTAGAGAGATTGGCAGAAACGGCAAAGAAGTTTGCAGAAGGAGATATGTCTGTTTCAGTGGATGTAAAGACAGAAGATGAGATTGGAGTCCTCGGCACTACCTTTAATGATATGGTTAAAAAAATTTCCTCATTCAGCAGGGAATTGGAGTTGAGAGTGGAGGATAGGACCGCTCTGCTAAATGAAAAGACCCACTTATTAGAAATAGCCAATAAAGAGCTTGAGGCATTTGCCTATTCTGTCTCTCACGATCTGAGGGCGCCCCTCAGGAGTATTGATGGTTTCTCAAAAATACTCATAGATGAATATTCACCACAGCTTGATGATAGATGCAAACATTACCTGAGAAGGATTAGAGAAGGTACAAGCAGGATGTCAGTCCTTATAGATGATATGCTCGCACTTTCGCGGGCTGGTAGGACAGAGCTTCAAATGAGACTTGTAAAGTTCAGTGACATAGTTAATAATGTACTTAATGATTTCAGAGAAGAAATTAAATCGAGAGGTATTTCTATAAAAATAGGAGATTTACCAGAAACAATGTGCGATTCAACGCTGATGCAGGCGGTCTTTTCTAATCTTATATCGAATGCTATAAAGTTTACCCAAGAAAAGGAGATAAGGGAGATCGAGATAGGGTTTGATGAAGAGAAAGACGCAATATTTGTGAGAGACAATGGTATAGGTTTTGATATGCAGTATCATGATAAGATATTTCAGGTCTTTCAGAGACTCCATCTGCCCGAGGAATACAAAGGAACCGGCATCGGTCTGGCAATCGTAAAGAGGATTGTTGATCGCCACCACGGGAAGGTATGGGCTGAATCAGAGCATGGAAAAGGGGCAACATTTTTTGTAAGATTACCTAAAGACATAAAAAATGTCTTTGATTACACAGATTATAGAAAAGATTAGCTTTCTAAATCTGTGTAATCATAACCTTAGAATCTGTGTAATCAAGTATAATTAACATTATAGCAGGAGGATAGAGATGATAAAAGAATTTGTAACCATTGCTATAGTTGAGGATAACCCTGATGATGTGGAATTAACGCTGCATGCTTTAGAAAAAAACAATATTGTAAATCCTGTAGAGGTGTTGCGTGATGGACAGGACGCAATAGATTATCTCTTCTATACAGGAAAATATTCTAATTCAACTCATCAGCTTCCAGGTCTTATACTACTTGATCTTAAACTACCCAAGGTAGATGGGATAGATATCCTTAGAAAAATAAAAGGAGACAGGAGACGCAAAATTATCCCTGTTGTGGTTCTCACTTCTTCAAAGGAAGAGAGGGATCTTATAGAAAGTTATGATTTAGGTGTTAATAGTTATATAAGAAAGCCTGTGGACTTTGACCAGTTTGTTAATACCGTAAAACAAGTAGGATTTTACTGGCTTTTGTTGAATGAATCCCCTTTGGTAAGGTAATGATTGGAGTGCAGAATAAACTTAAGGTCTTCTTTCTCGAGGATAATCCAGATGATGTAGAGCTTGAGCTTTACGAGCTCCAAAAAGGCGGATTTGATGTCTCATTTGAAGTAGCACGAAACAGAAAGGAGTTTCTTGAGAAGCTTCCAGACATTGACGCAGATATTATACTTGCTGATTATGCCCTCCCTGACATAACAGGGATTGAGGCAATCCATATTTGTCAGGAAAAGAAGATAAATATACCAATAATCTTCATAACAGGCGTGGGTAGTGAGCAGATAGCTGTAGACAGCTTGAGAGAGGGAGCGATTGATTACATCCTCAAGAAGCACATTGCAGGTCTTTCCGCAAGGGTTTCAAGGGCGATAGAGATATGGGCTGAGCGAAAAGCCAAGGAAAAAGCTGAGGCTGAAAAGCAGCAATTCCAGCAGTTACTCTTGCAGGCACAGAAGATGGAATCAATAGGAAGACTTGCAAGTGGGGTAGCCCATGATTTCAATAATATTCTGACAGGCATATTCGGTTTTTCTGAACTGATTCTTCAGGATACCCCTGAAGAATCCCCGGACTATGAAAGACTAAAGACGATAAGCGCACTCTGCAAAAGGGGTGCTACACTGGTAAGGCAGCTCCTTATTTTTGGCAAAAGAATGCCAATACAATTCAGAAAAACCAATGTTAACTCATTATTAGAAGACACCAAAGGCTTTATAAGGCATGCAGTCGGGGAGAATATAGAGATAAAGGTGAATCTTGAGAATGACATACCTGAGATAAGTGCCGATATGGGACAGCTTACACAGGTATTAATGAACCTCGCCCTGAATGCAAGAGATGCTATGGATGGAAAAGGTGTCTTAGAACTCAAGACCGAAAGATACCATACTACGGAGCATGTTGGCAGGGCAGATGAGTTTGTATGCCTTTCGGTATCTGATACAGGGTGTGGTATCCCTGATCATGATATACCAAAGATATTTGATCCGTTTTTTACCACAAAGGATGTCGGTAAAGGGACCGGTCTTGGCCTTGCCATTGTGTATGCAATAGTGACTGATCATAGAGGATGGATTAATGTGCAGAGTGAATTGGGCAAGGGAACAATCTTTAAGATATACCTACCTGCTATCCAGCCCGAATTAGCTGAATCGGTATCTACTAGTGAGAATGTAGAAGAGAAAAGGCAGAACTGTTAACCTCCCTTTTCTTGATATTGTCAAGGATATTCATGTAATATTAAACCCGAATTATGCAAGGTTATTTGGTGTCTGTGTATAAAGTCGGGTTTTGTCATTGTCCGGCTTGACCGGACAATCCAGAAACCATTGAAAATACTGGATTCCCCGATCAAGTCGGGGAATGACGGAATATTCAATTTGCAGTTTATACACAGACTCTATTTGCTCTCTGTCATTCGGGCAGTCTCCCTGCTTACACCTGCAGGGACAGGCTTAAGCCGGAATCCAGTATTCAATGGTTTCTGGATTCCTGCCTCCGCAGGAATGACAATAAAACTGACTTTATGCACGACTCTATAAACAGATTTGTGCAACAGGCTCAAAAATATTCTATAATATATAAATATGGAAAAGAAGATTAAAAAGGCTATACTTCCTGCAGGAGGGCTTGGGACAAGGTTTCTACCTGCAACAAAGGCATCTCCAAAGGAGATGCTACCCATAGTTGACAAGCCCATGATCCAATATGCAATTGAAGAGGCACGTGTATGCGGTATCGAGGAGTTTATAATTATTACAGGGAAATACAAACGGGCTATAGAAGATCATTTTGATTCTGCTTTTGAACTCGAAGAGAGTCTAAAAAGGTCCGGTAAAAAGAGGCTTCTTGAGGAGATCAGTCGCCTGAATCACCTAAACTTTGCCTATATCAGACAGAAGGCAGCCATCGGCCTTGGTCATGCGATACATTGTGCTAAGCCGTTTGTAAAAGATGAGCCTTTCGCAGTCCTTTTGAGTGACGATATCATTGACCCTGATACTTTCTTACTTCAGCACATGATTGATTTTTATAAGGAATTCAATTCTCCTATACTTGCTCTGGAACAAGTCCCAATGTCAGACATAAACAAATATGGGGTTATTGATGGGAAAAAAGAAAAAGACAGTGTTTACAGAATTGAAAGTCTCGTAGAAAAACCTAAAGCAACTGACGCTCCGTCAGACATGGCAATAATCGGCAGGTATATCCTTACACCTGATATCTTCGACATACTCGAAGGTATTGGTCCAGGCAGAGGTGGTGAGATACAATTAACAGATGCACTCCAGGATTTGCTCAAAAAGCGCCCTATATACGGGTACTTATTCAAAGGGAAAAGATATGACGCAGGTGATAAGTTCGGCTACCTCAAGGCAACAATTGATTTAGCATTGAAGAACCCTCAGGTTTCCGAACAGCTTAAAAAGTATCTTATTGAAGTTGTAGAGGGATTAAAAATTAAGGTATAGAAAAAAAATTATAAGGAGTTGAAGTGGCAGAAGTTGTGGATGTAGAACAGAAGGCTGACAAGGAGATTGAGATACCCGATAATTTACCTGTGCTCCCAGTAAGGGATATCGTTGTATTCCCTTATATGATACTTCCTCTTTTTGTAGGAAGAGAGATGTCAATAAAGGCTATAGAACATTCCCTCAACACAAATAGGATGGTGCTTCTCCTGACACAGAAGGATCTGAATATCGAGAACCCATCCCCTGAGGATCTTTACTCCGTGGGTACCATTGGGCTCGTAATGAGGATGCTCAAGCTTCCCGATGGCAGGGTGAAGATACTTGTGCAGGGTCTGACCAAGGCAAGGGCATTGAATTACTCGCAGATCGAACCTTTCTTTAAAGCCAATATAGAAAAGATAAGTGAACAAAAACCTCCAACGCTTACTATAGAAAATGAAGCACAGATAAGGACCATAAAAGAACAGTTAGAAAAGGTTGTCTCCCTGGGAAAAACGATACTCCCGGACATAATGGGAGTCGTTGAAAATATTGAAGAACCTAGTAGACTTGCAGACCTTGCTGCCTCAAATCTTGGATTAAAGACAGAACAAGCACAAGAGATTCTTGAGATAACCGATCCTGTCGATAAACTGAAGCGAGTCAGTGAGATATTAGCAAGGGAAATAGAGCTATTGACAGTCCAGCAGAGGATTCAATCAGAGGCGAGGGGTGAAATAGACAAGACACAGCGTGAGTATTTCCTGAGAGAGCAACTAAAGGCTATACAGAAGGAGCTTGGTGACATTGATGAAAGGGCAGAAGAAATAAAGGAGTTCAAGAAAAAGATTGAAGATGCAAAAATGCCTGAAAAGGTTATGAAAGAAGCTGAGAAACAGCTTAAACGTTTGGAAAAAATGCATCCCGACAGTGCAGAGGCAGCGACTGTAAGGACATATCTCGATTGGATGGTTGAATTACCATGGTCTAAGTCAACAACGGACAACCTTGAAATAAAGGCTGCAGAAAAGGTGCTTAATGAAGACCATTACAATCTCGAGAAGGTAAAAGAGCGTATTTTAGAGTATCTTAGCGTTAGAAAGTTAAAGGAAAAGATGAAGGGCCCCATCCTCTGTTTTATTGGCCCTCCAGGTGTTGGAAAGACATCGCTTGGCAGGTCTATAGCACGAGCCTTAGGAAGAGAATTTGTCCGTATGTCACTGGGAGGAATGAGGGATGAGGCAGAGATCAGAGGGCATAGAAGAACCTATGTTGGTGCACTCCCTGGAAGGATAATACAGGGCATAAAAACAGCAGGAACAAATAATCCTGTGTTTATGCTGGATGAGATTGATAAGATAGGAATGGACTTCAGGGGGGATCCCTCATCAGCCCTCTTAGAAGTTCTTGACCCGGAACAGAATTACTCGTTTGCAGATCATTATCTTGCAGTCCCTTTTGACCTTTCGAAGGTTATGTTTATTACGACAGGTAACCTTGTGGACACTATACCAAGCCCATTAAGAGACAGAATGGAGATTATCTATCTATCCGGCTATACAACCGAAGAAAAACTTGGTATCGCAAAGAACTATTTGATACCCAAACAATTGGAGGAGCATGGCCTTAGTAATAAGGTATTGAAGATCACAGACCCGGGACTATTTAATATAATTTCGCAGTATACGAGGGAAGCAGGGGTAAGAAACCTCGAGAGGGAGATTGCAAACCTCTGCAGGAAAGTGGCAAAAAAGATAGCTGAAGGCAAAGAGAAAATATTTGTGATAAATACACAGAATCTTCATAGATTCCTCGGTGTACCTAAGTTTCTCCCTGAAGAAGAGATGGAGAAAGACGAAGTCGGTGTGTCTACAGGTCTTGCATGGACTGAAACAGGGGGAGATATCATATATGTCGAGGCAACGACCATGAAGGGTAAGGGCAATCTTACCCTAACAGGACAACTCGGAGATGTTATGAAGGAATCTGCACAGGCTGCCTTGAGTTATGTACGTTCAAGATCAAAGAAACTCGGCATAAAGGATGATGTATTTTCTAAGACAGACCTTCACATCCATGTCCCTGCTGGTGCAATTCCAAAGGATGGGCCTTCAGCAGGTATTACAATGGCTACGACGATTGCTTCAGCCCTTACAGGAAGGGCTGTTAATAAGAATATCGCAATGACCGGGGAGGTTACGCTGAGGGGCAGGGTGCTTCCAGTCGGGGGACTGAAGGAAAAAACCCTGGCTGCTAAGAGAATGGGGATAAAAAGGGTGATTATTCCAAAGAGGAACAAAAAAGATCTTGAGGATATTCCGAAGTACATCAAAAAGGATATGGAGTTTGTGCTTGCTGAGACAGTGGATGATGTACTCAAGGTTGCTCTGAAAAAAGTCAATAGCAGCAAACGCCAATCAAAAGTCAAGAGTCAAAAATCAAAAAAGACAGTCAGCAGTCATTAGTCATCAGTTAAAAAAGATCCCCGACTGATGACTAATGACCATTGATTAATGACTACCATGAAGCTTTCTCAAATTGGGGAGCTATTACTTTTAGACCAGATAAGAAAGAGATTTAAAAAAAAATCTAAAAATATTCTTATCGGTATAGGCGATGATGCTGCCGTTTTAAAACCTATAGATAAAAACCTCCTTGTGACGACTGACATGATGGTCGAGGATGTTCATTTTGATCTTGGTTTTATAACGCCTTATCAGCTTGGCTTCAAGTTAATATCCGTTAACGTGAGTGATGTTTATGCAATGGGAGGAAAGCCTTCTTACCTTTTACTGGATATCGCTGTTAAAAAAGACATGGATACAAAATTTATTATTAGCTTATTCGATGGCGTTAAAGATGCGATAAATCTATATGATACCTTCCTCATCGGAGGTGACCTTTCCGATACAAACATAGGGATGGCTTTATCAGCGACAGTGATCGGATGTGTAAAGAGACATATACCACGCTCTGGAGCAAAGATAGGTGATAAAATCTATGTTACAGGCAAACTTGGTGATTCAGCCTGTGGCCTTGAATTATTGAAGAAGATAAAAAGACCCGTCCCCATACAAAAAAAACGTTCAACGTTCAACGTTCAACGTTTAACGAAAAACTTGGGGTTATCCTGGAATGTGGTTGAGCCTTTGCTCAGGAGACATCTCATGCCAGAGGCAAGAGACCCGAAGAAATTTGTTACGCATGCAACGTCAATGATTGATATAAGTGATGGCCTTCTGATTGATTTATGGAGGCTCTGTGATGAAAGTAAGGTTGGTGCCAGGATTTACATCGAAAAGATTCCAGTATCTTTTGAATTAAAAAAAGCTGCCTCATATCTTGGCATTTCACCGATAAAATTAGCCTTATCAGGAGGTGAAGATTATGAGCTGTTGTTTACTGCACCTGATAGGAAAAAAATTGAGGCAGTACATATCGGAGAGATTACAAAATCAGAAAGGTTGATTGTAGATAGTTCAGGGAAAGAGAAGTCCTTTACAGCAAAAGGTTATCAACATTTTAAATGAGAGATGCTAATGACTTCACTCGATTATCTCTTTAATCCCGGATCCATTGCCCTCATCGGTGCTGCCCATACTGAGGAGAAGTTGGGCGGTGTCATACTGAAAAACCTTCTTAAGTTTAGAGGTAGGGTTTATCCTGTTAATCCAAAATATACAGAAATCATGGGCTTGAAAGCATATTCATCTTTGTCGGATATACCCGAAACCGTCGATCTCTCTATAGTTATAAGGCCTGCATCTGAAATGTCTCAAATTCTTAAAGAGCATAAGGGTAGGGCGGGATGTGGGATTATTGTCAGTGCCGGCTTCGCAGAGATTGGCGAGAATAAACTTCAGGATGAGATAAAAAAGATAGCCAGAGAGATCGGTATAAGAATACTCGGACCGAATTGTATGGGTGTTTATAATCCGCACCAGAGACTCGATACCTTTTTCCTTTCACGTGAAAGGTTGAAAAGGCCAAAAATGGGAAATGTGGCAGTTGTATCACAGAGCGGTGCAATCCTGAGCTGTCTATTCGGAGCTATAAAGGATGCAAACATAGGGGTATCCAAGGCTGTCAATTACGGCAATGCTGTTGATATTGATGAATCTGATCTGCTCGAATATCTCGCCAACGATGAGTATTCTGATGTCGTGATTTCATATATTGAGTCAATCGGTGACGGGAGAAAATTTATAGAAAAAGCAAGGATTTTATCAGAAAAGAAGTCCTTCATTGTACTCAAATCCGGTAAAGGCTCAAGCGGACAGGCTGCAGCTTATTCCCATACAGGAAGACTTGCAGGCAGATATGGGGTATTCAGTTCGATACTGAAACAATTCAAAATACAGGAAGTGATGGATTTTGATGAACTGGTTGATACCGCAAAGGCGATTTCATATCAAAGAACTTTTAAAAAATCCCTCCATCCCCCCTTTATTAAAGGGGGATTAGGAGGGATTGGTAATCGGGTTCTTATAATTACCAATGGCGGAGGCTCAGGGGTGCTTGCTACAGATGAATGCATGAGGCATGGACTCGATGTAGCTAAGTTGCCTGAAGATAAAATAGGAAAGCTCAGACAGATATTCCCTTATTTCTATACAATCAATAATCCCTTTGACCTCACCGCTCAGGTCAGGAATGATGATTACATCATTGCACTCAATGAACTAAAGGATGATTATGATGGGTTTATAGTCATTGCATTAACAGGTGTTATGGGTGTTTCAGAAGAGCTTGGGGTACTGATGAAAAACTTAAAAAAGGATATAAATAAGCCAGTAGTTTTTCATGTTGCCTACGACGGGGTATCAAGGAAATTAACTGCTATACTTGAAAAGGCCGGGATACCTGTTTATCCTTCACCAGAAAGGGCAGTCAGGGGATTAAAGGCGCTCCTCTACAGATGCAGAAGATAAAGGACTTAATCGCAAGAGGCAAAACTTCCTTTCTTGAGCATGAGGTCAAGGGGCTCTTAAAAGGTATGGGTTTTTCCGTGCCGAAAGGTATATATGTCGAGAAAGACAGGGCAGACCAGATCCCAGCGATTGTAGATATTCCCTATCCGCTTGTAGCAAAGGTATCGTCAAAAAAGATCGTTTCAAAGACTGATGTTAATGGCGTAAGGATCGATTTGAAAAACGAGAATGAATTAAAAAAGGCAGTCTCGGAGCTTTTACAGATAAGAGATGCAGAAGGTGTACTTATAGAAAAAATGGCTAAGCCAGGGCTCGAGGTTATTGTGGGAGGAGTTATTGATGAGCAGTTCGGTCCTGTTGTGATGTTTGGTCTGGGAGGGATTTCTGTGGAATTATTCAGGGATGTTGCCTTTGCCCTTGCACCGATTAAGAGTGAGGATGCCCTCTGGCTTATTAGACAGGTCAAAGGGTATAGACTTTTGGAGGGCTACCGAGGAAGGCCATCTGTGGACATAGATATACTTGTGAAAATGATTGTTGAAGTCTCGGAGATGATAGCAACCAGTTTGATTAAAGAAATAGACCTGAATCCTGTCTCACTTTATCCCGAAGGCGCTATGGTCCTCGATGCGAAGATCTTAGTACGACTCACAGACTTAAGAAAGTGTCCAAGACTTAAGAAAGTGTCCAATTTTTTCTAAGGGCAAGCGATATTGAACGGTTGCCCGTCGAAATGCATTATAGGATGTACCAAGGGGCGCATGATTTTTTCCCTGCCCAAAAAGTCAAGGTGCGACACCGCAGGGATCTTTTAACACTTTAGTTTATAGATATCTCCTTATCCCCTAACTGACCTCTTTACCTAAAGACTGAACTGATGAATCTGAAGGTTGTTTTTCTTTTTGGGGCTGATCAATTTCTTGAATATTTACCTTCTTGAGAGAAACAGCGATTCTATTTAGTAAAATATCAATTGTCTTCTCCTGTCCAATCATTTTTATAAAATTACCGAGTCTTGGCCCCTTTTCTTGTCCTATGAGAGAAAGATAGAGAAGTTTAAATAATTTTTGAGGCTCTACATTGTTTCTTTTCGCTATTTCGTAAATAGCATTATGTATCATTTCTGCGGTTAACTCATTATATAACAGGCCTATAACTTGTCCGATATAAAAGATATCGTCAGTTGAAAAAGTAACCTCATGCGTCTCAGTGCTAATAAAATCATTATAATATCTACCTGCCTTTTCGATTACTTCATCGACAAAGCCACTCTCTAAATCATCTCTGCTTAAATCTTTCTGTTTTGACAAATAATCTTTAATCAAATTCTTATTGGTTGTTTTAAGGGTAGTCATTAAATTACAGATCAACATATAGCTTATATTCGGATAAGTATAATCTTTAGCTTTAAATCTCGTTATAAAATTAAATTCATGTTCTTTGACATTGCTGTTACTGTGGAAATCTCTTGAAGTGATTATAACATTGTCAACATACCACGGAATAATTTTGAAAGACAATTCCTTCGCTTTTTGTAGCTGCTTGAACATCAAGAGGCGAAGAGACTCTATATTCCCATATTTCAACCAATCTTCAACTGTAACTCCTTTTCCTTTTGACTTTGAAATTTTTGCGCCCGTTTCATCTAAAAACATTTCGTAATACATATTCTCAGGCGCTTCAGTCTTAAATACTTTATTCATTATTTTTTCACCGACAATAAATGATTCAATTAGATCTTTTCCATAAAGTTCGTAATCTACTTTTAGAGAATACCATCTCAGAGGCCAGTCCACACGCCAAGTTACCTTCCCATGCCCACCTAGGTAGGACTGTTCGCCATCATATCCACATCCTGGAACTTCCCCGTGATTTTTAGTGCATGAATACTGGACAGTGAAATTTTGAAGGTTTACCTCCTTTACAATGGTTGTAAGAACCTTACCACAGTTTTCACAGATAGGGAAAAAAGGGTACCAAGTCTTTAAAGTCTTTTCTGAAAGGGTTGGGGCTATAATACCTTCAAGTGATTTATAATTTTCCAGGAGTATTTTAAGCCCTTCATCAAACTCACCAGTCTCATACATTGCCCTTGATGATTTGAATTCATAATCAATATCCATCCAATCGAGCATTTTAATTAATTTATTGTTCATATGCTTAGAAAAAGACGAACACTCACCAAAGGGATCCGGTATAGATGAAACTGGTTTGCCGAGATGCTCCTTAAGCCAAGCAGGCATACCCTCCGGGATTTTTCTAAGACCATCCATGTCATCAGAGAAAACAATTAACTTAGTTTTAAATCCAAATTCTCTTATAGCATTTATAATAAACTCGGTCCTAACAACCTCGCCAAAAGTTCCGATATGAGGGAAGCCCGAAGGACCAAAGCCTGATTCAAAAGTATACGTATAATCTAAATCGTAATTATGACGGTTTAATACTTTTTTTGCTTCCACATATGGCCAAAGTTTTCTGCTTTCTATTTCTGCTTTAATTAATTCGTAATTGCTACTTTTTGTGTGCACCTTTCCTCCTGCAAAAACTTCAGTTTTCGCTAATTTCTTATTATACATTGATTTAAATGCATTTTTGAATGCCCGTTTTTTATTAAAAACGACTTTTTCTACAGACTCGTTATGTTTACAAAATGATAAATTCTTGTAATAATAATGGCATAGATTAAGCAGGAGGTTAAAATGGCAATAAATACACAAAAAGTATTGAAAAATGCTTTGGAGCTTCCAACCTTAGAAAGGGTAAATCTTGTTGATAGACTCTTGTCCAGCTTGGATCAACCTAACGAGCAAATAGATAACTTATGGCGCAAGGAGGTTGAGGACAGAGTTAAGGCGTATAAAGGCGGTAAAATAAAGTCAGTATCATTAAAAGAAGCATTATCCAAGTATCGGAAATAATTCAGATCAGGCTTCTCGATATTGCTCAAATCGAATTTGATGAAGCTGTAGAGTATTACAACTCAGAATCCGCAGGATTAGGCGATTCGTTTTTATTAGAGGTACTTAACGCCATCGAGCGCATTAATCGCTTTCCGCTGATTTCAATCATTAAACCTTTCTCCTATAAATAAACACTTCTCAAGCATATCTAACGAAAGTTAGTTGTAGGCGTACTTTGTATTTTTGTCAAAAAGGGCGACGTGGAAAATATAAAATTGAAATGGAATTTGAAAGGATTAAATGATTCTAATATATTTTTAAAAGAGGTTCTAAGTGACAACTTTCTATGTCTATTTTTCGGTTACCGATAAAAGATTGGAAAAAGCAAGAACATATGATACCATGTGGTGTGGAATTATCACCAAACATGAAGAACTATCAGAAAGAATATAGGGATTTTTCCTTTCCAGTCCCTGAAAGGTTCTCTTTTCCTCTGGATATCTTTGATAATTGGGGTAACAGACTGGCCCTCTTCTGGACAGATGGTAAAAAGGAAAAAAAGTTTTCATTCGATGAGCTGAAGATCCTGTCGTCAAAGGGCGCTGCTTTCTTTAAGAAAATTGGCATTAACAAAGGAGACAAGGTACTTGTCATGCTTCCAAATATCCCTGAGTGGTGGGAGGTTATGCTTGCCCTCATGAGGCTCAATGCAATCCCTATTCCAGCAACAACACTTCTCACATCAAGGGATATCGAATACAGGCTGTCAGTAACAGATATAAAGGCAGTTGTTACAACTGACGACGATGCACTGAAGGTTGAGGATGCAGTAAATAGTACTTCTACCAATCCACTTCTTATAATCATTGGTGAAAGGCAGGGCTGGCATGATTACATCAAAGAACGGGATATGTCAGATATCTTTGAAGGTGAAAGGGCTTTCTCAGACGAGCCAGCATTGATCTACTTTACGTCAGGTACAACAGGTCCCCCAAAGATGGTGCTTCATACCCAGGCATCCTATCCCCTTGCTCATTATATAACAGGTAAATACTGGCTGGATCTTAAACCCGGGGATATCTTCTGGAATCTCTCTGACACAGGATGGGCGAAGGCGGCATGGTCAAGTCTCTTTGGCCCATGGCATATGGGCGCAACAGTCTTTTCCTTCTATAAAAAGGGAAAATTTGACCCATCATTAACGATAGAGATTATGCAGAGGTATCCTATCACCACATTCTGTGGCCCTCCGACAGCCTATCGGATGATGGTCAAGGAGATACCTGCTGAAAGGTTTGCTTTTCAATCCCTCCGCCACTTTGTTGCTGCGGGGGAGCCACTTAATAAGGAGGTGAACGAAGTCTGGAAAGAGAGAACGGGTAGGTACATTTATGACGGCTACGGTCAGACAGAGACGGTTAATGTTCTGGCAAACCTCAGATGCCTTCCTATGAAGCCCGGCTCCATGGGCGTGCCGGTTCCCGGATTTTTCGCAGATGTTGTTGATGAAAATGGGAATCCAGTTTCTCCGGACATCGAGGGCGAAATAGCAATAAAGATTAGCCCGGAAAGGCCTGTTGGAATATTCAAAGAATACCTCGGAAACCCGGAAGCAACAGAAAAGATCATAACGGGACAATGGTATTTAACAGGGGATATGGCGTACAGGGATAAAGATGGTTACTTCTGGTTTATCGGAAGGGTTGATGACATAATAATCTCATCAGGATACAGGATCGGGCCATTTGAGATAGAGAGCGTTCTGATTGAACACCCTGCTGTAAAAGAATCTGCTGTTGTTGCAAGCCCTGATGAGATCAGGGGCGAAGTTGTAAAGGCATTTATTGTTTTGACAGAAGGCTACAGGCCATCAGATGCCTTAGTGAATGAGCTTAAGGAGTTTGTCAAGAAACAGACAGCTCCATATAAATATCCTAGAAAGATTGAATTTATTGACGAACTTCCAAAGACCATAAGTGAAAAGATAAAGAGAAAGGAATTGAAGATGAAGGAATTCGGGAAATAAATCCCGTTAGAAAGGACGGGGCTTTCTAACGGGGTAAAGAATCTTCTTTGAAATTTTTACTCCAAGAATAAGACTAACTGAATTGATATCTTCTTCTTTTTTAGGGCAAAATACATAGAGATTTCAAGATAAGGTAGTTTATGAAAGTCTTAATTGCTGGATCTGGAAAAACAGCCCGAGAAATTCTACGACGTTTGGGGGAATCATGGTCGGTAACTCTAATTGATATTATTCCTGATCGCTTAAATCTGCTCAGACAACAGTTCAAACAGGTAGATAGAATTGTCTTAGGGGATGCCTCAAGCCTTGTTACCCTTAAAGAAGCTGATTTTAAAGACCAGGACTTTGTGGTGGCCATCACTAATCGTGATGATGTCAACCTTGAAGTCTGCCGCTTGGCCAAGGAAGAAAAAATTAAGAATATTGCTGCCTTGGTAAATGATAGCCTCAACCTTAAAGAATTTGAAAAATTGGGCGTAAGAACCATTTGCTGGAGTTATATGGCGGCCAGGGAAATTGAGTTGTATCTGGAAAGCCCTCGCCTATTTCTTACCACTACCGGGAAAGGCAAAGGCGAAATAATGGAGATAAAGGTTAGCCCTCATGCTCCAGTAGTTAATAAAAAAATAAGGGAATTCAGGGCCACAAACTGGTTAATTGCGACCATTTATCGGGAGGGCGATCTAATCATTCCTCATGCAGATACAGTCATCCAACCTAATGACCGAATAACTGTTGTTGGCCATACTGATCTCTATCCAGCTATTGCCCATCTCTTCAAATATGAAGAACCTTCATTTCCTTTAGCTTATGGGCAAAACATTTTGGCTGCCGTAGAAGACCTCAAGAGTTTTAAAAAAGTCCTCCCTGAAGCCTTTTATTTGGTGAAAAATACCAGAGCCCAAAAGGTTATCCTTTTGGTTCCTAAAGCAAAAGAAGAGTCAATTTTAAAAGAAGCTCAAGAACTCGGAGAGCCCGTTGAATTGGAAATTAGGCACTTTCAAGAAAAGCTCAAGGAAGTTCTTATACTGACAAGTCACAAAGAAAGTATAGGTTGTGTGCTTGTTCCTCCCCCTTCACCAGGGATTTTGAGTAGAGTCCTCGGACAACTCATCCCAATATCCCTGGCTCATAAACTAGCTTCACCCCTCTTGGTGCTTAGGGGCACTCACCCGTATAACCGAGTTTTAGTCCCTTATAACGCCACTCAGAGATCAGCACTTGCCCTAAAAATAGCGATTGATATTGCCAAACAGGTAGATGCTGATATTTCAGTGGTAGCGGTCTCTGAGCCAACCGTTATTAGAGGAGAGGAATCAAGAAATTGGGCCGAAAAGGCTCTGGATCATGCTCGAGAGATTGCCCAAATTCATAAATTTCCTATTAAAGAGATTCAACTTGAGGGGAATCCCGTAAAGGAAGTGACTAAATTGGCTAAAGATTGTAATCTCCTCATTCTAGGTAGTACCACTCAGGATGTCCCTTTCCTAAAACCCCATATTGGAGAACTATTGATTGAAAAAAGCCCTTGCTCGGTGATGGTGGTGGCTTATTGATTTTACCTATGACAAACGGGTTGGCTTATGCAACTTAATCAGGCCTTTTCTTTAATGATTATCGCCATAGCGGCTACCTTATTGCCCAATATAAGTCATCGGCTGAGACTTCCTCCGGTAGTGGCTGAAATTCTTTTTGGAATCATTATTGGAAAGAGTCTTTTGAATCTAAATTTTTCCGGTGAATGGCTCCCCTTTTTAGCTAATCTTGGCTTTCTAATGTTGATGTTCCTGGCCGGAGCCGAAATAGACTTTTCGATGTTAGAAAAGGAGAATCCAAAACACTTGATTCTTTATGTACTCCTCTTTGGATTAACGCTGTTTATAGCCTATCTGTTTTCTCGATCCATAGGATATGGATTTTTTTTAGCCCTCGTTCTTTCAACCACATCTTTAGGATTACTCATACGGATTTTGCGTGATGCAGGAATCACTAAAACTCCTCTGGGACAAGGTATCCTCGTTTCTGCTATTCTATCTAACTTTTTAACCTTCTTTGGAATCACCTTTTATATCCTTTTCAAAAAGCATGGATTTACCTGGCAATTTATAATCCCTGTTCCAGTTTTTATCTTTTTTGGCCTATTGCTCTGGATTGCCAGGTTATGGGTCTGGTGGAACCCTGAAAATGCTGCCCGTTTGCTTGGGAAGTCAGATCCCAGTGAGTTGGGGGTTCGTTTCTCTATGGCTCTTCTCTTTGTTTTTGTAGCTCTTTCGGAGTTAGTGGGTCTTCAACCGTTATTAGGGGCATTTATGGGAGGATGTTTGTTATCTTTTATCTTCCGAGAGAAGAGGTTACTTGAGGAAAAACTAACTGCCTTTGCCTATGGATTCTTGATCCCATTCTTTTTCATTTATGTAGGTATTCAATTTGAATTGAAACCCATTCTGGATAAAAATCAGCTTTTTTTTATAGCCAAGCTTCTATTGGCAGCCTTTGCCATAAAAATAGTTCCTTCGCTTATTCTAATTTTAAAAAAGTTAACATGGAAATCCGCCCTGGAAGCCGGCGTCTTGCTTTCAGCCCGCTTAGGTGTGATTATTGCAGCCGCTTCTATCGGAGTGCGAGAAGGTTTTTTCCCTCATCATCTTATGGAAAGCATAGTTCTTGTGGCAATTCTCACCTCTACACTGGCCCCTACCATCTTCAAACAATTCCATAAAAAATAAATTGACCATTGAACCGACTCAGGGAAAAGGTATTCCCATCGGAAACCTTTTTCTGAAGGTGAAATTAATAGCTTGAGTGTACAGCGACGTACGTTTGTTTCAGAGCGGAGCGGGCAGTACTTACAATCATTTACGCAGGCATTGGAGAGAAGTGTCTTCAGCAGGACGGTATACCCACCCTGCTGAAGGGGAACAGGATAAATCCATCTGCCCTCCGTTCCCCTCCTGCGATGCTCATCTTTCCCGGTGCCGCAAGCACAGGCCAGATCGTACTTTGAATCTTCAGAAAGCACCCTTAGTTTTTCGATGGTGTCCATAAAACCTTCATAATTATATCACGGACTGATCATAAACCATCTTTCAGTAACAATCACCCCTGAAAGAGAAAAAAGGGAATATCCTATAGTCCCCTCTTCCGAATCCTATATCTTTGATGAAGCAATTCGGTATATTTCTTCAAGGGGGTTCTTCAATGGGGGTGTATTAGGCTATCAGAGGTTCGCAATCTCTTCGACAAAGGATATAAAGTTTTTAAAATCCTTCTCGAATGATTCAAAACTTTCACTTGCTTTCTCTGCGATTGTTATCACATTTTCTGGAATTATCATAAAACCATATATATGCCTTATCTTGTGGCGAAATGCCCTGTAACTGTCAAGTTTTTTAGCAGTCTCAACAGATATAACCTCCGGACGAAGCCTCTTTATTGGAAGAGTCATTCTCTCAAGGACTTCCCTGTGCCACTCATGTCCTGAGGGCTTTTCCTCGCCTGTAAAATCCATTATTTTTTCAAAAATAGTTTCAATGCCTTCATAAAAACTATGTAGATTCATTGCCAGGCTTTCGACATATACAGCCCTGTCTTCTCTGTTGGTTTTCTCCTTTATTGCTGAAAGTCTCTTTTTGATTACCTCAATGCACTGTCTGAGGAGTAATACCTCTCTTTCGGTCTCACTGAGAAATACCAGTGCTTTTTCTTTTGTCATAATATTTTGCCTCTATTAACTCTTTCTTTTATCCATGGATAAGCCCTTTCATAAAGGACTAAATCGAAATCAATATCAGCAGTGGTAAGGATTTTCTCAGTCTCAATTATTGCTTCAATATATTTATTCTCAGGCAGACCTTCTACTGCTATGTCTATATCAGAATCCATCTTAAAGTCCCCTTCGATTAGAGACCCAAAGACGATAACTCTCTTTGCACCGAGAAATTTGAGCTTCTCAGCCACTACTGGAAGAAGCCCCCACACCTTGCTCTTGAAAGAAGAAAGTCTCAACTCTAAGAGCCTCTCCTTTTCTTTCCATCCCTCGATATATTCATCAAATCTTTTCATAATGAAGTATATCACACTCTCGTATGCCCTTGTCCATTTAGAGATAAAGGGTAACGGACACCACAATCTTCATACGGTTGTCATTTTTTCTGTGGCCAAAAAAGATGTATATTCAAGGCATGCGAGAATGTCTTCCTTAGTCAGCCTTGGGAAGTGTTTAACCCGAATAACGCAAGCCTTTCAAAATGTCATTGCTCGCCCCGTAGATATAATTATCAACGGGGCGAGGAGCGGAGCGACGTGGCAATCTCATCATAAAGAGGGTTTTATTACTCCGCCCCGCTTCAGCTTCAAGCTTATGCCAGTCTACGACTCATAGAGAGACAAGCTCACGCCTTCCCCTGAATCAAGTTCGGAGTTGTCCTTCGCCTTAAGGAAGACAAGCTTCAGCAAGACCCGGCCCCTTATTGAAATAAATTGGCTGAAATGTTTAGTATTTAGAGACATTGTAAAGAGAGGTTTTAGTGCCAAGAAGAACACTATACACAAAGGTTATTAAACATAATCAAATGCGCGCAGAACATGTGAAAGGTATGGGCGATGTAGTTTTTAAAGGATTTCAATGTTTAAATTACAATTGCACAAGTTATATTTTTGTTCGGAAAGATGAAATAGAAAATAGTCTGTTTGAGATTAAATGCCCTACTTGTGGCTTTATCCACAAAGCAGGAGAAGAAACAAAGTTTTATGACTATACACTGAAAAACATTAAGTCTGGTTCTATTATAGAAATTGGTGGATTCTAAATTTTGTATGATGACTATATAAACGAGGCTAAAGAATATAAGTACTGTATAATTTGTAACGCCCTAAAACCTCTCGATTACTTCCATCTTCACGCTTCTCGCAAATCAGGAAAACAGGGCGAATGCGATTTATGTGAATTATAAAAATGGAGAATTTTAGGTGCTCAGGGTAAGATTTCATGGGAGGGGTGGGCAGGGTGCACGGATTGCAAATAGAGTGCTCGGGGACACTGCCTTTTTTGAAGGCTACTTTGTACAAGATTTCCCATTATACGGTGCTGCAAGGAGGGGCGCTCCTATAACTGCCTTTGCACGGATATCTGAAGAACCCATTATGGAAAGAGGTGTGGTATCCGAACCGGATGTTTTAATGATCATGGATGAAACCCTTCTCTACGATCCTCTTGTTATGCCACTGTCCGGACTCAAGAAAGGGGGTGTTGTATTTATTAATACCACCCATAGTCCGGAAGAAGCAAAGGCAAAGTTTAAGATTACTGAACAGGTCATAACATTAGATATAACAAAGATCAGCCTTGATATGCTTGGAAGGGCTGTCCTCAGTACGCTTGCAGGAAGTGTTGCCTCAAGGATTGCTGGTCTCGGTGAGGATTCTTTAAAAAAGGCTGTTGAAAATGAAGTATCCAAGATCACGGGAGAGAGTGAACTCATTTTAAAAAACATGGATGCAGCATTATATTGTTATAACGCCATCCAGCCTGTAGAGATAAAAATCATAGAGGTCACCTGGGAAGGAAGCCCTATTATTGATGTACCATTTGAAAATGCTTTAATCTCCAGCCCTGCCATAAATACTGCTGGCAATACCCCTTTGCGAAAGACCGGCAACTGGAGAATATTCAAACCTGTCTGGGATTATGAAAAATGCATCAGGTGTATGACTTGTTTTACAAGTTGTCCTGATAGTTGCATCGCCGTAGATGAGGAAGGCTTTCCGTACACTGATTATGACAACTGTAAAGGTTGTCAGATATGTGTTGAGGAATGCCCCGCAAAAGCCATAAAGGGAGAGCGGGAGGTTCATGCGTGGTAATTATGATTTATTGCTTGTCATTCCTGCGAAAGCAGGAATCCAGAAAAGGCAAACAAACTGGATTCCGCATCAAGTGCGGAATGACAGACTTATTAAGGAGTTCATAAGTAATACCACATTCTTGTCATTCCCCGGCTTGACCGGGGAATCCAGAAAGACACTGGATGCCCGATTACGAACTTCGGGCATGACGTACAGAGATATTGCATGTGCCGTTACTCATGAGTGCATTAGTAACATAAGTAATTCATGAATTTGATTGAAAGGTGAAGGAATGAGAAAAGAGATGCTCACAGGGAATGCCTCGGCTGCATGGGGTGTAAGATTAGCAGAAGTTGATTATGTCCCTGTTTACCCCATAACTCCGCAGACCGAGATTATTGAGACACTGGCAAGGTGGATATGCGATGGAGCTATGGATGCAAAGTTAATTACTATGGACTCCGAGCATTCCATGATTACTGCAGCAGGTGCTGCTTCAGCTACAGGAGCGAGGTCTTTTACAGCAACATCGAGTCAGGGACTTATGTATGGCTTCGAGATGCTTTATACAGTTGCAGGATGGCGGGTGCCTCTGGTAATGGTTAATGTCTCAAGGGGATTGTCTTCACCCATTACCCTCGAGCCAGACCATAATGATATCCTTGCGGCAAGGGATACAGGATTTTTACAGATACACTGCGAAACCTGTCAGGAGGTTCTTGATTCAATCTTGATGGCATACAGATTAGCAGAGGACGAGCGGGTGCTATTGCCAGCTTTTGTGAACATGGACGGATTTTATCTATCGTTTACAAGGGAACCTGTAGAGATTCCAGATTTAGAGGAGGTCAGAAGGTTTCTGCCGCCATATAGACCGAGACACGCCTTTTTCAAGGCAAGTCAACCCATGGCCCAGGGAATAGCGGCCCTTGGCGGTCCAACGTATTCTTATTTTAAATACCAGATGCACCTTGCCAGCACGAATGCACTGGATGTATATAAAGAAATCTCTCTGGAATTTGAAAAAATATTTGGTCGAAAATATGGTACATATGAAGGCTATATGATGGATGATGCCGAATATGTACTCGTTATGACCAACTCCTTTTCAACCATGGGAAAGGCTGCTATAAAGAAGGCCAGAGAAAAGGGGATAAAGGCAGGGCTTTTGAGATTGAGGCTTTTAAGACCTTTCCCGGAGACAGATATAAAAGATGTAATGATGGGAAGGAAAGCAATAGCTGTTATAGACCAGAATATCAGCATTGGCAAGGGTGGAATCCTTTATTCAGAAATTGTTAGTTGCCTTTACAATGAGGAAAAGAAACCTCTTTTGCTGTCCTTTGTCGCTGGGCTTGGAGGGAAAAACATAAGCCCAGGTGAATTTGAGTTTGTCTTTGGTAACATGATCAAGGCTGTTGAGACTGGTGAGGTCACTGCACAAAAACTCTTGTACACGGAGGAAGAATGGCAAAAAATGGAAAGATTGAAGAAAATAGCCGGAAAGACATAGAAATATGGAAGCAACCATAAAATCTATTAAAAAGCTTCCTCTTGAAGAGAACCTCCTTCCAGGAACCCCTGCGTGTGCAGGTTGCGGAGGTCTTCTTGCTCTAAGACATTGTCTGAAGGCTCTTGGTAGGAAAACTATAATCGTGAACGCTGCCAGTTGTTTTACCCTTCTCTCCGTATATCCATTTACACCCTTTAAAAATTCATGGCTTTACACAGCAATGGCCTGTGCACCTGCCGGTGCACAGGGTGTAAGGGATGCCATAGATATATTAATAAGAAAAGGAAGGCTTGACCCTGAAGAGAATCTAAAGGCTGTTGTACTGACAGGGGATGGGGCTGCATATGACATGGGCCTTTCATCTACATCCGGTGCCATACACCGCAACCTCGACTTTTACTACATCTGCTACGATAACGAGGCATATGGAAATACGGGGTTCCAGTGGTCAGGGGCAACGCCTTATGCATCAAGGACAGGAACAACTCCTCCTGGAAAGATATGTAAAATGGGTACGGAGTTTTATAAAAAAGACCTCTTTGAGATATGGAGAAGCCAGAAACCTCCCTTTATTGCCACCATCTCGCCGGCCCATCCTGTTGATCTTTTCAACAAATTTAAAAAGGCAGAAAAGTTCAAAGGCCCAAAACTCTTTATAACCCTTTCTCCCTGTCCTCCTGGGTGGGGAATGGACCCATCCCGCTCTGTGAGGCTTGCAAAGTTGGCGGTTGCTACAGGCATCTGGCCTTTGAAGGAAGCAGTTTATGGTGATGTATTACATACTGTCGTTCCTAAGAAATTCAAACCTGTTGAAGAATACCTCAAAGAACAGAGAAGATTCGTCCATCTCTTTAAACCGGCGAGGCAGGAAGAGACAATAAAGAAGATACAGGATACAGTAGATAGCTACTGGAAACTTATTCCTGCAAGAGCAAGAAAATCTCAAAAATAGGAATAAGGAAAAAGATATATCGAGGTTGTGAAAAAATTCATTTTTTTGATACCCTATTACACTATAATTTAAATCCTTTAAACAATGTTTTCATTATTCAGGCCAAAACAGAATCGCACTGTGAAAAAAATCCTTATTGTCCCTGTAGGGAAGGTTGATTTAGATATTTTTAGAAATATCGGTGATGCCCTTGCGAAGATATTTCATTGCAAGGTTGAATTCGGCAGAGAAATACCTATTCCGCATGATTCCTATAATTCTAAGAGAAGACAGTATCACTCTACAATCATTCTTAAAAAGATACAGAGTACCAAACCAAAAGACTTTGACCGAATGATCGGGGTGACTGACGAGGACCTCTATGTTCCAGAGCTCAACTTTGTCTTTGGAGAGGCAGATATATCTACAGGTGATACAGTTATATCTCTGACAAGGCTGAGACAGGAATTTTATGGACTCCGCCCGGATAGGAGACTCTTTTTAGAGCGTGCTATTAAGGAAGCAGTCCATGAAATCGGGCATACTTGTGGCCTTAATCACTGCTCTAACACAAGATGCATAATGTATTTTTCGAATAGTATCAAGGACACAGATATAAAAGGACCGGGATTCTGCAATATCTGTAAAAGTAAGCTTGGTATTTGAGATGCACAACAAAAAATCGAGATAATTGTATTTTTCTGATTTTCATATTATTATTTTAAAGATTATTGTTATCAATGCTATTTAGGTCGTATGTATAGAGAATACTTATGTATAGAGAATACTTATGTATAGAGAATACTTTGGACTAAAGGAATTGCCTTTCTCCATAGCCCCGGATCCTCGTTATCTTTACATGAGTAATCAGCATAGGGAGGCTTTAGCTCATCTGATATATGGGATTAACAGTGAAGGCGGTTTTGTCCTGCTCACCGGTGAGGTTGGAACGGGAAAAACAACTGTCTGTCGTTGCCTTCTTGATCAAATACCGGAAGATACTAACATAGCGTTTATCCTCAACCCGAGATTGACCGTTGAAGAACTGTTAGCAACGATTTGTGATGAGCTTGGTGTTCATTATCCTGAAGGCAATACCAGCATTAAGGTTTTTATAGATAACATTAATGTATATTTGCTCGATGCCCATGCCAGAGGTCGTAAGACCGTACTTATCATAGAAGAAGCACAAAACCTTAACGCAGCTCTATTAGAACAGGTGCGTTTACTTACTAACCTTGAGACTAATAAACACAAACTGCTACAGATCATAATGCTGGGACAGCCGGAACTCAAGAATATGTTGTCGCGGGATGAGTTGCGGCAACTGGCACAACGAATCACTGCTCGTTACCATTTAGGTCCTCTATCAAAGGAAGAAGTCGCAGCTTACGTAAACCACCGTCTATCAGTAGCCGGAGCACGAAGTAAATTATTTTTAGATTCAACCTTCGATAAATTATACCGCTTGAGTGGAGGAATTCCACGTTTGATTAATCTGATATGTGATCGCGCCTTGCTCGGTGCTTATGTTCAGGGAAAAGACAGGGTGGATAAATCTACACTTGTCAAGGCTGCAAGCGAGGTGTTTGGAGCCCCCGGACTTCAAAGGCACAGAAAAATATTTAAATGGGTGTTGGCCAGCCTGATGACTATAGGTTGTATGGTTGCACTGGCAGCGATTTATTATAATTACCAGACACAACCTTTTGCAGTGGTTACATCTTCGCCTGTCCGACAGGCAAGTGCTACCAGGCCGATAGCAGAAGTTCAAGGGCTATCACAGTTGGACTGGCCGGCAGACGAACCGATTTATCGCAGTAAAGAGCTGGCTTATCAATCGCTGTTGAAGCAGTGGGGTGTTATCTATAAGTCTGATGGTGGTAGTGCCTGCCAGCAAGCTAAGACTCAAGGCTTAAGCTGTTTGGGTGCACGGGGCAGCTTACATAGTCTGCTTAACTTAAACAGGCCAGCTGTGCTGAAACTTTTTAATGATCAAGGCAAGGTTTTTTATGCCACATTAACAGCTATTCAGGGACAGACAGCCACTTTTATAATCGGGACTAAGCTCAGGATAGTTGATGTCAAAGATATTGCACCGCGGTGGCTTGGCGATTACACCCTGCTGTGGCGGATACCACCGAGATATCAGGGCCCCTTTAAACGAGGTGATCGGGGACCTGTTGTACAGTGGCTCGACAGACAACTAACACTCATTCAGGGGCGGAAGGCTCAACCAGGAGAAAACTCCGTGTATGATGACGTTCTCGTTAGACAGGTTAAGAAATTTCAACTCTCCGAGGGCTTGACGCCGGATGGTATTGTAGGGCCTCAAACCCTGATTTGCCTGAATTCCGCAGCTGGCACAGGGGATCCTGTATTGATTGACAGGAGAAAGGGTAAGTAGAATGTCTTATATTCTTGATGCCTTGAAAAAGTCTGAGAAAGAACGACAACGCGGTACGCCACCGGATATACTGACGGCTCAGGATGTAGAGGTACAGAAGCCGAAGAAGCGTCCTCTATGGCCTTATCTGCTTCTTGTTGTTTTGTTGCTGAATACAGGTGTGTTAATATTGTGGTTGGGTCCATGGCATTCAAAAAAGCCGAATCTGGTTGCACAGTCATCTGTTGGACAGCAGCATGAAATTTCCGATGACCGATTACCAATTGCTTCGCCATCATCTAATAAGTCGGAGACTATCGGCCGGGAAACAAAGGAACTCCAGCAAGACCAGACAAAACAGGCTAAGGCTGATCTAAAGAAAGATGCTCCAGGCGTACCAACACCAATGGCTGATACAAAAACCTCTCGTGAGGATTCTCTATCATTACCTGAGCAATCCCTGGTGGTTAGTCATGTTCCATCTGAGCCAAAAACAGGCAATGATATTCCACCTCCGGTAGAAGGTAAAGTATACAATTTAAATGAGCTGCCATCGTCTATTCAGCAGAACCTTCCAGCTTTTACTATTTCAGCCGCTGTTTATTCTGATGATCCTGCTTCAAGAATGATGAAAATCAACGGACAATCAATGCACGAAGGTGAATATTTGACCGCCGGTCTGAAGCTGGAGGAGATCACCCCGGACGGGGTTATCTTCAGCTACCAGAAATACCGCTTTCGTGTGGGACTGAAGTAGAAACGCACAAACAGCTAATGTTACTTTTCAAACAGCTTAAGGTATTCTGCGTATCCCTCTTTTTCAAGGTCTTCCTTGGGAATAAACCGCAATGCGGCAGAATTCATACAGTACCTGAGTCCCGTTGGCGGAGGTCCGTCATCGAATACGTGGCCGAGATGGGAATCGCCATGTTTGCTCCTTATCTCTGTACGCTTGCTAAAAAGTCTTCTGTCTTCCCTTTCAACTATATTTTCAGGGTCAAGTGGTTTTGTGAAGCTCGGCCATCCGGTACATGAATCGTATTTATCAAAAGAACTAAAGAGAGGCTCTCCTGAAACAATATCTACATAAATTCCCTCTCTTTTGTTATCCCAGTATTCATTCTTAAACGGCGGTTCTGTCCCTTCTTTCTGTGTAACCTCATACTGAAGAGGTGTCAGTATTTTTCTCAGGGTTGCATCATCCGGTTTTGTTGTAATATTTTCAGACACCATGGTGCTTTTTCCTCCCTGCTGGGTAATTATTTTATCTTTACAACCAGCAATAGTAAAAATTGCTAAAGAAAAAAAGATAAAAATTCGTGCCTTTAAAAAATCTGAATAGATCATAATCACCTTAATCACCTACTGAAATCTTTATTCTATTGTCATTCCCGCTTGTCGGGAATCTTTCTTCAGAACGGATTAATGCGAGTAGAAAAGATAAGAAAGATTCTGGACAAGCCAGAATGACAGGCCGACAACTCCCAGTTCTTTTAAAATGATATATATATTTATTATAAGTTTTTAATTCATTTTTATGTAATATTAAGAGTCTGTTGCACAAATCGGCTTTTGTCACCCTGAACTTGTTTCAGGGTCTCATAACTCATTGATCTTATTAGATGCTGAAATAAATTCAGCATGACAGAATGCCCGATTTTGCCATTTGTGCAACAGGCTCTTAACAGTCTCAAAATAATGTATACATTGATTTAAGAAATCCCTCCTACCCTCCCTTTTCCAAAGGGAGGAATAATGCCCTCTTTGGCAAAGAGGGGAGAGGGGAGATTTTCTGAATAATGTCTATTCAATTATGAGAACCTTAATAATTTTCCCTACGTTTTTTCTTTCCTTGACAGCAAAACAATTATTTATTAATCTAACTTAAAAAAGCTAAGGACTTATTAAGAAGGGGCCTGAAAACGGCGGAACCTTAAAAATTGATCGAACTGCCGAAAGATGAACCTTTCGCAGTTCGATTTTATTTTTATAGTGCTACTTTTTAAAACTGTAAATTAAAGGAGGAGACAATGTCTGGTGCAAAAGATGGTGATACTGTGAAGGTCCATTACACGGGGACACTGGAGGACGGCACGGTATTTGATTCCTCAAAGGACCGTGGACCTCTTGAGTTTACTATTGGCAAAGGACAACTTATAAAAGGATTTGAGAATGCTGTTCTTGGAATGTCTATAGGAGAAACAAAGACAGTAACAGTCCCTTCAAATGAAGCCTACGGTCCTCGGAAGAATGAGCTTGTACTTAAATTTAATAAAACAGATTTTCCGCCGGATTTAGACCCCGTAGAAGGGCTTGTCCTTAATCTCAAAAATCCGGATGGCAGGTCACTTGTAGCACAAATCACAGAGGTTTCCGGGGATTCGGTTACTCTTGATGCTAACCATCCCATGGCTGGAAAGGATTTGACATTCAAAATAGACCTGATTGAGGTAGCCTGAGCTAATATACCCAGTTTATAATTCGTCTCCACGGATTGGTTTGCGGTTTGGAACTTTAGCCAATATTTTTCTGAAACTCTCCTTTTTAGCTCTTTTAGCTCTGTTCTTTAAATAGTCCTCAGTCATCAATGCAGAAATTTTCTCTGATACAGCAGATGAAATAAACTGGTTGATAGATACTCCTTCCTTTTTCGCAATTTCTCTGATATGACGATGAATTGATTCCGGTAATCTCAAACTCAAAGCACTCATAATATTTCCTCCATTAGTTTCTTTGGGGTTATTGGGAGAAATGAAAACTGATATTTCAAGACTTGATAATCATGACCCCTCTCATGACCCTTAAAAATCACATGATAGTCTAATTTCCTTTTTCCTTTTTACACATAACAATTTAATATACGAACTGTCGTATTTCCCTAAAACTGTTTAAAATATAGCAAATCCGGAAGGTTTTTAAAATAGAAAATCTCATAAAAATCAATTGAGTTGCCCGGGCACATTAATTTATAGACGACGGTGATTTATACTCATGTCGCCTGAGATTGCTTCTCCCGAAAGCATTCGGGATCGCAATGACACCTTTATATCAACAATTTAGGATTAATACTCTTAAAAAATTTTTGATATAATGGTTAAGGCTGAACATGACAAATTATTTACTTAAACAGTACAATGGTCAACTTTAAAGACATTCAGGCAGCGGCAGAGAATATTAAAGACTTTGTTCACAAGACACCTCTAATCTATTCCAACTCCTTCAGTAAAATGACAGGGGCTGAGGTTTATCTAAAGTGTGAGAACCTGCAGAAGACAGGTTCATTCAAGGTCAGAGGTGCATTTAATAAGATGATAAATATAAGCGGCAGAGTGATAGCTGCATCCATGGGCAATCATGCACAGGCTGTTGCCTTTGCTGCAAACAAACTCGGGATAAATGCAAAGATAATTATGCCTGTGACAGCCCCTATTGTAAAAGAAGAGGCTACAAAGAGCTACGGCGCAGAGGTTGTACTTTATGGAGAGAATTTTAAAGAAGTACTGGATTATGCCTTTTCGCATAGGGACTATATCTTTATACATGCCTTTGATGATGACGAGATCGTAGCGGGTCAGGGGACTATTGGTATTGAAATAACAGAGGATTTAAAGGATGTGAACGTTATACTCGTTCCTGTAGGGGGTGGTGGTCTTATATCTGGAATCTCGATCGCTGTAAAATCTTTATCACCAAAAACACAGATAATCGGTGTACAGACAGAATCCGCACCATCAGCTTATATTTCATTCAGGGATAAGAAAATATGTGATAAGTCACCATTACCCACACTTGCCGATGGGATAGCGATTGGCAGGATTGGAGACAGGTTATTTGAGATTATAAATAAATATGTGGATGACATTATATTAGTAAATGAAGATTCTATTGCCATGGCGATACTCCTTTTCCTTGAGAGAAAGAAACTTGTCGTGGAGGGTGCCGGGGCAGTTCCTCTGGCAGCACTACTGGAGAAAAGGGATAGATTTGTTGGGAAAAGAATCGTCTTTGTCGTGAGCGGCGGCAATATAGATTTCACTCTTATTGACAGGATAATACATAAAGGTTTAATAACGAATGGTAGGGTAGGGGTCTTTGAGGCAACTGTTGATGATGTTCCTGGAAGCCTCCATTCATTAACAGGCATCATCGCCTCTCACAGGGGTAATATACTCAGTGTTGCTCATGACAGATTTGCAGGAGATCTTCCGATAGGTAAGACGAAGGTTGTTTTTATGATTGAGACACGAAGTCGGGAACATTTAGAGAAAATTCTTTCAGACCTTGCAGAAAAAGGTTTTGAAGTACGTTTACTTCCCTAAGTATGAAGTCATATAATATCCATCTAATAATTTCAGGAAGAGAAAGATTTAATGAAAATAATAGTCTGCATTAAACAGGTTCCAGATACTGCTGAGGTCAAAATCAATCCTGAGACAGGGACTCTCATAAGAGAAGGTGTTCCGAGCATTATAAATCCTTATGATATGCATGCCATCGAGGCAGGATTGCAGATTAAGGAAAAGGTTGGAGGAAAAGTGACGGTTATTACAATGGGACCTCCGCAGGCTGAGAATGCCTTAAGAGATGCGATATCAATGGGTGTAGATGATGCGCTACTCCTTTCGGATAGGGCATTTGCTGGCTCCGACACGTGGGCGACATCATATACGTTATCAAAGGCAATAGAAAAACTCGGTGCGGACATAATAATCTGTGGTAAGCAGGCAATAGATGGGGACACAGCACAGGTAGGACCTGAGGTAGCAGAGTTTCTAAACATACCTCATATCTCATACATAAGGAAAATAGAAGATATTACACAGAGTTCTATAAGGGTCCAGAGGCTTATGGATGAAGGTTATGATGTTGTTGAATCGACACTTCCAGTGCTTCTGACAGTTGTAAGAGAGTTGAATGAACCGAGGTTCCCATCATTGAGAGGCAAGATGGCAGCTAAAAAAGCGGAGATCAAAAAATGGGGTTCATCTGATATTCAGGCAGATGAAAGCAGTATCGGCCTTAAAGGGTCGCCAACACAGGTCAAAAATATATTTGCACCCCGGCCAAAAAAAGACAGGAAGATGCTTGAAGGGACACCAGAAGATCAGGTTAATGCCTTAATTAAAGAGATGAAGGGGATTAAATGCCTGTAATTGTCAATGTTGATAAATGCATGGGATGTGAGGAGTGCCTGTCTTCATGTCCATTTGATGCAATTGTAATAAAGGAGGGTAAGGCATTTATCAACGAATACTGTCAGATGTGTATGGCCTGTTTAAGTGTCTGTCCTGAGGGTGCAATTATCGAGACCATGGAAGTTCCACAGATTACAGATTACAGATCACAGATCACAGATTATAAAGGAGTCTGGATATTTGCTGAGCAAAGGGGGGGTAAGGTTGTATCTGTGGCATATGAACTTTTGGGTGCTGGCAGGAGGCTTACAGTCGAGCTTAATACAGAACTTTCGGCTGTTCTGTTTGGGGCGCCTGAATCAGAAGCACAGGAACTTATCAGATGGGGAGCAGATAAGGTATACATATCAACAGATCAAATCTTTGAGAGATTTAATGATGAGCCTTATTCAGAGTTGCTCTCAATGCTCATCAAAGAACATCGTCCGGAAATAGTTCTTGCGGGGGCTACACCCATAGGCCGTTCTTTTATACCAAGGGTTGCAGCAAGATTAAGGACAGGGTTGACTGCAGATTGTACATCCCTTGAGATTGATAAAGATACAAGGAATCTTTTGCAGATAAGGCCTGCATTTGGTGGCAATATAATGGCGACAATCCTCTGTTCGAATAACAGACCACAGATGGCTACTGTGAGGCCGAGGGTGATGAAGCGCGGACAATATGACGAAGGAAGAAAAGGCGAGATTATACATGTGAAAGCAAATGGCATATCTTCAAGAACAAAGGTTTTAGATACAATAAAAGAAGTTTCTGACATAACAGTTAATTTACAAGAGGCAGATATTATTGTATCTGGGGGAAGGGGCGTTGGAGACCAGAAAGGTTTCAGGCTTCTTGAGGAATTGGCAGAACTCCTTGACGGTGCCATTGGTGCGTCAAGGGCTGCTGTGGATGAGGGCTGGATCTCATACAGCCACCAGGTTGGTCAGACAGGAAAGACAGTATGTCCGAAAATTTATATCGCCTGCGGTATATCAGGTGCAATACAGCATCTTGTTGGTATGCAATCATCAGACATAATTATTGCAATAAATAAAAATCCTGAAGCGCCCATATTCAATGTAGCCACATACGGGATAGTCGGTGATCTATATGAAATTGTCCCCCTTTTAATTAAGAAGATTAAAGAAGTAAAGGGTATAGGCAATTAACGACCGAATTTTCATTTTTTTCCCTCTTTTAAAAATAGAATTCCTCATGATTTCTTGCTCGTTTTGGTATAAAAAGACGTAAGTTTCTTTACTACATTATCGCTCTGACAGTTGGAGCATTTGATCTTCGGTTTAGACTCAAATTCTTTAATAGAAAGGAACACTAAAAACTCTCTTTTACAGTCGTTGCAGACATATTCATATGCTGGCATAAAAACCTCCTCTATCAGGTTTACTTAGTATCTGTGTATAAAGTCGTATTTTGTCATTATCCGGCTTGACCGGATAATCCATGGTTCGACAAGCTCACCATGACAATTGTCACCCTGAGCCTGCCGAAGGGTGGATTCCCCGATCAAGTCG
>JBFLZS010000026.1:0-35213 GCA_040756135.1 Nitrospirota bacterium
TATACTCCTTTTATCTTTATCCATAACAATATCTCATAAAGTATACATATAGTATCAGCACATGTCTGATTCTTATGTAGGATTTTGTCGTATTTCCTTGTCAGTAATTTTCCTACATTTGTTCAAAATGGAATTACAGGAAAATTAAAATAAAGTTTTAGATAGCTCACGACCACTTCAAAGGCAATCTGATGGTAAAAGTGGCGCCTTTTCCTGGTTCACTCTTTACAGAAATAGACCCATTATGCTCTCGAATGATCCTTTGAGTAAAGGTAAGGCCGAGTCCCGACCCATATATCTTTGAAGTGAAAAAGGGGTCAAAAATGTATTTTATTTTATCCTTGGGGATTCCTTTTCCAGTGTCAGATATCACTACCTCTATGTTTCCATCACTCACATTACTGACAATCTTTAATAGTTTAGTCATTTCATGCATTGCCTCGATAGAATTTTTTATAAGATTAGCAATGGCCATAGTCATTTTTTCCCTATCTATAGAAATGAGCGGAAGATTTTCGACTAATTCAGTTTCACTTCTATGTCATTATCCCTGAATTCCTTTTCAAATGATTTGAGAGCCTCAATAATTACGTTGTTGATATTTGAAGGTTCTGTGTGTGACACAGCCGTTATTTTCAACCTCGCAAGCTGTTTTACCATATCCTCCAGCCTCTCCACATCCTCAATTACTATCTTCATATAATTTTTGTTGGGATCACCCTCTGGAAGTCTTTCATAAATCCTGCGTGTAAAACCCCCGATAGAGGTAAGAGGATTCCTTATCTCATGCGTTACCTCATCCATCATCTTTTCCAGTGTCTTCGACCTCTCTTCCTCCACCAATTTTTCTCTTTCTGCCTTCATAGTAAGCATTGTCTCAGGATCTTTATCGAAATTTTCTTTACATTCCTTTGAGCAGAAATAATAAATAGTACTTTTATATGAGGAAGTACCATAAACATCCTTTTCTTCAATCGTCATACCACAGATAGGATCCACAATCTTCATTACCTTCTGTCCTCTAATACCCCTGAACTAACTCTTTTCTTTTCGAGGTTCAATAAATACTGCCTGGCTGCCCTCCGATATCTTTCGCTATGAGAAAGGCGTTCATCTTAAGTGTTGCTGCATAGACTGCGGCAGTGAGCCCGGCAGGTCCTCCGCCGGTGATAATTAAATCATATTCTGTCTTAAATAGCCGGCATTTTCTCTCTTGAATGAATTTCTCCCTGCATCCTTCGGAACAAAAATAGTAGGTTATCCCCTCACATTCAAAGGTAATAGCTCCTTCTTCTTTTACATCCATCTTGCATACAGGATCAATAATCCGCATGTTTTTCCTTTAAAATTTTATTGCTCATCCCTTTATTATTTTGCATGTTTTTAAAGGGTATTAAGATATGCAATAATATTCTGAACCTCTGTATCAGAAAGGTAAGAAAAAGAAGGCATATCTTTATAAGGTTTTTTTAATTGATGCACAATGTTCTCCGGGGTTGCCGGCTTCTTGCTTACTGGAAGCAATGGATTTTTCAGTATCCCTTTATGACCAGGTCCCACGATCTTCTCTCATGAAAGGGAAGGGAAAGATATCTTATCCCTTCCCCTCAGAATCCTAATATCCCTTTTTCTCAGGCGTCTCGGACTTCAATGCGTTGATATAAGCAATGATATTTGCCATATCTTCAGACTTTGGATCAATTGCCTTGCCTTTGTTGGCATTTACAATACAATAGTTAACAGCCTCTTCGAGACCCATCTGCTTTTTACCCCCGATATTGAATTCTTTCTTCATTCCGGACTTCTCAAGACCTCTTCCACCGGGATGGCATTCATTGCATGCCTTTGTTCCACCGGCAAACGCTGGATCATTGAAAAGCGATTTGCCCTTTTCTACATTCCCTGCTGCAAAGGTGTATGAGAAGATAAGACCTATAGCTATCACAGACAGTAATGCTATCCTTACAACCTTCATCTCTTTCACCTCCTTTCTTTCGCTGTATCTTAATATTCCTTTTTCTCTAAGCGAGTAGTTTTCTTACCATAGCAAGCGGACTAACTAATAAAACATTGCGGGTCTTCGGCAAGTAAATCTCCTGAATGCGCATAAGCAATTGCTCTACATCCCCTGCAAGTGGCCCATCTGCGGCATGCCCCGCATTTTCCCTTGTAAATCTCTTTATTCCTTAATTGTTGTAAAACTTCTGAACTTACCCATACTTCCCTGAGAGAATCTTTTCTTACATTGCCAATAGGTATGTTTAATCTCCTGCATGGCATTATCGTTCCGTCAGGCAGAAGAGTTAAACCAGAGATACCAGCAGCACAACCTCCTTTCGGAACAGAATCTGAATCGTTTTCGTTAGAATGAATAGTCATCTGGGATGCAACAGGGTCACCAGTGGTTATTTCAAGACCATTAATATTCAGGGAATACAATTTTTCATATATCTCTTTCGCCCTCGCCTTACTTATCATTTTATTAAAAAATTCTTTACCTCTCCCTGAAGGAACAAGTCTCGAAAATCCAAGCCTATGAACTCCGAGAGAAGATGATAATGCTACTATATCAGTGAAATAATCAGCATTTATCTCAGAAAGTGTTACATTAAGAGTGACCTTAATACCCGCCTCAAGAAGATTTTGAATCCCTTCGAGTGATGAATAGAAACTACCCTTACCCCTTATGGATTCATGAACATTTTCTGGCCCTTCAATACTTACCTGAACGCCTTTAACAGCAAGACCTAATAGCCTTTTTGCCCTCTCTCTATTAATAAGCGTACCATTCGAAAGAATATATATATCAAATTCTTTCCTTTTTATTTCCTCAAGGATTTTAAATATATCCTGATGTAAAAAAGGTTCACCACCTGTGACATTAAAACTCGGGGAAAAATAAATATCATAATTTTCAGACCAGGCACTGAGCATTTCCGACACCTCTGAAATAACATCGTATATCCCGGAGAGAGGCATTTCTTCTACATTTCTTCCTGTCTGATAACAGTGGTTGCAACGGAGGTTACATCTCTCAGTAAGGTGCCATTGAATGAAAAACTCATATGTTTTATTTGTTGCCATTTTTAGCGTCTTCGTATTTTAGTTAAAAAGGCTTCTGGATTCCCCGATCAAGCCCGCCCTCGAAGGTTGTAATCGGGGGTCGGGGAATGACATTTTTTATAAGCAGTTTTGTCATTCCTGCGGAGGCAGGAATCCACCCTTCGACAGGCCTGTCCTGAGCAATGTGTCATCCTTCGACAAGCTCAGGATGACACAAGCCGAAGGGCTCAGTGTGACAATTGTCATCGTGACTCTTCGGCAGGCTCAGAGTGACAATGTCATCCTGAGCTTGTCGAAGGATGTCGAACCATGGATTGCCAGATCAAATCGGGCAATGACAATTTATGTATAAAAATTTTATGCAACGTTTGGGTAAAATTATTCAGGCAATAGCAGGCATAACATAAATGTATGCCACACCTGCTATTGATTCTTTTTGCTTGACCAGCAACTTCAGCTCTTTCAGCCCTTTCACTTGTGACATACCTTGCCAGGATTTTCTTTCGTTACTTTCTTAAAAGTCTCCCAGAAGGCAGCCTCCCTTGCAAGGGCCTTTTTGCTCAATGCCTTCCTCATCCTGTCTCACCTCCTTTCATGTTGCAATGATATGTTATGAGTGTAAGGTACGCAAGTTATTCATGTTTAATAAAACTCTTTTAAGGTATCCTCTAATCTTGAGATTTCTATTGATTGCCTTAAAAGCGGCTTATCCTTGATTACAGGTATTCTTTCCTCTAAAATTGGGCGGTGGTTTTTATAGATTATGCCGATCGGAATACGGTTTCCCCATTCAAGCGCCTTTTTAAATGCATTAATCCTGTCTTCAGGATTATATTCGGGTTCTATATGGTAGACCCTTTGTCTGTGCCATTCATAGGTATTGATCTTATTAAATGTTACGCATGGTTGTAAGATATCAATCAATGAAAATCCCTTATGTTCTATCGCCTCTTTTATCAATCCCTTTAAATGAACAATATCGCCTGCAAATCCCCTTGCCACAAAGCTACAATCAAGGCTAACTGCTAAAGCCATGGGATTCAGTTGTTCAGAAAAAACTCCGAATGGCTGGTTCTTTGAAATCATCCCTTCCATACTCGTGGGAGAAGGCTGACCTTTTGTGAGTCCGTATATCTGATTATCATGCACAAGAAGTTTTACATTGATATTCCTCCTCATAGCATGGATTAAGTGATTCCCCCCTTCACCATAGCAGTCTCCATCCCCTGCGATAGCAATCACATGCATCTCATGATTTGCAAGCCTTATCCCTGTTGCGACAGGAAGTGTCCTTCCGTGTAAGCCGTTGAAGGTATTACATTTCAGATAGTGGGGCAGTTTGCCTGCCTGACCTATTCCAGAGACTATAATAAACTGATGGGGCTCGATGCCGAGTTCGACCAAAGCATCTTTAAATGCCTTAAGGATGCCGAAATTGCCGCATCCCGGACACCACGCAGGTGTTTGTCCTTTATAGTCTTCCAGTGTTGGCATTTAATAATAGTCCAAAAATAATGTGAACATTAAATTAAAGAAATCCCTCCTAACCTCCCTTTTCCAAAGGGAGGAATATACCCCTCTTTGGCAAAGAGGGGAGAGGGGAGATTTTCTGAATAATGTCTATTCAATTATGAGAACCTTATTAATTCTTCCATAAGACCTTCTAATGTAAATGGTCTTCCATCATATTTATTAATCCTGTACTTAAATTCATATCCTGTCTCTGCACGCATGAGGCGTGTAAACTGGCTGGTCGCATTGTTTTCTATACATATAGTTAGTTTTGCATTATTCAGAAGGGTCAAATAGTCAAATTTTACAGGTAACGGGAATGGGTAAATCTCGCAGAAATGTAGCATTGCAATATTTTTTTCTTTTGACAGAAGATCAATTGCCTCTTTCATCACACCATATGTCGAACCCCATCCGGCAATCACTATCTCAGGTTCGGTGACACCATAAAGAAACGGCGGCTCTATCTCCTGCCTGATGAGAGGTAATTTTTTTAATAGCCTTTTTTGTACCATCTTTATCCTCGTTTCAGCATCTTCTATGATATGGCCTTCTTCATCATGTTCATCGCTATCTGTTACAACAAGATGTTTTGAATCTCCAGGAATTCCTAAAGGCGAGATGCCACTATCTGTGAAAGCATGCCTTTTGTATTCTGAAAGGTTTTTAAATGCTTCGCTTCTTATCCTGTAATCTATGTATTTAATCTTGTCTAAATCAAATTTATCAAATGTCCATTCAGAATCAGCAAGGTGTTGATCAAAAAGGATGAAAGCAGGTATCTGATATTTCTCTGATAAATCAAATGCCTTGTTTGTGAGATAAAATGCCTGTTCCGGGGTACCCGGTGAAAAGATAATCCTTGGAAACTCACCGTGAGCAGTGTGAATGGCAAATAATAAATCAGCCTGTTCTGTCCTTGTTGGCAGACCTGTAGCAGGCGCTGGCCTCTGTCCGAGTGCGATAACTATGGGTGTCTCTGTCATTCCAGCTAATGAAAGACCTTCTACCATTAAGGCAAAACCCCCTCCTGCTGTTCCTGTCATTGCCCTTACGCCTGCGAATGAAGCACCCAGCGCCATGTTAATGGCTGCTATCTCATCCTCTGCCTGTTCAACAACAATTCCGTAATCTTTTTCCTTGCCGGCGAGATAATTCATGATCCCTGTTGAAGGTGTCATGGGATATGCTGAATAGAATTTGCATCCTGATGCAACAGCTCCAAATCCAATAGCTTCAACCCCTGCTATAAGCATTTTAGGCAGCGGAGCTGAACCGCTATTCGCCTCCATAGAGAAAGAACACCTGACGCATTGATTTACAGCATAATCATGTCCGGCTATAGCAGCTTTAATATTGGCATTTATAACATCTTCCCCTTTTTTCTTAAATGTGTCCTTTATAATCTCAAGAAGAACATCCAATTTTATTTTTAACATGCCCAGCACTGCTCCTGTTGCAACAGTGTTTGCCATTATCTTACTTCCACCGTGCTCTATGGCTAAGTTTACAAAAGGAATATCTAAAAATCCCCCCTTACCCCCCTTTTTTAAAGGGGGGAAGGGGGGATTACCGATCATGCTCGAATCGTAGATTATCTGCCCGTGTTCTGAGAGTTCCTTTTCATGGAGTGTTATACTTTCTTTATCCAGGGCAACTAAAATATCAATCACTTCCCTGGCTGCTATTACCTGCCTGTCCGAGAACCTTATCTGAACGAAATTGTGTCCTCCCCTTATACGTGACTCATAATCCTGATGGGCAAAAACATGAAGACCTGATCTCGAAAAGACCCTTGCGAGGGTATCACCTATTGTCTGGATGCCCTGTCCGGCCTCACCGCCTATCTTTATTGAATAATCCATGTATGCTCTTTCTTATTTTTCGTTTGAAGGTCTCTCATAAAATCCGACCCTTTTCTGGTTTATATTTCAAACTTAGTTTTTTACCTATGCTGTTATACTGAACGACATAAATCCGCTACATTTTGTCATTCCGGCTTGTCCGAAATCTTTCTTAAACAACCCCCTTTATCCCCCTTTTCTAAGGGGGAATCAGAAGGGGGAATAAGAAGGATTCCCGACGCGCTTCGCTTGCGGGAATGACATGGAATTAATATCGTTATGTATATTCGGTCACGCAATACCCAATTCTCTGTGTTTCTTGAGAATTTCGTCAGCTAATTTTTCGAGCAACGAAAAATCTTCCTCCTTCGGATAACCTCTAACAATGACCGGCTCAATAAAATCTAACTTGATGTTTGTCAGCATCCCTTTGATTTGATCCAGCATTCTCCCGCCCCAACCATATGATCCAATGACAGATGCATACCGTAATTTCGGCCTTAATGCGTTTACGAGAAACACCGCATAAGCAATATTTGGATGCGGTCCGATCAACATGGTAGGCGATGCGATTATAAGAGTTGCAGCGTCCACAAGGGCCATCGCCAATTCTCCAATATCTGTCCTGATCAGATTGAACGGTTTCACCGTGATATTTCTCTCTATTAATGCGTCAACGAGATACTGCACTAATGAAGCAGTGCTTCCGTGCATGGAAACATATGGTATGATCACTTCATTCTTAACTTTTTCTGAAATCCATTCCCTGTACGCATTCATTATGAATTGAGGATTCTGATATAACTGACCATGGCTCGGCGCGATCACCTCCACTGCGAGATTGTATATTGTATCGAGATATTTGCCAAAGCTTGCCCTGAACGGCATCATGATCTCTGCATAGTAGCGTTTTGCAGACTCATATACCTTTGCCTCGTCGGCGACATAGAGGTCGCTTGTTGCAAGATGGGAACCGAGGAAATCGCAGGTAAATAAAATTTTATCCTCTCTAATATAGGTAAACATCGTTTCCGGCCAGTGCACCCATGGCGCTTTCAAAAATTCCAGTGTCTTACTTCCCAGAGAAAGTGTTTCCCGGTCATTCTTCGTCAAAAACCTTTCAGCAGGAATAAGGAGCAAATCAATGAGCATATCTTTACATTTTGGATTGGTTACAACCTGCGCATCCGGATAAAGTTCGAGAATCCCCGGTAAAGATCCTGAATGGTCCTGTTCGGCGTGATTTACAATAACATAGTCAATATGGGTTGTGTTTAAATTTTTAAGGTTTTTTATGAGTTCATGACTCTTTGTCGGATCAACCGTATCAATGAGGGCAACCTTTTCATTACCTCTGACCAGATATGAGTTATAGCTTGTTCCGTCAGGGAGGGGAATAAGCTCATCAAATAACCTTCTGTCCCAGTCAATTGCGCCGACTGCATGAACACCGGGCCTTATTTCTCTTATTGTCATAGTTTCAAACTCCTTCTTGTTCTGATTTATGAAAATTTTATCGTAGAAAGTATTCGCCTTTCAGTGCCGGTATCTTACTGTTTTTCATAGATTCTACTATCATTGAAAACAGCTTCATCCGGTCAGAAACGGTTATGCCAGCTATTGAAGAACAAAGAGAAAACCCCCGTCCCAGGAAAAAGGCAAAAGCGCTTCTCCGCTCGTTGCCTTTACTGTCCCACAAATCCTCTATTGCCTGCAGTATGATAGATTCTGCAAGATTCCGTACGGCCCGTAGAGGCAATCCTTCTTTCTTCTTGTCATACCGGCCTTTGTCCCCGTTCTGCCATGTACCAGTCCGGGATCTTTCTTGATTGTTTATACGGAATGATTCCCGGCGGGTTCCATAATATGCATAATCAGGCAATGATAAAGATTTTGTATTTGAAATTCCGGTTTTCATTTTTTCAAATACCCCATAAATTTCTGGTTCTTCGCGTAGTCGAGTGAGTCAATTTTCTCCATTTCCCCTCTTTGGCAAAGACCTCAATTCATCCCCCTCTTTGGCAAAGAGGGGTAAGGGGAGATTTTATTAATTGCTTTCCCCTTAGTTTTGATCATAGCAACATCTCCGCATCTGTCATGTTTCTTCTTAAGTTCCTTGATATTTGTTTCAGAGTTTTATTATACGAAGGCATATACATTCTCAAGAGTTTTCAAATCCCCCCTTACCCCCCTTTTCTAAAGGGGGGGGATTATCAACAAGTATACTTTTTAGGAATATTTTACTCACTCACTTCCACGAAGAACCAAAATTCTTTTTCCCTGCCTCTTTGCTGCTTGCATAAAAGTTTAAGACATAATTCTTCAAAATAGTATCCGCACTATTCCGATTTTGCTGTAAGAACATTTCCTACAGCGTTCCATGTTCACGCCCTTGTAGGGTGAGCAGGGTTCTTTACTTTTTTTCTTACCTCTCGCCTGTCACCGTATTTGAATAGGGCGAGTATTCGGTCCCTGCTGCCGCTAAAATCCTAAGTCCTCAAGCAGTGATAGATAAATCAATCGGCGCTTCATGATTTATGGTGTGCATACCTTGGGCTCCTGGTAGACCTTGCCATCGATCTTACGAATGTTCACATTATCTCCTACCACGCTGACGGCCTCGATGGTGACGGTCTTGCCGCTTTTTACCAACTTATCCAGGACCTCGGGGTTGGCGTTGAGGATGGTGAAGAGTTCCCGAGGCTTCTGCCCTTGGATGATGTAGCCCTCTTCGGCCTTTGCGATCTTGCCCGTAATCGTCATCTTCATTGGCTGGGCTGCCGGAGCAGGCTGCTTTTCCGTAGCCTTAGGCCCCTGGGCCAAGACAGGGCTGGCAAGGGCCAGGGACAGAATGGCTGCAATTAGAATCGAATTTTTCATGACATTCTCCAATACAAAGATTCTTCTACCAACATAGAGGGCTGCCCGAAGGCAGCCCTCATCACATCGCCCTCTCAATAGTCAACTCCCTGGATGAAGGTCCTGAAAGCCCCCGGGATTGGCACGAACATATCAGGCCTCATCATCTCGTTATCCTCGTGATCGGTGATATGGCAGTGCCAGACATAGTAACCCGGCTGGCCGTTGGCAGCCGGGGCGTTGGGGGTAAAGGAAAAGGAACCAATTGTCCCGATGGATGTATCCTGTGGGGCAAAGCGTACCACAATACGCGTTACCTCGCCGGGATTCATGATAGCCGTATCTTTCCAGCCTGCCTCATAGGACAATGGCGCAGCAGCTACCCCTAAGAGTACCGGGTCTGGGTTGCCGCCCAGTTTTCCACTTGGGTTGCCCGTGAAGTAGTCCAGCGGCGGGCCGTAGCCTGGACAAAAGACGCCGAGGGTACAAACTGGATCATTTGGAATCCCCGGAAACGCCGCGGCATAAGCTGTGGCGAAGGCCTTGGTATCAAAAGCCTGGCGATTCTGTATCTGGAATTGCACGCCGTGCAGATGGATAGGATGTTTGTCAGCCGTTGTGTTGACAATCTCCCATACCTCGATAGCGCCCTCATTAGGCAGCTCAGTCAGGTAGTTGCCATTGACAAGCGTTGAACCCGGTATCGGAAGCATAGGGCTTTCCTGCAATCCGTTCCACTTGCTGTTGTTTACCAATACCTCCAGAGGCCCGCCTGGACCCGCTATTTCGACCAGAACCAGCTCGCGAATCAGGTCGGGAATCACACCAACACCCAGTGCGCCGGTGGCGGGATTGACCAATCGCTTGATTGCCTGCCCCCCCCGTGAGAATGGGTGTGCCGAGGGCCGGGTTGTAGCTGGTGTCGGTGGGTGTATTCGCCGAAACGCGGAACTGCATGATCCTGCCCTCTGTACTGGCTTTGGGTGGTCCATTAACTGTAGCAGCAGTATTACGCAGTACGAGCTTAAGGGGATTCGGAACTACTCCTCCGTAGGCTGCAGTTATGGCATTGACCCACGCCTGATCGTTGAAGTCAATGATTATCTCGTAGCGCTCGCCGGGCATCATCACCAGGGTCTTCTGCACGCCTGCCTTTGTCTGTGCGCCCGTAGCGTTCGGATCAATAAGGATCGGTGTGTCGAGATAACCGCCGTCAGTAGCGATAACCCACATACGCGGCCCCTTAACTCCAGTGGTCAGGTCCTGGAGGAACATCTCGTAGGGTCGAGAATTGGAGCCGTCGATCAGGTAGAAGCGATAGCGCTGCCGGTCAACATTCAGATAAGGCCAGACCTTGCCGTTGACCACGATGGTGTCTCCCACAAATTCCGGCACCCAGTACGGGTGTTCCGGATTGATGCCAATATTGGGGAAGTAGAGCTGGCCATTGGTATCAAACATCCGGTCCTGAAGGACCAATGGCACGCTATAGCGCAAGTTCGACCCGTCGGCATTCTGAAGGCCGGCCGGATGCAAACCACTGGGAAGGGCAAGCGCGGGGTCAATAAGGGCATATGCACCGGCTAAACCGGCGAAGGTCGCATTCAAGCGCGTTCCGCCGAGCAAGTGATCATGGAACCAGATAGGCGCTGCTATCTGGCTATTAGGATAACGGTAGATAGCTTCGTTAGCGGCCGCTCCGGTCTTCGTGTAGTATGCCGCTCCATGTGTATTGATTACGCCGGTGAAGTCCCCCTGGTCGCTCAGGAACCAGGCCTCCGGACCACCGTCAATTACCGCAGGGTCTTCACCGCCATGAAGATGAGCTACAGCAGGGACAGGCCCCGCGTAGTGGGCTGCGTTGCCCAGCGTTGGCATCGGAAAGCCGTATATCTGGTGAAAAGCCGAGTGCAAGCTCTGGTCAGTCCATTCTCGCCAGAAGATATGGTTGGTAGTGAGGTTGTTGACGTATCTGACCTCAGTGGGGTAGTGTCTCGCCGCCACAATAACAGGGCCGATGTAAGTGTCGGACGGGTTGGGGCCGTCGATAACGCCTGTTCCAGGGTCGGCGACATACCGGAACACCCAAGTGCCTATGTAGGTGCCGGTTGCCGGCTTGAAGGTTGACGGCATCATTTTCGTCTGAGCCTCAATCATCCTGAGGGTAATTGTGTCCGTACCCCCGAGGATGCTTGGGAGCACAGTCTGCATGTTACCGCTGGTACCGCCAGCCACGCTCAGCAGCGGCAGCGGATCAACAAACTGCGGAATCTTGTTGCCTGGCAGGGGAGTTCCCTGTGCCAGCGCGCCCGATGTAGTCATGAACCCAAGAAAAACAACTAACAGCAATACATTTAAAAATTTTCTGTAACTCATTTTAGTAATCTCCTTCTTGACGAAAATATTAGCTCCAACAATTATCTAAAACGCTATCCTCAAAATAATTTCTGCTCCTCATCACCTCCTCAAAAAATAGGGACACAGAGTCTGTCCATAAAGTCGTATTTTGTCATTGTCCAGCTGACCGGATAATCCATGGTTCGACAAGCTCACCATGACAATTGTCACCCTGAGCCTGCCGAAGGGTGGATTCCCCGATCAAGTCGTGGAATGACGGATAACTTAATTCTTACTTTATGGACAGACACCACATACCATTTTTACATTCCACCCATTCCCATAATATGCCACAGACCCATCATGCCAATGTCTTCATGTTCAACAATATGGCAGTGGAACATTGACATCCCGTCATAATCCATTACGGGCACAAGGATTCTCGCACTGCCCATTTTCGGAATCACAACTACATCTTTCCACGCAGGAGCTGTCGAGTAAAAAGAGGCGTATCCAGAGTCACCTCCGCTTATGGACAAGACCTGGCAAGGGTTTACGTGCTGATGGAACGGATGGTCCATACCGCTTTGATTAATTATCTCCCAGACCTCATACGTCCCCAATTCGGAATGGACCTCGGCTGCCTTCATGGTGCTGCCACTCAGCATCTCAAAGGAAATACCATTGATATAGCCCTTCCCCTGGCCCATGCTTAAGTAGAGTTTCTCAGTTTTCTTTATAGCAGGATCGAGCCTGACTGCCGATTGATTGATGCCGGAAGGGATAATGTCATTAACACGGTTTCCTTTATATGAGACTGTCATGAGTGTTACCTGCTGCCCCTTGCTTCCGCAGCCCCGATTGTAGGGGAGCGAAAGAAAACGGTAATTTTTGCTGCTCTGATTCGCTCTTACAAGTATGTCTGCGCGTTCGCCGGGAGAAAGGAGAAGAGAAGACATCGGATAGGGTTTGTCCAGCAGTCCTCCTTCCGTGCCTACGACATAAAGCGTGTGATTCTCCAGGCTCAATTTATAAAACCGCGCGTTGCTGGCGTTGATGATTCTCCAGCGCTGAACCTGGCCGGGTTGTATCTTCAATACAGGATTGACAAGTCCGTTTACCATTACTGTGTTGCCTTCTTTGCCGTGCATAAAATCCATCAAGGAAGTATATGGTTCCGGCTCAGATCCGCTCAGGTTTATGTCTTTTAGGAAAAGGATGTGAGTTTCAAATCCGGATAGCACATCTATTTCATCAGCGACATCAAGGGTACCGGCTAAACCGCCCCAGTATTGCTCTGCAACAGAGCCATGAATGTGTGGATGATAAAAATTTATACTGCTTGGTTCCTGCATTGACAGGTCGTATTCATGGGTAAAGGTATCGCCCGACATAAGCATTATCATCATGTTGTCCGAATTGCCAGAGGGAGAAACGTGTAAGCCGTGCGTATGAAGATTTGTGATATCGCGGTCATGTCCGAGAATATTGGTTCCCAGCATCGAAAGGGAATTCTTCAGGTTGACTATTAATTTATCCCCATTCCGTACCTTTATCGTTGGCGCAGGATAAAGACCATTGTAAGTGAGCAAATTGGCAATATTCCCGTTTACACTGATAGGCGCCACTTTCGCCTCAATGCTGACTTCAACAACGCCCGGTTCAACGCTTTCATTGATTAATATGGAGGGATCCGCAAATGCCGCACCAGGGGGCGGGTCAATGATTGCCTCCATTACAACCGCAACCGCTACCCCCACCGCCTCCGCCCATTCCGCCAGCAAATGAATTCCCGGTTTTCAATCCTACGAATCCCCCTGCAAGGCCAACTGATAATATTTTCATAAATTCTCTTCTGTTAAGTTTCATAACGCACCACCTTATTTTTTGTCAGTAGATAAAGTCTGTTTATAAATTGCTATTCAAATAGTCCGTCATTCCCCGACTTGATCGGGGAATCCGATCTCTTATTTCACCGTTACTTTTACTGTCGCAACGTTCGAGGCTGCTCCATTTATCTCATTCAGCGTAAGGGCAGTTCACCGTAGGGGCGAACGACCGTTCGCCCCTACGAATGATTTTCCACTTTATGGAACTATCGAGAAGTCGGCATCGCTTGTGTCTGTAACGGCTGCATTGGTCGCACTCGTTATTCTTATTCGGTAGTTGCCTGTAGCCAGATTGGAAGGAATGAGCCACATGTAGGATCCGCTACCGTTAGATCCAAGAAATGCTGTCTCGGTAATAGTCCTGACGATGTTTCCTCCCTGCAAGAGATAGATCTTCAAGAACGAGCCGGGGTTTCCGGTGTAATTCCAGCGTATTGCCTGAAGGGTGCTCCTGCGCCAGTTTTCACCGCCGTTTGGAGCAGTTACAGTTATGGTCGGACCTGTTATGGTGAAGTTTCCGTTACTCGTGTCCGTTATAGCAGCGTTTGTCGTACTCGTGACTCTTACCGTGTAATCGTTACCCTGCGTCTGGTTCGAAGGGATCAGCCAGTTGAACGAACCGTTTCCTCCCGTGCCCACAAAGGCGCCCGTTGAAATCGTTCTGTTGAGCACACCGCCTTTAAGAAGCTCGATACGTACCAGGCTTCCGACGTTACCACCGAATGTCCATCTGATCGTCTGTGTGGAACCCGCACCCCAGATCTCGCCTTCCTTCGGCACCGTTACCAATAAGTAACCCGCAACTGTGAAGTTCTGCCCCGTTACATTCGCACCAGCTATGGTGACAGGTCTGTTCGAAGGTGAAAAGACGTAGCCCGCCAGGGTCGGTGTCACAGTGTAATTGCCGTTCGAAAGACCGGCAAAGGAGTACGAGCCGTCGGCAGCGGTTGTCGTTATCGCATTTGCAGCGCCCGACAATGTCATCGTCACTCCGCCAAGTCCTGTGCCGCCTGAAGTCACCGTTCCGGAAATAAGGAAGGTAGCGGCGCTGACAGCGGTGTTGGAAAATGCGGAGTCAACGTTCATGGTTGGGAAGGCGGGCGTGTCCGTGTCACCCACCAGGTTGGAGGCATAAATCCTGTAATAGTAGGAGATATTCGGAGCCGCTGTTGTGTCTATGTAATTTACAGTCGATCCGGCACCATTTACCGGATTAACCAGAAAAGTAGTTACTGTTGTGAAGTTGGAATCCGTTGCCCTTTGCAAAGTAAATTGGGTTTCGTTCATGGAGTTGTCCAGCCAGGTCAAAGTGGCCCTGTTGCCTCTGAGAGTTGCGGCCAGACCTGTAGGCGCCTCAGGCGGTACAGCGAAGATGACCGAGTGCATCATGTCCATTTCTTCATGGGCCAGGAGATGGCAGTGATAGACATACTCCCAGCCGAAGTTGACGTAGTGGTTGTTAATCTGGCCTTCAACTCCGAAGGCTACAACGGGGTCTCCATTCGGATCGAAGAACCCTCCGGTTGGTGAAGGTGCAGATAGAGGAGCGCCATCCGGCCTGGTCACGTCAATGAGACGAACGCTGTTGGGGACCTTGAAGGGCAGGTTAGTGGGAGCAACTGGTCTCATAGCGATGATAGTATCCTGCAGGGGATTCACCCTGAAGGTCTCTTTCCAGCCCAGCTCATTGGCGTCTGGCGGTCTGATATTGTTGTCCCAGGCAACCCGGTTGATGAGCTGCGCGTTGAACAGGTGGGTATGTATAGTGTGGGTGTCCACGCCGTTGTGCGTGATCTTCCAGAGCTGTGTGCCATCGTCCGCCGCTCCAATCTGAGTCCCGTAGACCGTGTTCTTGATGATCTCAACCGGTGGGGATAAAGAACGAATTGCTGGCCTCCAGCCACAGTGAACGGCATCTCGAGACCGAGCATGGCATTTTGCCTCCCATATTCCATGTCGAAAGCCTCGCCCATCTCGTCCTGAATGGCTTTTGGCTGTATTGGTAAGGTCACAGTTGTGCCGTCAACGGTCCGGAAAGTCTTTGATACGCTGTCGAAGATTCTGAAGTACTGCTCTGCGGGGAAGGTGGTGTTGTAGGCGGAATTGTAGCGTGCCTCGGGGACGATAATCTCGTCCTGGGACACCTCGAACACGCCCCTCTTTGTCGCCGACTTTGCAAACACTGCCTGAAGATTGGCAAGAGTAACATCGGTTGTCGGTGTTGTTCCGGTTGTCCCCACCCTGAACTGCATGATGGTGCGAGTGTTTGGACCGTAGCCTGGCTGTGTCGTTGGAGCCCCGCCGACATCTGTCTGGTCAGGGTCAAGTGTGTAGTAGTCGTAGCGCGTGTCGAGAGCCGGGACCGGCGCCGGCAGGAAGCCGCCTTCAGTACCTATCTGGATAAACTCGGGACCTGCCATGGCCGGATCAGGCACGCCGCCTTCCCTCCCATCAGCCGCGGGAATCATGCCGACCTCGGTCAGGCCCGTGTAGACTGTTGCTGTAGCACCGGCGCCCGTGGCAGCAGGATTGGGATCTGTGATGTTGACAGTAGGTGCAGTGGTGTATCCGCTCCCTACAGTATTAAGAGTGATGGCAGTTACGGCACCATTGACTACAGTTGCGGTCGCCGTAGCAGGTGTCCCGGTAGTACCTCCTGCGAGTGTGACAGTGGGATTGGTATAACCGCTGCCGCCACTCAGAAGCTGTATGCCGCTAACAATACCGGTCGCTTGATACAGTTGCAGGTTGAAGAAGCGGTCATTACCGACGCTCAGGATGCGGAAACGGTAAGCCTTTGGCTCCACGTCCAGGTAGGGGTAGGCCATGCCGTTGACGACGGGCGTGTCCTGGAAGGCTTCCATCGGCGTGGATGGGTTGGGTGTATCAGGCCTCAGCACTGCCGGGTCATAGTTGGGCAGGTTGGGATCGGGTTGGTAGTACTCGTTCGGGACAGGGGGGTGCGTTATATTCGTAGTGGGAGGCCAGAACCAGGGACCATAGTGCCAACGGCCAAAGGCGTTCATCCCGCCCGGGTCGTATGGGTTCTGGTTCGGCATGTACACATGGGGATACCAGAGATTTGACTTGGTGAGGTCTATGGTAAAGGGCCAGGTCGGATCCTGCGCAGCGATGGTAGCAGGGTCGACGAAGCTCTTGTCCTGGATGACCAGAGGAATCCCAAGATCGGGCAGGACCTTCAGCAGGCCGGGATTGACACCGGACAGGTTAGTTCCGTTAATCATGTCTTGTTCAACCTGATCAGTTATCAGATAGCCCGCAGCCTCGCCGACATAGACGTTGAGGCGTGTGATGCCATAGGAATGGTCATGGTAGAACTGCAGACGGGCACTCTGCTGGTTAGTGTAGTAAAAGGTCTGCACTCCGTCTGTTCGATTCCCCACGCCGGCATCAGGCATATCGGGTACATTGTAGACACTGACGCCCTGGGGATAAGAGGTGGTTTCACCAGCAGGGGTAATCCACTGGTGTGGCGTCCCATCGCTAATCCATACGCTGTTATTTCCATGGAGATGTAGCGTTGCGCGGTTCTGTGTGAAATTGCCCATAATGATGGAGCCAGGATTGGCAGGATCATTGGTTTCGAACATCCCCGACCCCATGACAGTCGGTCCACCGGTATGAAGAGGTTGCCACCAGTGCCTGTGGGCAGATTGTTTGTGAACTTGATGAGCACGGGCTTGTTCCTCTCAGCGACAATAACCGGTCCGAGGTAGCTGAACGGCGTTCCTCCCATATTGGTCTGCCGGTAGCCACGCAGTGTGGTCGAGAGGAGGTTCGAATGCATCTGCTGGGTATACTCTCCCAGCTCGATTTCGTAGTAGTCAGCACCCGTTGGCGTGATGCCAGTGATTTGACCAAAAGTCGGGCTGGTAGGCACAAGGTCTACGGTGGCTATGGCTAAGGCTTGCGACGTGGCACCGCCACCCGAGAAGGTGACTACGGGATTCGCCGAATAACCACTGCCCGGAGTGTCAACGACTACGCTGGCAACGGTACCGGAGACTAAATCCATTACTGCATGTGCAGTAGCGCCTGTGCCTGTGGCGTCAGTGATAGTTATAGTAGGGGTAGAGGTATAGCCGCTGCCTCCGGAAGGATACGTTGTAGTATCAGGAATAGCAATTGTTAGACCCGGCAGCGCGTCGATGAATTTCGTGATGCCGCCAGTTAGGGCGCCACCTATGGCTGCTGTAGCCGCGGCACCTGTGCCTGTGGCATCAGTGATGATGACCTGAGGGGCGCTGTACCCAGTGCCACCCGACCCTATCGTGATGCCAGTAATAGCACCGGTTGCCGGGTCTATCGTTGCTGAAGCAGTAGCGCCAGTCCCTGTTTCGTAAAGGTCTAAGATATCAACAACAGGAGCGGTATACCCGCTGCCACCGCTAAGCAACATGATGCTGGTGACGGCACCCGTCGGGAGCGGGCTATAAGCCCAGTTCGCATAAGGCCCGAAGTAGTGCGGGATGCCGCCGGGGTCCGGTACGGCAGCCGCCATGACCCCTTCGAGAAGTGCGGTGTCGCGGGTTGACTTGAAACGCGCGGCCGCAGCCTTCCTCTCAGAGGGTGTTACTTTTCCGTGAAGTTTAATGGCCTTATCTCTGACATTGCTGTTGTCATTGCCATTTGTTGATCCGGCGCTTACCTGGTCAACCCCCAGAAAAGCACAGCCATTACCAATGACAGGCACATTACAATGAATAATTTTCGGTTTTCCATTTTTCTCTCTCCTGTTTTTAAGTTTGTTCCACTATGTATCTGTTAGAAGCCGATATTCAAATACACTCATGTCCCTCATCACCTCTCTTTCATAAATGATGCTTTTTGTCCTCTCAAAAAAAATCCTCGTCCGATAATGCGCAGACCGATTCTTGATTCATTATGCAGTTTAGACCACCAGACGATCTCTGCACTGAGCAGGTTATTTTCAATGGAAAGATCGATGCGATCGCCCGTTGCGAACGGCAGGTCAAGATTCACCGAGAGAGACAATCCATTTTTAGAAATATCCAGGGTCTGCGATTTAAAGGTCCGGTCCATGAAAATGAAGGAGCAATTATGCTCGCATCGGGTCCTTTTTTCGATCCTCCTGTCAAGCCCATATTTGCCGCTGAATTGCGTTCCGCAGTACGGACAACCAGAAAAGGAATTTTCGCTGGAGCTATATGAGATCCCCTCGCATTTCGGACAGACAAGACCGTTCATTAACACCTCCTTCTGATTTCTTATACCTCATTCAAAGGCAAGTTGAAATATTTCCCTCTTTGCATAATTGTCCGGAGGGCATTGACAAGCTCATCAGCCATTAAGACTTTTTTGACATAACCATCGGCGCCATTCTTAAAAGCTGTCATTTCATATAGTTCTTCAAAATATCTACTCAGTATCAGAACAGGGAAAAATGGTTTTTTAGCTTTAACCTCTCTCAATTAGGGAAATAGATCCCATCCTGAGCGTTACAGGAATACAACAACCATTTATTAATGGTCTCGTAATAATGACAACATTATTTATAAAATCCCTCCTAACCTCCCTTTGCCAAAGGGAGGATTTATACCCCTCTTTAGCAAAGAGGGGTGAGGGGAGATTTTATGATTTATGTAAATTCAATTTTGAGACTCTTAATAATGAGTTGAGGGCATTTCATGATGATCCTCCAATAGTTCATTGTCTATTTTTATCTCAAATTAATAAAAGAAGCTATCAGCAGAGTTCCTATTTTTCCTGTAGGAAATGGTCGTTTTCTTCTGTCGGAATAGTTAGTACAAAAGGTAACCTTTCAGTTATGAGTGCATGAATAGTTGCATATTGTTGTTCCCCTCTTTGGTAAACCAGGGGTTAGGGGAGATTTTTCAATGATATTATAAAATCCCCCTCATTCCCCCTTTTCCAAAGGGGGATTTGTTAACCCGTAACTGAAGGGATACTACAAATAATCCTTCCTGACCTGCTATTAACCTAAGGGAGTGATATAAGGGGACGGGAAGGGGGTAAAGATCATCGGATGGTTAATGGGGAGTTGGCTGTTATTAATACAAACGCATTAAATAAATAGATGATAAAATAGGGTGTCATTCCGAACTTGTTTCGGAATCTCATGTTTCCAATGTAAAAACATTATCAATGGTCTCATAATAATGTGTACATAATTATCATAAAATCCCTCCTACCCTCCCTTTGCCAAAGGGAGGAAATGTACCCCTCTTTGGCAAAGAGGGGCAAGGGGAGATTTTCAAAAGAATGTTCATTCAATTATGAAACTTTAATAATTGCGTTTATATTTAATAATAAGGTATCAGGTAATCAGGTTGTGCTTATTCACATAATTTGTTAAATCCGCATTCGTTTTCATTCCCATCTTTTCGAGAATGCGTGTCCGGTAAGTGCTGACCGTCTTCACACTGAGGAATAGTTTCTCTGCAATCTCCTTACGTGTCTTCCCTGCTGCAATCATGAGCATTACCTGGTACTCGCGGTCGGAGAGGGTTTCATGAGGTAGTTTCTCCACATCGCGGTCAATGGCCAGGAGTATTTCGTCTGAAAAGGATTCGCTTATATATTTCCCTCCCCGCAATATTTTCTGAATCGCCTTGAGCAGTTCTTCCGGGATGCTCTCTTTCGTCAGATACCCTGACGCCCCTGATTTCAGGGCACGAAGGGCAAACTGTTCCTCCGGGAACATGCTTAATATAAGGACAGGGAGTTTCGGTTTCTCGATCTTGATCTCTTTCAAAGCCTCAAGGCCGTCTTTTCCGGGCATGGCGATGTCGAGGAGAACTATATCATAATCGTCCTTCCGGATCTTATCAATCACTTCATAACTATCGCCTGCTTCGCTTACTCTCACATCGTCCGGAAAATCCGATAAGATGTGTCTTACCCCTTTTCTTACAACAGCATGGTCATCGGCTATGAGTATCTTGATCACACTGCCTCCTTGTCCTTCACCGGTATTTTTACGGTTACCGTGGTGCCTTTGTTCATTATACCTTTTATTTCCAGATCTCCTCCTAAATATTGAACACGCTCCCTCATCCCCATAAGTCCAAAGGAATGAGGATCCATGAGTTTTTCTTCGGGTATCCCCTTGCCGTTATCTATAACATCGAGAATCAGGAAGCCATCCCTTTCTTTCAGGTTCACATGGATTTTCGTTGCCTCTGCATGCCGTATGATATTCATCAGGGCCTCCTGAAAGATGCGAAAGACGGCGGTTGACAGATCCCTATCCATGCCCGCATCTTTTATATCTATCGAGATATCCCAGCCTATTCCCGATCGGTTCCCGAATTCTTTAACCTGCCATTCGATCGCTGCGGATAAACCGAGATGGTCAAGTACAGACGGTCTCAGTTCCGAGGAAATTTTCTTGACGATCTGAATAGCCGAATTGACAAGTTCCAAGTCCGATCTCAGTCTCTCCTGCGCCACTTCCCTTTCTGCAGGCATTTTCTTTTCGAGCGATGCGAGATCCACCTTTAGCCCTGTCAAAACAGCTCCGAATTCATCGTGTATCTCACGTGCAATTTGTGTCCTCTCCTGTTCCCGTACAGATTGGAGATGCGCAAAAAGTTCCCGGAGTTGTTCTCGCGAGTTTCTCAATTCCTCTTCCGTGTTGAACCTGAAGATTGCCTCCCCGATTAAAGCTGAAATGGTTTCGAGGAACTCTATGACCTTGAGGTGCAGCATCCCTTCCCGTTCGTCAGCCAGATGGATAAGCCCGATCGTCCGGCCGCGGTAGCGGAGCGGAACAAGTGCAATGGATAGGAATCCGCTCCGGATGCAGTTGCCTCTGAAGCGCGCGAGTTCTTCTTGTTTCAACCTATCTGCAAATTCCAGTGAGTTGTTGATACAGAAAGAGCCGTTTGGTGTAAGGACTGATTTGTCCTGATGCTCGAACTTCCCGGTAATAGTCCGGACACATGCGCACACATCCTTGTCCAGTGAAAGCATGTTCTCGAGTCTATAGAACTCGAGACTGAACCCGGTATAGGATTCGTAGGGGATAAAGCCGTGCCTATCAACTACCCTGATTCCGACACACCGACAGTCGCTCCATTCATGGATTAACTGTACAACCGAATCGAGATATTCTTTTCTTGATTCCTTCTTGACAAATAATTCGAGGAAGCTGGCGATCAATCTGTCGCGGTATTCACGTTCCTTTCTTTCCGTAATGTCACGTGCGATTACCTGGATTTTGCCGTCGTCGAGCAGCCTGACGGTTGCTTCCACATTGATGAGCGAGCCGTCTTTGCAAAAGACCTTCCTTTCCTCACGGACTGTCTCCCCTGCGAACAAATTTTCTATTTGCAGCGGTCTCGCAATGAGGTCTTCCGAAGGGATGAGGTCCTTAACGTTTACACCTAAGAGATTCTCCCTGCTAAACCCCGACATCTGGCAGATTGCCGGGTTGACGTCTATGATGTTCAGCCATTTGTCGAGAATTGCTATTCCGTCAGCCGCCTGTTCTATGAGTGTTCGGTATTTTCTTTCGCTCTGTTCAAGCTTTTCTACCGCCTTCTTACGCTCGGTAATATCAATGCCCATCTCCAGGATAAGGGTGGAGCCATCCCTGTCTTTGAATGGATAGTCGAAGATATAGTAATTGCGTCCATCCGGACCCGTCCATTCCCATTCATGAGGCGACATGGTTTTCAAGACTGAATAAGTTTCGCAAATTTCGCAGGGCTCTGTGCGTCCAAACAGATACTCAAAGCAGCGCTTGCCGTGGGATTCGCCAAATCGCTTACGGAAGAAAAAGTTTGCAAATGGCACATGATAATCCGTCGTCAACAATACAACGTAAGCCGGCAACATCTCCATGACGTCATAGAGCCGCTGCCGTTCCGCTTGCACAGCCTCTTCGGCTCGCTTGCGTTCAGTGACATCATTCAGCGCTAAGAGCAAAAATTTCACCTTTCCGTACTCATCAAGTAATGGTGTCAATGTCCAGTCCCAGTAAGTTACACCCCATTCAGGATGATCAGGGTAAACAAATGCCTTTGCAATAGCTTGATAAGGGACTTTTGATTCAACTACCCTTCTGAAAATTAATTCATTTTCTTCATGCGGATAATATTCAAAATGGTTATGCCCGTAAAATTCAGCTATGTCTTTAGCGCCGACTTTAGCATACGCTTCATTTACTCTAATAAAATTGAAATCCTTGTCGAGCAAGACTAAAGGCGTTATGGTATTTTTAAAAATAGAATCAAGAATCTCAGATTGTTCTTTTATAGTCTTCTGGGCGCGTATCCTATTCTTGATTTCATCATGCAGTATATCAACAGTCTTTTGCAGTTCTAAAGTCCGTTCCTGGACCTTTATTTCCAGCTCATCAGCATGTTCCTTTATTTCCTCAAGAAACATAATGCGTTGCATTGCAATTACAACTTGATCAGTAATGTTATTCATTAAATCCAGTTCATCATCAGTAAAGCTCGTCCTTGATCGGCTACCGAAGGAAAGAGTCCCTATAACCTTGCCCAGCATTATCAAAGGATGACAGGCATATGCCTTGATGCCAAATGATCGAACAAGGTCTGTCAAAGGATTCTGCTTCTCCTGTATATTGTTGCAGACCATGCGCTTTCCGTCTCGTGCAACCGTGCCGCAAACTGCAACTCCGTAATCAAGCCATTCAATGTCTTTCGCTGTTTCCTCCGGGATCCCTGCGTAAGCATTTAAATGTAAGCGCCCCTTTTCCTCATCAACAAGGAAATTAAAAAAGGCATGACAGTCAAGGTGGTGCATGACCTTTTGGCACAATTCATTGACAATTTTCTGCGGCTTATCGGTTGCAAGCAGTCCGGCTGCAGTCTCGGAGAGAAGTTTAAATTGCTTCTTGCTCTTACGAAGGTCTTCCTCGGTACGCTTGCGCTCCGCTACTTCGATCTGAAGTTCGGCGTTTACCTCCTCGGCCTGCCTGCGGGCAGCGATGGCATCTTCCGTGAGATTAAGTGCAGCCCGGCGAGAGTCACGCAGAACGGCATTGGCGGCCTGCAGCTCGGCTGTATGCTCAGCCACTTGTTGCTCCAGTGATTCTTTGAGTTCCCTGAGCGCTTTTTCGGCCTGCTTGCGCTCGGTGATGTCTATAACCATTCCAGATAAAACGTCTCCTTCAAATACCGCATTTAAGGTTGCATTTATGGTCTTCCCGGTCTTGCTGAGAAATTCTGCTTCAAAGTCAACAACTCTGCCTTCCTTTTTTAGCCGCTCAATCAGTCGTTTTCTATCCTCAGGATTTTTCCATCTGGCCAAAGCGCCCTGGGCTATGAGCTCTTCAGGGGACTCAAACTCAAAAAGTTTTAAAAGAGATTTATTTAAATAAAGAAATTCTCCTTCAACTGTAGTTTGATATACGCCTACAACAGCATTATCCACAAAATTCCTGTACTTTTGCTCTGACTTATGCAGTTCTGCAGTTCGCTTCAAAACTCGGTCTTCTAACTCGTCCATGGTTATCCTCAGTGCCTCTTCGACCTTCTTTCGCTCAACAGCATACAAAAGGGTACGTCGCAAAAGTTCGCTATTTATTTTCCCTTTTATCAAATAGTCCTGCGCTCCGAGTCTAACTGCCTGGACGCCAAGGGACTCATCGCCGAAACCGGTCATTATCACAATAGGCAGGTTCGGGAAATGAGTCTGTAGTCCGGTAAGCGTTTCCAATCCGCTGCTGTCAGGCAAGCCAAGGTCGAGCAGTATCGCATCAACATCTTGAGAGGCTAAAAATTTTAAGCCTGTTCCGAGCTTTTCTGCAACATTAGTCTTGAAATCACCGGTGGCTTCTCTCAGCAATTCCTGTATAAGCCGGGCATCTCCGGGGTTGTCTTCAATAATCAGGATTCTCATATTTTTCCTTTTAATGATTACAGCGATTACCAAATAAAGATTACAAGATTACACCTTTAATCTTCTCATGAGTAACTTCATAATTAATTAATTTATGTCATTCTTACCACCCCGGCCTTCGGCCACCCCTCCTAAAATAGGAGGGGAGCTTGTGAAACCTTTAACTCCCCTCCTTAGTTAAGGAGGGGCAGGGGTGGTTTGTGTAAATACATTCTTTTATTTCCCTCCCTTGGTTAAGGTTAATTTGTCTTTTGCCTCAAGCTCCCCTCCTTGGATAAGGAGGGGATTAAGGGGTGGTTGTAAAAATCATTCACCAATTACCACCCCGGCCTTCGGCCACCCCTCCTAAAATAGGAGGGGAGCTTGTGAAATCTTTAACTCCCCTCCTTAGTTAAGGAGGGGCAGGGGTGGTTTGTTTAAATAAATATTCTCCATTCCTTTACCACCCCTACCCCTCCTAAAATAGGAGGGGATCTCTATGAGATAGCTTTTAGCCAAAAGCTGACCGCTGACTGCCAACCGCTATTTCGGTGGCAGCATAACAATGGTCAACCAGAACTCTTCGATTGACTTGGTTACCTCCATAAACTGGTTGAAATCCAGAGGCTTGGTAATGTAACAGTTGGCGTGATTGTCGTAACATTTAATAATATCCTCTTCTGCCCTTGAGACAGTCAGAACCACTACAGGGATTCGTCTCAGGTTTTCATCAGCCTTGAGTTCTGCCAATACCTCTCGCCCGCTTTTCTTTGGCAAATTGAGGTCAAGGAGAATCAAATCAGGACGGGGCGCATTGGCGTATTTATCCTGCTTTCGGAGGAATTCCATAGCTTCAACGCCGTCATCAACAACGAATAACTTATTTCTTACCTTGCTTTCTTTGAGTGCCTCCTGCGCCAGTCTTACATCGCCTGGATTATCCTCAACAAGCAAAATGTCTATTACCTTTGCAAAATCATCCATTGTAATAACCTCTCCTTGTAGTTCTACATTATATTCTTATGATTCTTCCGTCATTGTCCGGCTTGACCGGACAATCCATGGTTCGACATCCTTCGACAAGCTCAGGATGACATTGTCACTCTGAGCCTGTCGAAGAGTCATCATGACAATTGTCACCCTGAGCCTGCCGAAGGGTGGATTCCCCGATCAAGTCGGGGAATGACAAAAACACAATACACTCTTATGACTTTAACGTACCTAAAGAGCCTGTTGCACAAATGCTGAAAATGGCACTATTGTCATGCTGAATTTATTTCAGCATCTAATAAGATCAATGGGTTATGAGACCCTGAAACAAGTTCAGGGTGACAAAAGCCGATTTGTGCAACAGACTCTAAATTATGTATCATAATACCCCTTCTGGGTAGTCGGTATTTTGAAATAGAAGGTTGAGCCTTGATCGGGCCAGGATTCAACCCAGATTTTGCCTCCATGCCGCTCTACGATTCTTTTGCATATTGCCAGACCCAAACCTGTTCCCGGATACTCCTTCCTTGTATGCAACCTCTGAAATAACAGGAAAAGCCGGTTTATAAATTCCGGGTCAATGCCGATTCCGTTATCCTGCACTGAACAAACACATTCGTTCCCTTTAAGTTCGGCTGAGACGTGAACCTCAGGCCTCTCCTCACCGCAGAATTTAATGGCATTATCAATCAAATTCTGGAACACCTGTGTCAGTTGTCCGCTGTCTCCAAATGCAACAGGCAGAGGGTCGTGAGTCACAATGGCATTCTTTTCTTTGATAGCAAGTTGCAAGTTATCCAGAGCCTGGGCTAAAATCGCCTCAAGATTTACTGTTTCGAATCTCTTTCCACGGGTGCCCACACGTGAATAGGCAAGCAAATCATTAATCATTCTCTGCATTCTGGAAGCACCCTCAGAAGCAAAGTTAATAAACTCATTAGCATCCCGGTCAAGCTTTCCTTTGTAACGTCTTTCTATGAGCTGGACATAACTTGAAATCATTCGGAGTGGCTCCTGAAGGTCATGAGAAGCGACATAAGCAAACTGCTCAAGCTCAGCGTTAGACCTTGCAAGCTCTTCAGTCCTTTGACGAAGCTCGGAGGTGCGCTCAGCTACCCGGACTTCAAGGGCATCATGGGCCTTTCGCAGATCCTCACTGGATTGGTTCAGATCATCCAGAATATTGAGAAGCGCACGCTGGGTATCTTCAAGGCGCAGCTTTTCAGCGCTGAAATCTTCGAGGATATTAAATGTGGCCTTTTGTGTCTTTTCTAATTGACTTTTCTCAATGTCGGAGTCTTCAAGGATATTCAGAACTGCACGCTGGGTATCTTCAAGCCGCAGTTTTTCAGTGCTGAAATCATCGAGGATATTGAATGTGGCTTTTTGCGTCTTCTCAAGCTGGGCTTTCTCAACGTCGAAATCATCGAGGATATTCAAGACCGCCCGTTGAATGTCTTCAGGTCGAGTGAGTGGTTCAATATCCTGATCTGATATATTTTCCATTTTCTCTATCTGTTGAATCATCAGATTTCTCCCGCCTTTCGCCTCAGTTCCTCGATTTCCTTTTTAAGCTCAATCATTTTCAACTCACGTCCGACCGTTAGCTTCTGGAATCTTTCCAGCTCTGCCAGCCTCTCAAGCTCTCTTGACCTTTGCTCAGCCACCTGTGCTTCAGCCTTTCTCTGCGCTGTGATGTCACGTGCGGCAGCGAACACGCCGAGGACATTGCCGGTAACATCTTTATATACTGAGGCATTATATAAAACATCTGTCAATATGCCATCATTGTGACGGATGGTCAGGGGATAGTCCGTAACCGTTCCTTTGGAGAATACGAGCTGGTAGCCTTCACGTGCTTTCTCTGGCTCGGTGAAATAGTTTGAGAAGTCAGTCCCGATTAGCATTTCCCGCTGAAAGCCGGTGACTTTGACCGTGGCTTCATTGACGTCAGTAATTTTACCTTCAGGGCTGATAGTTACTAAGGGGTCAAGAGAGGCTTCAATCAAACTCCGGGCATACTGGGAAGCCTGCTTCTCCACTGTTATATCACGGGCAGCAGCAAAAACACCTATGACATTTCCCGCCATATCTTTATATACCGAGGCATTGTATAAAACGTCGGTTTGTCTGCCGTCCTTGTTACGGATGGTCAAGGGATAGTCGGTAACCGTTCCTTTAGAGAAGACAGACTGGTAACCTTTCCGTGCCTTCTCCGGCTCGGTGAAATAATTGGAAAACTCAGTCCCTATCAGATTCTCCCTTTGTACGCCGGTGACTTTGACCGTGGCTTCATTGACGTCTGTAATCTTACCGTCGGCGCTGATGGTTACAAGAGGGTCAAGAGAAGCTTCAATCAGGCTCCGGGCATATTGAGAGGCTTGTTTCTGAGATGATATGTCCCGGTCAATTACTGAAAGTCCTATCAACTTTCCGGTTTCATCGAAAACCGGAGATGCTGTCACCGAAACATCAACAAGTGTTCGGTCTTTTCTTCTGCGCTGGGTCTCATAGCGTTCGACTTTAAGGCCCTTCTTAACTGTTTCAATAATCTCTTTGAATTCATCAAGACGGCCCGGCGCGCCAAGAATGGAAATAGGTTTGCCTATGGCTTCTCTCTCACTGTACCCGAACAACTTTTCTGCAGCGGGATTCCAGCTTGTGATCATGCCATTAAGGTCTTTACCTATGATGGCATCATCAGATGACTGGACGATTGCTGCTAAGTAGCGAAATTTTTCGTCAATTGCAGACATGCTCTTTTCTACAACTGAAGGATTTTGTTTTTTTGGACTTTTTCCCATGAACCTCCCTCCTAATCATACCATCCCGGCCCTGGTCGCCTTCGGCGCCGCCAAAGGCGGGTAAACCTTCGGCCACAATAGCTCCCCTCCTTGATAAGGAGGGGATTAAGGGGTGGTTGTAAAAATCATTCACCAATTACCACCCCGGCCTTTGGCCACCCCTCTGCTTCGGAACTTACCACCCCGGCCTTTGGCCACCCCTCCTAAAATAGGAGGGGAGCTTTGTGACACATTCAACTCCCCTCCTTAGTTAAGGAGGGGTAGGGGTGGTTTGTTTTAAAAAATTTTTCCTTATTTCTTCTAATATCCCTTCTGCATTCTCAAATACATCTTTATTTTCAAAACGCAGCACTCTTATACCCATTGTCCTTAAATATTCTGTTCTTGCTATGTCGTATTCGTAACCTTCGTCTGTGTAATGTGCCGTCCCATCCAATTCGATGCAAAGTTTTTCCTTCGGACAATAGAAATCAAGAACATAGGATCCAATGCTATGCTGTCTTCTAAACTTTCTATCTTCAAGCTGACTATTCTTCAAAAAAGACCATAATCTTGCTTCAGCAGGAGTGAGATTGTTTCTCAGGTTTTTCCTGTTTTCTTTCAACTTCTTTATATTATGAACCTTTTCCATTATCCGCTTACCACCCCGGCTTCCAGCCACCCCTCCTAAAATAGGAGGGGAGTTTTATTATTATTGTAGCTCTCCTCCTCATTAAGGCAGTGTGCTTATTTTCTATCTTTAAGCTCCCCTCCTTAGTTAAGGAGGGGAGTTAGGGGTGGTTTGTTTAAAAAAAGAAAATTATTTATTTCACTTACCACCCCGGCCTCCTAAAATAGGCGGGGAGCAAAGATTACAGTCCAATTCGGCATTCCGCAATTCTTCATTTTCCCGTTATGTCCTCAATCGCAAGGAGGATCATCAGGTTCCCCCCGTTTTCCTGAATGATGCGGCGGGCGTTCAGAAGCATTTTCCTCGGTCCTATATCAGGAAAGTCATGCTCAACTTCAAAGTTATCAAAACTGTTTTCTCCCCCTTTTGGTTTCCGGTTATCAATTTCTAAGGAAAGCAAATTAAAAAATTTCTACTCATTACTTTACCCATTTCTATAAACTCTTTTATCATAACGTCCTGTGCTATTTTCTCAGGCAGTGAAAAGAATGCAGATTTTTGATAGTCCGTCTTAATTGACCAGATAGACGGATAAAATTTACAAATCCTATTTTTTACTGTACTGGTCATGATAGGAGCCTTAACAGCTAAGGTTTAATTATACAGAATTTATGATTATTTTTGTTTATTAAATCCAGGGTTGGTATTTTGGCCGTTCCTTGTTAACAATTATTTGCATTCTTGTCTTCCAATTCCTATAATGTCTCTATGGTTTCTAAAAGCATAATTCAAATATTTAAATCAAATCTAAACAACAAAGTAGTGCCGGAAGAAATTGTTGCAATATATATTTATGGCTCAATTCTCAAAGGCAAGCTGAGAATTGATAGTGATATTGATATCTCAATCCTTGCTTCCCATCGTGTCAGCGATATCGAACGCCTGCAATTGATCTCTATAACAGAAGGTATTTTTATGTCGCTTCTTAAAGAAATGGGATTTAAGAAAGAAGTAAGCGTGCTTGATATGAGAGGGAGATATGTATCCCTGAAACTCATATATAAGATTATTACAGAGGGAATGCTTATATATGAAAGAGATAAATTTGCAAGAATGGAATTTGAGAATGCCGTAAAAGGAGAATATTTCGATTTCAAGCCTTATCTTGAATACCTCATGAAGAAGAGATATGGAGATTTACTTCAGAAAACTTGATGTCATTAATGAGTGTATAAAAAGACTTTCAGATATCAAAAAAGAAACGCCGACTCTTAAGAAGTACCGGATTTCCTGGAAGGATAAAGATTCAGCCGAAAGAAATTTGCAGAAGATAATCGAATCACTTATAGATATCGGCAAAATGATTATTGCAGATATGCACCTTCGAGAGCCGGGAAGTAATAGAGAAGTCTTTCTTATCCTTGAAGAAAAGGGGTTATTTAAATCCGACTATATGGTCTTGATCGACAAAATGATCGGAATGAGGAATATAATTGTCCATGGTTACGATCGAATAGACGATGCTGTTGTCTTTGGTGTTCTTAAAAGGAATCTCAGTGATATAAGAAAGTTGTGCAGTTATCTTAAAAAAGTAGTTTTAGACACCTTGAAAATCAAAGAGACCAAAGTCAAAAAGTAGTAATTTGTAAGACGAATACTTACATTCAGAAGGTAAAAATCCGACAAAAAAATCAGAACAATACCGATATTTTTATTTTTCTAAAATCACTATATTTAGTCTAATAACAGTCTCATAATAGAATGGAAAATCATTTCAATTTGTCTGTCATGCCCGAAGTTCTTAATCGGGCATCCAGTCTGGGTTTTAAGCCCTCTGGATTCCCACTCAACATACTGCGGGAATGACGGCGCTGTTGTTATTATTTTGAGACCGTTAATAAATTTAAACTTATGAAAAATTAAGGAGGTGAAAGAGAAAAAGATTCCCATAGAATCATAAAAAGTATTGTATTTTTGTCATTCCCGAATTCCGTAATCGGGAATCCATGGGCTTATTTAATGGTTCCCCGCCTTCGCGGGGACGGCGTCTGGATTCCGGGTCAAGCCCGGAATGACGGTTAAAAGCCATTGAGTAGAGAGTTTTATTGAAAATTTTATTGTAATGAAAGGAGAAAAAAGTGATGAAGACAATAACAGAGAGACGCATATCAGCTTCACTGAATGTTGTGGTTGATTTAAAAGTCAGCGAGAATGCTGACATCAAAAACCTGATCGAAAGACTTGAGTGCGAATGCGTCAACGCAAGCGGAGAAGATGCAAAGATAATTGATGTGAGAATAGTTGACCGTAACCTTCTATTGGAAGCTGATGAAGAGGATTAACATTAACCCTAAGAAGTAATGCTAAAATGGATATCTGTCCTGTCTGCAAACTACCATTAGATCAATGTATATGTTGTCCTGAATGAGGGCATGTATGCCTCCTGGATCTGGGGGAACTTTACTGTCCCGTATGCAGACCAAGACCTGAGGATCAGTTAAAAGTAGAAGATTTAAAAACAGATACGGAGATTAAAGATGTATGATCTGGCTATTTTAGGTGGCGGGCCTGCTGCAATGACTGCGGCTCTTTATGCAGCCCGGAAGATGCTGAACACGTTGCTTTTAGCTAAGGAGATTGGTGGTCAAATGATGCTTACTATGGAAATAGAAAACTACATCGGTTTTCAGCAGATTACAGGTGCGGAGCTTACCGATCGTTTTTACAAACATATGAGTCATTTTGAGGGAGTCGAAAAACGCATTGGAGAAAGCGTAACAGGTATCAGGGTTCTTGAAAAGGTATTTGAAGTCTCTACGGATACAAAGGGGCTATATCAAGCCAGGACACTGATCATTGCTACCGGAAAACGCTCCCGGCCTCTTGGAGTGCCTGGTGAAAAAGAACTTGCAGGCCGCGGCATAAGTTACTGTTCCACCTGCGATGCCCCTTTGTTTGGCGGTCGTAAGGTTGCGGTAATCGGAGGCGGTAATTCAGCCGTACAGGCAGCGATTGACTTATTACCTATTGCGACAGAAATCTCGGTAGTCAATTTCGTTCCGAACTGGCAGGCAGATCCAATTCTACTTGAAAAGATTGAGAATTCAGAAAAAGTAGTGTCCTATCCGGGATGGGAGGTCCTAAAAGTACTCGGGGAGAAAAGGGTATCAGGTATTGTTATACGTAATAGGGGAAGCGATGATGTAAAAGAGCTCCCTGTTGAAGGAATATTCGTCGAAATCGGCCTTATACCCAATTCCGAATTTGCTAAAGACATTGTTGATCTTAACAAAAACGGGGAGATTGTTGTGGATTGTTATTGCAGAACCAGTGTTCCCGGTATCTTTGCAGCAGGTGATGTTACAACAGTGCCTGCAAAGCAGATCATCGTTGCCTGTGGCGAAGGGACAAAGGCAGCACTTTCTGCCTATGATTACCTTATTATGGAAAGCTTCTGGACAAAGGCATCATGCACTTATTAAGGTTTTGAGATGATAAACATACCTGAAGAGATCCAAAATTTTCTCAAGGAAGAATTCTCTAAGCTTCCCCATAAGGTCAAACTCCTTTACTTTACTCAAGCCTTTGAATGCCCCCCTTGCCAATATACACATGGGCTTTTAAATGAAATAGTGAAATTCTCTGAAAAAATTATTCTTGAGATTTACGATTTTCAGAAGGATATCGAAAAGGTAAAACAGTACAAAATAGACAAAATTCCAGCCATTGTTGTAGAAGGCGTTAAAGACTACGGTATCCGTTTTTTTGGAGTTCCCTCCGGGTATGAATTCAATTCCTTAATTGAGGATATCATTGACGTTTCGAGAGGAAGCACAGATTTGAGTGAAGAGACCAAAAAGGTGCTCAAAAAACTTACAAAACCTGTTCATATTCAGGTTTTTATCAGTTTGACATGCCCTTACTGTCCATTAGCTGTTAGGATGGCTCACAAACTGGCTATCGAAAACGACTTTATTCGCGGTGACATGATCGAATCCGCAGAATTCCCATATTTAATTAATAAGTATGATGTATTCGGTGTACCAAAGGTGATAATAAATGAAGATATTAGGTTTGAGAGTGCCTTACCCGAGCCACTCTTTGTTGAAAAGGTTATGGAAGTTGAGAGAAAGTGAAGCATTTCTTTTTCGACTTCCCCTGTACGAAAAGAACCTACAGGAAATGTCTGAAAGTGCCTACAAAAAAATAGGAAACATGCCTATTTTTTTATGTTCATATCTTTACTATATTAATCCTAAAGCAATTTAAATTTTTTACAAAGGGGGTGTGACATGGCAGAGGAAAAATCAAAGTCTGTAACAAAGGCAGAACCGTCAAAGGTTCTTTCTCCTTTTTATGAGATGGAGAGATGGTTCGAGGATTTCTTCAGAAGGCCGTTTTCTCTGATCGGCCCATCATGGTTGCCACGATTAAGGGCACCGGAATTTGAGGAAATCTCTCCAGCGATTGACCTGTTCACTGAAGGAGATGACGTAGTGGTGAAGGCAGAGTTGCCCGGCATGAAGAAAGATGACATCAATGTAAGTATGACGGATAACACTATTACAGTCTCCGGCGAAAAGAAGCATGAAGAAAAGGTGGAGAAGAAGGATTATTACCGGCTGGAGCGGTCGTATGGTTCCTTCTCACGCAGTTTCAGTCTTCCCGCAGAGGTTCAGACTGAGAAGGTAACAGCAAAATTCAAGGACGGGATTCTTGAGATCAGAATTCCCAAAACAGAGGAGGCCAAGAAAAAAGAGAAAAAAATTGCTGTACAGTAGAACCTTCTGAACTTAAACAATAATTTTTTCTTTTTTCACGGAAGCATGTATTAACCAATTATTAATTTATTTAGAGTCTGTGTATAAACTGCAAATTGAATATTCCGTCATTCCCCGACTTGATCGGGGAATCCACCCTTCGGCAGGCTCAGGGTGACAATTGTCATGGTGAGCTTGTCGAACCGTGGATTGTCCGGTCAAGCCGGACAATGACAAAATAAGACTTTATACGCAGACACTATTTAAGGAGGGAAAAATGGCAAAAGTAGCTACAAAGGCCAGGGAAGAGAGATTAGTAAATCTTATGAATGACTGGTTTAAATTGGAAGACCAGACTATTGGTATTGCAGAAGACCTTATTACGAAATCCGATAATCCTTTTGTGAAGGTAATTATGGAGATCATCAAACACGATTCGGCAAAACATAAGATAATGCAACAGTTCGTCATTAATGCTCTTACAAAAGAGGCTGTCCATCTGTCACCCCAGGAACTGGTTCCGCTTGCTGATATCCTTGACAGACACATCGAGGCAGAAGCAAAATCAATGGGTCTCGCAAATGCATGTGCAGTTGAGAGCAGGAATTATTTTGTGGACTTTATCGTATCAGCGCTTACCGATGATGAAGTCAAGCACCACAGCATGCTCAAGGCACTCGACCACATTAAGAGCGCTGTATATGAATATGGCCAGGCAAGGGAAGAGCGTATGAGCGGAGCACGCCTGTAATACAGTCAGGCTCCGGTATTCTCACTGAACGTAAGGTATTATTTTAAATTTGAAAGGAGGGAAATATGGGTTACACACAGGTTGCATTAGAAGACAAATTATTGGAAATGTATCCGGAAATGCTAAAAAAGGGCTTAACTCCGCGTTTAAGCTTTGATGAGGCCAAGGATGCATGGATGGTTAGGCTCGTTAATAATGCCACAGGTTTTTTACGAAAGGGAGGAGATACTCCCTTTCGTTTTTATACTATCCGCGGGGAGGTTCTTTATGGCACGTTCAGGAAAATATGGAAAAATTATGATTCCAAAGATCGGTGAAGATGAACCGGTCTTCATACTCCGGGCTCAGGATATTCTCGCAGCATTTACCATTGAAATGTACAGGATTTTGCTTGAATCACACGGCTCTCCTCTGGCCAAGGATGTTATTCAAGAGATTGAGGTATTCCAACATTGGAACGGATCGAAAAAGATGCCGGATTAGCAGGGCTTATGAAATTCCAGGTAGAAATTATGGATATAAAAACTTATTATGGCCCTGTGAAGGCAGAACCTATTGAATTGAAGACAAGAGACTATGATATTGTCCATAAGTTAGACAGTAAGGACTGCAACAACAGGGATAAAGTTGCTTCAGAAATAGGAGACCTCATATTCGCTTTGAAAAAATCTGTGAAGGATTATGCAGAATTTTTCAGCACATCTGCTTACTTCCTTGAAAACCATTTTTACAACATTAAGGTAAAGAATGTAAATCTAAAGAGATGAATCTTAATGGCAATTGATTTATTAATAGTCTCAAAATAATGTGTACATTGATTTAAGAAATCCCTCCTAACCTCCCTTTTCCAAAGGGAGGAATAATGCCCCTCTTTGGCAAAGAGGGGAGAGGGGAGATTTTCTGAATAATGTCTATTCAATTATGAGAACCTTAATAA
>JBFLZS010000026.1:35313-43771 GCA_040756135.1 Nitrospirota bacterium
TACATTGATTTAAGAAATCCCTCCTAACCTCCCTTTTCCAAAGGGAGGAATAATGCCCCTCTTTGGCAAAGAGGGGAGAGGGGAGATTTTCTGAATAATGTCTATTCAATTATGAGAACCTTAATAATACCTGTTTAACAGGTATCCAGTATTTCATTAAAGTGACAAGACAGTGTGAATTGATGAGGAAAAGGTTGAGAATCTGCATATAAATTCAGCACTGTATATGTCTAAGGAGGTTTAAATGCCAGTAATTGATGTAGAAGGGAAAAAGATAGAATTAACAGAAGACGGCTTCATTATTAATTATGATGACTGGAATGAAAAGGTTGCTTGTGCCATTGCTGACAGGGAAGGAGTAAGCAAGAAATGTCCTCTGACACAGGAGAAGATGGAGATTATAAAGTTCATGAGGGAATATTACAAAAAATTTGAAGCTTTTCCTGTATCTCTTTATATATGTAAACATTTACACAAACCAAAGGAATGTACTTATGAGGAGTTTTTTGACCCTTTAACAGCATATAAGGTTGCCGGGCTTCCGAAGCCTGTAGCTTATGGAGAGTTAATGGATTCGATAACGAAATTTAAAACCTTGTAAAATAAAGGAGGTAAACATGGGGTATACACAAGTTGCATTGGAAGATAAGATACTCGAGATGTATCCGGAAATAACAAAACACGGCATCTCAGTAGGCCTGAATTTTGATGAGACGAAGAATGCATATATTGTAAAGTTCAGAAAAAACAAACACGAACTTACTACACATCTCGAAAAGAAAGATGCAGATGATTGTATGGATAATATTAAATGCGTCTATCTCGGCGTTCAGATTGCTCAATTCATAAAGAATTTTGAACTACGGGAGAAAGGGTTGTAATCTCGAATCCAAAATAAGGGGTTCATTACATACTTCCATCCCGACTAAGAGTTTAAGCCTATCGGGCAATTTGTCCTCCTGATAGGACAAATTGCCCTTTTTAAGCCCGGATTATTTATAACCTGAATCCTGCGTGACCATAACACACGAAAATAGGTCAGGCATCTTGCCTGACTTACTCGAGGCATGATGCCTCGGCTATTTTCATGCAGGATTCAGGTTATAAAACCACTCATATTGATGAATCTAGTGTATTGTCTCCATGACCACTTTACAATCCTTGTCATTCCGGACTTGATCCGGAATCCAGATTTTATGCTTCTGGATTCCTGCTTTCGCAGGAATGACAGCTCCCTGTGTATTATAAAGCTTTTGCTGTGACACTACACTAGCTTCTTAAATTTTTCCCCCTCCAGATCATATATATAACAGGATATATTATCAGTTCAAGGATTGTGGAAGTGATAACACCACCTACCATTGGAGCGGCTATTCTTTTCATCACATCAGCGCCAGTACCATGGCTGAACATAATGGGAACAAGGCCTGCAAGGATTACACTAACAGTCATTATCTTAGGACGTATCCTTTTTACAGCACCGTACATTATTGCATCTTTAAGATCATTGATATTCTTCAACCTTCCATCTTTTTTCCATTTTTCATAGGCAAGTTCCAGATAAAGCAGCATTATAACCCCAGTCTCAGCATCAAGCCCCGCGAGGGCTATTATACCTACCCATACGGCGATGCTCATGTTGTAGTTAAGGAGATAGAGAAGCCAGAAAGAGCCCACGAGGGAAAAGGGAACTGCTAAAAGGACTATCATCGTTTTGGCTATAGATTTTGTATTGAAGTAGATAAGTACAAAAATTATGAGTATTGTGACAGGAATAACGAGTTTTAATGTTTCCTGTGTTTTAACAAGGAATTCGTACTCACCACTCCACTGCAGATAGTAACCCTCTGGAATTTTCAAAGAGGCGATCTTCTTTTTTGCCTCTTCTACATATCCACCAACATCTCTACCTGAAAAATCTATAAATACATAGGATGCCAGGAGCCCTTCCTCGCTTTTTATAACAGTAGGTCCTTTAACAATTTTTATATCTGCAAGCTCACCGAGGGGGACATGAATAAGTCCCCGGATTGCGGTAGGGAGGCTCGACATTTCTAAAACAGGTGCATTTTCCATCATTACAGGTACGAGAATTCTTTTGAGTCCTTCAATATCACTTCTTAATTCCCTTGAGTACCTGACATTTATAGGATACCGCTCCCTTCCTTCAACTGTTGTGGTGAGATTCATCCCCCCAATGGCAGACTCTATTACCTCCTGTACGTCCTCAACAGTTAAACCATATCGGGCAGTTTCTTCACGTTTTACCGCAAAGTCCAGAAAATAGCCTGTAGTTACCCTTTCTGCATAAACACTTCTCGTGCCCTCGATCTCTCTTATGTGGTGCTCCATCTCGAGTCCCAATCTCTCAATTTCATCAATCTTTGGACCCAAAATCTTAATACCCACAAACCGTGCAACAGGTTCATAGACATTATGAAGTATAATGCTGATAGGATTCTTTTCTTCCGGCCTCACCCTGCCGCGAATAAAAAGTGTCATTAACACAGGTGTAAGGGTTATTGCTAAGAATGACGAAAAGAGCATCGCAAAGGTCTTTGTATATGCCAGCGGTTTAAAAAGCCTGCCAGCCTGAGCCTGAAGTGTAAATACAGGAAGAAATCCAACAGTTATCACGAGAAGAGAAAAGAAAAGCGAAGGACCCACTTCTTTTGCTGCATCGATTATCACGTCTATTCGACTTCTGTAACCCCCCATTTCCCCCCTTTGAGAAAGGGGGGATTGAGGGGGGTTATTTTCCCATTCTTCCAGCTTCTTGTGTGCATTTTCGACCATTATAATAGAGGCATCTACCATTGCACCAATGGCAATGGCAATACCGCTCAGGCTCATAATATTAGATGTGACATTCAGATAATACATGCATATGAAGGCTATGATAATTGCAACGGGCAATGTCAGGATAACCACAAAGGCACTTGGCAGATGGAATAGAAATACAGTGCATACAACGCTCACGATTGCTGAAAGGTATATGATTTCGTTCCTGAGATAATTAATTGATCTATGTATAAGGTCGGAGCGGTCATAGGTTGTTACAATCTTCACACCCTGAGGCAAGCCTGGCTGAATATCATTTTTGATCTTCTCCTTTACTCTTTCAATCACATTGAGCACATTTTCTCCGAATCTTACAACTACAATGCCTCCTGCTACCTCCCCTTTCCCGTCGAGGTCTGCCAGCCCCCTTCTTATTTCAGGTCCGAGCTGTACGCGGCCCACATCCTTTAAAAATATAGGCGTCCCGGCACCATTTGTACCAACAGGAATATTCTCAAGGTCTTTAAGGGTTCTTACATAGCCTCTTCCCCTTATCATGTATTCAATTCCTGAGAATTCAATCACCCTCCCTTCAACATCTTTATTACTCCTTCTTACTGCGTCCATTACCTTTGTTATGGAAATATTGAGTGCCGAGAGCCGAGTGGGATCTAAAGTTATTTGATACTGCCTGACAAACCCCCCGATGCTTGCGACCTGAGAAACACCCGGAACGCTCTCAAGGGCGAGTTTAATATTCCAGTCCTGAATAGATCGTAGACCAGCAAGGTTATGCTGGCCTGTTTCATCAATCAATGCATAGGAGAATCCCCAACCAAGGCTTGTTGCATCAGGGCCAAGCACAGGGTTAACATCAGAAGGAAGCTTGTTTTTCACCCCCTGGAGATATTCCAGTATTCTGCTCCTTGCCCAGTAGATATTTATTCCTTCTTCGAAGATGACATAAATAAAGGAATTTCCGGGAAAGGAAAAACCGCGCACAACCTGTACCTTCGGAGCCGACAAGAGGGTTGAAGATATTGGATAGGTTATCTGATCTTCAACAAGGTCAGGACTTCTTCCTGACCACTCAGTAAAGATTATAACCTGTGTATCGCTTAAATCAGGTATTGCATCAAGGGGAGTCCTTTTTAAGGCCCAGTATCCCCACATGATTAAAAAAATTAAGAACAAGAAGATGATAAACCTGTTACGTGAGCTGAATTCAATTATCTTTGCGATCATTAACCGCTCACTCAGTGCTTATGCAGAGGTACTACGCCTTTCAATTTTGCTTCGGAATTAATAAGGAAGTTTGCTGATGAAGCAACTTTTTCTCCTACCCTGAGACCTTTTGTAACCTCAACCATGCCTTCACCTCTGAGCCCGATTGCTACCTCTCTCGGTTCAAAATATCCATCTCCTTTGTCAACATATACAATCTGCCTGATACCGGTATCAATCACTGCATCATCCGGAATAGCAAGTCTTTTACCAAGATTAATCTTAACTTCTATATTGGTGAACATCTGGGGCTTGAGCTGGAACCCCGGATTGGGAATAGTGAATCTCACCTTAGCGGTTCTTGTCTCACCCGAGAGAGCAGGATAGATGTAATCAATCTTCGATGAAAATTCTTTATCAGGGATGTAGCTCAGACTGATTTTTGCTGTCTGATTTACATTTATCAGGGGCAGTTCATATTGGTAAATGTCAGAGACGATCCAGACCGTTGATAGATCAACAACATCAAAGAGTCTTTCTCCCGGCATGACGCGCATCCCCTGCAAGGCTATCTTCTGCAAAACATAACCGCTCACAGGACTATAAATAGTCAGTGTCCTTATAGGTGTTCCTGTCTCTGCAATCTTATTAATCTGCTCCTCCGTTATATCGTAGAGTCTCAACCTCTGTTTCGCCGCCTCAATTATTGCCTCAATATCTTTCTTGAGCATCCCGGCAAGATTGTTATCATCACTCTTCCTTGCCCACCTGAGAAGATTGATAAATTCCTGCTGCGTTGCAAAAAGTTCAGGGCTATAAATCTCTGCAAGAGGTTCGCCTTTTTTAATATATCTTCCTGTGTAGTCAATAAAAAGTTTTTCAATCCAGCCCTCGAACTTTGTATTGACAGTGGCAATTCTCTTTTCATCATACTCGATACGTCCTACTGTCCTTATAATTCGATGGAGAGGCATTACCGAGACCTCTGCAGTCTTAACTCCTATCAACTGCTGTTTATCAACAGGAATCTCAATCGTTGGAACTTCATTCTCTGTTTCATGCTCGTTCAATTGCTCTTTTGATATTTGTGGCTTAACATCAGGTGCTCCAACATGGCCTGAATGACGGGTCGCTGACTGTTGAGCGATTGCTTGCCTGAACTCATCCTTTGAACTATTGTTTATGAAGCCCGATATCAAAAGGTAGATTAACGTCGCTGATAAACTGACTAATCCCAAAATAATTATTAGTATCTTTTTCTTCATTTCTCCTTTATCCTTGATCCTAAATCCAAGATTCCTGCCATTGCATACAGTCTTGCTATCGCCTTTTCTCTCTCCACATGCTGTGCCCAGTATAAAAGTTCAAAGTCAAGGAGGGATTTCAGCCTGTTTATTACAGTTATGGCTTCAATCTTTCCGGTTACATACCCTGCAAGGGCTAATTCAAAGTCCTGATAAGTCTTCAGGATTAAACCCTCTTTATATAATTCAATCAGGTTTTCAGCGTATCTGACCATAGAATAATTATCTCTTATATTTGAGGAAAGCATAAGTTTAGATGCTTCCAGTTCATGTTTTACTTCTGATAAAAAAGATTTTGCCTCATATACAGCCTGCTTTTGTTTTGTAATAAAGGGGAATATTTATGGTAGTGGCAAGGCTCCACATATCATCAAATTCCCCTGCCCTCTTAAATAGATTTGCAGTAAGAGTAAAATCAGGATAGTATTCCTTTTCAGCCATTAAAACCTTTGTTTCAGATGCGGCTACCATCTTCTCCTTTGACTTTATCTCAGGAGAATTTTCATAAGCCATCCTGAGAAGTTCGTCTATGGAATATGTAAATGGTTTAGGAAAAGGTTCAACAGTCCTGCCAAGAGGGGAGTTGGCATCCCTGCCTAAAGCTGTATTAAGCATTGCCTCCAGGGATTGCATCTTCTGCTTTAACATCTCCTCTTTCTCAAGGAGCATATATTTTTCTGTTTGAGCCATTAGCACTTCTTGCTGTGGAGCCACTCCTGCTGAATATCGAGCAAGGGCTGCCTCTTCTATCCTCGAAAAAAGGGCTTTTTTTCTCGAATGAGATCGATATTCTTATATGTCAGGAAAAGGTCATAATAAAGCTCTTTTACCCTTGCTACAGTATTTAACTTAACGGTGCTATAGGATTCTTCCATGCTTTCAGATTCTTTAGAAGCCATTTCACCCTTTAATGACAGTTTCCCAGGAAAGGGGAACATCTGTGATGCAGAGAACATCCATTCGGCATCCTCTGATTTTCCGAATGTATATTTTCTAAATCCTTCATTCTGATACCCAAACATGAACATTGGATCAGGAAGGCTCTTTGCCTGCGGTATTTTAAAGGTTGATGTCTTCCATCTCGACTCAGCTATCAAGACTTCAGGATTGTTTTTTAATGCCTCCTCGATCAGATTCTGAAGTGCTAAATCCTCGGCAGGAGATTCAACAGTTCGGAATAAAAAAAGTGCAACAAGAAAAATTAAACGGATAAGAAGCCGCTTCATTTTTTAATGTGCATCAACGCTGAATTTCATCGTAGATGTCTTACCTGTCCTTGCTATTTTCACAGCAATATTCCATGAACCCGACATAGAGAGATTTATTTTCGCTATATACTTTTCTCCCTTTGGTTCCGCATCTGTTTTGTAATTCATCGGTGGCATCCCTATCATTGCCGGCATAGAATAATTTACTGATACCTTTGCATCCTTAATAGGTTTGCCTGCTGCATCCTTTATTTCTATTTCCATGTTGTTCTCACCCACAACAGGTGGATTTTTATCAATTTTCACCTCAACGTTATATTCTCCTGCTTTTTTCTTCACTTCATAATCCTTCGCATAGGAAATACTTGTAATGAAAATTAGGAATACCGCAAATACATAGAACCTTTTCATAACCTACCTCCCCTTTTATAGTTTTCGTATTGTCAAAACTAACCACAGAGAACACAGAGTTCACAGAGTTTTAAAACTTAAAAATATATTTTTCTCTGTGTGCTCTGTGGTAAAATTCTTCTTCTGTGGTTTCATATTTCCTCCTCTTTTTTCATGAAACTTTTGGCATTACCATAGTTTTAATAAATATGCTGCTGCACCGCATAACCAAATGTGATTAAAATTATGAAAAATTTACAGTAAATTTTCAATGTAAAAGTTTCGCAAATAGATGAACTAACTCTGTATTAGTAAAATGCTAAAATAATCTTGAAAGATAAAACAGGAGTCTTTTAATCCCTTCTCCTGTTACAGCAGAAACCGGGAAAAAATCAATTCCTGTTGTTTTGCAATAGTGTGCCAATCTATCAAGCCTTTTTTTATTCCCTGCAATATCGAGTTTTGTGCCAACTACTACCTGTGGTTTTTTGATAAGCTCTGGACTGTATAATTCAAGTTCTTTATTAATCTTTTCATAATTTTCAACAGGGTCATTTTCACCCATGTCCGATATATCAACAAGATGGAGAAGTATTGATGTGCGCTCAACATGCCTTAGAAATTGGGATCCAAGCCCGGCGCCCCTATGTGCACCTTCGATAAGCCCTGGTATATCTGCAACAACAAAGCTTCTATAATCTTCGAGTTTTACAACACCGAGCATTGGTGTTAGTGTCGTGAATGGATAATCTGCAATCTTAGGTCTTGCAGAAGATATAACGGATAAAAGGGTTGATTTGCCGGCATTTGGAAACCCTATCAATCCGACATCGGCAAGGAGTTTTAACTCAAGGATAAGGTGCCTCGTTTCACCTTCCTCGCCTTTTTGTGCAAACCTCGGCGCCTGCCTTGTTGGTGTTGCAAAGTGCGCATTGCCAAGCCCTCCCCTCCCGCCCTTTGCAATCAAGTCCTCCATACCGTTTCTGTCAAGGTCAATTAGAACATCCCCTGAATCAGCATCTTTTATAAGTGTTCCAACAGGTACATGGATAATAAGGTCTTTGCCGTTCTTGCCATGCATCTTCTTGCCCATACCATGCTGTCCTCTCTCAGCCTTATACTCGCGCTGATATTTCAGGTCAAGAAGCGTATTCAACTTATCAATCGCCTTAAATATTATATGTCCGCCTCTCCCGCCATCTCCCCCGTTAGGTCCGCCTCTCGGGACGTACTTTTCCCTCCTGAAGCTTACACAGCCTCTCCCGCCGTCCCCGGCCTTCACGCTTATCTTCACATAATCAACAAATTGCATAATAAAATTATATTTTAACGGACAATATTTTTATATCTAATTCTTACCCACGGTAACGTCAAAGTCATGATTATTGTCATTCCCGCTTGTCGGGAATCCTTCTTAAAACAGGGAAAGATTCCGGACAAGCCGGAATGATTATATGAAAGCGCGTGCCTCGGTGGTTAAAATACCACCAAGAACAATTAACGGCGAAAGCCGAAAAAGGAGGCACGCTTATGCATATAATAGCATTTGAT
>JBFLZS010000027.1:0-43172 GCA_040756135.1 Nitrospirota bacterium
TTCCCGCCATATGCGGCATCGCTCTACCGCCGCCATGTGCGGTAATTGCTTCGCCTCCGTCCTTCCAATGTTCATATTACACATTTTTTAGTGTTTTGTCTATAAAAATCCATTCGCTGTAGTATTAGATCTTTTTAAAGAACTTAGGGTACAGGCTATAATTTCTCAAGCTATCATGACAATACAAGACCATATTACCCAGTGGTTGAAAGAATTAACAGCGGATATAATTGCCTTACGAATCGTAGGGCCAGCTTATCTTTTTGCACTATCACAAGCAGCTTTATGTCAATTATCTATGCATCAGATTGCTGGTCGTTATCCACCGCCTATCCAGAGGTTAACAAAGGTATTCGATGAATGTAAAAGCGGGAAGCCAAATCATTACGAATTTTTAAAACCAACTGGAAATGATGATAAAGAGATAAGAAAAATTAAGGATGTAATAATAGCGTATTTTCAAGGTATTGAGGATATTGAGAAAAAAGACTTTTATAAAGAAAAAAATGAGGTATCTCAGGATTTATCAAAACAAAGGGAACGTTTACTTGAGAATCTTATTGCTGCAGCAATAAAGGATTCAGTCCAAGTTATCAAAAAATTGATTTATGAAAGGATTCCAGATAATAAAGCATACAGATTAGAAGAGAGTATGTTTGACCAAATAGCATCCTTAAGAGATCAGATCACACCAAACCAGAAAATACTATTACAGGGCAATAAGGTAGGATTTGAACCATTTTCTATGGAATCAATATTGAATGCTGGGTGGATATTTTGGTTAACACATAAAAGAGAATATAAGCCAAAAGAAGGGGTAGAGGAAGAATCAAAAGAAGAAAAAAGAATTAATGATGCAAAAGAAAGATATTATAATCCTTTGAAAGAGGTTTCGAGTCTTGTTTTAAGGGCGATCGAATTAAGTAATTTCCATGAGCGATTTATTGCAGAGAAAGAAATAGCGGCACCATGAAAGAAACAAAAAATAAGCCAATCAAAAGAGTTTTATCTGAAGCAGAACTTTTAGACTTTATAAAAAGTGGGCGATTAGTGATAACACCTCTATTAGACAATAAACAGATTAACAGGGCCTCAATTGATGTAAGGCTTGGTAACGAGTTCATTGTTATGAAGCAGACGGCTTTATCAGGATTAGATGTTAAAGAATATGAAAAATTAGGACAAGAAATACGTCAATATCAAGATAAAATACGTATCCGTTTTAAAGAACCCTTTGTTCTTCATCCACAGCAGTTTGTTTTAGGAAGTACTTTAGAATATATATCTCTCCCACGAAATTTGATAGCCTATGTTATTGGCCGGTCTTCGTGGGGCCGATTAGGTTTAGTAATAGCTACAGCAACCTTTGTTGACCCTGGATTCAAGGGAACAATTACTCTTGAATTAGTAAATTTAGGGAGCGTCCCTATTACCCTTTATCCTTGTGTTAGAATCGCTCAGTTAGTCTTTCATAAATTGGATAAAAAGGTAGAACCTTATTCTGGGAAATATGAGATCTCTACAGGTCCACAATTTAGCAAGGTTTATGCAGATAACGAACTCAGTTGGCTGGTGCCAAAAGAACAAGCATAGTATTGGGAGACAAACAAATGAAAACAAAAACATCGTTATATAAAATTAAAATTGAAATACTTAATTTTTTAAATAATTATGCAAAACCTGTGTTATTAAAAGAAATAGAAGATAACATTTTCTTAAAATATAAGATTTCTAAAAATGATGGGATTTCAGTAATTAAAGATTTGGTTAGCAATAAGTTTGTGAATATGGGGAAGGATGATAATAATCTTAAACTAACTTCTTCAGGAAGAGCTTTTTTAAATAAGGCTTTTGAATCCGCCAGAAAAACACGGCTAGAAATCCTTCATAATATTGATGACCTGTCGAAGTTAACAACAGAATCTTTCATAGGAGAAGTAGAGGAAGCTTTTCCAGAAAAGCTTGATTCAGAAAGTGTTCAAGGCCTGGTGCGTTCCCTTATAGAAAAAGAGTTGAAAAAAGCAAAAAAAAGAGTTTTAAAAGAACTTCAAAAGAATATCTAGCATTTCAATAAGTTATCAATGGAAAGAAAAATAGACCTCCCGCTTCTTAGATCTGAGATGAGGAAAGTAAGGTATCCGCTGTTCTCTAATATAACTATATTACTTATTCAACATCTTCTAAAAGATACAATATCTTTAATCCGCTCTTTTTTAAGTCTTGGTGCAAATGTTATCACGGTTGGCATTCCATATTGGTATGATGAAAATATAATTAAGATAATGAGGAAAGAAGGTTTTGAACTTTATACACCAAAATTTCCACCGGATGATTGTATTGAGACTGTTTTAAATCAGATTGTAGATAAATGTAGGGAAAGCAGACAAAAGTTTCTTATTGTTGAGGATGGTGGTTACGCTGTTCCTTTGTTGCATACTAAGTTACAAAGAGGATTAGAGTATTGTATTGGAGCTGTTGAGCAAACAGCACGAGGCATGTGGCGTGATGAAGATATTAAAGGAGGAGTTTCAATTCCGGTCTTAACGATAGCAAGATCAAAAGTTAAAGATACAATTGAACCACTCTTTATTGGAGAGGCTGTTACCGATAATATTAAAATGCTCCTTAAAAAACAAGGTGATTTCATAAAAGGGAAGAAAGTTATTGTAGTAGGATATGGTACTATTGGAAAGAAGATTGCTGAGGAAGTCAAAAGAAATAATGCTATCGTTAAAGTAACCGAAACCAACCCATTTAATCAAGCCGAGGCAGCCTTATCTGGTTTTGAAACAGATACTTTAGATTTTCTTATTCGTGACTGTAACATTATAATTGGTGCTACTGGGAAACCCTCGATCAGCACTGCACTTATTTTAAAAGCGAGGGGATATTTGGTTGCTATTAGTGCTTCTTCAAGAAGGGATGAAATAGATATGATAGGATTAGGTGATCTTGCAGAAGAAAATAAAGTTTCTGAAATTGGTACAGAATATACACTGCCCAATAAGAACCGCGTAATGGTATTGGCACATGGATTCCCTGTAAATTTTTTCTGTTCTGATAGTGTCCCTGATAAAGCAATCGATCCAGTCCTTACCGAACTTTTTCTTTGCGTCAAAAAATTGGCAACAGAGACTTTATCAAAAGGAATTTTTAAAATCGGCGTTACAGACGATAAAGGTGCATCTTTAATTAACGAGGAAGAATTAATAACTACTTGGCAAAAAATATTTTTTAGTTAAATACCATCTCATTATAAATGAGAGTATGTAGTGATTGTTGCTAATACTTTTTCCAACCACTCCTCTCGCCAATTCAACAAAATTTCCCAATTATTTTTTAGGGAATCCAGTTGGTTGAGGCTTTTTGATTTGCCAAAGTGCTTCAAAAATCTTGTTGGCACTAAGTAAAGGTCTAAAGTGCTTTTCTTTACCCCTATTATTAGGTCGTTATGTTCTTCAGAATATTTATATTCCTTAACCCCACTCTTGTATTCTCTGTCCACACCGCCTCTAACGCCACCAATGAAGCTTATACTTGTTGAACAAGTCTTGACCTGAGCCCTTAGAATAACTTTCTCCGAGTCTGTCCCATTTTTATAAGCTGTTATTAATAAATCGTAAGGGCCACCTTTTACACTTGCCACGGAGACATCAAACCCTAATCGCATCAGAATGGCAGTAACATAATGTTCATGGGCATCTCCTAAGATATTGCCACCTAATTTAGCTATTCTACCTGTTATGTCAAGATCAAAAATAGTTTTTGGCATTTTTATCTCTATCTATTATTTTCCTGTAAGCAGCCAACAAGCCTCACACTTAAGGGCATTTGATAAGGCTATAATTTCAAGGTCAGTTACAAGCCTTTTGCCATTTTCTATTCTCATTATTTCTTGAGGAGTTGGGTTCCATTCGCCGTCGGTTATATTAGCTATTTTCCCGCATAAAACTGATTGAGTAAGCCCAAGTTTAAGTCGCTGACTTTTAACCCTTTTGCCGACTGAATTTTTACTGCCATCTTTGGCTCTCAATCTTCCAGGGCCTCTTGGCACTATAAACCTCACTTAAGGTGTTTAAGAAGAAACTTTAAAAGAATATCATAGAAAGAAAATAAATTAGGTGTTTACTTAAACACTTTTTAAAAAAGTGTGGAAATTAAAGGAGAGGGTGAAAGTGTTAAAATCTAACTAAAAGCTATTGCATGTCATGCTGAATTTATTTCGGGATCTCATCTTTTGGTAATGAATCATAGATGGCATTTTTTGCAGTTTCGGAAATGGCTGTTGACAAATAATTTACCATTCCTTTAAAATTGAGTGAGCACTCACTCAGTTATTTTAAAAAGACAGGGGGCAAGGATTGAAGGGGTCGAGAGGCCAAGTGAAATGTTAAAGAAATTCAAAGATTTAAAGGTGTGGCAGAAGTCCTATCAGCTATGCTTAGACAAAGCAAACACTTAAATCCTTGAGCCCTTGAATCCTTGAACCTTTGAGTTTAGACAATGTTTGGCAAATCCGAGAAAGAAACAATTGACAAGCGTCAAATTATTCTCAATGCTGCCTTGAAGACGTTTGTTAAAAGAGGTTATCCTGAGACAAGGGTTGCTGAGATAGCCGCTGAAGCAGGGGTAGCAGAAGGCACTTTATATAATTATTTTCAAAGTAAAGAAGATTTGCTCCTTGCCCTTTTTGATGAAAAATGGAGCATGATTATTAATGGAATCAAGGAAAAGATAAGTCGTCTTGATGATCCTAATGATAAATTAAAGGCTATTTTTTCTCTCGTTGTAAGGATGTTTAAAAAGAACCGTCAACTTGCAGAACTTTTTATGATTGATATAAAGCAGAGCAGCATATTCCTGAATAATTATACGATTAACAGGATAGTTGAATTCCTTGATCTTATAGAGGGGATTCTTGAGGAAGGGAAAAGAAAGGGAATTTATAGAAAAGACTTGAATACCCGTGTTGCAAAAATGATTATATTCGGCGCAGCTCAGGGAATCCTGCTGAGCTGGGTTTTAAGTGAATCTACTGCTGTTAAAACTAAGGCTTTCAAGTTTTCCCTTTTTAGTGCTGCAAAGACACTGAAAGATATATTTAAATCAGGACTTGTTAGTGAGAAGAAATGATTTTTAATGACCTAAGAGAGTTTATTGATTTTCTTGAAAAGAAGAAGGAACTAATTCACATCAAAACAGAGGTTGATCCTGTTCTTGAAGTAACAGAGATTACTGACCGCATGTCAAAAAAAGTCGGACATGCCCTTTTATTTGAAAGGGTTAAAAATTCCAAATATCCAATAGCTATTAATCTCTTTGGGTCTTATCAACGCATGGCCTGGGCTCTTGGGTTAAATGCTTTTAATGAAATCAGCCAGAGATTTTCCGGCCTTTTGAAAACTGACCTTGATATGAAATTAAAACAAAAAATAGAAACCCTTATTGATCTTTATAAACTCAGTAAATCAAAACCGAAAGAGGTGAAAAAAGCTCCGTGCCAGGAAATCGTTAGAGATAAAGAATTTTCTCTATTTGATTATCCGATCCTTAAATGCTGGCCTGATGACGGTGGGCGTTTTATTACCCTGCCTCTTGTTATAACTAAAGATCCCGAGAGCGGTAAACAAAATATGGGAATGTACCGCATGCAGGTTTACGATGAAAAAACAACCGGAATGCACTGGCATACGCATCATGATGGAGCTGTAAATTTCAGAAAAACAGCAAAACTCGGCAAAAGGATGGAAGTTGCCGTTGCATTGGGCGGAGATCCTGTAACAATATTTTCGGCAACAGCACCTTTGCCTTATGGGATTGAAGAACTGTTCTTTGCCGGTTATCTGAGAGGTAACCCAGTTGAGGTTGTGAAAGCTAAAACGGTTGACCTCCTTGTACCTGCACAGGCTGAGATTATACTTGAAGGTTACGTTATGCCTGGAGAAGAACGAATAGAGGGGCCTTTTGGTGATCATACAGGCTATTATTCTGTTTCTGCCAATTATCCTGTTTTTCATATAACCTGTATAACACAGAGGAAAGACCCTATTTACCCTGCAACTATAGTTGGAAAACCGCCGATGGAAGACTGCTATATGGGGAAAGCAACTGAACGGCTGTTTCTACCATTTATAAAGATTCAACTACCTGAAATCGTTGATATTAATCTTCCTGTAGAAGGTGTATTCCACAACTGTGCTTTGATATCTATAAAGAAATCTTTTCCCATGCATGCACGCAAGATAATAAATGCCATATGGGGGTTGGGTCAGATGATGTTTACAAAATTTATTTTCATTTTTGATGAAGATGTAAATGTCCAGAATACTTCTGAAGCCGCATGGAAGGCATTTAATAATGTAGACCCTGCAAGGGATATTATGGTAGTTGAAGGTCCCCTTGATGTCCTCGATCATTCTGCACCCAGACCTCTTTATGGTGCTAAGATGGGGATTGATGCAACAAAGAAGTGGCATGAGGAAGGGTATCATAGGGAATGGCCGAATGAGATTCATATGTCTGAAGAGATAAAAAGGCTTGTGGATAAGCGGTGGAAGGAATATGGACTTGGGTGAGGTCATAAGACAGAGCAGACATGCTGAAAAACCCCTGCAAAGCGACAGGATTTTATTATGATACACATGACTGCAAATCAAACTTCAACTATATTTTGCAAAAAGGCTGGCTGGCCAAGCTGTAGGACTTTAAGGTGTCGCTGGCAGGGGTTTTTCAGCACATCTGCCCTGTCAAAAATGGTATTTTATGGGTAAGCTCAAGATTTACCTTGAGATGATAAAATTCGAGCACAGTGTTTTTGCGCTTCCTTTTGCTTACTTCGGTGCATTTTTGGCCCAGATGAGGGTTCCAAGTTTAAAGACAATTTTATGGATAACTATTGCCATGGTCGGAGCAAGAAGTTTTGCAATGGCATTGAACCGTTTGATAGATATTGAGATAGACCGCAGGAATCCGAGGACATCTGACAGGGCTTTACCGAAAGGACTTATTTCTATCTCGAATGTTATTATCTTTTCTCTTTTAAGTCTGAGTATTTTTCTGTTGGCTGTCTATAATCTTGCTCCTCTATGCCGTTATCTATGGCCTATCGTTGTCATCCCATTTGTAATTTATCCATACACCAAAAGATTTACTTGGCTTTCACATTTCGTTCTTGGATTTTGTCTCGGATTGGCTCCTATAGGTGCATGGATAGCAGTGACGAACAGCATCAGTGTTGAGCCATTTCTTATCGGGGCAGCGGTTCTCTTCTGGGTTTCCGGATTTGACATATTCTATGCAATACAGGATATTAAGTTTGACCGTCAGCATAAACTTTATTCAATCCCTGCAAGATTCAGCATTAAAACATCTTTAATACTAACTAAAGTTCTTCATATAACTTCGATATTATTATTAAGCTGGGTTGGCTTTCGTCTGAATCTCGGTTTGTTTTATTTCGTAGGAATTTTTATTGCGGCAGGACTCTTAGCATATGAAAACAGCCTGATAAAGCCCCATGATGTATCCAGACTGAATGTCGCTTTCTTTACCATGAACGGCGTAATTAGCGTTGTGATGTTCTGTTTTGTTGCTATAGAGGTGATTTCAAGGAGAACAGCAATTGTCTGATTATATAGTTGGCATTACAGGAGCAAGCGGAAGCATTTACGGTGTGAGATTAGTTCAAGAGCTCGCTCAGAGAAAACACAATGTTCATGTGGTTGTTACTTCTGCAGGAAAACAGGTGATGAAGGAAGAGATCGGGGTATCAGATAAGAAAGAAATGCTAAGGTTACTTACTAAGGAGGTCATAAGTAAAACCTCATTGTTGTCATTCCCGCAAGCGAAGCGTGTCGGGAATCCTTCTCAGAAGAAAGATTCCGGACAAGCTGGAATGACAAATAAAGAAGGCATGGTCAGAATATGGGAGAACGACGACTTCACTGCTCCATTTATGAGCGGGTCCAATGCTCAGGATGCGGTTATCGTTATTCCATGCAGTATGGGAAAATTAGCAGCTATAGCAAATGGCATTTCGAGTAATTTACTTGAGAGGATAGCTGATGTAGCTCTTAAAGAAAAAGGGCAACTGATCCTTGTAGTCAGAGAAGCTCCTCTCAGCTTGATTCATCTGGAAAATATGGTAAAAGTAGCAAGGGCAGGGGCACAGATACTTCCAGCCATGCCAGCTTTTTATCATAATCCAAAGACAATAGATGATATGGTGAATTTTATTGTAGGTAAGGTGCTGAATTTATTGCGGATTGAGCATAAATTGTTTAAGGGGTGGAGAAAAGAGTAAATTGGTAAAATGAAACAACATATAGTATATGCAACATTTCAGTTTGTCATTCCGCACTTGATGCGGAATCCAGAGGTTTTCCACAAGGAACTGGATTCCCCGATCAAGTCGGGGAATGACAGCTTTAAAGGTATTATCGAGTCAATGAAAGAAAATTCCGTATTTTGATTATTAAGAATTTAATTTTTAAATTTACGAAATGGAGTAGAGATAAAATGGCATTAAACAATCTCACCGAAATTTCAGAAAAAGTTGAAAAGGGCATAAGGCTTTCGAAGAGTGACGCGCTGACTCTTATAAACTCAAATGACATCATCTCTCTTGGACAGCTTGCAAATATTGTGAAGGAGAGAAAAACAGGTAATTATGCTTATTTTAATGTGAACCGTCATATAAATCTGACGAACATCTGTGTATCACGGTGTAAGTTCTGTGCTTTCAGCCGTGACAAGTCTGATTCTGATGCATATGCAATGACGATAGATGATGTACTTCAGATAGCTCTTTCGGCAAAAAATCTTGGAATAACTGAATTTCACATTGTAAGTGGTCTTCATCCTGATCTTCCATTTGATTATTATCTTGAGGTTATCACCCGTCTTAAGGAGGCCATGCCCGAAGTTCATATCCAGGCATTCACTGCTGTTGAGATCGCTTATTTTGCAAAGATTGCTGATCTTTCTACAAAGGAAGTTTTAATCAAACTAAAAGAGGCAGGATTAGGTTCCCTTCCAGGCGGAGGGGCTGAGATATTAAATCATCGGGTGAGAGAAGCGGTTTGTCCCAAGAAAGCTACTGCTAACGAGTGGCTGGAGATAATGAAAGCTGCCCATAATCTTGGCCTTAAATCCAATGCAACCATGCTTTATGGTCATATTGAAACCTCAGAAGATCGTATTGATCACCTGCTGACCTTGAGGAAGCTTCAGGATGAAACAGGTGGATTTCAGTCCTTTATCCCCCTCCCCTTCCATCCCCAGAATACCCAGCTTCCTGACTTCGAAAAACCATCCGCTTTTGAGAGTCTGAAGATGCTTGCTGTCTCAAGGCTCATGCTTGATAACTTCCCTCATATCAAAGCCTTCTGGATAATGCTTGGATTAAAGGTTGCGCAACTTTCTCTCCTTTTTGGCGTTGATGACCTCGACGGAACTGTTGTAGAAGAAAAGATAACTCACGCAGCAGGCGCTCAGACAGATCAATCCATTTCAAGAGAAGAATTGTTGGAGCTCATTTTTTCGACTGGTAGGATTCCCGTTGAAAGAGATACCCTGTATAACGTGATTAGAATATACGACCAGGAAAGGCAAGGTGTTTATGTTGAGACCTAGGGTTGGACACATCCAGTTTCTTAATTGCCTTCCTCTTTATTATGGACTGGTGAAAAGCCATGCCCTGCTCGATATTGAACTCATAAAGGGGGTCCCAACAGAGCTAAATAATCTTTTGATTAAAGGAAGTCTTGATATCTCTCCTGTCTCATCTATCGAGTATGCCCGTCATCATGATTCTCTTATTCTATTTCCGGATTTTACTGTAAGTTCCGATGGAGAGGTGAAAAGTATCTTACTTCTTAGCCGTTTTCCAATAGAAGAGTTATCTAATAAAAAAATTGCCTTAACCAGTACATCTGCTACTTCGCAGGTATTGTTAAAGTTGATATTAAATCGTGGATACGGCATTGCACCAGAATATTTTACTTCTCAGCCTGATTTCAACAGGATGCTTTCAGATGCCGATGCAGCTTTACTTATTGGTGATATTGCTCTCAAGTATTATGTTGAAGCAAAGGATTTTTATCTTTATGATTTAGGACTCGAATGGAAGAAACTGACTGGGAAAAAGATGGTTTATGCAGTATGGGCTGTTAACCGCAATTTCGCTGATACAAAAAGAGATTTATGCGAATATGTATTTGAGACATTTAAGAAATCAATTGATTACTCAACGGAACATCTGACCGAGATAGTCGAATATGCTTCAAAATGGGAGCCGTTCAGCCGTTCATTTCTTTTTGATTATTTCAAATCCCTCCGTTTCGATTTTGGGGAGGATTATCAGGAGGGTCTTCTCCATTTTTATAAACTTGCAACGGAGATCGGAGAACTTGAAAAAGTTCCTGAACTGGAATTTATTAACGTGCGTTCGGGAGTTAAGGCCTGATGGTTTTGCAAAAAGCATTCGTTTTTCTATGATTGTAAGTTAGTTGTCATTCCCCGACTTGATCGGGGAATCCAGAGAAAGGATATAGATTTTCCGGTCAAGCCGGAAAATGACAATCATTAAAAAGAGCTTGCTATGAATATACACAAAATAATCTATAACGCTTTAAAAAACAGAATAACCTTTGACGAAGCTGTCCTCCTCTATAAAGAGGCTGAACTGCTGAAACTCGCACATGCGGCAGATGATGCCTGCAAAAAAAAGCATACCGATGGTTTTGCAACCTTTCTCATAGACCGTAATATCAATTACACAAATATATGTCAAAACCAATGTTCCTTCTGTGCTTTTTATAGAAAGAAAGACCATCCCGAGGCTTATGTTTTAAGCCAGGAAGAAATCGAAAAAAGGGTTGCTGAGACAATTGAACTTTCAGGCACACAGGTAATGCTTCAGGGAGGAATTAACCCAGATCTGAAAATTGATTACTATACAAAGATGTTTGCTGAAATAAAAAAGAAGTTCAATATCAGAATTCACAGTCTCTCTCCCCCAGAGGTTGTTTATATTGCAGAGTCAGCACGTTTATCTATTTCAGATGCTTTAAGAGAGCTTATTAAAGCAGGTCTTGATTCATTGCCAGGAGGTGGTGCGGAGATATTGGTTGATCGGGTCAGACAAAGAATAAGCCCGAGGAAGATATCCTCAGAAAAGTGGTTAGAAGTAATGGAAGAAGCTCATAAAATAGGTCTTAAAACAACAGCTACCATGATGATCGGTACAGTTGAAACTATCGAGGACAGGATAACCCATCTTCAAAAGATAAGAGACCTTCAGGATAAAACCGGAGGTTTCTTATCTTTTATCCCATGGACATTCCAACCAGGGAATACCGCTTTAGGCGGGAAGCCAGTTTCATCCATTGAATATCTAAGGACTTTAAGCATAGCTCGTCTGTTTCTTGATAATTTCCCGAATGTGCAGGGCTCATGGGTTACACAGGGCAAAGATATAGGACAAATCTGCCTTTCTTTTGGCGCTAATGATCTGGGCAGCATCATGATTGAGGAGAATGTTGTTAAAGCTGCAGGTGTCTCTCATCGCATGACCGTTGATGAGATGGTAGATTTGATAAGAAAGGCCGGCAAGATTCCGGCTCAGCGGGATACGGAGTTTAACATTTTAAATGTCTATAATTAATAAAATCCCAAAAACCAAACTTGCCTTTATAGGCGGGTCGAGCACCTTTGCCATCAATTTTCCTGAAGACCTTAATCTTAAAGGAGTAAAAGTCTTAAACAGGAAAATCTACTCCACACCCTTTGGAGAAAGCCCTGAGTTCACTGTATTCGAGGTAGATGGAGAACCAGTGCTGACAATGAAAATGCATGGCTGGAGGGCTGGTGTAAGCCGGGCTGATGCATCTCGCCAGATTTTCTGGGTTTTTGAACAGGCTGGGGTGAAGAACATCCTTGTTGAAGGAGGAGTAGGTGCCATTAACCGTGATTTACGGTTGAGGGATCTTATAATCCCCGATGATTATCTCGATTTCTCCATGAGAAAAGACGTCCACCTTTCTGACAAATATCTACTCGTCATGAGAGATCCAATCTGTAGTAATCTTGTAAGACTGCTCACCAAGACATGCAATAAATTACTACCTGGAAGGCAAGTCAATAGAGGAGTATACGTAGTTACCGATGGAAGACATTTTGAAAGCCGTGCTGAGGTTAAGATGATAAAGTCTCTCGGTGGTGATATTATTGGACAGAGTCTATGTCCTGAGGTATATCTTGCAAGAGAGATAGGAGCCTGTTATGCTGGCATTTATCTTATTGTCAATCGAGCTGAAGGGATCGAACCAGCATGGAGTCATAAAGAATTGAAGGACATTTTTCAGCAAGAAGCTATGAATGTCGGGAAGGTAATCATAGAGAGTTTGAAACAGTTGAGGAAAAGACAGAAAAGAAAATGTCAGTGTGCAAGCTTGAGAAAGAAAACCTTATTGAGGTCCTGAAAATCCCCCCTTTGGTAAAGGGGGGCGAGGGGGGATTTGGGGCAGATAAGAAACAATATTTTCTATGAACCTTATTGATCATAAAAAACGTGATGCCAAAAAAGTTGAGCAGATGTTCTCAGGCATCGCTCCACGATACGACCTCCTTAACCATGTCCTCAGTTTTGGGTTCGATTTTAGATGGAGGAAGAGGGTTGCAAAGGAGACAGGGAATATCGAATGCCATAGGATTCTTGATGTATGCACTGGGACAGGAGATATGGCAATAGAGCTCAGCAGGTACTGGAAAGGTAAGGTAATCGTCGAAGGACTGGACTTTTCCCGTGAACTTTTAGAAATAGGGAGAAGAAAAATTAAAAAATATAATCTTCAGAAAAAAATTTTTTTTAGAGAAGGAAATGCGGAAAATCTCCCTTACAAAGATAGTGAATTTGATGCGATTACCATTGCCTTCGGGTTAAGAAATATTAAAAACAGATTGAAGGCTCTCAAGGAGTTTTATCGTGTGGCAAGACCTGGCGGTTGTTTCATCTGCCTTGAATTCAGCGAGCCGACAAACCCTATTTTTTCTAAGATTTATCCCTTTTATTTAATGAAGCTACTACCCTTTATTTCTAAGGTTCTCGGTTCTGATCCTGCTGCTTACCGCTATTTAGGTAATACAATAAGGGATTTCCCTTCTCCTCAGGAATTTGTCAAATTGATAGAATCTGCAGGATGGAAAGAGGTCACATATCTCACGTTAGCCAGCGGAATAGTTGCAATACATAAAGGAACAAAAACCTAATTAACCACAGAGAACACAGAGGGCACAGAGAAAGACATAAAAATATTTTAAAAACTTTAGAAGCCTCTGTGTCTCAGTGTCTCTGTGTTTTATAATTTCCTATGCATGAATCAAATAAGTCTAATAAATAGATTAACCCTCGTTGTTTCGAAGTTTTATTTTATTAAATTCCTTTAGGTGTATTATAACCTGTGCCTCCGAGATAGCTCCAGTCTTAACTAATGCTTCTCCAAAAAAAATAAAGGTGTCTGCCTGTATTTTTAAGAGTTCTTCTAACTGCTCCTTTGATAGATATTTTTCTCTAACCGCTATCTCTCCAAATTTTTCGTATGTCTCTTCCTGAATTTTCAATACCCTGTATATATTATCTTCGTTAAGCCAGCCTTTGGCTTTAGCGAGTTCTCCTATTCTGAGGTTGTTCTTCTTCTGAAGAGACTTTGCATGGAGAGCATCCAGCTCGCTTATAAGACCTTTCTCGATAAGGTATGCTCCAAATTTTGGATATTTCAAATAGTTGCTCATTTGTCTCTCAGTTTCCGCCTCCCCATGTATAACCACCTCCGGGGAAACGTATCCTTTCAACTGAAGTTACAAGTCTTATTGTAACCTTTACCCTGTTACCCTCTTTAAGCCAGTAATTAACCTCCAGAACATCACTGACGCCATAGACAAAAGGCAGATATAGCGGTCTTATTTCGTAGCCGATGGTGCTACCTTTTTTGTCAACAATCCTGCTGAATTGAGAGCGCCAGAAGGAATTATGAAAACTGACAAACTTCCTTGCTTCCTCGATTGCTTCTTTGGCCGAAACTCCTTTTTTAAACCTGTAATCAAATTCAGGTGCAAATGGCTCAAAAGTGAACTGGTCTCCTTCACAATCAAGAATGGCGATAGTTTCAATGTCGTCGTAGTGGTTTCCTCCATAGAGTATGAGGGTGAAGACCCCGGCTATATCCGCAGCATTTACCTCTTTTGTCTTTAGAGGTTTTTCAAAGGCAAGAGAACCGCTGGTTGTGAGGACTAAAATAACCAGAAGCACAAAGATAGAATTAATAATGTTCTTCATGTAATTTGGTTTCCTTTATATACTTATTTTAATATAAAAGCTATTAGCTGTGTTATAAGTTTGCAGCTACCAATCTGTTGAATGTAAAAATTCTTCATTTTTCCTTAAACCTTTTATTACTGTGCTATAATTTTTTATGGCTATCAAGCTCATAATATTTGATCTTGACGGAACACTCGTTGACACAAGCATAGATATTACAAATGCCCTGAATTACGCCCTGAAACCTTATGGCATGGACCTTACAGTAGATGATACAGTAAAAATGGTCGGGGAAGGCATAACAACGCTTATAGAAAAGTTGCTCGGAGACGAAAAAATTCAAGCGAGTGATAATGTAATAAAAAGGTTTCTTGATTATTACTCAGAACATCTCATCGATTATTCCAGTATATACCCGCATGTAAAAGAAACTCTCGAGAAGCTCAATGGTTATAAAAAGGCGGTAATATCCAATAAAAGGGAATACCTATCCACGAAGCTTTTAGACAAACTTGATTTACTCAAATACTTTGACCTTGTTATTGGAAGTGATACCACCTCTGAAAAGAAGCCCTCTGCCATTCCTGTTATTCATGTATTTACAAAGTTTGGTGTTGGCCCTCAAGAATCCATAATGGTGGGCGACAGTAACTACGACATAGAGGCAGGTAAAAAAGCAGGAGTAAAGACAGTTGCCGTTACTTATGGCTATAGAGAAAGGCAGTATCTTAAGGATGCCGACTATATGATAGACAGCATAGAGGAGCTGCTTGAACTATTGACTTGAGAACTGATTAATAGAGTATTATTTAAAGATGTTTACGCCATTTATGACAACAGGCATTGGAAGTCTATCACATACCGACCCTATAGAGGCATGCAGGCTCGTACTCGAGACATTTGACATACCTTTCTGGCCTCAGCTCCCTAAACTATCATTTCATGAATTAATGATACCCCAGTTCTCCGAAGGTATACCATTTTTAAGAATTGATGATAAAAAAGAAACTTTATGTATAGAAAGGGACAATAGCGATGCCCTTACAAGATTTTACGAGACATATTCAGAAGATGTGGGAATTCTTATTTCGGAGGACTATTCAAAAGGTTTATATACATTCATAAAGTTTATAAAAGACAAGCATTTTAAATTCTTAAAAGGACAGACTACAGGACCTCTGACATTCACTTTAGGGTTGAAAGACTCTCAGGGAAGACCGATTTTTTTCGATGAAGAGCTAAGGGAGATTTCCCTCTTGGTTCTTAAGGCAAAGATTAAATGGCAGATAGAAATATTAAAACCATATGCCGATAATGTAATTATATTCATAGATGAGCCTATTCTTTCTGCGCTTGGCAGCACAAGTTATATCGGGGTAAATCCTGAGGAGGCATTAAGGCTTCTGAGAGAAACATCAGATGCGATTAAACAGGCAGGAGGTATTCCCGGTGTGCATTGTTGCAGCAAAGGAGACTGGCCTCTGGTAATAAATAGTGATGTCAACATTATCAGTTTTGATGCATATGATTATGCAGAAACAATTTCACTTTATCCGACGGAATTTACCGGTTTTCTTAAGAAAGGCGGTTGTCTTGCATGGGGTATTGTGCCGACGACTGACGCAATTAGAGAAGAAAATACTGATTCGATAAAGAGGCATTTTGATACAAAATTGGAGGAATTATCAAAATTTATACCGTCAAATCTTTTACTGTCACAGATACTGCTGACACCCTCATGCGGCACAGGCTCAAGGAGCGTTGAAGAGACTGTAAAGGTATTTAAGATACTAATTGAATTAAAGAAGTTGCTAAAAGGCGCTTCCTGATGAAAGGTATATTTATATCCTTTGAGGGAATTGAGGGTACGGGTAAGACAATTCAATCCAGACTCCTTTACGAATACCTTACAAAAAAGGGATATGAAGTCACACTTACCGGAGAGCCCGGGGGTACCCGAATCGGGCTTAAGATCAGAGACATGCTCCTTTCTATAGAAAATAAAGGGATGACACCTCTTGCAGAACTCCTACTTTATAACGCCTCACGTGCACAGCATATACAGGAGGTTATCCTGCCTGTAATGAACAAAGGTGCTATAATCATAACAGACAGATTTACCGATTCTACGGTTGCATATCAAGGTTATGGAAGGGGAATAGATTTAAGTATTATCAATTCTCTTAAGAGAATGGTAGCAGCAGACCTACAGCCTGATATTACAATATTACTTGACCTTGACGTAGAGGTCGGGTTAAGGAGAAACAGGGGTATCAATAAGATGGATAGACTTGAACTCGAGGATGTAGAGTTTCATAAACGGGTGAGGAGTGGTTATCTCGAGATTGCAACAAAAGAACCGGAGAGGATAAAATTAGTAGATGCCTCGGTAAGCATAGAGGAAATACATAACAAAATTGTTAACATAGTTATGGATTTCCTCAACCCAGATTATTCATAAAATCGGCAACACCCTTACTCTTCGATCTTCTTTTTTCTGTTCTGTAGATAAGCGTCCCGAATCATTAAATACGGATCTATAGCAGCCTCCTTAAGGGCTTCGTAGTCGCCGATCCTGAATGAGGTCTCATTCACTTCGTCAAAGGCGACTATTCCTGCGGTGGCCTCGTAGCTTATGCCGACGCTTTCGGTATACATGATTGGATCCAGGAACCTGTCTCCGACAAAGCCGACTGTATCACGGAGTGACATGGGGCCGAGAATAGGCCATACAATATAGAAACCGTGTCCTATGCCATAGGTGCCGAAGGTCTGGCCTAGGTCTTCATCATGGCGCTCAAATTTGAAATCCTTCTTTGCTACGTCTACGAATCCGACAACGCCAAAGGTGGAATTGATTATAAAACGGAGGAGCTCATTGCCTGCATATTTCATCTTGAGCTGCAGGATGTCATTTACAAAACGGATGGGCGTTGTAAGATTATAAAAAAAATTACTGAAGCCGAGTCTAATATCTTCTGGTACAACCGATTTATAAGTCTTTGCCACTGGTTTCATAACCCAGAAATAGAATCTGTCGTTGAAGTAATACATGCCCTTATTCCAGAAATAAAAAGGATCAGCTATCTTTATGGCCTCCTCTTCTTCATAGAAAGGCTCTTCTTCCTCAGGCTCTTCTTCCTCAGGCTCTTCCTTTTTCGCTTCTTCAGGAAGTGATGACTGTTCCTCCTTCACCTCTGTCTCAACTATCTCCGCTTCGTGTATCGCTAATTCTTCTGTTGCTCCTGAAATTGACAGGCTTCCGAAAATAAAGACAATAATACAAAAGATAAACAGGGGAAACGGTGCTCGTAAGCGCATTTTAACCTCCTTTCCTATTTTACATTCTAACCCATTTTATTCATAAATTTACTTAACAATTTTTTTCTTTTCTCGATTTTCAATGTATAATTATTATAATTATAGATTAGATTAATAGTCGTCTAAATCGCCCTGGGAGGCAAAAATAATTTTACTTAAATTACTTAATACTATCGGAGATCTCGGTCTGTACTATATCAATCAGGCGGGGAGGATGGGTATTTTCCTTGTGCTCGTATTTCTCAATATCATCAAACTCCCATATTATAAGATAACTCACATTACAAAACAGATTTTCATAATAGGCTCTCTTTCGATTTTCGTTATAGTATTTACGGGTCTTTTTACAGGTATGGTACTGGGTCTCCAGGGATATAACACCCTCAGCAAATTCGGGTCCGAAGGGTTACTGGGATCTGCTGTTGCATTGAGCATTATCAGAGAATTGGGACCTGTGCTGACGGCTCTCATGGTTACCGGAAGAGCCGGGTCAGCCATATGCGCTGAGATAGGCATTATGAGAATTTCGGAACAGATCGATGCACTGGAATGTATGGCAATCGATCCACATAAGTATATTGTTGCGCCTAAGTTTATTGCTTCCATTCTATCTGTTCCGCTTCTTACTGCCATTTTCGATGTGATAGGCATATTTGGTGGCTATGCAGTAGGTGTAGGTCTAATGGGCGCAAACGAAGGAGTCTTTTTTTCGAGTATGTATAAAGATGTGGAATTTCATGACGTTAAGATGGGGATCGTGAAATCTTTTTGTTTTGGCCTACTGATTGTCTGGATATGTTCATCGAAAGGTTATTTCGTCCATATGGAGAGAAAAGGAGGATTCGGTGCTGAAGGTGTTAGCAGGGTAACGACCAATGCAGTTGTTTTAACGTCTGTCTCAATACTGGTATTTGATTATTTCATTACTTCTTTAATGATATGAATAAAGAGCCGATGATACAGCTTGTAGATGTTCATAAAAGATTCGGGGCCCAGCATGTTCTGAGAGGGATAAATATGTCGATATATGAAGGTAAAACAACCGTCATTGTTGGAGAGAGTGGGCAGGGCAAGAGCCTCATTTTAAAACATATTCTTGGTTTGGTGAAGCCTGACAGCGGGAAGGTCCTGGTCTACGGGAAAGACATATTCAGAATAAACCGCAGTGAGTTGAATGAAATCAGGTCGCATTTCGGAGTTCTGTTTCAGAATGCAGCACTTTTCGATTCTATGACAGTTTTTGATAACGTGGCCCTACCTCTAAGGGAGCGTACTAAAGCTACTGAAAAAGAGATCAGACAAATTGTGATGGAAAAGCTTAAATTAATGGATCTGGAAGGAAGTGAGGAAAAATATCCGGCACAACTAAGCGGTGGGATGCGTAAGAGAGTGGGGCTGGCAAGGGCCCTCGTATTAAATCCCAGGATCATCTTCTTTGATGAGCCGACGACCGGCCTGGATATAGCCAAGAGCAACGAAATGTATCGGGTCTTTTACAGGACTCAGACAAGATTGGGATATACGGCTGTCATCGTCAGCCACGATGTGCCGAAGATATTCAAGCTTGTTGATTATGTAGCTCTTATCTATGACGGCATTATTCAGGACTGTCTGCCACCCGAAGACTTCCAGACATCCGAGAATCCGGTCATCAAAGAATTTGTAGAAAAAACAATGGGTACAATCTATGAAAGCGAAGAAGTGGAGGTGTGATGCATGAATCGTTTTACCACTGAAACAATTGTGGGACTGTTCATGATTTTGGGGCTGGTATCCCTGGCTTACCTCTCTATAAGGCTGGGAGACGTGCGGATATTCGGTACAAATGCATATGTTGTAAAGGCGCGTTTTGCCAATATCTCCGGGTTAAAAGAGGGTTCAGGGGTAGAGATCGCTGGTGTCACGGTCGGGAAGGTTGAAAGCATATCCCTCGATAACTACGAGGCACTGGTTAAGCTCTTAATCCAACCCGGGGTAAAACTTCAGGAAGATTCCATTGCTGCGATCAGGACTCAGGGTATCATAGGCGATAAATATGTGAAGATTCTGCCGGGAGGTTCAGATGAGCATATAAGACCGAACGGAGAAATTATCGAGACGGAGTCAGCAATTGAGCTTGAGGAATTGGTGAGTAAATACATTTTTGAAAAGAAATAGAAGGTCTTCTAAATAATTTTGTGATATTTTAAGAGTGAGGTGAAAAAAATGACCAGGGAGAAAATAATCGCTTCCCTGCTTATTATGTTTATCCTGCCGTTTTTTTCGATAACAGAGGCGGCCCTATCAGAAAGCCCTTTGACTTCTATCCGTTCAACAATTGATGAAGTTTTGGAAACCCTGAGAGACAAAACATTGGCCCAGCCGAAGAACAAGGAGAAAAGGCGAGAAAAAATCACAAATCTCATCAAAAGTCGCTTCGATTTCGAAGAAATGTCAAAACGCATCCTGGGGAGGTACTGGAAGGATAGAACCGAAGATGAACAGAAGGAATTCATCTCCCTGTTCTCCGAGTTGCTTGAGGCCTCTTATATCAGAAAGATAGAGTCATATACGAATGAGAAAGTTACCTATGACAATGAGTCTATCAAGGCTGATAGGTATGGTGTTGTAAGTACATCCATCATTACAGCGAAGACCACAATTCCTATTGATTACAAGGTGATACTCAAAGACAATAAATGGTGGGTCTATGATGTGGTGATAGAAGGAGTGAGTTTTATTACTACTTACAGAAATCAATATAATAAAATTATTACGAGTGAATCCTATGCACAACTTATAAAGAAGATGAATGAGAAACTTAAGGAAGTCAGGAAGGACTGATAAAAGTCCTCAGTTTATAACCGGGAAGGCAGAGTAAATCCATCCTGTGAAAAGGGAACAGATTAGAGAATTTATTAAGGACTTGAAGGAAGAGATAGTCTTCTTTCTCTTTGAGGAGAAAGAATTGGAAGAGATCATTCCGTTCTTTGAATTGAGACATTTCCCTGCAAACAATGTGGTATTCAGAGAGGGCGAGGTTGGTGATTTTATATGTTTCATACTATCAGGCAAGCTCGAAGTTAAAAAAGAGACCGAGTTTAAAGGCAACCAGATCATATTAGCAATCCTTGGTAAAGGGTCACTTGTTGGAGAGCTCTCCCTCTTTGACAAATATTACAGGTCAGCAACTGTTGAGGCGGTAGAAGATTCACTGCTGCTTATGCTCAAAAACAGCGCACTTGATGCATTGATAGAACAATACCCCAAGGCTGGAATCAAACTCCTAAAAGGTTTTATCCGCGTTCTATCATTGCGCCTCCGCAAAGTGACGGAGAGATTAACGACTATTTTCTGACCGGATTTGTAGTACAGGAATTTAGATCAAGTTTTACCTTTCGTCTGTCAATCTGTTTATCGTAGAGGTATAATATTAAATGCCACTGAGGGGGTACGGTGCAATCTATGACCTATAAGGAATTTAAGGCGGGGAAAAGGGTTCGTCTCTTTTGTATTTCTGGTACAGTTACATGGGGACTGTTTATTATTGTGATGGGCTTTATAAGAGGCTGGAGTTTTATGTTACTCCTGCCGATCACATTGGCTGCTGTATATTCTTATCTGCTCTATAAATCGGTACAAAAGCCTTTATTCTTAATTTCAGAGAATGAACTTGTAATAACAAAGCTGAAAAAGAAAATTCCTGCAGAGAAAATTACTGGCGTCAAACAGGTAGATAACGATAGACTCGAATTAATCCTCAAAGATGAATTGCCTGTACAGTTACTTATAAATGAATTATCCCGTGAAGACCGTACCGTTCTGAAATCATCTATTAACGCCATGATTATTAAAAATCAGAAATGAATGTTTCCTGAAAGAAGGAAGCCCTTCTAAATCTACTTCAATTTTTTCTTTCCTTCTGCAGTCCGCATCACTTCGGGCATTGAAAAGGTTGCATAGTCCATATAGAAATCCATAATAAAAAATGGTTAGATATTTTATCTCTCCCTCTGAAATAAATTATAAATATTTCCAATCTGTTTTTTAATGTGATACAATCTATCTAAACTAAATAAGGAGGTAACATGGCAACAGCAAAGAAAGCAAAATGTGCTGCAAAAACCAAAGAAGGAAAGCAATGTAAGAATTCCGCATCTGGGAAATCGAAATTCTGTGCATCTCACAAGAAAAAATAGTTGTAAACTGTAAAAGCATTTAAGAAAATTCTCAGAGGATAGAATTATCCATTAACAGTGTGTAAATTTAGATTCTACACGACATGGTATTGTATTCTTTATTCCAACCAACATATTTCTCAGGGGTGCCAGATACTTATTGACTTCTTCCTCTTCTACCCAGTCATTGACGAAGAGGCCTGAAAGTATTATTGTTTCTACATATAATATAAGTTGTATAAAAGATAATGTTAGGCTTTAAATGAAAACACATGATAAATGAGAAGAGAAACAAGGGGAAATTTAAATATTACCTAATATAAGGAGGTGAACCAGAAAACCAAACTTATTTACTGGCATTCATTAATCCTATCTTGATATTCATAGAAATTTCAAGGGATGTATAGAGTCTGTTGCACAAATCGGCTTTTGTCACCCTGAACTTGTTTCAGGGTCTCATAACCCATTGATCTTATTAGATGCTGAAATAAATTCAACATGACAATAGTGCCATTTTCAGCATTTGTGCAATAGGCTCTATAACAAAATTATAAACGACCCGGCTACCGGAATGGAATCAAACCATTTCTGTATGACGAAAGGAGATCTAAAATGTATAGAATGAACATCATCATTTTACTCACAGCTATCCTGATCCCGGCACTGACGATAAATCCTGTCTCAGCTCAAGATCGAGAGGCATTAAAAGTCAAAGCGCTAAAAACGGGATATAATATGCTGCTCTCCGAAGTGGATAAAAATAATGATGGCAAAATTAGCTTAGACGAATGTCTTTCACCGTGGAAAGACAAAGCAACAGGAGAGAGCAAATGCAAGTATTGGGATAAGAACGGAGACGGCATTATAACTGAGGAAGAGTACGTACAACAGGGCTTGAAAATAATGAAGTAAAGCTCCTTGATCTAACGCCGAGATGTTCCTTATCGGCGGTTGCCGCTCAATTCTATCAAAAATACAACGAAGGAATTTAGACGGTTCTATTATAGCCTAATGGGGAAACATTCATTTTTAAGACACGGGGCTACAAAGCAAAGATTCTTCCTCTTTATTGGGTTCATCTATTATAATGGGACTGACTACATACTATAATTGTTTGATTTTATTTATCAAGGATACTAAATGGGTACCCTTAATAATATTTTCAGTCTTGTTTTTGGAATTAACCTTATTGTGGTTGGGTTGGTTGCATTCATCTCAGGCACTGTATCCCTGGTAAAGAGAGAAGAGTCTGTAAAGAAACTAACCTCCATCGTCTATATTATTGCTGGAGTTGCAGCTATTTACGTCGGTGTTGTTTTATCGAGAAACGCATACAATATGTAACGATTAAAACATTTACCCTGATGAAAGCCGAACTCCAACTCAACTACTTCCTGAAAATCGCGCCTTTGAAATCTGTTTTAATGGTGATTATCATAACTGGTAATCGATAAGTAACACTCAAAGAAATAAACCAAAATATTGTTATAATGGTTCATCAATGATTCCGTTATTCAAACACTACCCTCAATTAAAAGATAAGCTCCCTTATGTATCCCTGGGTGAATTCCCAACGCCGGTAGAAAAGCTTGAGCAATTGGGGAAGGATATAGGTATAGATCATCTTTTTATAAAACGTGACGATTTGAGCGGTAAGGTCTATGGAGGAAATAAAATACGAAAGTTAGAATTCCTCCTTGGTCATGCTTTGAGCACCGGGGTAAAAGAAGTTTTGACTTTTGGCTTTGCAGGATCCAATCATGCGCTGGCTACGGCAATTTTTGCACAACAGGTTGGACTAAAGAGTATATAAATAAAGTTGTCCTATTCTGGAACACATACAACTCAAAAGATTTCTCAGACATCCTGACTACTGTTGATTACCACCGATTACCCCGGTGCTTTCATGGTTATTTTGAAAATGAAGTGCAGCCTCTGGATAGAAATTCCTGAAAAAAGATAATTCAAAATATTGTCGAATACTTCCTGAAGTAAACACTTCTCAAAAACCCTCAGACAGTGTACACTTTAACCAGAAATCAAAAGGTAAAATAGTCGAGACTGCTTAGTTTATGACACTAAATTTGGGTGTCTATGTGAAAATATATAATGAAGGTTTGGTAGAACATAATGGAATATATGATCATTATTAGACACTGTTTGTTATTTTTATAAATGGTGTATTAAGGTGAAAAAAGAAAACGGCACTGTTCATATTTATCCTTATTGCAATAATTTCTTTAATTTTTGCCTCCTTCTGGGCAAGTGCGAAAATAAAGAAAATGAGAGGACTCACCCATATGACCGAGGGGCCACAGGGGACTTTGTTTTTGACTGTCGAGGATTACTTGTTAAAAGTTTCACCTGAAGGTAAGTTATTGAATAGAATGCATCTTAAAAATGACATTGGAATATCAGAACGAATAACAGATATCTGTGTCCTATCTGACGGCCGATTTCTGATCGGACTTCACGATTCTTTCCAGATAAGGACATATTCATCTGATGGAAGAATCATCCACATATATAATGTTGAACCCTCAAATTATGATTTCTTAATGGCGTTAAATATGTCAAATGAAATTTTGTACATATCCTGGAGAGGATACCAAAAGGGCCTCATTCAGGCACTTGATGGAGATTGGCAAAAAATATCAATTATTGCGGATTTCGTTAACCCTGATAAACTTCAGATACGTGGGGTTCTTTGGGGTCAGGCTTGACTATTGACATTTTATATGCGATGTAACGTTAATGAATAAGTTGATTTATTAGGTGATTATTCGCCCCGCTTTGACATATTTGTGGAAAGAAGAAAATGTTATGCTTCAAATTAAATATTAATCAACTTGCCTATTATACGCCATTGGCGTATAATTAATTATGGTCATTATCGAGACCCCGATATTCACAAAGCGAATTCAGGAATTAATAACTGACGATGAATATCGGCTTTTGCAGACTCATTTAGTCAATAGACCTGATGTAGGCAAAATAATACCCGGGAGCGGTGGCCTAAGAAAACTACGCTGGTCTGCCGGAGGCCATGGAAAGAGAGGCGGTGAGTGAGCAGGACGATTTGACACCGGAACAACTCAAACAATTGAAAAAGATTGTTGAAAAGGAGTATACATGAAAAAGGAACTATTTGAAGAATTGCTGGAAAGTGTTAAGCAAGGTGCTGCCATAATGAAAGGTAGAATGAAACCTTTGCGCAGTGTCGAGTTCCCTGAATCCGAAGTTCAGAAGATACGGGAGCAGTATGGTCTTTCTCAGGACAAATTTGCATCTCTCATGGGAATTAGCGTAGCCACCCTACGCAACTGGGAGCAGGGACGGCGGAAGCCTGAAGGAGCGGCTCGTGTTTTATTGAGGGTGGCTGCAGCACATCCTGAAGCGATACTGGATATTACACGGCTTAAAAAAATGAGAAGGCGGGCATAACACTTTTTTCATCGTGTCAACCCTGAGTAGTAGGTGGTACTGCTCAGATAAACTTTTTAATGCAATTACAATCTGACAATCTCAAAGGTTAACTATGCAGTCTGTCTTTTCCTCTTAAACTCTTTCAATATATCGGTATCAAATACGATGTTTTTGCCAATTCTTTTTGATTTCAAGATACCGTCTTTTGCCCATCTTCTTATTGTTATTTCTGCAACCCCAAGATATTCCGATGCTTCTTTAATGGTGAAGGGTGTCCGCCTTATGTCATCAAATATCTCATCATGTGTATAAAGGTCTTTTTCAAACCCCCGCTTTGCTATGACAGCAAATAGTTTTTCCCTCTCTTTTATTGGCATCTCTAATATCTCTCTATAAATCTTCTCAGCGGTTATCATAGTTATTCAACCTCCCTTATATAGCGTTTAAGCTCACGATAAAAATTCTCATGAGTATCTATCATGTAAAAAATAATGTCGTTATCCTGAACTCTATAGGCAATCAAATATTTCTGTTTTTGGAACACGAACTTATGAACTCTAAATCTCGCTATGTCCCCTTTCTTAGCCTCTCCTATCCCGTGGTCTTTTAATATTTTTTCTGCCTCATCTTCTATAACAAGTTGAAATGGTCTGGTTTGCTTTTTTACAAACCTCCTGAATACCGATTTATAAAAAACATCCATGATTAATTTAATGATAATTTACTTTATCAATAATGTCAACTCTCTGGTGGAGTATACATCAGCAGGATAACGAGCCCTAAGCAGTATGAAAAGCTCCTTAATGAAACTTAACCTTGTGACCGCTTTTTCGAGAAATGTCAAGATAGAATGCTCAAATGAGCTTTTTAATTCAATCATAATCTGACAATCTCTAAAGTTAAACCCGAATTATGCAAGGTATCATGAAAACTGTTATTGTCGTGAGACGGTGTCAGAATTGTTTATTACAATTTGCTTTCATGCGTTCTCCCGAGTTGTTAAACAAGGTCAGGGTAAAAAATCTATTGACAAATATATTATTGTCCTACATAACGGCCTGTTCGGGTTAATCACCCTGAAATATGGCGCAGCCGCAAACTTCCTATGGACTCATACACGATACAGAAAGAAGCCGTTATATTGGTTCCGCACCTATAGAGCTTAGCCATTCGATGATTTCCCTTTTCATTGCCTTTGCATTATAACCATGCCACCTTTTCCTTTCTTTTGGGTAACCAATCAAGATATCCTTGAATCTCCTGAATGCACCCTTTCCGTTAAGGGCATTGGAAAGTTCTTCTTTAAGAATGGAGTCTTTAACTGTTCCTATAAAGTCACACATGGATTTATATGCAGCGGCAGGTTCTCTTTCCGGGATACGGATATATCGTTCTTCTTCGTTAAATAGGATTTCTAATGCCAGTTCTACCTCGTCTTCCATCCAATCAGGTATGTCAGGTTCTTCATCGAATTCGATGTACTCTATATCAGCTCCTATTTCCTCAAAATCACTAACATATAATCTTGATTTAATCACTCTAAGGATCTCTTCTGAAAAGGCCATAACCTCGCCTGTCTCCGTGTCAAGAAAGTAGTCAAATGTATCCCTTAAGACATCTTCCATAGCCTTCTGTATCTCGTCAAAATTTACTTTTAGTTTTTTCATATCTAAAGAGTACCGGGTTATGTCATTGACCCGAAAATACCTTTAAAGCTGTCATTCCGGCAGGTTCCCTGCTTACAACCTGCAGGGACAGGCTCCAGCCGGAATCCATGGTTCGACAAGCTCACCATGACAAGAACACCATGAACTCGAATGCTTTCGTGGTCACCCTGAGCGGTTCGGCTGAGCTCACCGTCGAAGCCCTGTCAAAGGGTGGATTCCCGCTCAACAGACTGCGGGAATGACACGGTACTCCTAAGTTTGTATTGAATCTTGCATTTTGCGATACATACCCGTCTTCTCACAAACCTTTCGCCAGTCGCACTCCTTACAATATTCTTCCGACCATGCATGGAATATCTCTGGAATCCTCTCCCTTATCTCCTGCCACTTAACTCGATCCCTGATCTTTAACCTTAACAGTCCCTTTGCCCTTTTATCCATCGCCCTTATTTCAGCCTCAGCATCTTTGTCATAAAAACACTTCATCCCTTTAAGATAAGGACATGTTTTGCAGACATCATCAGCTCCCGGGCAAACCTCTAACTCCTCTCCGGCCTCCACTCTTTTCAAAATTTCCCTGAGGTTTTTAACAAACTCAGGATTGTAGCCTTCTCCCTTAAAGAAATGAAGGCATATGAGGTGATGGCCTCTGAGTTTTATAGATAGTTTTAGACGGGAGATCACGGCTTAATCAAAGGGTCTTCTATCCCTGCTTCTTGAAACCCTTTTGCCCTGAAAACACAACTATCGCACCTTCCGCAGGGAACAAATCCCCCCATCCCCCCTTTTCTAAAGGGGGGTGAGGGGGGATTAGCAGGCTGCGGGTCGTAACAGCTCCATGTCAATGAATAATCAAGTCCCAGCTCAACACCCTTTTTAATTATCTCTGATTTTTTCATGGAGATAAGAGGCGCCCTTATCCTAAATCTTAATCTGCCCTCAACAGATGCCTTTGTAGCAAGATTAACCATATCTTCAAATGCCTTGAGATATTCTGGCCTGCAGTCAGGATAACCGCTATAGTCTATAGCATTCGCGCCTATAAAAATATTCTCTGCCTCAAGAACCTCTGCCCATGCAATGGCAAAAGAAAGAAAGATCGTGTTACGCGCAGGAACGTAAGTAATTGGAATCGGGGAAACGGTGAATCGGGGAAAGGGTGAATCGCGGGTTGTCTCCGTTTCTCCGTTTCTCCGTTTCTCCGTTTCATTCTTTTTTGGTACTTCTATTTCTGATGTCAGGGCAGAGCCTCCAATCTCTCTGAGGTCAAACTTTATAATGAGATGTTTTGGGGCCCCGAGGGTTGATGCAACCAACCCTGCAGACTCAAGCTCTCTTTTATGCCGCTGGTTATAATCAAAACTCAGGGCATATAATTCATACCCTTCAGATTTTGCAACTGCAAAGGTAGTCGAAGAATCAATTCCACCGCTTAAAAGTATAACAGCCCTACTCATAAATATTTATTAAGGGTCTTATAATGATAACGACATTAGTTTTATAAAATCCCTCCTAACCTCCCTTTGCCAAAGGGAGGAATTAAGCCCCTCTTTGGTAAAGAGGGGGGAGGGAAGATTTTCTAATAAATGTGCATTCAATTATGAGACTGGTAATAATGATACACGATGCATGATTTTTAATCCCCCTTTAGTAAAGGGGGACTGAGGGGGATTTGTCCTGAATCTTGCATCCTGTATCTTTTTAGTAAATATCATCTGTTGTGCCTTCTTTTCCGTCCGGCCCTGAACTTAGAACAACAAAAGCATAACCGTTTTGCATATAAATAAAGGGCTTCCCCCAAGGATCTATACCCTTTGATATCACATCAAGCGTTTCAGGATACGAGTCGTGTTCAAACCTGTAAGCCTCTATTTTGAACCTGAGATCATTGATAGTCCCAGAAGCGCTGAATCTCTTAAATATATCATCAGTGCTCAAAAAGACAGGGAAGAGAGAAAGCAGGACTGAAACTACAATAGCTAATACAGGGATAAAGCTATAAGATAATGCTGGCTTCTTCATTTCTATCAGAGGCATTTCAGTAACAACAGGGATAGCCTCCTTTTGCTCTATAACTCCTTTATCCAGAAGGGATACAAGGGTTATTGATACAGAAAAATCATCCTTCACAGCGATATCGACTATAGTACTCACATCATTTTCTCCATTAACCAGCGATAGTATCTCTTTCTCTTCTTCGGTCAGTCCTGAAACATCTTCTGTCTTTTTTGTAAATACGGTATCGAGTGTTAATTTTCCCTCGATAAGAGACCATTCATCAACTATCCTCAAACCTTCCATGAGCATGTGTTGCGTATCGAGAGATATCGGAAGGTCCTTATCAACCGGGACTGCCTGTGGTGTAAATTCGTAAGTTCCCTGCTTCCAACCGAATATTTGAACCACTGTCTCCCTAATCTGTTCTGTCAGTATCTCCAGTAACTGTTCTTTCTTTATAATCCCCCTTTCTACGAGGATATTCCCAAGTTTTATATTTGAGCTGCGCTGTTCATCCAGCAGAGGTTGCAGGTCTTCTTCCTCTATAAGGCCCTTTTTAACAATCACCTTACCGAGCCGTTTAGCCTCTATCCTCCTCTTTGATTCTGCACCTACGATATTCCCTTCGATGAACAGGAACCTTACCCTGTCCATCCTCCCTTCAAGAGTTAACACCCCTGTCTTCCTCTGAAAATAGATTAGTTGAAGTATATCAGCAAGGCCAAAATCCCTTAGCGATCCCTCTAAAGCCATCCCTTTGCAAGCCTCCGCCTCGTTATGATATTAGATAGAAGATATACCACTGCCATAAGGAATAACGAGCACCAGTTCAGCCAGATATGCAAGAAATTGGACGTCTCTATTACAAATATCGAATTTGTTATGAGGATTAATAGCAGGAATAAAAATGGCCATAGAAATAATAAACCGTATAAGACATTGCCTGCATATATTTGACCCGAGCCCGGCATTATAAAAGAGAGAACCTTTATAATACCTCTTCTCTTTTTCTGGTACTCATAAACAGTAAGTACCCTTGCTATCCTCTTCTTCGCATCGAGTTCATCAAGCTTTACTAATGACCTATAACATTGCAGGCACATGCGGCCCCATAGGATATGTTTTTCACACCTGTTACACAGGATTGTACCGCACTTACTACATCTATAAGCCCTGTTTTTAAGACGCCTGTTCAACATATAAAAAAGAATTACCATGGAAAAAGCTATAACTGGTAAAAATGCTATCGGTACAGTTGATAAGCCCATAGTAGAGGTAGTGGTTGTTTTTCTCATAGAGTACTTCCACAGTTCAGACGCGGTAATGACCTCATCAACAACAAACCTGTTCGGATTCCTGCTAAATATCGCCCTGAATCTTACCACTGCATCGCGATCCAGTCTTTGTGCCGAGAGAAAATATTCTTCACCTTTGTCAAAATCGAGGGTCTCTCTTAATACCTGACTGAGATTATAAAGCGCAGAAGGAAGAGGTTTAAGCTCGATTGATTTTATGTATAATTCTTTTGCCTTTTCTATATCATTAATCCCGACATAACAGTTTGCAAGATTGTTGTATAACCGAGGAACGTCATTAATATCTGCGTTCCGAGGGTTAGGTCTTTTTGTAATGAGTTCATCGTAAATACCTATTGCCTCGCTGTATCTACCTTCACGCTTCAGGGCAAGGGCATATGAGAATAATTCGACAGGATCGCTGCTACTTCTGGGTAAAGAAAGGACGTATTTGTTATTCTTTGATTCATTAACCTGAACAACAGCCTTGAGCTTACCTGAAGCGGATGCATTGAAAAACATCGAGGCAGCATTGAATATCCATGGTAAAATAAGGAGAAAAAGGAGAAAGAAATAAACAAAGACTCTATCCCATTTTTTCATATACAAGCCGATTATAATGAGTAAACCTCCTATTAAAAAAAAGGGGCCTATTATAGCGGATACGAGTGTCAGAAAGAGTAGCACCCTATTTTTTTCTTCTTTTATTTCATGTAAAAGCAATGACATATCATTAGGAAGTCTTATCAGAATAATAATTATTGTCGAGATGATCAAAGAGAGTATCGCACTCGTAAACAATGATCCCGCCATCGTAAATGACCACCAAAAATTGCGTTTGTAAACTGATATCCCCTGTAACATGTAATCAAGAGCTTCAAACATTCCTTCAGGAGAGAAGGTAAAGCTAACCTTTGATAGCTCAAAATAAACAGCAGGCAGGTCAGGAGAATATCTTAATGCCTTTTTAAGGATATCCTTGGCTTCGGCGCTATTTGCCCTTGATTGCTTTATAAGCAAATATGAGTATGCCTCTGAATTTCTTATACCTTTATCAAGCTGATCTTCATATAAATCTCCACCTAAAGACACAGAAGGAATAAGTAACATGCAGAAAAAGATCTGTAAAAAGAGCCTTTTCATTCTCGCTGCCCTATCTTTCTTTCGGTGCCTTTCACGAGCCTCTGGATATTCTCCTTGTGTCGTATAAAGGTAAGGATTGTAATTAGAATGGCAGCAAGCAGTTTCCTTTTATCATCAAAGAGCAGGATATTTATTGGCAGAAGTCCGAGTGATACAAGTGCCCCGAGGGATGAATATCTTGTAAATATGACAACCACAAACCATATTACAAGTGTAAAAAGAGCTATCTTTGGGGCATAGATGATAAGTACACCGAGGCTTGTGGCGACACCCTTACCCCCTCTGAACTTCAGAAATAAAGAAAAATTGTGTCCGATAATTGATGTAAGACCGATAAGCCCTTCATAAAATGGCCCTAATCCAAAATACCTTCCAATCGCGACTGCCGTGGTGCCTTTAAGCATGTCTCCAAGAACTGTTAATAAAGCTGGCCATTTGCCGAGTGACCTCAAGACATTTGTCGCACCTATATTTCCACTCCCAACCTCCTTGAGGTCAACCCCCTTAGTTTTAGCAACTATTATGCCGAAAGGAATCGAGCCAAGAATAAAAGAGATAACCAAAAGTAAAATAAACTTAATCATATCCATTTTATATCTTTCTCCAGAAAGATACCGTATACTGGATTCCTGAGATAATAGACAAAACGAGTGCTACCCAGATAAGTAGTACCCCAACATCGTATAGATCAATATCAAAAATACTTCCCATAAGTATAAGGCAGACAATTGCTGCTATTTGAGTAGTTGTCTTTATTTTACCCCCGATCTCAGCAGGGATTATTATATCCTTTGAAAGAGCTACCACCCTTAGGCCTGTCACAAGGAATTCTCTTACAATGATGGTAATCGCTATCCATGCAGGCAGCCTTTCCATATCAACAAGTACAATCAGGGCAGATATTACCAGAAACTTGTCAGCAATCGGGTCGAGTATAATCCCGAACCTTGTTATTTTACCTGAGCGCCTCGCAAGATAACCATCAAGGAAATCTGTTATCGAGGCAATGCTGAATACAACAGCGCCAAATACAGGATGTGGGTAGACTGCAAATACAAAAACAGGGATAAGGACAATCCTGCTCAGTGTAAGGACTGTAGGAAGATTAAGGCTTAGAGTACCCATCTATTATGTCCTGCCAGAGCCCTTTTGCCTTAAGAACTAAATCGCACACCTCTCTGACAGCTCCCCTGCCTCCGCTCCTTTCTGTTATCATCATTGCAACAGCCTTGACATCATTATCAGCATCTGCAACGGTCACTGAAAGCCCGGACCTCTTTAAAATAGGTATATCAACAATATCATCGCCAATATACGCTATTTCACTATCACCAAGGGAATATTTTTCAGCAAGCTGTCTATATGCAACCCTCTTGTCATGACACTTCTGAAATACATCTGTAATCCCAAGCTCCTGCGCCCTTCTTTCAACAACCTTTGAATGCCTGCCTGTAATCATAGCAATCTTAATCCCGGCCCGCATGAGCATCTTTATTCCATGTCCATCACGCACATGGAAAGACTTGAATTCATTGCCTTCGTTGTCAAGTATAATACTGCCATCTGTGAGTACGCCATCAACATCAAGGATGAGAAATTTGATGTTCTTAGCGATTTCAAGAAGTTCTTTCCTTGAGATTTTCTTCAACTCTTGCCCCCCAAGATAAAATTTTTTACCACTAACACTAATTATCAGTTTACTATTAGACTCTTATTTTATCAAATGATTATAGCATCGAAATTAAAATAGAATGCTAAAATCATAAATGATATAATTAGCTGATGAGGCTCTTGCAAAAATCTGAAAAAAGCCCTTTTGTCATTCTGAGCTTGTCGAAGAATGACGGGAAATCAAACACTTATATCACCCTTCGACAGGCTCAGGGTGACAATTTAGGACTTTTACAAGAGGCTCGATTGAAAATTTAATAAATAAGGAGAAGAATATGGAAAAGGTGATCGATCTAAAAAAATATGCTGTTCCCATCGAGAACCTCCGCTGGATATGCCCGCCGGAGATATTTCAATTTAAATGTACTACCGATATAGAACCTCTAAAAGAATTTATCGGACAGGAGCGTGCCCTTGATTCCATAAATTTCGGACTCGCCTTGGAAAGGTCAGGATATAATCTGTTTCTTACCGGCCTTACCGGCACTGGAAAGGCTGCTACCATTAAAGCACGCCTGGAAAGATTTATAGCAGAGCAAAAAGCAAGGGGGGTAGAATACAGAACTTATGATTGGTGTTATGTTTATAACTTTTCCGATACTGACAGGCCGAGAATCCTGAAGCTAACACAGGGTCTTGGAAAGTCTTTCAGTAATCATATGGAAGGTCTACTCAAAAAGTTAAAGGAGGAAATACCAAAAACCTTTGGCAGCGAGGAATACAATAAGCGCAAACAAGAGATCATTGAAGGACATCATGCAAAATATCAGGAGGCTATGGATATGCTGGATGCCGAGGCCAAGGAGAAGAATCTGATGGTTCAAATATCTCCATTTGGAGCCGCGGTCGTTCCACTTGTCGAAGGAAAACCTATGTCAAGGGAGGAATTCCTGAGCCTTCCAGAGACTGAAAGGAAAAATATTGAAAATAAACGCTTAGAGATGATGAGAAAGGTTGAAGAAACATATAGCCACTTCCGTGATATGGAAAAGGAAGTCGCAGAAAAAATTAAGGAAATAGATCAAAAGGCAGGAGAATTCGCCATATCCCATCCATTTGAAGAAATAATCAGGGCCTATAGTGAATATCCCGATGTTGTAAATTTTCTGAAGGAGCTAAAGGAATATACCCTGACAAAGATAGATCTATTCGCCCAACCGCCTATGCCCCCTCAGATTCCTACCATTGCGCCTATTCCACAGATAGATCCGTTCATGGCTTATAAGGTCAATGTCTTCGTAGATAACAGTGCGATAGACGGCCCCCCTATTGTTTTTGAGCCAAATCCCCACTGGTTTAATATGTTCGGAAAGATTGAAAGAAGGGCCTTGATGGGGACATATGTGAGCGATCACTCACTCATAAAACCCGGCGCTGCTCAACTGGCTAATGGTGGTTATCTGATTCTTAATATTCGTGATGTATTGATCAATCCAGGCGTTTGGGAAGGTCTCAAGAGGGTTATCAAGACAAAGGAGGTGCGTGTTGAAGATCCCGGAGAACAATTCGGATTTTTCTTGCCGCAGGGTATGAGACCACAACCTATGCCCGTAAATTTCAAGATAATTGTAATGGGTGACGATAACATTTATCAGCTTCTTTCTATATATGATGAGGACTTCTGGGAGATGTTCAAGGTGAAGGCGGATTTTGATTATCAAATGCAGCGTTCAGACGAAAATATAAAGGACTATACCTGTTTCATCCGCTCATGCTGCGATGAACAGAAACTTTTGCCCTTTGATCGTAGCGGCGTAGCCAAGGTTATAGAATACGCAGCCAGGGCTGTAGGTGATCAGGAGAAACTGTCTGCCAGGTTCGGCCCTTTGCAGGATTTGCTGATCGAATCTGATTTCTGGGCAAGGGATTCCAAAAGCGATCTGATAACAGGAGAACATATCGAAAGGGCGGTCAAAGAGAAAATTCACAGGTTAGACCTTGTAGCTGAACGTATTCGTCAGATGATTGCAGAAGGAACAATCATGGTGGACGTTGATGGAGCGGTTGCCGGTCAGGTGAACGGGCTGTCAGTTTATGATCTCGGGATTTTCAGCTTTGGACGGCCTTCCCGTATCACTGCCAAAACCTTTTTGGGAAGACAAGGCATAATCAATATAGAAAGAGAATCGCAGCTCAGCGGACCCATCCATAATAAAGGTGTTCTAATACTGTCCGGGTATCTGGGATGGAAATATGCTCAAGATAAACCTTTATCTCTTAATGCAAGCATCTGTTTCGAACAATCCTATTCAGGTGTCGAAGGAGACAGTGCCTCCTCTACAGAGCTTTATGCTATCCTGTCCAGTCTCTCGGACTTGCCCGTCAGGCAGGCAATTGCGGTTACCGGCTCGGTGAATCAAAAGGGAGAGATACAGCCTATTGGCGGAGTCAACCAGAAGATAGAGGGCTTCTTTGATGTTTGCAAAGCTAAGGGATTAACAGGCAATCAGGGCGTTATGATTCCCCATCAGAATGTCAGGAACCTTATGCTGCGCGAGGATGTGGTAAAGGCTGTCCAAGATGGCCAATTCCATATCTACGCTGTTAAAACCATTGATGAGGGGGTCGAGATATTAACAGACGTACCTTCAGGAGAAAGACAGGCAGATGGCACCTATCCTGAGGGTACTGTAAATTACCATGTTGACAAACGGCTCAGGGAGCTGGCAGAAGGGTTAAAAGGATACTATGTTGCTACGCCAGAAGCCATTTAACAATAACTATAGCTAATGATATAAATAAATTTGTGTCTTTCGTATTTTAGTTGAAAAGGCTTCTGGATTCCGTCCTCCGACTTGATCGGGGGATCGAGTCGGGGAATGACACTTTTTATAAGCAGTTTTGTCATTCCCGCGCAGGCGGGAATCCAGTCACTTATTATTTTCAACTTTTTTACGAATGAACCATAAATTTTCATAATTCACCCTTCCTCACCCTTCCCGTCAAGGGAGGGGAGTAATTATATATTCCCTCTCCCCTTGCGGGAGAGGGTTAGGGTGAGGGGTATATAATTTATTCTTTAAAAAACCTTTTATCCAGTTATGACGGTTTCGATAAAAAGGAATAGTGTTTCATGTCGCGATATTTTTTAATAGTTTTAACCTCCCTTTCATTCTTTCTTTTTCCAGCCATGGGTCTATCAGATGTAATAGTGCATGACATAATTGCACTTAAGGGTCAAGAGATTATGCTTAAGGCTGAAACAAGAGGGAAATTTCTCTCTAAAGGCGGCGAGGTTGTAGAGTTCTTTGTTAATAAAAAATCTATTGGCAAGGGTCTTTCAGGAGGCAATGGTTCTGCGTTCAGACGGTTTATTTCGCTACAGCCGGGCATATATCACATAACGGTAAAGTCGGGAAAAGATGAAGGTGATGGATTGCTCCTTTCCTTAAAAAAAGGGGACAGGATTGTTTTTATAGATGTTGAGGACAGTCTGTTTGAAGGATTATTTTCAAAGAAACCAAGAAAGGAAAGTCAGGAGATAATAAAAAAAATATCGAGAAGGTTCCCGGTAGTTTTTCTTCAGACAGGACTACTTGGTATAAAAGTTATCAAGAAATGGCTAAAAGAAAATGGATTTATAGAGTTGCCTGTGGTTCCGTGGAAAGACGGGATGATATTTGATGAGATAAGCGAAAAAGGTTTGAAGATTAAAGCTATAATAGGGAGCCAGGCTGTTATCGAATCTGCAAAGGCATACAAACCTAAAGCATTCAGCTTCGGGGAAGTAGAGGATGCAGAGGAGGTGAAGGATTGGGAGGAGATTGGAAAGAAGATAAAATAGTTAGGCTGGCTGAATTTCACGATAATTGACAAATTATCAATAAGATTCAATAATTAAATATGCTCAGGCGTTACAACTCATTCGGCTCTTATATAAAAAAACGATTTGGCACAACAGTTTATAAGGTGAATGTGGATGCAGGCTTTACGTGCCCTAATAGGGATGGAACGATCAGCACATCAGGCTGCATCTATTGTAACAATGACAGTTTCAGGCCAAATTCATGTACACCAACCCTCTCTCTCAGTGAACAGATCAGCAATGGAATCGTACATATTAAAAAAAGATATAAGGCAGAGAAGTTTCTTGTTTACTTCCAACCGTATACAAATACTTATGCCCCTGTTGATGAACTGGAACGTCTTTACAAAGAGGCACTTTCTGAACCCTCTGTTATAGGGCTCGCAATCGGTACGAGGCCTGATACAGTTGATGAAGAGAAGATTTCACTTCTTGAAGCCCTATCAGAGAGATATTTTATCCTGACTGAGTATGGTATGCAGTCAATGTATAATAAGACCCTTGAGTTCATAAACCGGGGCCATGACTATAATGAATTCCTTAAGGCGATTAATCTTACAAAAGGCAGAGGCATATTTATCGGGGCACATATAATAGTTGGATTCCCAACAGAGACAAGAGAAGAAATGCTTTCGATGGCAGATGAGATATCGCATATGCCGATTGATTTTCTCAAGATACACCAGCTTCAGGTAGTTAAAAACACAACTCTTGAAATTATATACAAAGAGAATCCTTTTTATGTATTTGGATACGAGGAATATCTTGAGTTTGTTACTGAATTCATAGAAAGGCTTTCTTCTCGAATAATTTTACAAAGGCTTTTTGCCACTGCACCTGATAACATCCTGATAGCACCACATTGGGGGAAAAACAGGCAGGAGATTTTAAGGGATATAGAAAAAAGGCTTGAGCTTAAGGATATTTGGCAGGGTAAGAAGATGAATATAATAACCGAAATAAGAATTTAATAAGCAGTGCTGAAAGTCAACACTGCTTATCTATAGTGAACGACATAAGTAAATAGTCACCCTTCGACAAACTCAGGGTGACTTGTCATGGTGAGCTTGTCGAACCATGACAACTTTTAAATGTCGTTTACTATAGTTGACTCAGTTTATTATGAAGAAAATAATTGCTGTTGTAGGCGGTAGAAGGACTGAAAAAGTGCTTCTTTTGGAGGCAGAAGAGGTTGGTAGATTAATCGCCAAGAAAGGTGCAACCCTTGTATGCGGAGGTCTTAGCGGAGTCATGGAGGCTGCTTCAAAAGGCGCAAAATCTGAAGGGGGCCTTACTCTTGGAATTCTTCCCCAGAACGATTCGAAAGAGGCAAATCAATACATAGACATCCCTGTAGCAACTGGATTAGGCATCGGTAGAAATGTTATCATAGCCCATACAGCAGATGCCCTTATAGCAATAGGTGGGGAATACGGCACCCTTTCAGAGATCGCATTTGCGTTACAGATAGGAAAACTAGTAATAGGTATTAAGACATGGGACATAAAGGGTGTCGTTCATGCTGAGAATGCAGTTGATGCAGTAAATAAAGTCTTTGAACTTTTAAAATCATAGGTCTTTAGCTAATAGCTATTAGCTGTCAGCCATTAGCTATCTTCCGTGCCCCCTTAGCTCAGTAGGATAGAGCACAGGTTTCCTAAACCTGGTGTCGCAGGTTCGATTCCTGCAGGGGGTACCATATTCTTCAGGAATTTCCCAATGTACGTTCTTATTGCAAAAAGCCTTAACAGGCTAATATCTAACGACTCACTTCTTTTTTTAACTTCTCAATCAATCTAATAAGCTTCTGGCTATATCTCGCTTCATGCTCTGAAAGAAATTCTGCCAATTTAGCCTGCACTGCCTCGTCAACGGAGATGGCTGCTTGAAGAACGGTTCTTCCATCTGGAGTTCTAACCGGTCGAAGCCTCAATTGAGGATTGCTTTCTATTGCTTCTCTCAATTCCTCAGCAGCTCTTTCTTTTCCTTCTTGGAATTCTTTTTGCAAAACTTTTATGGAATTCAAAGTGTGCTCAATCGCCGACACATTCTGTTTTTCCTTAAGCGTTTCAATTGCCAAGATGCCGTCCTTTCTCTGTTGAAATTCTTCAGGGGTACTTCCTAATCCAAAGGAATTTATTAAATGTTGTTGAACTTCTTTCAACAGGGAAGGTTTGCTCCCTTTCAATTTCTGCCACAATCCATTCCTGTCAAGCTGTCCCTTGTAAAATTCTGCGAGTATAGATTTTACTTTTTCCTGGTCTTTTATCTTCTCTTTTTCTTCCTGCGTGAGATCTCCTATCTCGGCTATCTTTTCCATTGCCTTTTCAAAAGCACTCTTTACTTTCCCCATCTTTATTTACTCCCTTCCTTGAAAAGCGTATTGTCAAAACTAACCACAGAGACCACAGAGTTCATAGAGTTTTCTAAACTTAAAAATCTTTTTCTCTGTGTGCTCTGTGGTGAAATTCTTTATTGCCTTTTAAACTCTATTATTAATATTTTACAGCTTTTATCTTTTTAGTGCGACCTCCGCCTGTCTTGAGAGTGGCCACTCATCGCTGGATTTGAGTACAAACTTGCAAGCATGTAGGTTTGTAAGCTATTATGCTTATCATGAAGAAGAGAAAAAAACTCAGGCCTGACTGGGATGAATATTTCATCGGCATTGCAAGGGCAGTCTCAACAAGGGCCACCTGCCTGAGAAGAAAATATGGTGCGGTTATTACAAAGGACAACATTATTGTAAGTACCGGTTATAATGGTGCTCCGGCAGGGATGAAGGATTGTCTTGAGGTAGGTAAATGTACCAGGAAAGAACTCCAGATTCCACATGGTGAGAGATATGAACTTTGCCATAGTGTCCATGCAGAGGCAAATGCGATTATTCGTGCATCTGTTGATGAATTAAGAGGGTCGACAATGTATATATCAGGTGTCGATGAGAAAGGTAGCGAATGTAATTCTGAGCCATGCATGATGTGTAAAAGGATGATTCTAAATTCAAAGATAGAAAAGGTTGTTTTTTCAGACGGGAATAATGGATTTATAGTTGCTAACGCCAAGAAATGGCTTAAGAAAAGGGTTTAGAGGTGAAATAATGAAGACTATACTGGTAACAGGCTGTGCTGGATTTATCGGGTGGAAGGTCTCCGAGAAGTTGCTTGATGAGAAATTAAATGTTGTTGGTATGGATAATCTTAATGATTACTATGATCCACGGTTAAAAGAATGGAGATTACAACAGTTAAGAGCAAAGAGCAAAGAGCAAAGAGCTAATATTGAATTTCATTTTTATCAATGCGATATAAGCAGTTATAAGGAAATCAAATTAGTTTTCACCAATCATAAGATTGATGCCGTCATCAATCTTGCAGCGCGGGCAGGTGTAAGGGCATCTGTCGAAGACCCGTGGATCTACCTCGATACCAATACAAAAGGCACGCTGAATCTCCTCGAATGCTGCAGGGAATTCGGCGTCAAAAAGTTCGTTCTTGCATCCACATCAAGTCTCTACGGTTTCAACGAAATGCCTTTCAGGGAAACACAGCGAACAGACACACCGCTGGCTCCTTATTCTGCAACAAAAAAGGGGGCTGAGGTTCTCTGTTACAGTTCCCATTATCTTTACGGACTTGATATAAGCATACTGAGATATTTCACCGTCTATGGCCCTGCGGGAAGGCCTGACATGAGCATTTTTATATTCATAAAAAATATAGATAATGGTATTCCGATAACCGTGTTTGGAGATGGCAAACAGCAAAGAGATTTCTCCTATATAGATGATATAGCTGATGGAACATTAAAATGCCTCCAGCCCGCTGGATATGAAATATTCAACCTCGGCAATGATAACCCTGTTGAACTGATGTACGTGATAAACCTTATAGAAGATGCCCTCAGTAAAAAGGCTATTATGAAGTTTTCACCAAGACATCCTGCTGATGTTTTTGCAACATGGGCCAATATCGAAAAATCTAAAGAGAGGTTGAACTGGTATCCAAAGACTACCATAGAAGAAGGCATCAAAAAAACTGTTGAATGGTATCTCAAAAACAGGGAGTTTGTAAATAGCCTTAAAAGTCCATAGCCCGTTTATCACCTCCTGTTTCAACCCATTAATTACCCATAAGTTTATATCGAACTATTTTAAATCGACGTCATAAAATCCATCTTCTAAGCAACTCTCTTGCCCCTTCCTTGTCAAGAGGCTGGTTGCCTGATCCGCACTGAGGATCCTGCACACAGGAAGGGCATCCCTCATCACAGGGACATTCATCAATGACCTTGAGAGTTGCCTTAAGCCAATCCTCAATGACCTCTGTCGCCCTCTTTGTGAGCCCTATTCCGTCTTCATATCCATCATAGATGAATATCACAGGCTGTTTAAGTCCCGGATAAAAGGTATAACTCAATCCGCCAATATCTCCCTGTCACAGAGTGCAAAAAGCGGTATACAGGCTATGGCTGCATGTTCAACAGTATGAATTAGATAGATCAGCAAAATGAGATCAGGTGTTTGTCTAATTTTAAAATTGGCTTCATTAAATTGAATCACTTATATGTTTGAAGGCTTTCAGAAAGGTGGTATTGAGACAGACTCTGTGTCCCAATTAATTTCCTTTAAAGGTAAAGTTACAAGAAATGTTAAATAAAAACCAAAAAATGTCGAGAAATTTGTGAAATACTCTGTGATACTTACTATATGGATTTTCGATATTTATACTTGTTCAGAGTTTTCAGATAAAGTGTTTTTACCTTGTTTATCGTTTTTATATCCTTTGCTAATGAGATTAAGTATTCGATCTTATAACGCTTTATTATTTTAGTGTTTATCATCAACGATGATTGTACTGTTTTTGGGGTGAGGTTTAAATTAAGCAAAGAGGTTTCAATGGGAAATAAATGTTTCAAAATCGCTTTGGTTAATCCAAAAGACACTACAATTCCGATTGAAGATTATTCAGTTTATGAAAATTTGGGGTTGGCCACTTTGGCTGCAACCTTACGTACCCATGGTTATCAAGTCAGGATAATCGATGGTTATGCAGAGAATCTTAATCATGCCGTGGTCGCTGATAAGGTTGTTAAATTTGATCCCAACCTTGTAGGTTTCACATGTACCTACCAAAGTTATCCAGATGTTCTAGAAATAGGAAGAAAAATTAAAAGACAACTGCCTTCTGTGCATTTGACAATTGGGGGAGAACACGCCACGTTTACAGTTAATGAAATTCTTACTGAATCGGGAATTTTCGATTCTGTAGTCAGAGGCGAAGGCGAAGAAACATTGCTGGAACTTGCTACAGCAATGGAATTTAGTAAGCCACTGAAATCTATTAGAGGCATCCATTTTAAGTATAATGGAGGAATTTCAGCTAATCCTGATCGTCCTGCTATTCAAGATTTGGATACTCTTCCTTACGCATTCAGGTATACCCTTGAGTATGGTTCTGAAAGCGGCAAGTCTTTCTTGATCCTAATAGGGATGCTTGCTATCAGAGGTTGTTAGAATAAATGCTCTTTCTACAATGCGAATGAATTTTTCAGATTGGGCAGCGGAAAGGTGCTCAGAAGTAGGTTTCCCTAGAATATAGTCAACCCAAACTCAGAAAGCTTATATAGGACGAATGATAACAGATAATCAAAATAAAATTACCTACCCAAGAGCAACGGAAATAGCGTTATCCGAATTAGAACGATTTCAAACAACATATCCTGTTTCAGAAAGAGATGAATTACTAATAAAGCTGTGTGCTATTTCTATCTTTAGACATAAAGAACTTATAGATGGAATTTATAGCAAAGGTAAATTACTTGGTATTGGTATTGGTCATCGGTTCCTTATAGAAGCCTTGATTTTTCAAAGCTCATTTATAGGTTGGCCAGCTGTTTTGGATAGTATCTCGTTACTTATCAAACAAAAAATCAATGATGATTTATTTGGGGTTTTGAGCTTTGATGACGAAGATGCTGTGCGAGAAAGAGGTTATGTTAACTTTCAGAATATTCATGGTGAAAATTCAAAAACTGTTCAGGCAATGCTAAATAATTATTCACCAAAGTTATTTAGTGATATATTGCTGCACGTCTATGGAAGATATTATGACTTGAAGGGTATAACACCAGAAGAAAAAGAAATAATAGCGGTAACATCACTTGCAATTCTAGATCGGGGTCTTCAACTAAAAAGTCATATTATTTCAACTCTGAATATGGGACTCCCACATAGTTATATAAATGTAACCCTTCAGTGAAGCGGGGCTTGCGTTCCGCTGCCATTTATGGTATAACATCATGAATGGAGAAGGCGGTCAAATATCGTGGCAGAGAATTCAGCGTCAGAGAGATAGCCGAAGTACGCGAAAT
>JBFLZS010000028.1:0-41522 GCA_040756135.1 Nitrospirota bacterium
CGATGTCGCTGACAGAGGCTATAGGAATTGTGAGATATTACACGATGAGAAATTACATTGCATATCGATCACACAGGAAAAAGAAACTGAGGTCACGTGTTAAAAAAAATCCGCTGTAGTGTTAATTATCATGACATAATTCCTCACAGGGTAATGTTTTTCTGTATCCCCCCTCTTGCAGGGATTACCTGCGATTATCACTGTAAAACTGAGCAATTATTATGCCAAATGTTTTACTTTATACTCTTCTTTTTATACCGTTTTTTTAGATAATAAAGAATTGTAATTAAATAAATATGTTATGGTCAAGAAGAAATTTAAAAATTTAAAGACTATAGAGTCTGTTGCACAAATCGGCTCTTGTCACCCTGAACTTGTTTCAGGGTCTCATAACTCATTGATCTTATTAGATGCTGAAATAAATTCAGCATGACAATAGTGCCATTTTCAGCATTTGTGCAACAGGCTCTATAGGATGTGAATATAACCTGATTTACATATTATGGGAAAAGGATTTCCTATAACTATTTTTTATGACACTGGATACAGAGTTGCCTCTTTCCTTCAAAAAGAAGCATAAATTCAGCCTTTGATGAATGCATACCATGACATGTAATGCAGGTTATTGGCTGGCCATTGCGAGGGTCTTTTGCCTCTGGTCCAAGTGGATGGGAAACCTTATGCTGTGCTGTATGACATCTGGCACAAGTCTGTATGCTATCTGCTCTGAAATAAAGCGGATTATGAGTATGCGGAGGAATATGACACTCAAAACATTTTCTATCCTTCACAGGAATACATCTAATGGGATGGGCTCTCAATGCCTTCTCCATAAGGACTGTCCTTTTCTCGGTGCTTTCGTGACAGGTAACGCATACCCCCGATTCTTTTATTGTCAGGTTCTTTCTCTTTGAGGCATGGTAACTATGGCATATACTACAAGCGCCCTTTGCATCACTCACATGAACATCAGGTTCCCTGAATTTAGCTGGATCCTTCTTATGGCAACTAAAACACAAATCCTTACCCCTTAGTTTTGTTGTTATCTTCCTATCAGCCACAATGGGTTCATGGCATTGTTCGCATTTTTTATCCAGAAATGCTGTGTGGCCATAAGGTCCAAGAAGACCACTGACATTAGAAGCATGCCCGCCGTGGCACGTAGTGCAGTCTATTTCCCCTGTAGCAAAGGTTATAGAGACGCCGCCTGCCTTGCACCGTGGCGCATGACATTTTTTGCATACCTTATTTGGAGAATCGAGAATCTGGTTCTCCTCTGAAGAGGCATGTGGATCATGACAGGATGAACATTCTCCTTCTTTAAATGGAAGGTGCACATAGGATCTCCTGGATTGCTCTTTAAGTGTCTCATGACAACCCCAGCAGAGATCCTTCTGTGCCTTTACTAAAAGGTATTTATTTTCTCCACTATGGGCGTAATGACAGTCTGTACATATACCTTTCTTGAGTGCATAATGTACATAATTCTTCTTAAGGTCTTTCTTAATCCCCTCATGACAGCTCAAACAGAGGGAGTTAATATCTTCCTTTACCAACCCTTTAATATCGCTCGCATGCGAATTATGACAGGAGATACACTTACCCTCTTTGAATGGGAAATGGACATGACTACGGGAAAGGCTATCCTTTAATTTTACATGGCACTGATAGCAGAGTTCGGGCACTCCAGTTTTAAGGTCACCCTGAGCATATGCAAAACCACTCCAAACCAAAAAGAGCAAAAAGCAAAAAGTAAATAGCAATAATCCCCCCTTGCCCCCCTTTAATAAAATCCCCCTCTGTCCCCCTTTAATAAAGGGGGATGAAGGGGGATTTGCACTTTGCTCTTTGCTCTTTGCTATTTTTTTATTCATGGCAATCCTTGCAGTTTCCCTTACCAAATGGTTGATGCTTAATCTTTTTAAGCATACCCGGCTTTTCTGTTACATGTGGTTCATGACAACTCAGACAATGGTTGATTTTAGCTACAGGTTTTATATGTATCTTTAACAGCCTTTCTGTGTCAACCGAATGGCATTTAACACATAGTGCGGGGTCCTTAGCACTTAGCAGATACTTCGATTCGGAATAATGGGAGATGTGACAGCTCAGACAGTCTCCTTTTTCCATCTCAATGTGCCCTCTTCTTACAGTGGTGGCAACTATTCTTTCATGGCACGACAGACAGAGCTCTTTCGGCCTGCTTAGAAGTAAATGCCTGATCTTTGTCCCATGAGGGCTATGACATACTGTACACTTACCCTCTTCCACAGGGAGATGTTTATTAATGCTCGCCTGTACATCGGTCTCCAGTTTTTTATGGCAATCATAACACAATTCAGGCATTGACTTGATTGTACTGGCAATATACTCACTCGCGTGGGGATTGTGACAGATCATACATTCTTTTGTTTTAAACGGCTTATGGACATCCTCTTCTTTAAGCTCAAGAAACATATTGCCATGACAGCTCACGCAGAGGTGGTCCGGTGAATTTTTCAACAGACCTTTATAAATAGAGGCATGGGGCTTATGACAGGATGTGCATTGTCTGTTGTTCACAGGTGTATGAACATATGTCTTGAAAAACTCCTTCTCTTCTTTCTTGTGGCATGTATAACATAAATCGGTTAAAGCCGTTTTTATCATACCGGGATTATTACTACCGTGAGAGTCATGACAACTCTTACATTCGATCTTTGAAAATGGTATATGCGTATATCCTTCTTTTAATTCCTTTTCTGTCTTAGCATGGCAGGTAAAACAGATCTGCCTCTCGGATGCCTTCAAATAAAATGTATTTTCAGAGGCATGGGGATTATGGCAGGCAGTACAGCCCTTATCTTTTATTGGTGCATGTAAGTTGGTCATCTTTAATGTATCTGCTTTATTTTTATGGCAGCTTATGCACAGGTCGTTTCTACTCATAAGGGTAACCTTTGGATAATCTGTTGCATGGGGGCTGTGACAGCTCTGACATTTCCCTTCATCGAGGGGGCGATGTCTGTGTGCTGTTTTAAATACACTTTCCTCCCTTTTATGGCAGATATAACATAGTTTGCCATCCGGTGCAATAACCCCGAGTGGATTAGGATCGGTTACTGGCTTGTGGCATGAGGCACACTGCCCCTGATTTAACGGGGCATGAACCGACTCCCTGAGCAATTTATCATTTGTTGAACTGTGAGCAGTATGGCAGCCTGTGCATTTACCTCTCTGAACAGGATAGTCTTTATGCGCTTTTCTGAATTTTTCCGCTGTATAACTATGACATGACTGGCAGAGTTCAATCTCCTGCTTTACGAGATTATCTTCATACTGGGAGCCATGCGGTGCATGACATATTAGACACCCGTCTGCAAGAGGTTTATGTCGTTTTGCGCGCATAAAGTTATCTTGTTTATGACATGTAAAGCATTGCTCACTGCCTGTCTTTTTCAAAAGGAATTTGTTATCTGAGGCGTGAGGATTATGGCATGGGATGCATTTGCCTTGCTTTAATGCGGTGTGCACATTAGTCATCCTATCCATATTTTGTGCCATCTGAGTGTGACAGATATAGCAGAGCTTTCTTTCTTCTCTTTCTTTAAGGGACAGAACAGGAAGCCTTCCATGACGGACATGGCATGACTCACATTCACGTTTACTCATCGGCGAATGGACAAATTTCTTCTGGAATTCACTTAATTTCTCCTTGTGACAATCCAGACAGGGCTTTGCCTCGAACCCTCTTTTTCTGACCATCTCTTCAGGGGCACATGTATAAATGAAGCCAAAAATTAAAAGTACAAAAACACCTTTTATGAATGAGGTAGTATGTTTTGAAAGATTTTTAAACATATTTCTCAGGTAATTTCCCTAACATCTTAAACTTTATAAATTATCTGTATTTAGCTTTTTAAAGTCAAGATAAAATTACTTTTTTTGCAATTTTTCTTCGAGTGATCGGATTTCATTCTCATAGATTTCTATCATTGCCTCTTTTTTCAACTGATTCACATACTCGCTATAAAGGTTGTTAATCTGCTCAGCATAGCAAGCTCTATAAACATCGTTTTTAACTTTATTGAACTCTTCTACCTCTTCCTCGGTTTTTCCTTGCAATCTGACTATCCTGTATCGGGAATCGATTTTAATTACAGGGCTTATATCTCCGGGTTTTAGAGTAACTATAATCTCCCTCAAAGGCACAGGTAATTCTGCGCTGGTGAGCCATCCAATATCTCCACCTTTTGACCCTGCAGAATCAATAGACATTCTCTTTGCTACCCATGAAAAATCTGCACCGTTTTGAAGATTGCTTAATATATTCTGGGCCTCATCCATGGTCTTTACTGTAATCTGCTGGATTCTATAGGTGGCAGGTCTTATAAAACTCTTTTGATGTTTCGAATAGTAGTCTTCTAATGTCTTATCCGAGATCATAACCTTAGGTATTACTATTCTTTTGATAAATGTATTTTTGAGAAGCTGATTTTCATAACGATATAACATCTTCTTTAAATTAGGTTCATTTTCGTAATGGCGGGAGAGTGCCTCATGGTCTACTAACTTACGGTCGATCCAGTTGTTAAGGATATCTTCGCTTGATTTCCTTGTACCTGGTGTAACCATAGCTACAAAATCCTCCGCTGTTAGAATAGATCCGTTTACCTCGGCCAGAGGCATTTTATCCTTCTTTATCTCCTCGCTTTCTCCCCCGACTTTAATAGCAGAAAGAAGCTCGCGATTAATCTTAATGGCTGCCCGCTCACGAAGGCACTTCAGATATTCATCACTCCGCTCCTTCTCCTTTTGTTTCCTGATTTCCCTTTCTATACTTCCTCTCACTTTTTCGAGTTCCTCATCAGGGGCCTCTTTCCTGTCAATTAATTTTATTATGTAATATTTGTTCGCTATCTTTATAACATCACAAAGTTGTCCGGGTTTCAAATTTGAGACAGCCCCATTTATATAAGTTGGCATAGAAATTCGTTTAAGAACAATTTCTCCTCCGTCTTTTTTTGAGATATGTGTAGAATATTTACGGGCGAGTTCTTTGAAATCTTCGCCTATTTTCAGTTGTTTTAATATATCTTTAGCTTCTTCCTCTGAACTTACCTCGATAAGGCCCAGTGTAAACTGCTCATAATTTTTCTTGTAGTAGTCTAAAACATCCTTTTCCGATACCGAGACCTTCTTTACGATCTCCTCATCATGGAGTCTCACAACAGATTCTCTGAGGATATATGCCTGAATAGACTGTCTTACCTCGGGGTCCTGATCTATGCCCATACGGCGGGCTTCATCGGTAATCAACCTATCATCTATCATCCTCTGCACATATTGTGATAAATTTAGAGCACTGGCGGAGGAGAGGTCCTCCCTGCGATGGGTTATCTGTAATGAATATTTCAGATCTTCCTCGGTGATTGGCTCTCCATCTACAACTGCTAATATATTTCCCTTCTGGAGTGATGCACAACCACCCACAAAACACAGCAAAAAGCATAGAGCATAGAGCAATAATCCCCCCATCCCCTCTTTAGAAAAGGGGGGTGAGGGGGGATTTGACTCTTGACTCTTTACTAATGGCTTTTGACTACTTACTGCCATTTTGCCTTACCAATTTCCTTTACTAATTTTGAAATAACCTTATATGCTACACTCTCTACTGACCTTATCTTTCCAAAATCGAATACAATTATACCATCATCACCGTTCAGTTGATAGCTATCATACCACAAGATCCTGTTTTTCCGCGCGTCTATCAGCCTGGCACTTATAACCGCTTCAGGTGGAAGAGTGCCCTCTTCTTCCTTGTAGACCTCAACCGTTCCTACTATAATTCCGTCTACCCCCAGGGATTTTGATAAGGCTTCTGTATTTTTAAGGTCTAACTCTCCTTTACCTCTGACCCTTAAATCCACTACTACATGTCTGACCTCACCATATTCTACTGGCACAAATCCTTTATTCTTAAATAGCTCCGCTATAAACATATAAGTAGCTATCATACCTGCATCTATAACCTTGCTTTTGTTCTGAAACGGCATTACAGCAATCCTGTAAGTTGACTCTATTTCCTTGTAAGGCGGTGTAATACTAAAGGACTTAAGTAATTTATCTATAACCTTTGAGATAAGCCTCTCTATTGTTCGTATCCTGCCAAGTCCCAGGATCTTTGTAAAATCCTCTCCTGTGGCAGAAGCATGATTTGCCCATAAGATAGCACCATCAGAAGAATTAATCAGGCGTGCTGAAAGTCCTGCCACGGGATTTTCCTTAGAGGAAAATGAATTAATAGATCCCACTAAAATGGCACTTACATTCAATCCTTCTTTTAATTTTCTGGCTGTAGCGCTCGAAATGTAACCAGTGGATCTGATTCTTTCTCTGAGCAAAAATCTGTTCAGGGTATCTTCATTTAGTATTTCTAATCCCTTTGCTTCCAACCGGCTTCTTAATACAGGCATAATAGATATAGGTGCATTTTTATCCTCAGTAAGGTTCTCAAAAGGAAAGATGGCTATAATAATCCCTTTTTCTCCCCCTTTAGTAGAGGGGGATGAAGGGGGATTAGATGGCTGGGCATAAACTGCACTAATAGAAAAAAGCAAGAAAAAAATGGCAAAAAATAAAAAGTTTATTGAGTTTCTTGGGTTTGTTGCGTCGATTTTCTTGCCTCTTTCCAACACTCTAAGTCTTCAAACCTTTCAATTTTCATAACCCGATAAACTGTGAGAACTCAAGAAACTCAAGAAACATTTAATATTTATAAAGTGTATGGAGGGCTTCCCTTACCACATTCAATGTGGTCTCGCTCATGGTTTCTGCACGGGCACCAAAATGTCTTGCCCAGAAATCAGCCCCTCCGCGTGTTTTTGTGACAGACCAGATAATACTCCCGGAACCTGTATCAGCCATTATCAGGGTAACGGTCACCTCTGGCACAGAGATGTTTCCAACTCTTTCCTCTCCGTATTTCTCAACTGCACCCAGAATAACAGCCTGAACCTTGAGGGCGCTCCCTAATGCTCTTATCTGTTCAGCATTCAGCGACTGGCCTGGCCTGAGTTTAAGGTTCTCAATAGCGGCCGCTGCATCTCCAGGAACCACCACATCAACAAGACCCGAGGCTAATAGCTCACTGATAACTACATGTCTTACAACCTCACCAGCGAATCTATCATTGGTCAGATTATCCAGAGGCAATACCGCCACCTTTTTAATGAAACTAAAGTCTACATCCGGGTTGATGTAAAATGAAGGTACCCCTCGACGAGCACAGCCAGAACAAATAAATACTGCGAAAAGCATACTTATTAAAACACATCTTTTAAATAAATTCATAATTCTCTCCGTCGTAGAGCTTATAGTGTTTCATGAGTTTATAGAGTTCGTTAAGTTATAACACAAGAAACCGGTTAAACTCAATAAACTGTGTAACTATTAAAATAACGTATTAATTGACTCTTTTACCGCCTTCCTAACAGCTTCACTCAGTGTTATGCCTTCAGCGCCAAAATGCCTGGTCCAGAAACTGGCACCCCCTACAGTATGCCGCACTGACCAGACGATATTTCCCGAAGATGTCTCAAACAATATTAAATGAATAGTGACCTCTGGATAGGTTACTGAAATCCCCCTGCTTATCCCAAAGGCCTCTACCGAACCTATCATCACTGCATCCACACCCAATGTTTTCCCTATATTCTGTATGTCTGTAATCTTTATAGAACCGAGGTACCTAATATTTGACTCTCTCAGAACCCTTGTTACCTCACCAGGTTCAACCACGTCAATACCTCTCGACAGCAGTTCGGTAATTACTACCCTTCTGACCTTCTCCCCTGCATATTCATCGGATGTAAAGTTTTCCATCGGTAAAACAGCTACTCTCTTAATATTGCTAATGTCAGTTTTGGGCTTGACATAATACTCTGGACCACCACAACTGTAAATAAAAATCAGCAAAGAACAAAAAGCTATTATACTAAACGACATAAGTCCGCTACATTTTGTCATTCCGGCTTGTCCGGAATCTTTCCGTAAAAGAAGGATTCCCGACGCGCTTCGCTTGCGGGAATGACATGGAATTAATGTCGTTATGTATATCATAGAGCTTTTAGTATGGTATACGTAGTCCCTGTCATTTGATTTTCGCTCTTTACTCTTCGCTCTATGCTTTCTGCTTTTTACTATGTTACGCATAAAATTTTTAAAAATTCGTTAATAATAATATATCATTATCAGAACCTGCAAGTTAAATTTCCACCAAAATTATAACTTTCGGCCTTTTTCTCATTTGCTTCATGTTTGTAGTTATATGTAAGTTGAACTTCCATAAACTTCGTTATATACCATATCCCGTAACCGCTCAGTGAGTCGCTAACTGAAGGCCCCGGCTCTGTACTGTTATGCTGATAACTTAGATTCAATCTAATAGCAGGGAGGGGTAACCAGTCCATTGATAATCCTTCAGTGGCACTCGTATCACCATCTGTATCTGAGACCTGTAAGCTACCGGAAAGATTGATAAACCGACCGGGTATGTAGGTAATTATCATACTACCTGACTTTAAACTTGAAGACGAACCATCTGACGACGTCCAGCTTAAACCATATGTAAGACTTCCGTAGAGTTTGTTTGTAAGATGTGCATCAAGTGTGCCATTGATAAAGCTGGTAGACGATTGGGTACTTTCTGTATAAGATTTTGATTGTGTGTATCCTATATCAGTAGTCATGTTGAGGTCCCTGTAAAGTTTCGAGCCTACAGTTAACAGATATGAATCACTTGTGGTCTGTTTCTCATCAAAACTGTAGCTATCATTCTTATTTAATGATAGGGTTGTATCAAGGGTTGGCAGAGGAGAAGAGCTAAAGGACAGGGAATATGTATTGGAGCTAACGTCTATTTCACCCTTATTGTCAAACGCTTTACTTCTTGAAAAGCGTAATGTGGTAGTAAGCAGTCTATGCGGCACCCATGTGGAGCTGGCACTGTAAGATTTAGTGACATTACTTGTCAGCTTCTCATCCTGGTCTGATTTGGTTTTACTGAATATATTGGTAAAAATGCCGCCTATAGAATCTATAACTGACCTGGGGCTCTGGTCAGCCCTGTTTATAAAATAACCAAAAGAAAAACTCAGATTGTTTGTGGCCCTCACATTAGCATTGAGGTTAAGCCCCTGTGTGAAGAATGTAGATGTATCAGTAAGCTTACCTGTTTCTGGAACTTCATCTGTTCCATAGGCCTCGATTTCTGTCACTAAAACGTCGGTTATTCCAAATGCATTAACAGTCTTCATATTGATCACTTTAAAATAAGAGGCATTCTGGGAGGTAGAAAACATTATCTCGTAACGATATATATTATTCAAGGTATCATATGCAGATACCGTCACACTCTGGATAGATATTTCTTCTGTCCATGTCCCGATTGAATTGATGTTACTCTTATAGACCTCCCAGTTGCTCACGTTCGTGAGATTGGTATCCGGGGTAACATCCTTATTCACATAAATGTATAATCTGTCCACAGATTTTTCAGATGATACCCAGATACCGATATTATGGAATTCCTTGGTACCAATATTAATTTCAGTTATCCCTGTGTTGAAATTATTATCAACCAGAGAGCCCAGGGACGGCAGCGCCTCATCTACATTTGGCTGAAGGGTCGTACCCAGGGCGTATATTCCACCAAATGGCATTCGTTCAAAGATTACCTCGCCTGTTTCAGCCACAGACTGCTCGCTTTTGTTCCAACTATAATTCCCCTGATAGCCTGCTGATACGTTGACTTTTCCGCTCCAGAAAGACTTGTTATAACCCACATTATATGATCCATTAAAATTATCATTTATTGATTTCGATACCGTACCTATTGGCGTCTCATTAATACTGTGCATATAAGTTAGATTGTATGAAAGGTTTAACTCGCTATATGAATATGTATAGGCAGAACTAGCAGAATATGTAGTATTTGTAGTATCTGTCTCCACAGGAGAAAGATAATCATAATTCCTCTGTCTGTCAAATTGAAGATATAAGGACGGTAATTCATAAGGTGTTACATCAAAACGCGTATAATAATATTCGGTAGTTTTCCTGCTTTTATCGCTTAACTGCGCGGTTGACCACTGTTCCAGACGGCGATAGCCAGCATTCAGCCCATACATAGGGTTTCGAAGAGAAATATCTAATGCCGGTTCTATTGCCCTCTGGTAAGTAGATGTGGTTTTATCTTCAGAGTCAGTAGAATGGGAATCTGACAGGCTTGTCCTGAGATATAACTGATAAGAAAGTATAGGAGTGATTGCCCTACCATAATTTAGGTAATAATTTTGAAGAAGACTATCGGAGGTTGATGTCTTTTTACCATCCTCGAACTGTTCAGTGGTACTATAATTCAGGTTTAACCATCCGCTAAGACCATCCGCAAAGGCAGATGAACAACAAAATAGCAAAGAGCTTAGAGCAAAAAGCATAGAGCAAAAAGTTAAAAGTAATAACCCCCCCATCCCCCCTTTAAAATCCCCCTCAGCCCCCCTTTTCCAAAGGGGGGTATGGGGGGATTCGTGGGGATTTAGGTAACGATGCCCGTTTCGGCTTTCAGCTATGTCGTTCGGCTTTTTCACGTTACCGTTAAACGTAACCGAATACGGGTATCGATGCCATAACCGTTTAACGTTTCCTTTTCTCATTACTATTTGCTCTTAGCTCTTTGCTCATAGCCCTTAGCTAAAAAGGAAACATTGCTATTCCATAAGGTTTTTTACCCACTGGAATAACCTTTTCTTCCCTTTTTGTAGTTTTATCTACTACTGAGACGGTATCCGAACCCCTGTTGACTACGTATAATTTTCTACCTTCCGGGTCTGAAATAAATGATCTCGGTGAATTTCCCACAGCTATAGTACCAATGACAGGAACCATCGCCTGTCTTAGTGCACCAAAATCTTCCGAAAAAGGCCTGATAATCATTATCTCGCCAGGAAACTCTTTTAAAAGATAAATTCTATCGAGGTCTGGATCAGGAATAATCCCTATGATAGAGGTTCCAATATTGATTATAGCGCTGACAGCTCCGGTCTTATTACCTTTGATAACCTGCAGGATGTCTATAATAGAGAGATTGTCGAAGTTATAGTTCGCTACGTAAACCTTCCCCCTCTGATAGTCTACAGCAAGTGCCATGGGATTCCATTCCACGCTAACATTGATAACCTCTTCGAGCCTGCCTCTCAGTATGTCCATCCTCAACACTGAAACGTCCTTGGAATTTTTATTTACTACATAAGCATTGAGAAATTTTTCACGATAAGTCCTTAGAGTATTAATATCATCAAAACTTAGAAACCTTGTCCCTGATAGCGTCTCTACCGGAGGGTCTACCGCCACTGCTACTGGCCCATTTCCTACGTCTATCTTTTCTATCTCCTGCTGGGTTAAGGGATCGATAACAGATACTGTATTGGAACCATAATTGGTTACAAAGATGAGCTCTTTTTCAGATGATACCCTTGCTGCTGCTATACCCTCTGGTTCTCTGCCATATCTTATTGGTATCTCGTTTTCCACCTTGTTAGTATTGGGTTCAATTACAGAAACGCTGTTAGAGCCTGAGTTTACTACATAAACCCTCGGGCGTTCCTTACTCAAACTCGTTGCTATACCCCTTGGCCTCTTTCCTGCTAATACAGTCGCTACTACTTCTCCTGATTGTCTGTTAATCACAGAGACGTTGTTTGAACCTTCGTTAGTTACATAAATAAGCAAAGTGCTTAATTCCGGAACCTGGCCTTTAACGGCAAACACAGGACTAAACAGGTATCCATCAATAACAGAAGTATCTGCATCCCATTTCAAGAATAACGATGTATTCTGGTTTCGACTTACCGCAATATCTATCTCTATATAAATCCCTTCAGGGGGCAATGCTAAATTTGCTGTCTTATCTTTTCTCTTTATTAATGCCTGCTTTACTATAAGCTGAAGTTTTTTGTATCTACCTTCAGGCAGAGTCCTTTCACCAAGAAGCATCTGGCGGCCTGTCATGGATATGGAATTTATATTCCGGGGGGCACTCATAACCTCCCTCTGGGTTCCATCCTCTGCAATAATATTGACTGCTGTCAAATCAAATGTTATATCATGGGAAGTCTTATCAGGACCGTTCAGAAAGACGGTAACCTGACCATAGGAAGTTCCCGGAGGCTCTATGTATTCTTGAACCGTGGTACAACCTAACAAAGCAGTAAGTAGTAAATAGTAAACAGTAAACAGTAGGATTTTTAACATTGTTCGATTCTTTGTCATTTGTCACACCTCTCAGTCAAATTTATTGTGTCTTTCGTATTTTAGTTGAAAAGGTTTCTGGATTCCCCGATCAAGTCGGGGAATGACATTTTTTATAAGCAGTTTTGTCATTCCCGCGCAGGCGGGAATCCAGTCACTTTATTTTCAACTTTTTTACGAATGAACCAATTTATTTTTGTTATTCTTTCGCTTGAAACACCTCTATCCTGTCATTAAAGGTATCTGCGACAAATACCCTTCCCGCAGAATCAACAGATATATCCCTCGGATATTGGAACCATCCTTCTCCCCAGCCAAGGCCACCAAATTCAAAGAGATATTTACCATCTTTATCGTAGACGGATACGGTATGACGCATGTAATCTACCACATACATCCTTCCGTTTCGATTATCTATACCTACCGCCTGGGGTCTGCTCAGTTTACCAGAACTCCCTCCCTTCTCGCCGAATTTAAAAAGGAATTTTCTATTCTCATCATATACATAGATATGACTCTCTTCCTCGCTGACAAGATATACCCGTCCTGTACTGTCTAAAGTCACACTGGTCAATTTAACCTTTTTATCTTCCTCCTCCGGTGATAGAATTTCTAAAAGTTGGCCTTTATTATTTAGAACTAAAACACCAGGAAAGTATAAGGCTGCTACATAGATAATTCCCTTTTTATCTAAGGCTAAACGATGAGGTATAAAGGAATCAGAACCTTCAAAACCTTCCAGATAAATATCTCTCTCCCATCTAAGGCATGCATTAAAAACCGAAATTCTGTGCCTGGGATTATCCTTTGTCGCGCCCTGAGCAACATAAAGGTTACCTTCAGCGTCCACAGTTAAGCCATGCGGTGATTCGATGCCGTTTCTTTTACTAAGAGTAAAAAGTGGATAAAAATCTGATGTATAGATAATAATTCTTGCTTTACTGTCTATAATATAGATCTCCTTCATGACCGGTTCTACAAATACAGTGGAAGGGAAGTATATCTTACCTCCTTCTTCGTCCTCATTTATGATATCAAGGTAGGTTACTGAAGGGCCCTGCGGCTGTGCATATAGTTTATGAGGTACACAAAATACATAGCAAAGAGTTAAGAGCAAAGAGCAAAAAATTAAAAGTAATAATCCCCCCATCCCCCCTTTAGTAAAGGGGGGTGAGGGGGGATTGGGGTTACGATACCCGTTTCGTCCTACGGTTACGTAATTCGTCCTCGTTAGGCGGATCACGTTACCATTTAACGTCACCGATACGGGCATCGTTGCCATGACCGATTGACGTCTCCTTTGTTAATAGCTCTTTGTTCATTGCTATTTTTAGAGTAGATATTTTACTAATCAAAAATGCAATAACTATCGCAAAACCAATCGATGGAAGGTACAGCCGGTGTTCGAAAATAACATCGTATATAACAATAAAGCTTGATGTTACTGATAATGTTACGAAAAACCATATGATGCCAAAGGATATAAGGCGTGCCTTGCGAAATAACAAAATAGCTACAACAAGTATAGAAATCAGCAAGACAAAAAAGAATAAGGTTGGCAGGTCAATGTTCCTTGTTATAGGCCAGTCATAGTCCAGGTTGAGGTTTGCAGGGATAAAAAGTAGCCTGATATAGTACGGAACAACGTGAAGCTGAGTCAGGAAATATTGGAATGACGTGACAGGTTCTTCATACGGTATAGGAACTCCCTTTGCATAGTCAAAGCTAATAAACATCTTTAACCCTGAAAAGCCCCCGTTTAAATAAACTGTGATAACTACTGTAGAAAACATAATAAGATAGATTTTATAGTGACTCGTGAGTATCTTCCAGTCTCCTTTAGAAATAAAGTAAAAATCATAAATGAGAAGCATTAATGGCAGGGTAGCTACTTCCTGTTTTGTTCCCATTCCAAGGCTGGAGGCAAGAAAGGCACCAAGTAAATAAAGTAATCCCCCCCAACCCCCCTTTACTAAAGGGGGGGATGGGGGGATTAGCTCTTCGCCCTTTGCTCTTTGCTTAAATGCCCTGATAAAAAAGATTAACGCAAGTAAATAAAATGTTGTTGCGAAAACAGAAGAACGGCTTACAATATAAGTGACAGCTTGTGTTTGTATTGGATGGGCAATGAATATCAAACTGGCATATAAAGGCAGCCTGAAGTTTGTTGAGCTATTAGCGCAGGGCATAGAGCCTGGAGCATAGAGTTTCCCATCATTTGTTTCTTGATCTTTGCTCTTAGCTCTTAGCTCTTTGCTTATTGCTTTAACCGGGTTGATTGTCCAGAGTAAAATAAAGTAGAGCATTACGCCGTTGGCTATATGTAACATGAGGTTCACCAGGTGGTAGCCGAAGACATTGAGTTTTCCGAAATAATAATTTAAGGCAAAAGTCAGATCCAGAATAGGTCTTGGTGATTTAGTAAAAATCTCTTTTAAATCAAATCTATGGATTGCGTAGTTTTCAACTATTGACGGCGTATCATCAAAATGAAATGAGGCATCAAAGGTATTTGAATAGATAATGGTTGCAAGGATTGCTATAGATAAAATACCCAGTATATTTTTCTTTGTATAAGAGAGTTTATTAAGCACAGATTAATTTAATGGAGATTGTGAAAGCGTGTCAATGTAATTCTGCATTTTAGGTATCCCTCAGTGGAGCGTGGAAGATTTTAATCATAAAATTCCCCTCAATCCCCCTTTTCCAAAGGGGGACTAATTTTTTCCCCTCTTTGGCAAAGAGGGGTTAGGGGAGATTTTTTCAAAATACCCCGCTCCACTGAATGGTTACCATTTTAGTTCCCACCGTTCCTTGAGTTTATACAGTTCTTTGTGTTATATAACTCAAAATACCTGAATTACGAGGCTTGGTATTGCATAACAGCAAAGATACAATTAGAAAAATCTCTCAAACAATCCTGATCTCCTCACTTCTACTAATTGTCTTTATGACTTATGCAAACAGGGTTGATGACCTTGACCTCTGGTGGCATCTTAAACAAGGACAGCTTATATACGAAACTCATGTTATCCCTGAAAAAGACTACCTTGCTTATACAACAGAAATTCCAGAAAGAATAAGTAAGATTGGTAAAAGTGAAGTAGCCCCGACTGAACTCCCTTCAGAAGAAAACAATCGTTACTGGGCTACCAACTTCAAGAATAGCTGGCTTTCCCAGCTTATCTTTTACCTTGTGTACCTATCAGGAGGCTTTATAGGAATCGGCATATTTAAATCTACAATCTTTGCCTGTACATATTTTGTCCTGTATTTGACCATGCTTAAAAGGGGAGCTGACCATCTAAGCTCATTTTTTGTACTCTGTCTCGTTGTCCTTATAGGAATGGATTTTAACTATACTCGACCGCAGATTTTTTCTTTTCTAATGTTCACATGCACACTCTATATCCTCTATAATTTCAGGAAAGAAGGAAAAAGCATTTATTTCCTTCCAGTACTTATGCTTCTCTGGGCAAACCTCCATGGAGGGTTTATCCTGGGAGTTTTAATAATTTTTACCTTCACTTTTTCTGAATTCTTAAAGTATTTGTTGAATACAAAATTTGGTATACCAAAAATTTCATCTCTAACAAAGGAAAAACTGAGAACTTTAATCCTTCTTTCTATTATTTCTAACATTATCAGCCTGATAAACCCAAATAGTTACAAAACCTTCCTCATCCCCATAATTACAGAACGTAGTATCTTTGCAACCATTGAGGAGTATCACAGGCCAATGCTTTACGAATATCACGCATATTGGCTAATGCTTGTCATGGTAATTATCGCCATATTAATCTTAATCAAGACAAAACACTTAGACCTGACTGAGTTATTCCTTTCTGTTATTGTCGCTCTCCCATCATTAAGGAGTATCAGATATATCATATTTTTTGCACTCGGAACAGGAGTATCACTCGCATATTCAATGACTTATACGGCCATAATATTTAAGGAATGGGGTCCGATTAAAAGGCTTCTTAACACAAATGTTGCAAAAATTATTACAAATCCCCCCTTATCCCCCTTCAGTTCCCCCCTTACTAAGGGGGGATATAGAGGGGTCAAAGGGGGGCGAGGGTGGATTTTTTCATTATTGTTTATGTTTGTATCTCTTACTATCTTAGTAAAAATGACCATTTCTGGCGATGTGTTGCAATTTGATATGGGAGAAAAAAGATATCCATCTGGAGCGTCTGAATTCATTCAAAAAAACAAAATTCCTGGAAATATGTTCAACACCTACAACTGGGGCGGTTATCTCGTCTGGCATCTTTATCCTGATTACAGGGTATTTATCTGTGGCCGGACTCTTAATGAAACAGCCTTTTTCCATTATGGTCAAATATTAAAAGCAGAAAAGGGAACCGATCCTGCTATGCCTCTTTGGGAAAAACTCTTAGATGCGTATAATGTTAATTTTATTTTAATCAGTGCTGTTTCTTCAAATGGCAATATAATACCTCTTGTGGATATGCTTTATGTAAGCAGTAACTGGGAACTTATCTATGCTGATGGGAAATCAATGATATTTTTGAAGGCCATCCCAGACAATCAAGGTATTATTCACCGATATCAACTTTCTAAAGAGAGAATAAATAATGAGATAATCAGTGAATGTGAGCAGGGTATAAAAGATACCCCTGCCACATGGGGATATTATGAAACCCTTGGCTACATGTATATGAAGAAAAATCGTCTCAATGAAGCACTGCTGATGTTTCAGAAGTATCTCTCCATGAATCCAAATAATAAAAATGTTAGATATTATTATGATTTATTAAAGCAGTATTTATCCTATACCTAAAATTGAGCGATTCTTGTTGTCACCCTGAGCTTGTCGAAGGGTGAATCGTCTGTCATGGTTCGACAAGCTCACCATGACAGGATGGTATGTTATTTCACCTTTTAAGACATGCGAGACGCCTGCCTTGCTTAGAATTAGCACTAAAATCGCTCAACTTAGAATATAATTAAGATACAGGTTATTAATCCATGATGAATATCTCAAAAATCTCTCTTTTACAGTGGATTGAGCTGGCAGTATTCTTAAGCATATTGCTTATATGCGGTCTTGCCACATACCAGAGAAATTTTATATGGAAGAATGACCTTTATCTTTGGGGTGATTCTGTAAAAAAATCACCCCAAAAATTCAGGCCACATAATAATCTTGGTCTTGCTTATTTAGAAAAGAAGGAATTCGACAGGGCAATGGAAGAATTTGTAGAGACGCTCAGGTTGAATCCACGTGCGGAAAAGGCATACTTAAATATAGGCCAGATCTATGAGGAAAAAGGCCAGATAGACAAAGCTATTTCTTATTATAATAAGGCATTACAGATCTCGCCAGAATTCACAGGAGCTATTCACTTCCTCGGGAATATTTATGAAAAGCAAGGACAATTAGATATGGCATTACTTTATTACAAAAAGGCATTTAGAATAAATGTGAATAACCCTAAACTTCTGATAAGTTTGGGGTCTGTTTTACAGAAAAAGGGTCTTTTCAGTGATGCTGTTAACACTTATAAAATAGCCCTTCGGATAAATCCAGACCTGTCAGAGGCATATTACAATCTTGGCCTTGCATATGACGAACAAGGAATTCTTAAAGATGCTATCCATTATTATCAACAGGCTTTAAAATTAAAGCCAGACTATCCACAGGCTCTCTCAAATTTAGGCATTATCTATGCAAAAATGGGAGGCTATGAAAAAGCCTTAAGCCTGTTCAATAGGGCACTTGAAATAAAGCCAGATGATGTTATAACACTGATTAATTTGGGGATTACCTGCGAAGAATTCGCTAAGAGCTATGAACTAAAAGCGATGAGCCAGAAACAATTAGCAGAGAGCAGAGAGCTAAGAGCTATGAATAAGGAGCAATTAGCAAAGAGTAAAGGGCTAAGAGTTCAGGCTATCGAAATTTATCAGAAGGTTCTTAAAATTGAACCTGAGAATATACAGGCAAAGGACAGAATGATGAAGCTAAGTGCAAAGGGCAGAGAGTAATGAGCACAGAAACTCTACGCTCTAAGCTCTATGCTCTACGCTGGGTTGAACTCATGGTTATTGCTGGCATTGTGCTACTATATGGTTGGTCCACATATGGGCGAAATTTTGTCTGGAAGGATGACCTCAGCCTCTGGTCAGATATCGTTAAGAAATCTCCTAATAAGGCAAGAGTCTATAATTACCTGGGACTCGCTTACCATAAAGTCGGAGATATTGATAATGCTATCCTGCAATATAAAAAAGGCCTTTCTTTAAACCCATTTGAAATAGAGGCTCATATTAACATAGGGGTTTCCTATTTTTATAAAGGGCTGGTAGATAAAGCTATTACCCATTTTAAATACGTCATTGAGATTAACCCCGATAATGCTGATGCGCACTATAACTTAGGTATAGCATACGGCTCAAAGGGTGAATATGACCTCGCTTATGAAGAGATTCGCAAGGGTATTGAGCTGTACAAACGATAACAGTTTACACAGTTTGTTGAGTTTACACGGTTTCTTGTATTATAAACTCAAGAAACTCAATGAACCCAACAAACTCAAGAAACTCAATAGCTTTGCGCTGGATTGAGTTATTAGTTATAACTGCCATTGTGTTGGTATACGGATGGACTACTTATCAGAGGAATTTCATATGGAATGATGAGGTTACATTCTGGTCAGATGCAGTAAAAAAATCTCCTTATAAGGCAAGACCACATAATAATCTCGGAATATCATATATTGAAAAGGGTTTAATCGAGAAAGCTATCATTGAAATAAAAGAGGCATTAAGACTAAAATCTCATTTCGTAAACGCCTATATTAGTCTTGGTAATGCCTATATGAAAATTGGTTTAATAGATAAGGCCATCCCCCAATATAACGAGGCACTGAGTCTTAAGCCTGATTATGGTGAGGCATATGTTAATCTCGGAAATGCCTTCATTAGTAAGGGCTATATTGAACAGGCAATAGTTTATTATAAAAAGGGCACATTCTTAAAACCAGGCTATGTACCTGCACATGTTAATCTTGCCTCTGCTTATGGTTTGAAGGGAATGATAGAAGAGGCCATATTTGAATATAAAATAGCGTTGAAGTTAGAATCTGACAACCCGGATATCCACTATAATCTGGGGCTTGCTTATGAGCAATTAGCAAAGAGCTATGAGCTAAGAGCTATGAACAAAGAGCAATTAGTAAAGAGCAGAGAGCTAATAGTTAAGGCCATTAATGAATATAAAAAAACTCTGATGCTAAATCCCGATGACCTCCAGGCCAAAGAAAGGATGAGGAGGCTAAGGACAGCTGGTGAACAGCAATGAAAAGGTAATGCTTTATCATTGAATTTTCTGGTAATATCTGGCAATATAGGGATGCAAGGAGGTTTTATGGGTGTATATGAAGAGGTAAAGCAGGCATTGCAGGACATTGTAGCCCCTGAACTACGAGCATTACAGGTTGAGATAAAACGACTTGATGAGAAGATTGATTCAGGGATGCAAAGGCTTGATGAGAAGATTGATTCCCTTAAATCAGAGGTCACCTCTGAGATTAGAAGGCTTGATGAGAAGATAGATATCGCAATTCAAATCAGGGAAAGACTTGCCTTTCTTGAAGCAAAGGTTGCTACTTTAACAAAATAATTTCATCCCATAAAATCAAATATTCATGGTTTTTCGCCTTAAGCTCTATGCAAGGTATCTGGAACTTCTATCACTCTGTGCAATTGTGCTGCTTTACAGCATGGTTACATACCAGAGAAATTTTATCTGGAAGAACAGTTTCATCCTCTGGTCAGATGCAATAAAAAAATCGCCTGAAAAGGCCAGGCCTTATAACAATCTCGGCCGAGCATATCTCAGCAATAAGGCATTTCTGCAGGCTATTCCTTATCTAAGGGAGGCCCTGCGTTTTAATCCCTATTTTTCATATGCACATTACAATCTCGGCATTGCCTATCAGGGCACAGGTCTTTATGATGATGCATTAAATGAATACAAAAAGGCCCTATACGGTACTCCTCAACCATACTTTGCAAATGTCCATAATAACATGGGGGTTTGTTACTTTAAAAAGGGTTTGACAGATATGGCGATTGAGGAATTCAAACAGGCCCTGAAAATAGATCCGGATTTCTCAGATGCCCGTTTTAATTTAGATGTAGTCTATAAAGCACAGGGCAGATAGCAAAGAGCTAAGGGTTTACAAAAAAGGCGTTGTGCTCTGAGCACAACGCCTTTTAGTCTGACCAAAACTTAGTCGCCGTTCTTTGCAGTATGACAGGTGAAGCAACCGTCATCAACAGTACCGGAACCTGCAATCTGCCCGGAATATGTCCATCTCAGAATGTCAGGCTCTGGAGAACCATGAGCCCTGTGGCATGAGAGACACAGCACTATATCATCAGTGTTGCCTGATGGGGTAACATCTTTGCTGCTGCTAGCTGGAACTGTAGTTCTGCCAACCGGGGCTTCAACACTGTAGTCTGTATTCCCGGCAACTGCGCCGGAACCAGCGGGAAGACCGTCTGGGTTGTAACTTTGATACTCACCATTCGGCAGGTCAATATCAGTCGGGTGTCTCAGCCACGGAGAACTAGCACCTGTACCGCTTGGATTTTTGTGGAATACGCCATGACATTCAGCACAGGAGTAACTTATAGTTCTCTTATTCCCATAGTCGGTATTAACATCCACACCATAGTACTCGTTATGAGTTGAAGCGGTCTCGCCCCAGTTCCACTGACTATTCTCGAGTCCATTGATACCGCTTAAGAACCTGTAACTGCCACCTACGCTAGTTGGATTATTTGCCTGGGTTGACGTTCCGCCGGTATTACTATGATGGGAGCCCAAAATACCAGCATCACCAGTGGCACCAGTGTGGTTACCGTGGCATCCGTATAGCCCGGCACATGTAAGCTGAGTAGACCACGTAGCAGCACCGCTATTAATCTGGCCATCATTTAACTGACCGGGAGTAGCATTAGGATCCCATCCCGGAGGAGTCCTTCCTATTGCAGCATCTACCCCTGCCAGTCCATTTACATTGTGCCCCTTACTATCAGTTGCGCCAAGACCTGTTGCAACCCAATAAAAGTCTCCTCCTGCAAGTGTCTTGCCACCTCCCTGACCACTTGGGGCGCCGCCACTCGTCCGTAATACGATAGGAGCACCATGAGTGTTTGTAGATGAACCTGTAGCACCCGAATGGCAACCTACACAACCGTCCAGTAGCAAATATCCGTATGGTCCACCTGTACCCCAATCTGAAAGGCGTGTCCCATTCTGGCTGTAATGCATCGTATGACAATTAGAGCACACTCCTGTTACAGCATAAGCACTTCCGGAAATCAAAGCCACGCTTAAAAGGATCAGAAAAGTTATTACTAATGCCTTTTTCATCTCATTTCACCTCCTTCCATATTTAGATTAATAATTAAAGCTATTTAGCTTACAAGCTTTTAGCCTCTATCTAATCTTACGGATAGCAAAGGATTTGTGGCATAGAGCTAAGAGCTTTTGTTCTAAAACCCTTATCCTTCACTATCCACCTAATCTGTAGCAAACATCATACCAATTTTTAAAAATAAAAAAAGGCATAAAACTACTCGCTAATACTGTTAACCCTTAGCTCTATGCCCTGGTAAAATAATACAAAAACAAAATAGATTTTGTCAAGCATTTTTATTTATGTTTCTTAAATAAGAAAGTATATATAAAATATTTAAAGCAATTCATTTTGTCAAGCATTTTTTACATTAGGGTCGGCGTAATTGGATTTAACAGGGTCATTGGTCATTATCCAGCACTCATTGACTTTTGATCATCGACCTCTGCTCATGCCACATATGTACCTCCTTGCATAGCCTGTGTAAAACTTTACACAATTATCTCTCTGCACCATGAGTCACAGCCTATGACAAATTTTGTCAATCCCCCTCTTTTCAAATCATCAATAATAAAATTCCAAACACCAAATAAATTCCAATCATCAATTTATCAATAACCAAATCAAATATTGTGATTTGGTTATTGGTTATGGCCTTTCCTCGTATGGCATGTCAGGCAGCCTGTCCCAGCCAGGCCATTACGGACAAACATGTTATTGTAGTCCCACCTCAGCATGTCAGGATATGGGCTTGCATGCGCCCTGTGGCATGACAGGCACATAACTATACTGTCCTTATCTACAACCTGCTCTCCACCCGTGGGTCTGCTGTATGCAACTGGTGCCTCAAGGCTATATCTTACGTAACCCTGATACTCAGAGCCTGCATAACCGCTATGGATAGAGTCGAATGAAATGTCAGCAGGATGCCTGAGCCAGATAGTATCATAGGCCTGGCCCACCTCTCTGATACCACCGAGGTTTGGATGGGAATGAAACTTTGCGTGACATTCACCGCAAAGGTAACTTACGGTATCCATCGAACTATGAGCCATATCGCCTTTATAGCCATTATGGTTGTCAATAGTAGCCAGATATTCCCAGTCTTTATGCTCCTTACCTTTTATACCGTAAAGGAAGCGATAACTTTTGCCCACTGTTAAGCCATCAATCTCGCTGTCATCTGTATGGTGTGCTCCATAGATAGCTTTATATGGGTCTTCTATAGTCCTGTCTCCGTGGCAGCCCCATGTTCCAGCACAGGTAAGCTGGCGCTGTCCCGGCCAATCTGCAGGACCTGTACCACCGGGAATTACAACACTTCGCATAAAACCGGGCGGCACATCCATTGGTGGATTCTCCTGAAGGGAGATTCCTATTAAGTTATGACCCTTAGAATAATCAGGGTTATAACCATCTGCAACATAATAGAAGTTTCCAGCAGCAAGGTCTCCATTCTCCATATGATGCAGCACCTGCGGAATCCTTGCCTTTCCGATGGTTATAATATTCTCGGTTCCATAAGGTGCCTGACCGTGGCAGCCAAGGCATCCACCCTCTGTCAGGGTAGGAAAAGGCCCGGCGAGAGCTCCATATGTCATTTCCCCGCCCTCATAACTATAATGCATACTATGGCAATCCTTGCACCTACCCTTTACACGAGCATCAACCGAAGAAGCAAATAGTATAAAGCATGTAGCTAATAGCAAATAGCATAAGGCATAAAGCAATAATCCCCCCATCCCCCCTTTAGAAAAGGGGGGTGAGGGGGGATTTGAGCATAGTATATATTTTTTTTTGTCTACTATTTGCTTTTTACTCATTGCTCATTGCTCTTTGTTATTCCCATTTGGACACTGGTCATTGGTCATTAAAAAACTAATGACTATTGACTGTTTTTGTTATTCACCTTTTCCCGTATGACATATGAAACAACCGCCCTTTCCTTCCTCACCTGCAATAATTGCATCATAATCCCATCTCAAGATAGATGCATAAGGACTTGAGTGAGCCACATGGCACGATAGACAAATTACAATGTCTTCGCCAAGGGTAACCTCACCGCCTGGTAATTCTGGAACTTTTCCCCTGCCAACAGGTGCATCAGGGTTATAAATCCTTATGTCAGGCATGTCAAGAGGAAGAAAATCAGGATTGTAGTTCGCATACTCACCACTCTTTGGCAGGACGATATCAGTGGGATGTCTGAACCACGGTCTTGCCTTACCCGTCTTATCCTTGCTATGGAAATCACCATGGCAGCTTGCGCAGAGCAGGTCAATCGAGGGAGAGTATTCGTTATGTTTCTTTGAAGAGTTGTTTCGATTCCACTCGTCATCCTCAAGACCTAAAACACCCTTCACCTTACCTGCATTTCTTAAAAACCTGTAGCTCTTAGCTGTTGTGCTACCATCTTTAGGGGTATCATCTGCATGATGGGTACCTGAAATTGATTCAAAGGGATCTTCAATATTCCTATTTCCGTGGCAACCGTTAGAACCTGCACATTTCAAGGTCTTCTCAGGAGTATATCCTATTGCAGAGGGATCGGATGTCCTGTCATATCCTGGAGGAACTCCTCTGAATTTTTCATCCGCCGAAGTAACGCCATCTACATTATGGCCCTTCCTATCACCAAAATCCTTTGCCACATAATGAAAATTGCCACCAGCCAAAGGACGGACTGGTGGCGCCGTATTATAAACTATCGGTACCCTTACACCACCGAGTATCTTTATGGTTTCCCTGTCAGAATTCGTATGGCAATTTACACACAGAATGTTTCCTAATAAGATAGCTTTTTCCATTCCAGGATAAAGGCCATGACAGGCCACACACTCATCTGATACTATGGCTCCATTTCCTTCTGGAATCAGTGGGAAAAATAAAAAGCACAGAAAAATAATGCATAGAAATAGAATAAATAACTGCTTTTTCATAACTTGTTTTAAAAAAGAAGCAAAAATAGTGCCAACATACAAAAATACAACTGAGAGACTGCACGTATTGCGAAAAAATTTATGTTTTTGTTACCTAAAAATGCATAGCAAGTGCATTCCCCGAAGTTTGCTGTTACTTCTTATCTTTCTTACCATATTTGTGACAGAAGGTACAGAGTTCAACGGCTGTTTTTGCAGGGAACCTAAAGAGATTTATATAATCAGAGCTGTGTGGATGATGGCAACTTGCACATGTAAGCTCGCCATATTTGGACTTCGGGTCTTTTCTACCTTTAAGAGGATGGCCTACCTTTGAAAAAACACCAGCAGCATGTGGCGCTTTGCCAATCCTCGGATGGCATAACAGGCATTCATCGGTTATTGGATTATAAAGCATTGCAACGTAAGGAGAGGCATGAGCATCGTGACATACAGTACACAAACCCGATCTTACTATAGGATGAGAAACCTTTCTTATGAACTCTCCTTGATCATGACAATTAAAACAGAGTTCCGGAGACTTATCAAGAAGTAGCTTCTTCACGTCACCCTGATGAGGTTCATGGCAGCTCATGCACTTACCTTCTGCAACAACAGGATGATTGTATTTATTCTTAAAGTCAGGACCATAATGACATAGAAAACATACATCCGGTATAGCTTTTAATAAAAGTTTATTTGCATCTGATGAATGAGGTTCGTGGCAGTTCAGGCATAATCCTGTTGCTACAGGTGAATGATGTTTCTTCTTTTCCGCTGAAATATACTTCTCTTTCTTATGGCATAGAAAACATTCCTTTGGCATCTCTGCGAGGAGAAGTTTCTTCACCTCGCTGCTGTGGGCGTCGTGGCAACCCATACATCTGCCTTCCGCAACAGGAGGGTGTTTGGATTTTTTTATAAAATCCGTATTCTTGTGGCACAAAAAACACTCATCAGGCATAGGTGCGAGGAGCAGTGACTTAGCATCAGAGGTATGGACATTATGGCATGACAGACATTCACCCTTTGCCACAGGAGGGTGCTCTACTATATTAGTAAATTTGGATTTATTGTGACAACCCCAGCAAAGTTCGACTCCTTTTGCAAACAAATATCTCGGAAACTTCTCCTTTGTTCCTGTAATATGTGCATAAGTATGGCATTTAACACAGCCTACAGGATGAACATACTTTGCTGCAGCCTTATCCTTGTGACATTTCATACAATCAGGAAACTTCTGAGAAAATGAGATATCAGGGATTAAAAAAACAACTATAAAAAAAATAAAGGTTAAAAAAAGATAGGTTTTTAGTTCTTTTAATCTTTCATTCATCATAGGTATTTTTAGTCATCGGCCATTGACCAATGACTATTGGGTAAATACAATATCAAAAACAACCTGATTAAGTCAATCTACTTTTTGAACAGGAGTAAGGCTATTGTAATCCTCTGCTCTTTCTAATATGGTAGGATATCAAGAAATCGATTTCATCATCATCAATAAGTTCAGGCGCTTTTTCTTGCATCCGCCTTATAATATCTCGCCACTCTTCGCGGGTTTTCTTTTTCTCAAGAGACCTTTCAGCCGCGTGACACTTCGTACAATCCTTCTCAAAGAGCAGCTGTTCCTTCTTTTGCCTCTCATTGTGGAAATTGATAAGTTTTTTAACCTCATCATAGGACATCTTTTTCCCGGCCCTCTCAATCATGGAAACTATGGTCTTGTCTACTAGCCGGACGTCCCCGGAGATACTCAGGGCCGTTTCCAGATCATGACACTCTGTGCAAATGCCCCTAAAGAATTGTTCGTTTTTCTTCTCATTTCTTCTGTGAAAATTGATAAGGAGATATATCTGGTCATCGGTGATCTGGCCCGGAGCCTTTGCAGCCATGCGCTTTATGGTATCACGCCATTCATCCACAGTCTTAATCTTTTCAAGTGCACGTTCAGCCGGATGACACGTAGTACATTTCTGTTCGAATATCTCTTGCTCCATCTTTTGCCTCTTCACATGAAAACGTACCAGTTCTTCCACCTGATCCTGCTTAACCGGGCTGCCCTGCTTTTTACTCATGGCTGTGATAGTCTGTCGCCATGCTGCCTCGTCCTTCACAGCAGTCAGGGCCCTTTGCAAATCGTGACAGATAGAACACTCCTCCACAAATACTTCTGCGGTGCGCGGTTCTTCTTCCTTTAGCCCTGCTGCTCTTAGCATCCGGGCCAGTTTTAGTCTTTGCTGACGCAGGTGATAGTTTATTAAAAGTTCTATATCTTCTTCACTGGCCAACGCCGGTCTCTTGGCCAGCATACGTTTAATAATCTCGCGCCATTTGGCAGGGGTCATGGCCTTTGCAAGAGACCGTCTGGGGTCGTGGCATTGGCCACAATCACGGTAAAATAACTCCTGTTCTTTTTTCTGGCGCTCTGTATGTAGACGAACTAATCTCTCTATTTCATCCGGTTTGATCTCGCTTCCTCGCTTTTGGCTCATTAAAATAATTGTTTGCCGCCAGGCAGCTTCGTCTTTGGTAGCAGTTAGCGCTCTATCTATGCTATGGCATTTGGAGCATTTAGCCTTAAAAATAACATCTGGCTCCTCTGATGGTTCACCAGGAATTCGCCGTGCGCAATGTATTACACTGAATAATACGATTGCCATTCCAAGGGCGACCATGAATCTGAAATAGCGACTTACAGTCATCATACTTTTAAACATGGTGTAATTATCCCATCTGTGGTTTATTGATAAGAATTTGCTTTTTTAAGCATATTAAATTATTACTACAAGTTGTCCAAAATATCAATAGAATTTCAAATTTTGTTTTTTTCTATTTTATTTACCTTCAAGAGTGCAATCTGCTGCGTAAGCTCTTTGACCTGCCTGCTCAACTCTGTAAGCTTAACAGTAAAATGGAGATTAATCAGGACTAAAATCACAAGACCAAATATGAATATTGTTGTAGTCTGAGCCACTGCACCTATAAGATGTGTCAGCCATTCAAGGAGGTCCTGCCACAGGACAAGCACAACTATCCCGAGCCCTATTATTAGCCATAGAAAGGAATACTCCTCTTCAAGCCTTCGCCTCCTTACCATCTCCAATATCATCACAAAAATGCCTATACCAATAGAAAGCGCAAAAATCCTTTGATGAAAAGTCATACCTTCCCCTCCCCTTTGCCTCTTAAAAGTGTAACAAGTATCGAAAGAAGCATCTTAAATAAATAATAAAAAGGCTTAAGTCCACTATGCATCGATACCTTTCCAACTATCCTCTTCATTGTAACTGGAACTTCCTCGAACCTTATACCTCTCCTGTTAAGCATTATTATTACATCCGCATCAGGATAATCCACAGGGTATGCATCGCTCGCATACAACTCCATCGCCTTCCTATTAAGAGCCTGGAATCCGGATGTAGGGTCTGTTACCTTCTTGCCGGTCACAATAGATGCGATAACTGCAAAAAAAAACATCCCTACTCTCCTGATAAACGGAGCCTTGTAATCGCCTCTGCCCAAAAATCTTGAGCCTAAAGCAATATCAACCTTATTATTGAGGACACGCTCGATTAGTGACTGTATCGCTGACGGGTCGTGTTGACCGTCAGCATCCATCTGAACAGCGAACCTATATCCCCTTTTCAACGCATATTTAAAACCTGTCTGAAGCGCTGCACCATAACCGAGGTTGAACGGAAGTTCTATTACCAATGCACCTGCCTGTCTTGCCTCAACAATCGTATCATCGGTGGAACCATCGCTGACAACAATAATATCGGCATCCGTGAATTTTCTTATGCCAGCAATGGTAGAGGCAATCCTGCCAGCCTCGTTGTAAGCAGGGATTATTATTACAAGATTATTATTTAGCTCATAGCTCATAGCTATTTTTTATACAAAGGGATTTTTAATCTTCAACCCGTTAATGACCTGACCATCCGATAAATCTTCTGAGAGCAGCACAGTTGCATTGCCTTTTATAGCAGCCTGTATAATCATAGAGTCCCAGAATGAATATTGGTAGCGTGTGTGTATATCTATCGCCTTCAATACAGATTCCCCGTCATTTACAACAACATCCCATTTTAAAAAATCTCTAACAATCTCCCTGGCAGCCTTCTTATCCATCGGTTTAGGTATTTTCGTGGTTATTGTAACAAAAAACTCTGTTAAAACCTGAACACTGGTGATACCACCCCCTGAGCGCCATAGCCCATCTATTATATCTTCTGTAATGCGGTGTTTATCTCCTGCTGAGACATCATAGGCATAAATAACTATATTTGTATCTAAAAATACTTTACCGCCTTTCATGAAGCTCATCCCTTGAAATTGTAATTTGTCCTTTTGTTCCAAGATTAAACCCTTTTTTCATAAGCCTTATTTGTCTTTCCATTGCCTCTTTATAACCGGTTTCCTGTCTGACCTTCTCCTCAAGGGATTCTTTTAAAAGCTCGCTCAAGGATTTTTCTCTTTTTGCAGCAATCATTTTAGCCTTCTTTAAAAGGTTCTTGGGTAGAGATAAGGTTACATTCTGTCTTTCCATCTTAGACCTCCTCTTTAAAACACCAATACACAAATCCCAAATTCCAAACTCTGGTTATTGTAATTTGGTTGTTGATTATTTTCCTTTGTTATGTATATCACATATTTACGTGACTTGTCAAAATGTGTTTCTTAACTCCCTCACCCTCTCCCTTGAAGGAGACACGGTTACGTCAAAGTCCGCCTCAATTTGTCATTCCCGCAAGCGAAGCGCGTCGGGAATCCTTCTTCGGTCAAAGAAAGATTCCGGACGAGCCGGAATGACAATCAAAAAGATCAAAACAGGAAAAAGACCTTTGCAACAATGAGTTACCTTCAACAATGACATAACCATTTGACGGGAGAGGGGATATTAGATAAACAAAATGATTATATGCCATAATAAAAAATGGCTGATATTGTTCTTGTCAATCCACCTGTTACACTTAAAGAAAGATACGGTAAGCTTTCAGGGGCTGCCAATACCCTTCCATCACTCAGTATCCTTTATCTTGCGGCTGTACTCAGGAAGGAAGGACATTCGGTTTCCGTTATTGAGGCATCTTCTTTAGGACTTTCTCTCAAGGAATTGGTAGGAGAAATAGTGAAAAATAAACCAAAATACTTAGGGATATCCTCTACTACCCTTTCAATCTTTCACGCATCTGCACTTGCCGATGAAATAAAAAATATCGACAGAAATATCAAAACCATCATTGGAGGACCTCATCTTACTGCTATTCCTGAAGAGACAATGGGTCTTTTCAAATCTTTTGACTTCGGTGTGATCGGTGAAGGTGAGGAAACTGTGAAAGGGCTGATCCATTCGCTCGAGCACGGAAGGAATGGTTTCGATGTTTCCGGTATTATTTGTCGAGAGGGAAACAAAACTGTAAGGACTGCTCCGAGGAAATTTTTAGATGACCTCGACAGATTACCAATCCCGGCATGGGATCTACTTAAGGACTTCCCGAACAAATACCACCCCCCACCTTTCCGTTTCAGAAGATTGCCTGCCGTCTATATAGTCACAACCCGTGGTTGCCCGTTTAAATGTATATTCTGTGACCGCTCTGTATTTGGCAACAAGTGTCGGGGGCATAGCAGTGAATATGTACTTGAATTGATAGAGTATCTTTATAACAGATTCGGCATAAGAGAGCTACTGATTGAAGATGATACATTCGTGACCTTTAAAAAAAGGCTTATTGAAGTATGTGAAGGTATAATCAGGCGAGGTATTAAGATAAGCTGGTCCTGTCTTGCAAGGGCAGATGCCGTAACGCCCGAGATTCTGAGTTTGATGAAAAAGGCAGGTTGCTGGAGTATAAGTTATGGAATTGAGACAGGGGATCCAGAGGTAATGAAGTTTACAGGGAAAAATCTCGACCTTGATAAGGTTGAACAAGCTGTCAGGTGGACCAAAAAAGCAGGTATGACTTCAAAAGGGTTCTTTATTATAGGCCATCCGATTGATACCCATGATACTATTAAAAAGACGATTGATTTCGCCTTGAGAATTCCCCTCGACGATATAAGTGTAAGCATGATGACCCCGTTCCCTGGAAGCAAGCTTTATGAGATTGCAGCACAATATGGAGAATTTGAGGATAACTGGAGAAAAATGAATGAACTGGATATTGTATTTATACCAAAGGGTTTCACAAAGAACGATCTTGAAGGGTATTCAAAGGAATTTTTGAAAAGATTCTATCTGAGACCAGATATAATAACTAATTATATTGGCAGGATAGTAAAAAACCCAAAAAGTTTACCGCTTTATATAAAAGGATTTTCGGCATTTCTAAAGAAAATAGCAAAGTGATAATCTGCTTTATAATAGAATATTATCCACCTCATATTGGCGGTGGAGAAACTTTATTCAAAACGCTTGTTGAGGGATTGGTAAAACATGGACATCAATGTGATGTTATCACGTGTATGCTTACAGGTACAGAAAAATATGAGGTTAAAAACGGGGTAAATATCCACAGGGTGAAAGTTCCAGGATTTGCTGACCGTTATTGGTTCACGTTTCTTGCAATATATAAATCAATTAAAATCACTCGCGGCGCTGATATAATCCACACAATGACATACAATGGTGCCTTTCCCGCATGGCTTGCATCAAAGGTTAATAGAAAACCAATCGTCATACTGCCTCATGAAGTCCTCGGCAAAAAGTGGTATACCTTCGGGTTTAACAGATTATCAGCAATTCTCTATCGCCTTTTTGAGTGGTTTGTGCTTTCTCTGAAATATAATATTTATATTTGCAATTCAAAAAATACCATGAAGGCACTTAAAGGATGGGGGATTCCTGTCAAAAAACTCCACCTCATTTATCCAGGTATAGATTACAACCTATTCGATTATAGAAAGGAAGAGAAAAGACAGGAGATAAGAGAAAAGCTTGGTATCAGAAACAATACATTTGTTTATATGTATCATGGAAGACCCGGTATGATTAAAGGTGTTGAGTATCTTGTCAGGGCTGTACCGGAGATAAAGAGACGGATACAGAACTCGAAGCTACTTTTAATTCTTGCTAAAAAACCAGTTGTCAAATATCGGGAAATAATAGAAATAATACAAAAAGAGAATCTTGATGTAATACTGATTGACCCATTGCCTCATGAAGAACTCCCTTATTATATTGCTGCAAGCGACTGCGTTGTTGTGCCTTCTTTACACGAGGGCTTCGGGTTTACATGTGTCGAGGCATGTACAATGAAAAAACCTGTTGTTGCAACAAATGTTGGCTCACTGCCAGAGGTAATTTCTGGAAGATATATACTCGTTGAACCCAAAAACCCTGAGGAATTAGCAATAGGTGTTGAGAAGATCTATAATGGTAAGTACGTATCAACAGAGGTTAAGACATTTTCATGGGAGGATACTATAAATAGCCATATGGAACTTTATAGAAAGGTCTTAAATGAAAGTGCGTGATAAGGGACAAATCTACAAATTATTAAGGTTCCCATAATAGAATGGACATTGTCCCAAAAATGATAGGAAATTGTATAACCATAAAATCTCCCCCCGCCCCTCTTTTCCAAAGAGGGGTAATGCCTCCCTTTGGAAAAGGGAGGTTAGGAGGGATTTCTCGGTCATTGTACAGATTATTATAAGAAGATTAGTAACTATGAATAACACTCTTTATTCACACCTTCTTGCAAAATCCATCAGTATGTCCACATAAGACCGGGCATTATGATATCCTACCCATTTTTTAGCGCATTCAACCGCCCTTTTCTTATGGTCATATTTCTTCTCCAGGAAACTAAGCATCGCCTGGCCCAGAGAGACAGGGTCGTTATCTTCAAAAGTCACACCTCCACCACCGTATTTAGAGAGTTGCCGTTCCATCCATGTATCCCGTGGTATAATTACAGCTTTTCCCAATGCTAATGCCTCAGCAAATATTCCGGATGTCCTCGCATAATATCCATAATACTCCCCTGCACGATAAGGGATTAAAACAGCATCTGCCTGAGACATCAAGTCATAATATTCATTTATTCCCAAAATTCTGTCAATCATAACTACGTCCTTACCCGAAGTCAGTAGCTCTTTTTTAGCCTGAATCACCTGTTTTCCTCGATATGTTCTGAGATTAGATTGGATTATAAATCTAATCTTTGACATCTTATTTTTACTAAAAACAAATCTAATCGCTTCGGGAAGTAAATAATATCCCTTATCCTCCCTGATTTCTCCCATGTAAACAAAGGTTGTTTCTTGTTTACTGTTCTGATGGGTTACGTCTTCATGTTGAAAGGTCGGAATATGTGGGATGGGTAAGATAGTAAATGTTTTTTTTGTCATCTCTCCATATTCCTTCGCCAGATCTTCACTATCGGTTGTAAACTCGATCTGTTCCCTTCCAGACAATCGGTCAAACATCTTAAGTGCAAGTTTATAGATTATATAGGTAGGTAAATAGTGCTTTTTAGGTCTGTAGGTAATATTACTATATCTAAAAAGCAGTACCAGACGTGGCAAATTATCTTTATGAAACGACTGATACCACAAATAAATGGCAAGGATCATACTATGATTGATAGTATGAATAAGAACAATGTCATCTCTGGAGAAGATAGTCTTGTCCAGTTTCTTTAAATCCCTTAGATAAAAATAGTTCCCTACGAAGATATCCAGGAGCCCTTTTAAATAGATAGGAACGGCTATAAGAAAATAAGACTTGCCTATATGGTGGGTAAATAAGGGTACTATTTCATATCCTCTTTTCAGATCCTCATCTGCCCGAATGTTGGAATATATAATGGCATCCCCCCCTCGTCTTTTCCATTCATTATAGACAGCGGTAGTGTACGCAAAGTTATGGCCTGTTTTGCTGACCAGGCCATTATCAAATATATGAAGTCTCAGAACAAAAACCTAATTTAACCACAGAGAACACAGAGGACACAGAGAAAAACATAAAAGATATTTTAAAAAGTCTGACATCTCTGTGACCTCAGTGTCTCAGTGTTTTATAATTTCCTATACATCAAGAAATTTAGCTTTTAATAACCTTGAGCAGTGGGTAATCTTTCCCTTATATCCCAGACCCACTGAATGGTCCTTTCGAGACCAACCGCAAGTGGCGTCAGTTTAAGGTCAGGGATCAATCTCTTAAGTTTGCTTATGTCCAGGCACTTAGATTTTGCTCCAACATAACGGGAGGTATCAAATTTGATGGCATTAAAGTCATATCCTGTTTTTTCGCAGATGAGTTTTGCAAAATGGCGGATAGTAAACTCCTCTCCGGCACCGATATTAATCAGCTCGTTTTCACAAAATTCATTCAGATTAAGCATTATTCTTACAAAATCATCTACATATACCAATTCCCTTTTTTGATAGCCATCACCCCATAGGACTACTGGTTCGCTGTAAACCTTACCCCGGATGATTTTTCTAATCAGATCAAAGATAAAATGCATCTGTCGTCCGTCAATGTGATACTCCGGACCATAGAGCGTAGACGGCACCAGACACAGATATTTGAGGTCAAACTGCTTTTGCAGGGCAAGCAGACCTACATAAAGCATGCGTTTGGTCATTGCATAGGTGTATAGGCTTTCAATCGGTTTCCCAACCAAATAATTTTCTTCTACAAGTTCCAGATTTGGATCATAGGCACAGCTTGAACCTATGGCAATTAACTTTGCCTGTGGTTGATATTCTTTCCACCATGCAAGAACATTTGTATTAATTTGTTGATTAATAATCCACTGTTCTCCCGGGTGGTAAAGACAGAAGTCCCCCGCCTGTGTCCAAGCAGCTAAATGGTAGATATGGTCGTAGGCTTCATTATTAAACTGATTAAGAGACTCCTGTTTGGTCAGATCACAATTCTTTGAATTCAAACGGACCATCTCATGCCCCTGAGCTTCAAGTTTTGAACAGAGCGCTGTTCCGAGAAAACCAGTGGCACCAGTAACAAGGATTTTCACCTGAAAATACCTCAAATCCCCCCTAACCCCCCTTTTCTAAAGGGGGGATGGGGGATTACTAATTTTCTCATTCTTTGAGTCTCTTTGAGACACGAATGTTTCATTTCAAATTTCTTTTGGATTCACCGGGAAGTAAAACTCCACACCTTTATTGATGAGATGCTGGTTATTGGCAAGGATTTCTTTTTTGAAGTTCCATGCGAGAACATAATAGACATCCGGCAACTCCTTTAGCTCTTTCTCTATTACAATAGGGATGTGCATTCCTGGCGAGTAAAGCCCTCGGCGAAGTTCGTTCTTTTCAATCAGGCAATCAAGATACTGTGTTCCTATGCCAAAATAGTTCAATAAAGTATTCCCTTTTACCGGTGCACCAAAGCCGAAGACCCTTTTACCCTGTTTTTTCTTATTCTCCAGATAAGCAAGGTTTTCTTCCTTCATTTTTTTAATACGCTCAGCAAAGTCAAGATAGGTTAAAAACTCATTGCTTTTTTCAATATTCTCCGCTTGACGCAGGGCCTGTAAACGCTGGGAATGTTCTTTTTTACCTTTATGAGAAACAAAACCTATAATCGAACCGCCATGTATTGGTGATAGATAAGCATCAAACATAGACAGTTCATGGCGATTCAATAAAACCTCGATAGTATGTAAATTATAGTAAAGCAGGTGTTCATGATAAATCTGGTCGAACGCCAGGTTTTCAACAATCCTCTTCATATAAAGAAACTGGACAACGAAGATACCGTCTTCACGCAGTGACTCATGAATGCCTTCAGTCACAGAATGTAATTCCTCAAGGTGAAAGAAGACACCCGCTGCATTAATGACATGGAATTTTTGGCCAATACGCTGAGCCGCATCGAGATTAAAAAATTCATTCAGAGTATCAATTCCTGCTTCATTTGCAATTTTAGCAATGGTTTTTGAAGACTCAACACCTAACACATCGTATCCTAATGTTTTAAAATGCTTCAGTTGTGTGCCATCATTTGAACCGATATCCAATACTGATTTGTCTTTTACTTCTTTAAAGAACCTTTCATCAACTTCTTCGGCTACTTTTCCGAAGTGTTCATTCAAAGTTCTTGTTATCCCTGATAAATACGTATGATTACCAAACATAATCTCTTTTTTTACTGTATAGTCAAGTTGAGCAGTTGAGCAATCATGGCAATATACCACTCTCAGAGGATAAAAAGGCTCCTTCCCCACCTCATCTTTCTTCAAAAAGTGGTTAGCCCATGGTTGATAACCAAGATCAATTGCAAGCTCTAAATTTCTTGAATCACAAATACGGCAAATCATTTCGGCCTCATCTCTAATCTGTGAGTAAACCATATTGAGCCACCCTCCAGCCATATGTCAGAAGGGCCCTTCCAGTCCTGCAAAATTGGGGCAATGCATGTTTTTAGCTCCTGGGTATACGAAACAAATCTCGAAGGCATCAGTATCTTCACTTTATCACCGGCCCCCAGCAGATAAGCAGCCAATATATATTGCTCATTCCAGTACCACTCAACAAACATCTCCGGGTAGTCATATGGAAGGTGGATGTCATGAAAATGAATGATAACTCCAGGTTTAAGAAGCGGTATTACATCGAGCATGAATACCGTAACATCAGAGTTCATGAATGAGCGATGGCTGCTGTCCATAAAGACAATATCACCCTGTTCAAGTTTTGGAAAAATCGACAAATCTGTTGTCTCGAGGCTCGCCTTTATAACTTCATCGCATACGGTGTCTACTTCGGTCCTGGGTTCAGGGTCTATGGAAACGATGCGGGTTTGCAGGTCGTGGTCTCTCTTTGCTCGAGCTGCGAAAAGTGTGGTCACTCCTGAACCGACTTCCACGTACGTCTTCGGCCGCTTGCTAACCACGAAGTAGTAAAGGAGTGCAGAATCTATAGCATTAATAGGCCCTCCTAGCCATCCGGGCTCTCCCCGGTCTTTATTCGGGAAATCCCGGCTTATACTTAATAAAAAGGGTTTAAGTGCCGCAACTCCCTTCAATATTTTGATATATTCATCCCAGTTTTTATTGAACATGTCAGTTAATCCCTGGTGGGGAGGATGTGTATTCCCCCATCTTGGTCTGAAATCGTACGACGGAGGATAATCTAACTCAATAGTAAACTTATTTGATTTATTGGATGCTTGTAAATGTAAAGCCCTAAGCAATTTAGTCGCAAGCCATTTTTTAACTGTTTGCATTAATAATATCTACTCCTTTTCAGACAAATCGTTACAAGCTATTACTGGTCCATGTGTTTGAGTGCTGCTCATATCGGTTATCGTTAAATATCTTATACTGTGGGTTAACGATTCGATTACTCAAAGATAGATGGTGTTTTTCTATTTGCGAGGCGGTGTACTTTGTATGAAGAAGAGCGGAGATTGCCGCAAACTTAGAACGTTTCTGAATAAAATCCAACGACCTGTATGCATTAAGCAGCTTTTTTATTCCATTAAAATATTTAAGGGTTGATGAAACCGGGACATTCTCCTGTAAGAAATTCAAAACAGTATATGCATACTCTATATCTGTACTCCAGTGTTTGCGGTAAGACTTCCGATAGCACAAAGACGTATAAAACAGGTCTTCGGCCTCTTTCGGGTCTCGCTTTTGAAATGCATATTTAATTCCTGCAAGAGTGCGGTGTAAGTACCATGCTCGAAGGTCTTCAATTTCAGCAAGTGGACTATGGGTAGTGCGCGCCTCCGGATAATTCCAGAAGAAACCTAACATTTTAGGTATATGCTTTATTTTAATAAACGGTAGAATACGGTTTTTAAACTCGGTATCCCCTGCGGCAGCAAATGTAGGATCATAAAAACCGAATCTTGAGTGGACAGATTTCCTGTAAAGTGCGCCCACCCAGGAAATATAACAGGTCTCCAGATATACCATATTTTTACTTAGACCATCTCTGTTATAAACCATAACATCGTTCTTCCATGCGCCTTGTTCGTCAACATCGGTCACCACACTATTGCCTATCACCCAATCGAGTGTCACGTCTTTATCCATCTCGCCGACAAGTATTTCCAGACAATCGGGTGAAAGATTTTCATCTACACCTAAGAAAGCAAGATAGGGGGAAAGCGAGAGGGATATTCCGCGGTTCCATGCACATTGTATGGTTTCACGCCTGGCAGAACGTGCATATACTATATTGGTTTCGAGGGATTTCATGACCTGTTTGAAGACAGCGTATTCATTGTCTGGAGAGCCGCTATCAATTAAAATCACCTCTGCCTTGCCAGCCTTGACAATTGTTTGCAGTTGTAGAGTTTTTAAAAATAATGTGAGCTTTGCCGCAGCGTTGTAAAGAGATACAACAATAGAAACCTTATACGAAGGCAATTTACGTCGGTCATCTATAAATTCAAATTCCCAGTTCTGATTAAATCTGTTATTCTGATAAGCCTCATTGAGGAGTTCTGCACATCGTTCATCACGGTCTGGATATTTGCCATACATTGCATCAGCAACAAGTGCTTCACGATGGAAACCATTCTTTCTCAGGGTATCCACAACATAAGGGAGATCTCCAAAACGATCGCCACCAAGGAGGCGTATAACTCTCAACCTATAAACAGCCGAGAGCAAGTCTTTCCCTCTAATGTGCTCAAGTCGGCCCAACTCTCGCCAGAGTAGTACCCTGTTAACTAAACAATAAGCTCCTGATTTCCAGTAATTCCCAATTTTTTTATTCAGGTCTCCACCGGTCTTTTCAGGGGAATGGAAAATTTTGTTATATCTTACAAGACATGCTCTTGCCATCTGCTCTGCAATCCTTAAGCAAGATACATAATGGCTGAAAAACAACCTTCTTTTAATGGCTAAAGAAACCGATTTCATTCTAATTGGCACCTTGAAGTACTGCTTCCCAATTTTTAACAATTCCTTCGATTGAATAATCCAGCGCCCTCCTTCGCCCTTTTGAGATCAAAATCTGAACCAGTTCATTATTATGAATAACCTCGTGCATCGCTCCTGCTAATGCCTCAGGATTATCAGGTGGTACAAGTATACCGTACTCTCCATTAGCCAAAACCTCAGCAGGCCCATATGGACAGTCAACAGAGATACACACTGTTCCACTTGCCATTGCTTCAACCAGTACCAGGGAAAAACTCTCATACTGTGAGGTGAGTATCAATGCCCGGGATCTTGACATTAAGACATAAGGATTACTTAAGTTACCAATAAGCTTGACATGATTTTCTAAGCATTCTTCCAAAATAAGATTCATAATCTCGTTTTCATAACTGCCAGAACCAGCACATAATACAATGAATTTTTCATACCTTTTTCGCAATAAAGAACACGCTTTAATCAATAACAAGTGATTCTTTTGTTTTTCAAGCCTGCCAATATGACAAAACATTGTAGTATCACGAGGAATACTAATACCATAATTTAAAGAGGCGGTCACCAATTTTTGGATTTTCTTTTCATCGATTGGACTGGCAATTGTTAAAATTTTACCAACACTTACTGAAAAATTATTAACCAGATCAAATTTTACTCCTTCTGATGGGACGATTACAGCATCTGCCTTTTGACAGGCCCACCTTAAAAGATTCATCTCTATCCAGAGGCGAAACCTATTCGAAAATATACTCTTATAATGAGCTGTTTCATTAGTATGTAGAGAAATTACTATTCTATTTTTAACCCCCAGGAGTTTTGTAAATAATAAAATGACTGCTGTTGGTTCAAGAAAAGGGACTAAAATCGCATCTCTACGGAATTGCCTGATCTTTTCTGACAGTTTAAATATCAGTAAAAATCCATTGTATGCCCTATTTATCAAACTGAGTTTCTTAGATGATATCTCTCCATCATTCAAATAGTGTAATTTGATATTTCCATACGATTCGATCTCAGTAGTTAAAAGTGGCGAGCCAAAAACAGGTAGGTTCTTATAAAAACATATTAAATTACAATCAAACTTATCCGCATCTAAGTTTTTTATTATTTCAAGTAAAACCCTCTCAGCTCCCCCCTGATATAAGCTCGGAATAATGAAAACGACTTCATCTTTAGATTTGTTCTTCATTGCTGAAATATATATTTTTATAGATAGGAAACTTTTTACCGCTTATTTCGGAAAGATTAAAAAACAATTATACATTTGAAAATTGATTGGGTTTAAGGATTTTATACCCCTTTATGAGCTCTTTGATTCCGTCATCCAAGGAATAATCCGGTCTCCATCCTAAAGACTCTATCTTCTCGTTGCTCACAATATAGTCACGCTTATCAGGGTCTTCACCAACAGAGGCTGAATGGATATAAAGGTCAGAAATATATTCTTTAATTTTTTCGCATAGTTGTAATTTGGTTAGATTCGCTGAGCTTAATCCCACATTAAAGGGCTGTCCCTTCATCCTATCATAGTTCTCTATTCCAAAAATAAATGACTTGGCTACATCTCGTATGTGAATAAAATTCCTTCTAAAACGGCCTTCGAATAGAACAATAAACTTATCCTTAAATGCCCTATAAACAAAATCATTAACTAAAAGGTCCATTCTCATCCTCGGACTCATACCGAATACGGTAGCTAATCTAAAGGTTATTGCATTCCCTTTATCTAAAAATGCCTTCTCAACCTCAACCTTTATCTTGCCATATTCTGAAATCGGTCTTAAGGGGGTCTCCTCTGTGCAAAATTTATCCTTTTCTCCGATACCATAGCCGCTGTTTGTTGTGGGGAAAATAACCTTCTGAGAAGGAGAGAGTTTTTTAATCATCATTATATGGGAATCATAATTGACCGACCTTGTTAAGGATGGATTTAGTTTGCAGGCAGGTGCACCAACTATCGCAGCCAGTGGAAAAATTATGTCAAATTTAGGAATAAGAGAAGACATAAGAGATTCATCACAAATATCCCCTTTTATGAAATCGAAATCGGGATTTGCACAGCACTCAAGAAGGGAGTTTTGCCTGTACATCAATGAATCCAGTACAGTTACCTTATATCCTTTATTTAATAAAGCAGGTACCAGGATTGAACCGATATAGCCTGTTCCACCGGTAACAAAAACGCTCTCTCCAGCCATTAGAGAACCTCCTTCAGATATTCATCAGAAATTTTGTATGTCTCCGGGATTCCAATATCAATAAATTTGCCATAGCTAATATAACCATATACAGCTTTTTTTATAAAAATAGGGAACAAATCTTTTTCTAAGGATAAGACTTTATTTTCTTCTACATCATCGAACAATTCTTTTTTAAATAGATACACGCCTGCATTTATATATACACTTCCAGATTCTACTTTTTTCTCTTCGAAACACTTAATCCTGCCATTCTTGTCAAGTTTAACACTGCCATACCTGTCAGCATTTTCAACCTCTTTTAATACAATTGTTAGATTAGCATTATTTTTTTTGTGAGTCATGATTAAATCTTCTATATTTACCTCTATATACGAATCACCATTCAAGACAAGCACGTCTTCTGTCTCTGTTAATGGCAGAGCCTTTTTTATCGCACCACCTGTTCCTAATAATTTCTTTTCTATGGAAAAGAGTATCTTAAAATTATATTTTGAACACTCTTTATATCTTTCTACTATCATTTCAGACTTATATCCTGCTGCCATAATAACTCTGCCTATACAATTAAAATTATTCAACTGCTCCAGTAAAATATCCAGAAAAGGTTTTCCATCTATCAGGGCAAGCGGCTTGGGAACATCAGAAACAACACTCCTCAGCCGTGTTCCCTCCCCCCCTGCCAAAATAATTACATCAATCTTTTCCATATGTTAACCCGAAAAATGCAATTAAATAATGCAGATGTTGTGAAAAAATTTATTTTTCGATACCTTAGTGTACCTTTAACGAATGGTATTACGAATATTTTTATCAATAGAACATATAAAAATATTTTCG